>VGZR01000001.1 GCA_016872515.1 SAR202 cluster bacterium
AGCGGGTGCGTACCCCGGCTCGCCGGTGGACGCGGCGGGGATGTGTATCTTCACGTGCTACGACATCCCGAACGTGCTGATAGACGGCGCGGACGTGGTGGTGAACAAGCCGAAGACGGCGGCGTATCGCGCGCCGGGTGCGACGCAGGCGGCGTTCGCGGTGGAGACGGTGGTTGACGAGGTCGGCGACAATCTCGGCATCGACCCGCTCGAGTTCCGACTGATGAACGCGGCGAAGGAAGGGACACGGCGCGCCGACGGGCCTGTGCTTCCGAGGGTCGGCGGAGTAGAAGTGCTGGAGGCGATGAAGAACCACCCGCACTATAAGACGCCGCTGAAGGGGAAGAACGTCGGGCGCGGCGTGTCCTTCGGGTTCTGGTTCAACGCGGGACTCCAGTCCAGCGCGACGGTGTCGGTCAACTTCGACGGCACCGTGAACCTGGTGGAGGGCAATCCAGACATCGGCGGTTCGCGCGCCAGCCTGGCGATGCAAGTTGCCGAGGTCCTGGGCCTGCGGGCCGAGGACGTGCATCCGATGGTGGCAGATACCGACAATATCGGTTTCACGTTCGGCACGGGCGGCAGCCGCGTCACGTTCGCCACCGGCTGGGCGGCTTACGAGGCGGCCCAGGATGTGAAGCGGCAGATGATTGAGCGGGCTGCGAAGATTTGGGGGGTGAAGTCCGAGGACGTCCAGATGGTGAAGGGTAACTTCCAGTCCAAGACGGACTCGGAGTTAAAGATGTCGTTCAAAGAGTTGGCGGCGCGGCTGGCCGAGAGCGGCGGGCCCATCATCGGGCGCGGCTCGGTCAATCCGCCGGGCGTCGGCGGCGCGTTCGCGGGGAACATTGCAGATGTCGAGGTTGACCCGGAGACTGGCAAGGTGCAGGTCCTGCGGTTCACGGTTGTGCAGGACGTCGGTAAGGCCATTCACCCTTCCTACGTGGAAGGGCAGATGCAGGGCGGAAGCGTCCAGGGCATCGGTTGGGGCCTGAACGAGGAGTACTTCTACAACCAGAGTGGCCAGATGGCCAACTGGAGCTTCCTCGATTACCGGCTGATGACCTCCCTCGACCTGCCGATGATCGACACGGTCATCGTGGAGGTGCCGAATCCCGGCCATCCCTACGGCGTGCGCGGCGTGGGCGAAGTGAACATCGTGCCGCCGCCGCCGGCGCTGGCCAACGCCATCTACGACGCCGTGGGCGTGCGGATGGACCGGCTGCCTATGTCGCCCGCCGCCATCATGGAGGCTCTCTGGAAACAGAAAGGGAAGACGAACGGCGCGAAGGCGAAGTAGCCAGCAGCCAGAGCTTTCAACTGAACTGAGAGCGGGCCGGCGCCGTGGTGAAATCGGGCGTCGGCCCGCTTCGTTTAGCGGAGGGGATCAGAAGATGGACATGGACAAGTATCGTGGGGTGATGGTGCCGATCTTGACGCCGCTGACGCCGGACATGGAAGTGGACGTCAAGTCGCTGCGGCGGCTGGTGGACTATCTGCTGGAAAACGGGGTTCACGGTATCTGGGCCTCGGGGACGACGAGCGAGTTCCCGGCGCTGCCCGACCGGGAGCGGATGGTGAGCATGGACACGGTGGTGTCGGAGGTCGCGGGAAGGGTGCCGGTCATCGGGAACGTGTCGCACGCGAGCACGCAGCTGGCCGTGGACCTGGCACTGGAGGCCCGGGAGAGCGGGCTAGACGCCATCGCGGCGACACCGCCGTACTACTACTCGCACACGCCGGACGAGATGGCGGCGCACTTCCGTCATATCCGCGACGCGGTGGGGCTGCCCCTGTGGGTCTATAACATCCCACAGATGGTGAAGACGGCTGTGTCGCCCGTTACGGTGGTGGAGTTGGCCGCCGAGGGCGCGGTGGAGGGTATCAAGGACAGTTCGGGTGCCGGGGAACTGCTGGCGGAACTGAACATCCGTTGCGAACAAGGCGACGTGCGGCTGTACCGGATGTTGGGGACGACGCTGCGTATCACCACGGCAGCGAAGCTGGGGGCGCACGGGGTCATCCCAGGCATCTCGAACCTGGTGCCCGGATGGTCGGTGCGCGGGTGGGATGCGGGAGTGGCGGGGGACGAAGAGACGGCGCGGGAGTGTGACGCCAAACTTATGGTGGCGGACAAGGTGCAGAAGCTGGCGAAGGGCGGGAGCGCCCAGGCGGCGATCTACTCCGGCTTGAAGGCGGCGCTGAAGGAGATGGGGGTGATTGACCACGATACGGTCACACGTCCGCTACGCCCGCTGTCTGAAGCGGAGAAAATGCCGATACCTGGCCTGTTACGGGAATTGGGACTGATGGGGTAGGCGTTTCAGTTGCGCCCAAGGCCAGGGCTCGCTATAGTGAGGGCAGGCGCATCCCTGCAAGACCAGCCGCCCGTGTAGGAGAGTTGCGTGACGACAGAAGAGTACACATTCGCGAAGTTTTCGCAGAACGCCTTCTATTACGAGTTGAACGGCAGGTTCGTGGACATGGTCGGGGTGAAGTCCGGCCAGCGCATCCTGGACTTGGCGTGCGGCACTGGCCAGGTGACGCAGCTCATGCTGGAGCGGCTGCGGGGAGCGCGGAACACGGTCATCATCGGGATAGACCACTCGTCAGCGGCGCTACAGCAGGCGCGGACTGCCCTGCGAGGCAAGCGGGACGCTGCGCTGCTGTTCGTCCAGACACAGGCGGAGCATTTCTCGGAGTCCATCAAGGACAAGGTGGACACAGTGGTGTACTGCAACGCCATCCACTACATCCCCGACAAGGATGCGCTGATGGAGAAGATTGCAAGCGTCGTCCGGCCTGGGGGCACGTTCGCGTTCAACACGTCGTTCTACGACGGGCCGCAGGAGCCGGAGACGGCGCTGTTCCAGCGGAAGTGGATGATGAAGGCTATCCGTATCCTGAAGCAGGACTACGGGCTGTCGCTGTCGAAAGCCGAGAAGGTGGAGTCGCGGAGGCACCTTACGGCGGAGCAGTACGTTGAGCTTCTGGAACGGCATGGGTTCCGGGTGGTGAAGAAGGAAGTGGACAAGGTGGACGTGCCGCTGGAAGGCTGGTTGGACATCAGCAAGTTCAAAGACTTCATCGAGGGCGCGATGCCCGGCGTGCCGCTGGAAAAGGCGAGCGCGGCGCTGGTGAAAGCGGCACGGCAGACGTACGACGAGTTGAAGATCACGTACGTCAAGCGCAACTGGCTCGACGTGGTGGCGGTGCGGGTCTAGTAGGCCTGGGGGATCCTTCTCTTGAGTTCATCCTTGTAGGTGGCGGTCGTAGTCGTCGGCGAAGCGCTGAATGTCGTCCTCGCCCAGGTAGCTCCCTGACTGCACCTCGATGATTTCCAACGGCGTCTTCCCAGGGTTTTCCAGCCGGTGCCTGGAACCTTTGGGGACATAGGCCGACTGATTCTCCCTCAGCAATAACCTCTGCTTCCCCTTCAAGACGCGAGCGGTGCCTTTGACGACGACCCAGTGTTCGGCGCGGTGGCGGTGCTTTTGCAGTGAAAGTGCCGAGCCGGGGTTGATGGTGAGGCGCTTGACCTGGAAGCCGTCACCGCCGTCGAGGACCTCGTACCAGCCCCAGGGGCGGTGGACGCGGCGCTGGTCGGCCTGCTCCTTGCGCTGGTCCGCCTTCAGCTTCGACACCACCTGTTTGACTCCCTGAACGCGGCTTCGGTTCGCGACGAGGACGGCATCGCCTGTCTCGACGACGACGGCGTCTTGGAGGCCGACGGCGGCGACGAGCCGGCCGCGGGCGATGACGAGGGAGTCCTTCACCCCTTCGAGATAGACATCACCCTGGACGACGTTGCCCTGGTCGTCGTGGTCGCCCACCTCCCAGACGGCTGACCAGGCGCCGAGGTCGGACCAACCTGCTTCGAGAGGGACGACCGCACATAGCCCGCCGGACCCAGAAGAAGCAACTTGTTCCATGACGGCGTAGTCAATGGAGTCGCTTGGGGAGGCGCGGAAGGCATCGGCGTCTGGGCGGAAAAACTGGCCGTCGGCATGGCCGCTGGCGATGGCGTGGCGGCAGGCGCGGGCGATGTCGGGCCGGTGCCTTGCGAGTTGTTCCAACCAGACGGCGGCACGCATCATGAAGATACCGCTGTTCCAGAGGTAGCGTCCTGAACGGATGTACTTACGGGCGGTTGGGAGGTCGGGCTTTTCTACAAAGGACTCAACCTCGTACCCGGCGTCCTTGTTTTCCAACGGCTTACTTTTGCGGATGTAACCGTAGCCGGTCTCGGGGCCGGTGGGCTCGATGCCGAAGGTGACGAGTCGGCCGTGCCGGGCGAGGGTGGCTCCGGCTTTGATGGCGCGGCGGAAGGCCGAGGCGTCGCGGATGAGGTGGTCGGCAGGCATGGCGAGGAGGACGGGGTCCGCGCCGTTTCGAGCTGCTAAGAGTGCCGCGAGAGCGAGGGCAGGGGCGGTGTTCCGGCCCTCCGGCTCAATAATGAGGGCTGAGAGTGAGGCGTTTTCCTGACGCGCTTGGTCAGCGACGAGGAAGCGGTGGGCCTCGCTGGCGACGACGATGGGGTTCGCTACCGTGGCTATGCCGTTCAGGCGAGCGAGGGTCTCCTGAAAGAGGCTGCGGCCGTCCATGAGGCCGAGGAACTGCTTTGGGTGGTACTCGCGGGAGAGGGGCCAGAGGCGGGTGCCGGAGCCTCCCGCGAGGATGACGGGGGTCAAGACGCCAGCAGCGTTGGAATTCGCCTTGTTTCGTGCCCGTGGTCGTGGAGCCATGTCTGGCGAGTATAGCTTTGGCCCTCACGGGGGTCAACTTAGAGATGAGTGGTGGTAAAATGCTGCCGCAGACCAGAGCTGGGTTGGAGGGATGGATGGCCTCGAAGATGAAGGCGGTGCGCAAGCTAGGCCCTGGGGAGGGCTTCGTCATCCAAGACGTGCCGGTGCCGTCAGCGGGGCCTGACGAGGTGGTGGTGCGGGTGGAGGCGGCAAGCATCTGCGGGACAGACCTGCACATCTGGGCGTGGGACGAGTCCATCAGGAAGATGATGGCGCCACCAGTGACCGTGGGGCACGAGTTGGCGGGGACGGTGGTGGAGGTGGGTCGCAGCGTGAAGGGGTTCAAAGAAGGGGACTATATTTCGCCGGAGAGCCATACCACCTGCGGAAAGTGCCGGGAATGCGTGGCGGGCCGGCTGCACATGTGTCTGCGGAGCAAGATACTTGGGGTTCACACAGACGGGGGGTTTGCGGAGTACGTGAAGCTATCGTCAAAGGTGCTGTGGCGGAACAACAGAGACAAGCTGCCGCCAGAGGTGGCGACGCTGCAGGAGCCGTTCGGGAATGCTTTGTACGCGACGATGGAGTACGACCTTGCGGGCAAGACGGTGGCGGTCACGGGATGCGGCCCCATCGGGCTGTTCACGGTCGGCATCGTGCGGGCTGCAGGCGCGGCTCGGATAGCTGCGTTGGATACGAAGGACTACCGGCTGGGACTGGCGAAGCAGATGGGGGCCAACGACACGTTCAACCCGCGGACCGGCGGAGATGCCGCTCTGTGGCTGCGGGACGTCAGCGGCGGCGACGGGGTGGATATCGTTTTGGAGATGAGCGGGTCACCCGTGGCGATGAACGCCGCATTCAAGGGGGTGCGTAAGGGTGGGGGAGTGACGCTGTTCGGCATCCCGTCGGGGCCGGTGACATTCGACGTGGCAGCGGACATGATTTTCAAGAACCTGACCATTCAAGCCGTAAGCGGGCGGAGGATCTTCGAGGACTGGCACCGCGCGCGGGCGCTGCTGGAGTCGGGCGCGGTTGACGTGCGCCAGCTCATCACGCGGCAGATGCGGTTGGAGGAGGTGGAGGAAGCGGTGCAACTCCTTCGCGCAGGAGAAGCGTGCAAAATCGTGCTGAGGCCGAACGGCTAGGGTCGTCAATCAGGAGCCGATGGTATGTATATGCGAGTGAACACGGGGCGGTTCGCCCCAAGCAGCGCAGACCGCATCGACGAGATGCTGACCGACTCGGAGATGCAGCTTGCGCCAGTCTTGAAGCGGCTCGAGGGGATACGCAGCTATCGGACCGGCATTGACCGTGCGGCCGGGACGATGATAGCGATAAGCCTGTGGGACGACGCGAAACAGACCGATGCCATGAACGGCCTCCCCGAGATGAATGCGCTGCGGGATCCCTTGCAGCGCTCAGGGCGCTACGTTCGACAAGGTCTCTACCTACCAGGTGCTCTGGGAAGTCTAGGGGCCATCCCTAGAACACCGCTATCGGGTTGACCGCGGAACCTGTGCCTCGCTTGAGGATGAGCGGGGCAACGGTGAGCATGAAGTCGTAGCGGCCCTCTTCCGCGCAGGCCTTGGCGAGCGGCTCAAGGATGACGTTGTCAAGCATGGGAACGCCGAAGGCGAAGATCATGGCGTGGAGGGTGAAGCCCATGCCGTACTCGTTGGGGGCACAGTCCTCCATGTCGCCCCCGAAGACGGCGATGTCGTTCTCGCGGATGAAGGGCAGGCAGGACGCGTGGAGGCCTGGATAGGGCTGGCCGGGGGCGTACATCCCATTATTCGCCTTGGCGTAGTCCTCGCGGCCGCAGTACACGAGAAGGGCGTCACCCGGCCCTACCCGGACGTTCTGCTTCTTGGCAGCCTCTTCTAGCTCCCAGCCGTGGACGGGGTCGCCGTTGGGGACGTAGGGCTTGCCGCGGAGCTTGGGGATGTCGAGGAGGGCGCCGCGGGTGATGATGCCGTCGCTCCAGGCGTCCACGGTGCCGTAGTCAGCGCCGTCGAAGCCGATGTTCTTGTTCGGGTCGGTGCCGTCCCAGGAGCCGTTACGGTCCCAGACGTGGCAGAGGGCGTCTATGTGGGTGACGGTGAAGCCGTGGCAGAAGACGCCCATGTAATCGAGGGCGGCGCCTCCTCCGTCTATCCAGGGAAGCTTCTTCATGTAGTGTTGGACAGGCTGCGGGTTCTCCAAGGTGGCCTCGGTGGGCAGGTGCCGGCTGGTGGAGACCATGCGGGCCTTCTTGACGAGCTTGACCGCGGCGAGGCGCTTTTCGGCGGTGATGAGGTTGGTAGCACCGGCGTTGCCTTTGTCGCCCCAGCGGCCCCAGTTGCTCCTGTCGCGCAGGTAGGACTCGACCTCGGCGCGTGTGGGAACCCTTTTCTGGGCTACCGCCTGCTCTAGCGGATGCTTTGCCATGTTGGTGCTCTCCTTTCGAGCGAGGCGGAGCACCGCCTCAAGAGATCGCGATGGGATTTGCCGGGGAACCTGTGCCGCCTGAGATGACGAGCGGGGCGACGGTGAGCATGAATTCGTACCGGCCCTCCTCAACGCAGACCTCGGCCAGCGGCTCCAAGAGGAGGTTATCGAGGAGCACGACCCCGAAGTAGAAGAGGGCGCCGTGGACGCCGAAGGAGATGCAGTACTCATTGGGGTACTGGTCCATCATGTCCCAGCCGAGGACGGCGATGTCGCGCTCGCGGATGAACCAGAGGCATGAGGCGTGGAGTCCAGCCCATCGGCCTAGCCATGTGGGGTGGCCACACCAGGTGCCGCCGTGGTCATTGGCGAAGGCCTCGCGACCACTGTACACGAAGAGGGCGTCGCCGGGCTGGGGCTCGACGCCGTGCTCTTTGGCGATGTCGGCGAGCTCCCATCCGTGAACGGGGGCGTCGTAGGTGACGTATGGCTTGCGGCGGTGTCGCGGCACATCGAGCAGGACACCACGGGTGACGATGCCGTCCCGCCAGGCATCCACGGCGCCATAGCGGACACCATAGGGGGTAATCTCTTTGGCGGGGTCACGGCCGTCCCACATGCCGTCGGGGCCCCACATGTGGCAGAGGGCGTCTATGTGAGAGGACGCGATGCCGTGGGGAGCGGTGCCTATGTAGTCGTGTGCGGACTTCCAGTCGCCGTCGAGTTCGTCCACGTGGTAGGTGCAGTGCTGGGCTGGGCGGACGTTCTCGGCCGTGGGGGTGACCGGCCACGGGCGGCTGAGGGAGACGGTGTGGCCTCTCTTGACGAGACGGGCGGCGGCGCGCTTTTCTGGGGTGATGAGATTGACAGCCCCGGCAGAGCCGTTGCCGCTCCAGCGGCCCCAGTTCTTCTTCTGGCGTAGATACGCTTCCACGTCGGCCCGGGTGGGCACTTGTCTTTCAGGCATTCGCTACTCGTCCTAGGTCGGTCGGCAAGCGCAGGGTCGCTGCCGTGTGAGACTGTATATTGGGCCGCGATGGGCTGTCAAACGCCAGTTGGTCGCTTTGGGATGCGCGTGCTATAATTCCGAGGTTGTGTCACAGGCGATTCTCGCTTTGGAGTGGGCAGTGGTTTCCCAACGAGTCAGACAGTACGAACTAGTCATGATTATCAAGCCGGATGCGGCGCCGGAGGAGGTGTCCTCCGCCGTCGAGCGGGTGAGCAAGTTCATCACGGACCGAGGCGGTGCTGTTTCGGAGACGAAGACCTGGGGACTGCGGCAGCTCGCGTACCCGGTGGCGAAGCGGAAAGAAGGCATCTACTCGGTGACGGCGTTCAGCCTTGGGGCACAAGATGCCCTGGAGTTGGACAAAAGCATAAAGTCTTCGGAAGAGGTCATCCGTCACCTGATGACCAAGGTGGAGTAGGCCATCGTGGCGGGCCTGAATAAGATCATCGTGATTGGGAACGTCGGAACCGACCCGGAGATGCGGTACACGCCGAACGGGAACCCGGTGACGTCGTTCCGCCTGGCCGTTTCGCGTAGCTATACCCCTGCGGACGGCCAGCGAAGGGAAGAGACAGAGTGGTTCACCGTCTCGACATGGAACAAGCTGGCGGAACAGTGCAACCAGTATGTCAACAGGGGCCGGCGCGTGTACGTGGAGGGGCGGCTGAAGAGCAGCACGTGGACCGGCCAGGATGGGCAGACGAGGTTTCGGAACGAGATCGTCGCCAATCAAGTGATGTTCCTTGACCGGGCGCCAGCCGCCGGACAAGAGGGGGGCGAACCGGAGGCTGGGAGCGCAGTCGAGGGTGGGGCTTCGGATGCCGAAGACCTGCCCTGGTAGTAGTGGCGAAGCAGACACGAGATAAGGATACGAGGAGCTATGACGACAGGTAGAGAGCCACGCAGCGAAGGCAGCGGTCCGCCAAGGGGGCCGATGGGACCCAGAAGGAGCGGCGGCAGGCCACGGTTCTTCGCGCGGCGGAGAGTCTGCAGTTTCTGTGTTGGCAAGGTCAAGCGGATAGACTACAAGAACTTCGACATGCTGCGGACGTACGTTTCAGACCGGTCCAAGATGGATGCAAGACGGAAGACCGGCACATGCGCCAAACATCAGCGCCTGTTGGCGACGGCCATCAAGCGCGCCCGGTTCCTGGCGTTGCTTCCCGCCAGCCCGACGCATTTCACGATAGGCGCGAGACCTTCTCGCTAGGCAGGTTCATTCCGGGGACCTTCGGCCAGAAACCGGGGGTCTTCGTGTTTCTGGGGTGTGGAGAGGAGATGTGGTAAGAGAACGCAAGACCCGACAGCAACAACAAACTCCAGAACTGAAACCGATGGACCGGCGTCACAAGGCGGTCCTAAGCCGCCGAAGCCCGAAGCGGCAGCGCGTGACGTGGGCCATCATCGGACTCGCAGTGCTTTTGGTGGCGGGCGTCCTCGTCACGGGATACATCATCCAGTTCGTATTGCCGCCCCGCGAGGTCATCATCAGAGTGGGTGAAACCGCCTACACGCGAGGCGACCTAGTGAAGAACCTGCGTGTGCAGCAGCGGGGAGCAGAATTCTTCGGCCTGGAGTTCAAGGCGAGCACACAGGTCTTCGAGTCGCTGCAAGGCATCATCGAAGACGAAATCATGACGCAGTCGGCAGCCAGATTTGGAGTATCGGTTTCCGAAGAAGAGATTACGGGGCAGATAGAGAGGCTGTTCAAACCCTCTCCAGACCAGTCTGGCGAAGGCGAAGCTGCCCTGGAACGAGAGTTCAGGGAGCGGTACAACTCCTATCTCAGCGCCGTCGGCCTGAGTGAGGCTGAGCATAGGGAAATCACACAGCGCTCGATCCTCAGGGCGAAGTTCCGCGAGTTCATCGGCGAGCAGGTTCCAGGCGTGGCGAAGCAGGTCCACTACCACCGGATAGTGATGGATGTCGGTGACGAGATGGACATCATGCAAACCAAGGCCAAAGATGGGCTGAAGGGTGCGACGACTCCAGATGAACGCGCCGCCATTTTCAAAGAAGTTGTGCGTGAATTCTCCCGCGACGACGCTGAGACGGTCAGACTGGGTGGCGATATGGGCTGGTTGCCACAAGGAACAGACGAGAAGTACACGGACCAGTTGTTCGCACTCGAGATAGGCGAGTTGAGCCAGCCCATCCCCGACGCCGACAATCCGCGCCGGACATTCTTCTTCATGGTGTCGGAGCAGGCGGAGGCACGGGAGTTGGATCCTGAAGACAGGGAGTCCCTGAAGACGCGGGCATTGCAGGACTGGATCAACCAGCAGCGGAAAGAGCATGAAGTGTTCGCGGCTTTCGACTCGGACATCTACGCATGGCTGCTTAAGCAATTACGGCTGACGGGTGTCGAAACGCCTACACCCACGCCGGCGGCGAGCTTCCAACTGCCGGGCGCGTAGCGGCTTCAAGGTAGGGGATAGCAATGGCGCAGGCGAAGTTTTACCACTGGAAGAAGTGAACCACCTGCCGGAACGTAAGGGCGTCGCTCTTACAAGATGGCGTGGAACTGGAAGAGCGGGACTTCTTCCAGAACCCGCTGACGGAGTCTGAGCTTCGGGGCCTTCTGGGGGGCCGCGCTCCCTCGGTGATTTTCTCCTGGAACAGTCCATCGTTCAAGAAGATGGGCGTGACACGCGAAAGCCTATCGGAGGACGAGTTGTTGAGGCTGATGTTGAAGGAGCCCCGGCTGATCCGCCGGCCGCTTATCGCGGTGGGCGAACGCCTCATCGCCGGTGGGGACAAGAAGGCGATACGGGAGGCGTTCAGCTAGGATACGTAGCTATTATTGAAGTGCTTCCAGGGGACTTGGGTAGGCCGAGGGCCACGACACGTCGTGGCCCTCGGCCTTTTCCCAGCCTATCGAACGGGGGAGTGCCTCGTGGAACCGCAGGTCTAGGAGCGGTTGGAGCCGGCAGTTGTGCCCGACTCGACGCCGAGGGCGTCAATCCCGCGGCGCACCTGGCCGAGGAGTTGAGACAGGCGCTCCTCCAGGCCGAACAGTACCTCGCGCGCGTACTGGTCGGCGCCATCGCGGCGAGCGGCGGCGGTGGCGTCTGACTCATCGCTCACGCGGTAGGACCGCTTCTGGGCGTCCTGCATGATCTCGTTCGCCTGCTGCAGGGCGTGGTCGGTGATTTCCCGCGCCTTCGCCTCGGCGGCCTTGACGATTTCGGTCTGGTCCACCTTGGTGGCGTGCTCTTTGCGGGCAGCTTCGACGACCGAGGTGGCCTCGCCAGAGGCGGACTCCTTGATGCGCTGTGCTTCCATCGCGGCGAGGTTGAGAAGGCTGTCCTTCTGCCTGAGGATCTCGTGGGCCTCCCGGACGTTGGCCGGGATGGCCTCGCGGAGCCCAGAGGCGATGGTGGTCAGCCTATCCTTGTCCACCATGACCTTGCCGCGGAACCCGGGCATACGTGTCCCCGAGCCTGCTAGGGATTCCAACTCTTCTACGATCTGCGTGATATTCAAGGTGTTCTCCCCCTTTCTCCTTCCAGGTTCACTGGAGTATCTTGATTCTGGCCGCCAGCTCTGCGGCCACCCGCTTGGGTACTAGGTTTTTGACGTTGCCCCCTAGACTGGCCACCTCTTTGATGCGGCTGGAGCGGATGAACTGGTGTTCGAGCGAACTCATGATGCAGACGACATCGATGTCGGGGGCCAGCTTGCGCCACATATGGGCCATCTCGAACTCAATCTCGAAGTCGGAGCCCGCCCGAAGGCCGCGCAGGATGACCTGGGCTCCGGAGGCGCGGGCGGAGTCCACGGCGAGGCCCTTGAAGGGCTTGACCTTGATGTTGGGCACGTGCTTGATGCTGCCACTGAAGAGTTCGACCCGCTCCTTGGTGGAGAACATGAGTGTCTTGGGGGGCGAGTCGTACACGGCGACGATGATGGTGTCGAAGAGCTTGGAGGCACGTTCGGCGACGTCCACGTGGCCGTTGTGTACGGGGTCGAAGGTGCCTGGGTAGATAGCGTTAGTCATGGTGTGCTTCCGCATGAAAGATGGTGGCCGCCGAGTCGCCGTACCGACGCCGCGTCACGACCTTGAGTGGGCCATATTCATCTTTGAGGATGCGTGTGTGGCGGTGCTCGGCGACGACCGATGCCCCGGCATTCAAAGTGTTCCCGTAGCCCATCCGGCCAAGGAACTCGTCCCACGGGTCCTGTTCGTAGGGCGGGTCGGCAAACACGAGGTCATATCCCCCTGGGAGAATCTCCAGCGCCCGTTCGGCCTTTGCTCGATACACCTTTGCCTTGTCCACCATATCTAGGTCGCGCAGCGCCAACCTGATGGCTTGACAGTGCCGCTCGTCGGCCTCGACGAAGTCTGCCCAGGCTGCGCCCCGGCTGAGCGCCTCTATACCAAAGGCCCCGGTTCCTGCGTAGATGTCCAGCACCTTGGCGCCCTCGACCGCCGGCCCCAGGATGGAGAAGACGGCTGCGCGCACCCTCTCCGATGTCGGCCTGATGCCGGTGCCCTTGGGTGAACGAAGCCTGCGCCCTCGTTCCTTGCCGCCAGATATCCGTGCGCTCATCAGGCTGGGGACCGGCCTCGCACCCTAAAGCCACCAGCGCGTCTGGGCACGAGCCCGACGCACAGCTTGAGGGTAATACTAGCAGCGGATGGGAAAGCATCAAAGCGGATTTTCACCTTCTTTTTTGACAGTGTATAAACAAAGTCCAATTATCTACAGAAGGCGCACAGAAGACCACGCGGGCAGAGGCGCGTTTGCAGGAGCCGTTCCCCTGGGATAGAATGCGGCGTAGAGGCTGAGGCAGGGGTTGCACAGGAGCGACCGAAGCTCAGTCTTGTCGATTTTAGGTGAAGCGATGACTTACAAAGAAGTCCACAAAGAGACATACCTCACCAAGGAAGGGCTGAAGCACTTGGAGGAGGAGCTTCACGAGTTGAAGTTCGTGAAGCGGCCGGATGTGGCCTCGCGTATCCATTGGGCTAGCCAGTCCGGTGGAACTGTGGACAATGCCGAATACGAGGATGCCAAGAACGAGCAGGCATTCGTCGAGGGGCGTATCCGTGAGCTGGAGAATATCCTCTCGGACGCTGTAGTGGCGCCCAAAACCGGTGGCACCAAGGGCGGGGTGAAGATTGGTTCGTCTGTAACGGTCGTGGGCGCCGATGGCAGCAAGCACCACTATGTTGTGGTGGGCAGCGCCGAAGCCGCGCCACTCGAGGGGCGCATCTCCAACGAGTCTCCTGTGGGCAGCGCCCTGATGGGTCGCAAGGTGGGCGACAAGATCCAGGTCAAGACGCCGAACGGCGTGGTGACGCTAACGGTCACCAAGGTCGCATAGGCCGCCCTGGCCGCTCCGACCGTGTCAGACGTAGAGAATCAACTCTTCGAGGCCCGCTTGGGCAAGCTCCAGCGCCTCCGGGACAAGGGCCTGGACCCCTACCCCCACAAGTTTTCCCGCACGCACACCACGCGCCAGGCCGCCGCGCTTCTGGAGAAGGCCGAGGCGGAAAAGACGTATCCTGAGGCGAAGGCCGAGGCCGTTTCCCTGGCGGGACGTGTGATGGCGATGCGCGGCATGGGCAAGGCCAGCTTCGTTGATTTGTTGGACGGCGAAGGACGGCTGCAGGTCTTGCTGCGCCAAAACACCCTGGGCGAAGTCTACGAACTGGTCAAAGATCTCGACCTCGGCGATTGGCTGGGGGTGTCGGGGCCGCTCTTCCGCACGCGGACAGGCGAGCCGACGGTGGAGGCCCAGTCGTTCGCTGTGCTGTGCAAAGCGCTACGGCCGCTGCCGGAGAAGTGGCACGGCCTAGCGGATGTGGAGATACGGTTCCGGCAACGTTATCTGGATCTCATCTCGAACGAAGACGCGCGGCGGGTCGCGAAGCTGCGGAGCCGCATCGTGAGCGCAGTGCGGCGGTTCATGGACGGGCGGGGGTTCATGGAGGTGGAGACGCCGGTGCTGGTGCCGGTGGCCGCGGGCGCGATGGCAAAGCCCTTCATCACGCACCATAACCAACTCGACCGCGACCTTTACCTGCGCATCGCCACGGAGCTGTACCTCAAACGGCTCATCGTGGGCGGGCTGGAGAAGGTGTATGAGGTCGGGCGGGTGTTCCGCAACGAGGGGGTGGACTTTTACCACAACCCCGAGTTCACGATGTTGGAGAGCTACGAGGCGTTCGCCGACTACAACGACGTGATGGCGATGGTGGAGGAGATGGTGAACGCGGCGGTGGTGGAGGTGTCGGGGACGGCGAAAGTGAAGTACGGAGAACACGAGATAGACTTCAAGGCGCCCTGGCCCCGGCTTAGCCTTCGCGAAGAGATCATCAAGCGGAGCGGGATAGATTTCCTGGAGTGCCCAGACATCCCGTCGCTGCGGTCGCGGATGGAGCAGATCAACGTGGACGTGTCCCAGCAGGTGAGTTGGGGTGGGCTGATGGACAAGCTGGTCTCCAACACGGTGGAGCCGCACCTGGTTCAGCCGGCGTTCCTAGTGGACTACCCGGTGGAGATGTCGCCGCTGGCGAAGCGGCACCGTAAAGACCCGCGCTTGGTGGAGCGGTTCGAAGGGTTCGTGGCTGGCATGGAGCTGTGCAACTCGTTCACGGAACTAAACGACCCGGTGGACCAGCGGAAGCGGTTCGAGGAGCAGGAGAAGCTGCACAAGGCCTTTCAAGAGGAGGACATGGACCGGCTTGACGAGGACTTCCTGGTGGCCATCGAGCACGGTATGCCTCCCACTGGCGGCCTCGGCATGGGCATAGACCGGCTCACCATGCTCCTCTCAGGACACCGGACCATCCGCGAGGTCGTCCTCTTTCCCCAACTGCGCAGCAAGTAATTACCTTACGGAGAACCTCTTTGTGGAGGGGTTTGCAGGACTCCTTAGACCAGGGGGAGGTTAGCGAAGGGGTATCGCTGCCCTAGGCAGAAGCAACCTATGGAGATGACTTCTCGCCGACCAGGATTGCGACGGTGCCGAATGCGAAGCTGCGGCGCTGGACGACTTGGAAGCCCGCCTGCCCCATCAGACTCGCCAGTTCGTCATAGATGAGGAACTCGCGGACGGACTCGGGTAGGTAAGTGTAGGCCTCGCGGTCGCGTGCGAGCAGCGCCCCCAGCCAGGGTGTGACGGTTCGGAAGGCACGCCGGAAGAGCTTTGCCAGAAAGCCCTCCTTATTGGCGTGGACAATCTCCAGGATGGCGAGGCGGCCGCCGGGTCTGAGCACGCGGGCCATCTCGCCCAGCGCCGTAGGCAGGTCGGGGAAGTTGCGCACGCCGAATCCGACGGTGATGCATGCTAAGCCGCCGTCCGCGAAGGGCAGCGCATGGGCGTCTCCCCTGAGGAAGTCGGCCTTGGGCGCGACGTGTTTCTTCACTACCTTGCGGCGCGCCAGATTGAGCATGGGAAGGGTGATGTCCAAGCCGACAACCCGGGACACCTCGCGGCGCCGGGCCAGCTCGACGGCGAAGTCGCCGGTGCCGGTGGCGATGTCCAGCGCTGGGCCGGCTTGCCCCTCCATCGCCATGCGGACGGCCGCGCGCCGCCAGGCGTGATGCCGCCCACCGGACATGATGCTGTTCAGGAGGTCGTAGCGGCGGGAGATGCGGGCGAAGATGCGCGCGACATACTCTCGCCGCTCGTGTCCACGCAGGTGCGCCATCGCAGGAGGTTGAAAGGGCCTAGCTCGACCTAAGGGCCTTGATGGCCTTGGGCAACGCGGGCAGAAGGTCGCTGGCAATCATGCCCATGTCACCAAGTTCGCCGCGGACCAGCTCGCCCGCCGCACCGTGGAGGTACACGCCTAGCGCAGCGGCGTCTTCCAGCGAGAGGCCTTGCGAGAGTAGACCGGCGATGGCGCCAGCAAGGACGTCGCCGGTGCCCGCTGAGGCGAGGCCGGGGTTGGCGAAGGGGCTGAGCATGGCGCGGCCATCGGGGTACGCGACGACGGTGTAGGCTCCCTTGAGGACGACAACCTTATTCCAGCTTGCCGCGGACTGCGTGGCGACGGCGATGCGTTCTTGTGGCGTGGGGGGTCCGGGGCGGCCGAGGAGCCGGGCCATCTCGCCCGGGTGGGGTGTCAGGATGGCTTTCGCGGGGAACCGTCGCCAGAACCCGGTGGTCATGGCTAGGATGTTGAGGCCGTCGGCGTCCACGATGGTGGGTTTGGCACCTCCTTGCGAGAACAATACACGCTCGACCATCAACCTGGTGAAACTGGCCTGGCCGAGGCCGCAGCCGACGAGGAGGGCGTCGTATTGGCTGAGGTTATCGAGGATGAGAGGGCCGGCCTCGGCGGCAGGCACGCCCGGCGCTGACTCGGCTAACGGCAGGTAGGTGGGTTCGGCGGCCCTGGCAGAGGCGGAAGCCCGGAGGCTTTCTGGGAGGGCGAGAGTGACGAGGCCAGTTCCAACGCGGATGGCGCCGCCAGCCGCGAGGTGCGCCGCGCCGATGTAGTTCCGTGACCCGGCGACGACAAGCGCGCGGCCGAAGGTGCCCTTGTGGGCTGATTGCGGGCGCTTGGGCAGTAGGTCTTTGGCCCACTCTGGGGTCATCAGATCCAGGCGCACATCTGTATCGAGGCCAGGAGGGGCGCCGATGTCCGCAGTCTCCAGCAAGCCGCGAAGGTCGGAGCCTGGTGGCATGAACAGGCCGACCTTTGGATAGCCAAGGGTGATGGTAACGTCGGCGGCGACACAGGCAGGGTCGGCCTGGCCGGTGTCGGCGTTCAGGCCGCTGGGGATGTCGAGAGCCAGGATGAAAAGCGCAGGCCTCTGGGCCTTGACGGAGGCCAATTCGGCCAGAACGGCCTTCATCACACCCTCGATGGGCCGGACCTTGCTGATGCCGAGGAGGGCGTCCACCACCATCTGTGTGGTGGCGAGGGCCCTGCGTAACCCGGCTTGGCCCACATCGTTGGCCGAGTCCACGATAGGGACGCCGAGGGCGCGGACGGAGTCGAGCTTAGGGTCGGCGTCGCGGGCTGGCCGGACGAGATACACAAGGGGACGGGCGAACCACTTGTGGAGGTGGCGTGCGGCGACGAGGCCGTCGGCTCCGTTGTTGCCCGGGCCGGCGAGGACGAGGACAGGCTGGCCGGTGAAGCGGCGGCCGATGGCCTGTTCCAAGTGTCTGCGGGCGGCGGTCGCGGTGGCGAGTCCCGCGTTCTCCATGAGCGCATCGGTGGAGACGCCCGCTTCTTCCGAGCGGCGCTCGAGCTTTCGCATCTGTTCGATGGTGACAATCTTCATGTCAGTAGTTGGCGAGGCGGCTTTCGGCGACGACGAAGGCGACGGCGTAGTCGCGGGAGTGGGAGAGGGCGAGCGAAAGACCTTGGATGCCCATCTGGTCGGCGCGGGCGCGGGCGGTGCCGTGGAGCTCGATGGTGGGCGCGCGGCCCCGCGGGCGGACGACCTCGATGTCGCGCCAGCGGACGCCACGGGCGCCGGTACCCAGGGCCTTCATCACGGCCTCCTTGGCGGTGAAGCGGGAGGCAAGTTGCGGTGCGCGGCCACGGCAGTAGGCCTGTTCGCCGTCGGTGTAGATGCGGTTGAGGAAGCGCCCGCCGTAACGCTCCGCTGCTGCTTTGATGCGCCCGATCTCGATGATGTCCACGCCTGTCACCAGCATATCCGCTCTATTGTACATTCATGCCGCATACGGCTTTGCACGTCAAAGGTGGGCTGGCGGGCTTATAATTACCCTGAACAGCGGTCTAGAGAGGGGCCTCTACTGTGGTTGCCAGCATCATCAATGGGACAGAGATCGCGGCGCAGGTGAAGGCCGAGGTGGCTCAGGGCGTCGCGGAGGTCAAGCAGAGGCACGGCGTGACGCCTGGCCTGGCGGTGGTGCTGGTGGGCGACGACCCGGCGTCGGCGGTGTACGTGGCGTCTAAGCAGAAGGCTGCATCGGAGGCCGGGATGCACGCCGAAGACCACAAGCTGGCGACAGCAACGCCGATGGAGGCGATGGAAGCGCTCCTGAAGCGGTTGAACGCGGATGCGAATGTCCACGGCATACTCATTCAATTGCCCCTGCCCAAGCACTTGAACGAGCACGCGGTCATGGAGCGCATCAGCCCGGACAAGGACGTGGACGGGCTGCACCCGGTAAATATGGGGCTACTGCTGGCGGGGCGGCCCCGGTTCGTGCCGGCGACGCCCGCGGGCATCCAGCAGCTTCTCCTGCGGACGGGGCACAGCCCCGAAGGCAAGCACGTTGTGGTCTGCGGGCGGAGCGACATCGTGGGCAAGCCGGTGGCGGCGCTGCTGATGCACAAGGCACCCGGCGCCAACGCGACGGTGACGGTCTGCCACACGGGGACGCGGGACTTGCCGTCCCTCACGCGGCAAGCCGATATCCTCATCGCGGCGATGGGGCGTGCGGGCTCCATCAAGGCCGATATGGTCAAGGACGGCGTGGTTGTGATAGACGTGGGGACGAACCGCTTCGAGGACGCATCCAAGAAGTCAGGCTACCGGCTGGTGGGCGACGTGGACTACGAGGTGGTGTCGAAGAGGGCAGCGGCCATCACGCCGGTGCCGGGTGGCGTCGGCCCGATGACCATCGCCATGCTGCTCGCCAACACGCTCAAAGCGGCAATGCTCCGCGTTCAGCACGAGAAGTCTTAGCTACTCTGGGGAAGAAACCTGTTGAAGACCAGCGAGTTCGACTACGGGCTTCCCCAGGAGTTGATCGCGCAGACGGCGGTGGAGCCGCGCGACCACTCTCAGTTGTTGGTGCTCTCACGCAAGGACGGGACTATCCGGCACCGGCGTTTCTATGAACTGCCACAGTTCCTGCGCCGTGGAGACGTGCTGGTGTTCAACGACAGCCGGGTGTTTCCGGCGCGGCTCCGAGGTTCTCGGAGCGATGGCGGCAGCGCGAAGGTGGAACTGCTGCTGCTGGAGCGGCGGCCTCAGGGCGTATGGAAGACGCTGGCGAAGCCCGGCAAGCGGCTGCGGGAGGGTGCCAGGTTTCGCGTCGAGAGAAATGGGCTGGAGGTGGAGGGTGAGGTGCTGGGTGTGGAGGAGGACGGGGCGAGACTGGTGAGGCTGCCGGAAGACCTGGATCTGAGCAGGATGGGCGAGGTGCCGCTGCCGCCGTACATCCACACGCCGCCTGCCGACCCGGAGCGATACCAGACGGTGTATGCGCGCGTCGAGGGCAGCGTTGCCGCGCCGACGGCTGGCCTGCACTTCACGCCGCAGCTGCTGGACGAGGTGCGTGCGATGGGCGTGGAGACGGCGTTCGTGACGCTGCATGTGGGCTGGGGGACGTTCAAGCCGGTGGAGGTCGAGCAGGTCGAGTCCCACAGGATGCATTCGGAGCACTACGAGCTTGGCGCCGAGGCGGTGGAGGCCATCAGCCGCGCGAAGCGGGAGGGGCGGAGGGTGGTGGTGGTCGGGACGACGGCGGTGCGGCTGCTGGAGTCGAGGGCGGCGCAGAGACCGGACGGTCTGCTGGAGCCAGGAGCGGGCTGGACTAACCTGTTCATCACCCCAGGCCACCGATTCCGCGTCGTGGACGCCCTGGTGACCAACTTCCACCTGCCGCGCTCCACGCTGCTGATGCTCACCTGCGCTTTCGGGGGGCAAGGCTCTTCGCCGAGCTCAGGACGGAGTCTGGTCTTTCGGGCGTACCATGATGCCGTCGCCCAGCGCTACCGCTTCTTCAGCCTCGGCGACGCGATGTTGCTGCTATGAGATGCCTAAGGAACGTTGGCCAGGTGGTCGTCAACGCGCTGATTGACCGATAATGTCCTCTTTGAGGTCCTATACGACAAGGAAGCTGCCGATCGAAAGTCAGCTTCTCGATAAAGAATTCATGAACCGATCATACTATTCGAATTCTGTTTCCGATTTTCTCCGTGAGGATGCTGCCTCCGTCATGGGGAAACTCTCCATGGCTCACCCATTTGACCTCACGGATCTGCAGAAGAACGCATGGCATTATCAAGTCGATTACTTTCAGCACGAGCTATCCTCATATCAGCGCGGCCACCTGATATTCGAGTTCTCGATTCCTCGCATGGGCAAACGAGTAGACAATGTCCTCATCCTAGATGGCGTTGTCTTTGTCATTGAGTTTAAAGTCGGCGAGGGGACATACCATCGAAGCGACCTCGACCAAGTCCTAGACTATGCGCTTGACCTCAAGAACTTTCATTATGGGAGTCGTGACGTTGCGGTCATTCCCCTTCTTCTGGCGACTGACGCTCCACCAGTTGAAAACTTGATTACTCCCTTTCCAGACAAGGTATGAGCTCCGTTCAGAGTAAATCCCGAAACCTTTGCTCGGTGGATAGGCAATGCCGTGTCTCAGTCCCCGGATCCGCCAATCGATTCCCACAAATGGGAAAATTCTGAATATCGCCCTACTCCGACAATAATCGAGGCTGCTCGTGTCCTCTACCAAGGCCACTCAGTCGAATCGATCTCTCGATCTGACGCTGCTAACCTTGGTTCTACTACCAACGTCGTCTCAGCTATAATCGAGCGAGCCAAATCGAGTTCATCTAAGGCCATCTGTTTCATCACAGGAGTCCCGGGTTCGGGGAAGACGCTCGCTGGACTGAATCTTGCTAGCGAACGACAACGTGCTGATCTAGGCGAGCATGCGGTCTTTCTATCAGGCAATGGGCCCTTAGTGAACGTCCTCCAGGAAGCTCTCGCCCGCTCTGAAGTCGAAGCCACTGATGGTGCGACCCCCAAAAACAAGGCGCTAGCCAAAGCAAAGTCGTTTATTCAGATCATTCATCACTTCAGAGATGATGCATTGGTCAACAGTGCTCCGCCTGTTGAAAAGGTTGTCATCTTCGATGAAGCGCAGCGAGCCTGGACACTGGAGAAAGCCCGTCAATTCATGGCTCAAAAGAAAGGTATTAGGAATTTCTCACAATCCGAGCCTGAGTTCCTGTTAGGCGTCATGGACAGGCAGGATGATTGGTCTGTCATTGTGTGCCTAATCGGTGGTGGTCAAGAGATCAATACTGGCGAAGCAGGACTTCCAGAGTGGTTCCGCGTGCTGGGGACTAAGTTCCAACACTGGGACGTATATGTGTCTGATCAGTTGGCGGAGTTCGAGTATGATCACGGAAACGCTCTCTATGCCACGGTCGATCCCGCCAAGCCTAAGGTTGATAGACGGCTACATCTTGCGACATCGATTAGGTCGTTTCGGTCCGAAAACGTCTCATGATTTGTCAAGGCCGCTCTAAATCTTCGCATGCAAGACGCTTTGGAGCAGAAAGCGGCGCTTAGTGCGAAGTATCCAATATTTCTGACACGCAATATGGATATGGCGAAGGCGTGGGTTAGGTCTGCGGCGCGGGGAACAGAGCGATTTGGCTTGGCCTGCTCTTCTGGCGCTCACCGTCTCCGACCATTCGGAATCACGGTCGAAGCGAAAGTGGATCCCAAGGGTTGGTTTCTCAATGAAGCAACCGACGTTCGTTCTTCCTATTACTTGGAGGAAGTTGCTACAGAATTCGATATCCAGGGACTCGAGCTTGATTGGATGATTGTGGCCTGGGATGCAGATCTTCGATACGCCAATGGCGAGTGGGAGTACCTGTCTTTCCGTGGGACTGAGTGGAATCGAATAATGCATCCAACACGGAAAATCTACCTGAAGAACGCAAATCGAGTACTGCTCACTCGGGCTCGCCAAGGCATGATTATCTTCATCCCTGAAGGAGATAGGCGGGATAGAACTCACCTTCCCGAGTATTACGATGGCACTTATGATTACCTTCGCCGAATTGGGATTGAAGAAATTGACGGAGCCTAGAAACTCGCTAGAGCCGACCCGAAAGGGCGCCGAAGTGATCTCGCTCCTTGTCACATCGTTGGCACCTTGTATGTATGTGCGAGGCCAATTGAGTAGGCTTGAGGTGTTTGGAAGTAGCCCAGTGTTATAATCTCCGGCGTGCCTGCGAAGGCACGGTGGTACGAGTGAGGGAGTTTTGCAAGTCTTAGGAGAAAAGGAAGACTCATGGCTGCGAAGAAAGACCCGAAGGACATCTACAAGAAGCTTGGAGTGAAGCAGGCCATCTCGGCGTCGGGGCCGACGACCCTGTACGGCGGCTCCAAGCTGCGCACCGAGGTCATGGAGGCGATGAACGCCACCGCTACCATGATGGTCAATATGGACGAATTGAACAAGAAGGCGGGCGAGGTCGTCGCCGAGCACACGGGCGCCGAGGCGGGCATGGTGTGCAGCGGCTCGGCGGGCGGCCTTATCCTCCAGGCGGCTGCCGTCATCGCGGGCAACGACCCGGCGAAGATGTACCAGCTTCCCGACACGACGGGGATGAAGAACGAAATCATCATCCACAATATCCACCGGTTTCCTTACGACCAGTGCTACCGCGCGGCGGGGGCCAAGCTGGTGGGCGTCGGCGACTACCTGCGCTGCCTGCCCTGGCAGTTGGAGACGGCCATCAACGAGAAGACGGCGGCCATCGCGTACCTGGAGTCGCCCTTCGTAGCGCAGAGGGCGATGCCTCTGGAGCAGGTCGTCGAAATCGCGCACAAGCACGATGTGCCCGTCATCCTGGACGCGGCAAGCATGTTGCCGCCCAGGGCGAATCTGAAGAAGTACATCGCCCAGGGCGTTGACATGGTCGTGTACAGCGGCGGCAAGGCGCTGCGCGGGCCGCAGGGCACGGGCATCCTGGCCGGGCGCGCCGACCTCGTCGAGGCGGCCTACGCCAGCGCCAGCCCGCACCAAGCCATCGGGCGCGGCCTCAAGGTCTCCAAGGAGGAGATCATCGGGCTGGTCCATGCGCTGGAGACCTTCGTCAACGAGGACGAGGCCGCCGAGATGCGGCGCTACCGGCAGCTTTCGCAGATGGTCGTGGACGCCCTCATCGAGATGCCCGGGCTGGACGTGTCTCTGGAGCACGACGACAAGGACTGGCTCATACCATCGGCGGTGATCCGCTTCACCAGGGAGTGGCGCGGGCCGAGCAAGGACGAGATCCTGAAGGCGATGTCGGGCGGCGACCCGCCCATCTACATGCACTGGCTGGCGGGGCCCGGCATCCTGGCCGTGGACCCGCTGAACGTCAGCGAGGACGAGATGAAGGTGCTCATCCGCCGGTTGCGGGAGGAGCTGAACAAGTCCCCGCGGTAGTGCCTCAAGGGAGAACATTGGGCTTGGAGGCGTAGGGGCGCACGGCCGTGCGCCCCTATCTTGTGAAGATGAAGGAGGAGCGATGCTAGAGCGATTCAAGGTGCCAGCCAAGGACATCGTGAGGGTGCCAGAGCCTTCGCTGCGCAAGGCGACGGCGGCCATCTTCGAGAAGATGGGCTGCTCGCCCAGCGACGCGGCGGAGGGGGCCGATACGCTGGTGGTGACGGATCTAAGGGGTGTCGAGAGTCATGGGGTCTCGAACCAACTCCGCGCATACGTGAAGCAGTACAACGACGGTGAATTGAACCCAAGGCCGAAGCTCAGGACGCTGAAGGAGACGCCGGGGACGGCGACGATAGACGGTGACCGGGGACTGGGCATCATCATCGGGCCGCGCTGCATGAAGATGGCCATCGAGAAGGCGAAGAAGGTCGGCGTGGGCGTGGTGACGGTGCAGAACAGCGGCCACGTCGGGGCTGTCGGCCACCACTCCATGATTGCGGCGAAGGCGGACATGGTAGGGATGTGTGTAACGTCGGGTGGCAGGCATGTGCTGCCGACGTTCGGCGCCGAGCCGCGCCTGGGCACGAATCCCATCTCCATCGCGGCGCCCGCGCGTAAGGAGCCGTTCTTTCTCTACGACGCGGCCACGTCGGCCATCGCGGGCAACAAGATCTTCCTGGCCGAGCGCGTCGGCTCGCCCATGCTCCCGGGGTGGATCGCCAAGATGGACGGCACGCCCGTTATGGAAGAGATGATGTCCCCGGGCAGGGGCAACTACTGGCAGCTTCCACTCGGCGGAACGCGCGAGCAGGGGTCACACAAGGGCTACGGCCTAGCGTTGATGGTAGAGGTGCTGGCGACGATGCTGGCCGGGTCTTCGTCTGCGATGCTGGGCGAACCCCGGCTGGCCCAGGACCACTTCTTCGCGGCGTTCAACATCGCGGCCTTCACGGACGTGGAAGCGTTCAAGGACCGGATGGATGCGATGCTCAAAGAGCTGCGCACCACGCCGCCGGCGCGGGGGCAGAAGCGCGTCATCTACCCCGGCCTCTCCGAAGCGGAAGAGGAGCAGGACCGCAGGAAGAACGGCATCCCACTGCACAAGGAAGTAGTGCAATGGTTCGACAGCATCACCGCTGAACTGAGCATCCCGAAGCTGGACCGAATGAAGAAGTAGGTCTGCTCTGTTCCTCAGAGGACTGATCCGACACAACGGCCCAACCCCTGCAAGGGATTGGGCCGTTGGCTTTCCTGGGATGCTAGAACGACGCGCGAATGGGCTTACCTGGTGAGAGGCCTTGCTGCAGTTTGTCGTCGCGGACGACGGAGACGCCTGCGACGAGGACGTGGCGGAAGCCGGCGGAGGGCAGCGTGGGCTGCTGATAGGTGGCCCGGTCCGTCACGGTCTTGGGGTCGAAGGCGACGAGGTCGGCGTCGGCGCCGACGCGGATGCGGCCCTTGTTCTTCATGGCGGGCACACGCTTCTCCAGGCGCATTGCAGGAAGCAGCGCAGACTTGCGGATGGCGTCCATTAGGGTGAGGCTTTTCGATTCGCGGGCGAAGTGGCCGAGGACACGGGCGTAGGAGCCCGCGGTGCGCGGGTGGCCGACCCCGCCGCGCAGGTAGCCGTCGGTAGCGATGGCGGTGAGTGGGCTGATGACGGCGGCGTGCATGGCGGGGTCGGGGATGAAGTACACGACGACCATGCCACACTGCTTGCGGTAGCGGGCGAAGCTCTCGGCGGTGAGGCGCTCGCCCGTCGCGGGCCAGAGCAGGTCGCCGTAGTCAACGCCCAGTTTCTTCTGCCAGCCCTCATCGAAGATGGCGGACTCGATGCCGCTCATGCCCGCTGTGTACGGATAGCATTCGGTGGTGACATCCATCCCCCGCTTGCGGGCCTCACCGACGGTCTGGAGCAGGCGCCCGGTGGCCGCCAGGCCGGAGCTGGAGATATGGACGACATGGAGCGGGGCGCCGGTGATGGCCGCAGCGGCGATGACCTCCTCCACGCCCTCGACCGCACCGATAGGCTCGGCGTGTCCCATGCCGCGGACGTGGACGTGGCACGACGCGCCGAAGCGGGCGGCGATGCGGAATGCCTCCAGCACTTCCCAGCCGGATGCAGCGGGTGTGTACTGGAGGCCGAAGCCGACGGCAGGGGCGCCGCGCTCGAGGCCGCGCTTCAGGGTGCGGAGGATTTCGGCGACCTCGCCGTCGGTGGCGCGGCGGTGAGCCGCGTCGCCCATCGGCAGAAACGTACCGGGGTCGCGGAGGACCTTCATACGGGTCGGGATGTGGCCCGCGCTGGCGCCGTAGTTGATGAGTGAGCGGCCCTGGCGCGAGGCGTACCAGGCGTCCACGTCGGCGGTGCCAACCTCTAACTCGAGCGCGGTGGTGACGCCGTCCTGTGCCTGGATGCGGTAGTTCTCGTCGTCCTGGCCGTGGGAGTGCATGTCTATGAAGCCGGGCGCGACGACGAGGCCGGAGGCATCCAACTCCTCCTTGCCGCGCATCGCCTTCTCAGACATGGCCTGCACCGAGCCGCCGGAGACGCCGATATTCATTACGGCATCGAGGCCGGATTCGGGGTCCATCACGCGTCCGTTCTTCAGGACGAGCTCGTAGGTCGTCATTACGTCATCACCTGGTATCAAGCGTCCGGGGTTGTGCCCGGCGGGTGTCGCAGGTGCCAGTCGGTGAGGCCCTGGTAGGCGCGCGCGACAGCCAGGATACGGTTCTCGTCGTAGGCGCGGCCCATGAACTGGATGCCGGTGGGTAGCCTACGGTCACCGAAGCCGTTGGGGACGGAGATGGATGGCAGGCCTGCGAGGTTGCCCAATGCGCCAATGATGTCGCGGGCCTTGCCGGAAAAGGCGTAGTTGAACTCACGGTCTATGGTCGGCGCGACGGTCTGGTAGGACGGCCCGACGACCGCGTCGTACTTCGCCAGGATGGCGTCAACCTGGCGACACATCAGGCGGCGGATACGCATGGCGCGGATGTAGTCGCTGGCTGGGATGGCATAGCGGGCATATAGGCCGCGTCGGCTGGACTCGGCGGTCAGCTGTGGGCCGAGGCCGGCATCGGTGAACTCCTGATAGGCATCGGCGGACTCGGCCGAGATGATAGTTCGGGCGACGGCCTCGTAGGGCATATCGGGCACGGCGACCTCTTCGACGGTGGCGGCGCGCTCGCGCTCCAGCAGGGCCAGGACCGCCTCGACATTGGCCTTCACTGCAGGCTCGACGCCCTCGGTGGAGCCTTGCAGCAAGGCCAGCTTGAAGCGGCGCTTGCGCCTGTCTCGGGCGTCGTATTTGAAGGGCGGCGCGGTGGTCGTCTCGTCGTCGGGGTCGTTGCCCGCGATAGCCTCGAGGACGAGGCCGCAGTCGTCGGCGGTGCTTGCAAAGGGGCCGATCTTGTCCATCGTCCAAGAGGCTTCCATGGCACCGTGGCGGCTGACGCGGCCAAAGGTGGGCCGCAGTCCCGCGACGCCGCAGTGGTTGGCGGGCCACATGATAGAGCCCCACGTCTCGGTGCCTAGGGCGAAGGGGACGAGACCCGCCGAGACAGCCGAGCCCGAGCCGCTGGAGGATCCACCGCTCCAACCCTCGAGGTTCCAGGGTGAGATGCCGGGGCCGGTGAAAGAGGCGTTAGGGTGGCGGTACCCTGCGCCGCCCGCCAGCTCGACCATTGCCAGCTTGGCGGCCAGGACTGCCCCCGCAGCCTCCAGCTTCTTCACCACGGTGGCGTCGTAGTCGAAGACCTGGTCGCGATACGGCGCAGTGCCCCACGTCGTGC
Source organism: SAR202 cluster bacterium (assembly GCA_016872515.1). GTDB lineage: Bacteria > Chloroflexota > Dehalococcoidia > Lucifugimonadales > VGZR01 > VGZR01. The sequence goes on from VGZR01000001.1 coordinate 27,124, forward strand.
GGATGCCGCCAGAGGTGGCGAGGAGATCCTTGGCGCCGTAGGGGATCCCGTGCAGTACGCCTCGATACTTGCCACGGACGATTTCCTTCTCGGCAGCGCGAGCTTGGGCGAGGGCCTTCTCGCGGGTGATGGTGACGACAGCGTTGTATTTCGAGCCGAGGCGTTCGAGACGGCGGAGGGCGAATTCTGTCAACTCCACCGGGGAGACTTGTTTGGTGCGCACCATCTCGCCGAGGTGGCGGATGGGAGTGAAGGCGGCAAGACTAGCCATATACCCTACCTCTTGGCCCGGTACGGCCGGAAGCCGATGGCCGGCGAGTCGGTCTCGCTCAGCTTGACGGCCTTCATCTCCTCGGATGTGCAGAGCGCAAGCTCGACCTGGCTGCGCACTTCCTCAAGCTGTTCGGGCTTCAGGAGGTGGCCATAGCGGTTCTTAATCATCTGGAAGAGCAGTTCCGATTCCGATCTTTGCGCAGGTTTACTCATGATTCCCTCCAGTCCTACGCCAGGCAGATGAGCCGGGCGGCTTTGATGACCCAAACAGGGATTGGGCCGAGAAGGTCGCGGAGCTTAAGCACCAGGATGCCGACGATGATGCCGATGGCGGCTGCGGCGAGAACGTCGGAGGGGTAGTGGACGCCTGAATAGACGCGGGCGAAGCCCCAGGCGAAAGCGGCTAACAGCAGGCTGATCCCGACAGGGCGGTTGACGCTCCACACCACGGTTGCGAGCCCGAAGGCGGCTGCTACGGAGTTAGCCGGGAAGGATGAGTCGGTGGGCTGGTAGAACAGGAGGGTCAGGTCGTGGTCCACGAAGGGGCGTGGCCGAAAGTACACGGAGTTGATGACGAAGACGGCCAGGCTTGAAAGGCCCAGGGCGGTCAGGGCGGCGAACACACCTATCTGTTGCTTCATGCGGGTTGCGCGGTCAGGGGCCGAGAACCACAGCGCCAGGACGGTGAGTGCCATGCCGACCGGCACCAGGTAGTCGCTGACGAGCAACTCCATTGCGCGGTCAAGCGGCGGGAAACGGCCTACCTGGCCGTTCAGCCAAAGAAGTACTGCTTCATCCGGGTTGGCCAATTTCGCCACCAGAAAACCAGAATAACCTTGAGGGCCGAATAGTAGCTGGTCTTGCGGAGGGCGTCGAACCCCTCGTCCGGCGGCGCCTCGCCGTCGCGCATCCGCCGGTTCACAAGTGAGGACGCCGCTAGGGTGACGGCGACCGCGGCGAGGGAGCCGTAGCAGAAGAGGATGCCCTGGTAGTTCGCGTCGAGGCCGCCTTTGTAGTCATTGATGTTGCGCGGCTCGTCAGCGAAGAACCAGATGAACACGGCTGTGATTGCGAGACCGCCGAGGGCCCGGGTGACAAGCGTGTGCTTGACGAACAGCAAGCCGTGCAGGCCGCCGAAGGTGGCGGCTATCTGGATGGCTGCCAGAGAAGAGACGAAGACTAGGAGGAGGTAGTCAAACGCGAACTGGGACATCAATCCGCCGCCGACCGCTCGGAGAGCCGCGCGGCCCTACCAGGTCTCCAAGCCGACGGGGCTGCACCAGTTGAGGTACTTAGGGTTGTCGCCGCGTACCGCACCCATGTAGATGTCCTGGAGCTTCTTGGTGGTCGGGCCGACGTTGCCGCTGGCGATGGGCCGGTGGTCTATGTGGCCCACCGGCGTGATGTGGGCGGCAGTGCCGGTGAGGAAGACCTCGTCGGCCAAGTAGAGTTCGCTGCGGCGGATGTGGCGCTCCATCACCTTCAGCTTCAGTTCCTTCTCGGCAAGCTGAAAGACCGAGTCGCGGGTGATGCCAGTGAGATTGTTGTCGCCGACGTTTGGGGTGTAGAGCACACCGCCGGAGACCATGAACACGTTCTCGCCGGAGCCTTCGGAGACGCTGCCGTCCTGGTTGAGCATGATGGCCTCGTCGTAGCCGCCAAGGATGGCCTCGGTCTTGGCCAGGATGCTGTTGACGTAGTGGCCCGCAATCTTGACCCGTGGCGGGATGATCGTGTCGTCTATGCGGCGCCAGGAAGATGTGCAGCACTTGATGGCCCCGTCGGTACTCAGGTAAGCGCCGAAGGGGACGACGATGAGAGCGAAGTCGCTGTCCAGCTCGTGCAGCTTGAGGTTGGCGACACGCTCTGCGCTTTTGTAGGCCAGCGGGCGGATGTACACATCCTGGCGATAGCCACAACTACGCACGAGGTCTTCGGTGATGCGGCACAGGTCGTCCACCGAATAGGGAATCTTGAGCATCATGATGCGGCAGCCTTGGTGGAGCCGCTCGTAGTGCTCCCGCATGCGGAAGATGAACATCTTCGACTGCTGCTCGTTCCAGTTGCCGCGGATGCCCTCGAAGACGGCAGTCCCGTAGTGGAGGGCGTGTGTCATGATGTTGACGTTCGCTTCCTCGAGCGGAACCATGCGTCCACGGAAGAAGGACAGCGCCTTGGGCATCAGGGTTCTCCTTTGGCTATCGAAGGGTGAGGGCCATTATACGGAAGGCCAATCTACGAACACAACTTTGCCAACTACGCCTTCGCCTCTTCGGCCTTGGCGATGCCGTAGTAGGGGCTGTGGTCAAGGAGACGCTGCACGACGGCCGCCGACACCTCGCGGGGGTAGGCGCTCATTGCCCAGCGCTCGGAGAGGGCACGGCCCAACTCGACGGCGTTCATCGGCTCGTTGCCGCCTGCGAGAAGGAGCCTGAAGGCGGCCTCCTTCAACGGCGTGTCGAGGAGGAGGTAGTCGGGCGTGGCCGCGCAGTGCTCCACGATCTGCTGCATCACGTCCTCCGGGTCCTTGGCCAGGACATCCAGGGGCGTGTCGCCCTGCTGGCACGCATAGCAACGGCGGTCAGCGATGAACAGCGACATAGATTGCGAGTCCGGTGAACTCTCCAGGTTGATGTGGTAACGAGGCGAGTTCTGCTCCTCGGCCACGGGCTGGGCTTGAGCTTTCTTGCTTGAGCTTCTCGGCATGGCTTTCAGAACACCTCCGCTGGCCAGTCCAGCATCTGAACTTTGACGATCTCGCCCGCCTTCTTGACGGGCAGGTCTTCAGGGCAGATGGCTAGGCCGTTGGCCCGGGCCATGGACGTGAGTAGGTTGGAGCTTTGGTGGCCGGTCAGGCGGGCGTGGTAGGCGCCGTCCCGCTTGGTGACGACGACACGGGCATAGACGCGGCGGCCGTCTGCGTTGTGGATGGGGTCTTCGAGGACCGCCTCGATGGTGGGGTATTGGAGCAGCTTGAGGCCGAGCATCTTGCGGATGGCCGGGCCGCCGAACTGCTCGAAGGCGACGAGTGCGCTGACGGGGTTGCCCGGCAGGCCGAGGTGGGGCACCTGGCGGCCTTGCGGCCCGCGCAGAACGCCGAAGGCGAGCGGCTTGGCGGGGCGCATCCGCACCGACCACAGCTCAATCTTACCGCGCTGGGCCAGCACGTCTTTGACGATATCGTAGTCGCCCTTGGAGACGCCTGCGGTCGTGATGAGCATGTCGGCGTCCAGCCCCTCCCCAATCTTCTGCTGGAGCGACTCCAGATTGTCGCGGGCGATGCCGAGGAGCTTGGGGACACCTCCAGCACGTTGGACGGCGGAGGCGATGCTGAAACTGTTGATGTTGTAGATACTGCCTGGAGGGCATGACTCACCCGGCTGCACCAGTTCGTCGCCGGTAGCAAGGATGGATACGATAGGACGACGAAAGACGTTGACCCTGGCGAAGCCCATGGAGGCGAGGACGCCAACCTCGGCGGCGCGCAGGGGTACGCCTGCCTCGAGGACGCGCTCGCCTTTGGCAACGTCCTGTCCGGCGGGCCGCACAGCGTTGCCTGTCTCCACCGCCACCCGGACGGCGACCTCGTCCATGCGTACCTTGCCGTTGCGCTTGCGGTCGGTCTCGTCGGTGTCCTCAAAGCCCACGATAGCATCGGCGCCTGGTGGCACCGGCGCGCCGGTCATGATGCGGACGGCTGTGCCTGGGCCAACCTTGTCGCGGGGCAATTCGCCTGCGGAGACAGAGCCGACTACTTTGAGGACGACAGGCGACGCAGGTGAGGCGTCCCGGACGCTGGACGCCTGAACCGCATAGCCGTCCAGGGCGGAGTTTGCCAGAGGCGGGATGTCGAAGGGGCTAACGGCATCGTCGGCCAGCACTTGCCCCACAGCCTCCAACAGAGGCCGTTCCTCTACCTCCAGCACGTTGAAGAAGGCGAGGATGCGCGCGAACGCCTGCTCGACACTGAGCATTGACTCAGGGTGATGGTGGTGCCCGTGCTCCTTCACAGATGCCTCAGATGGTCTCGGCACTATCAGACTCTCATCTCTGCGCCGAGTTCGCGCTGGAGCTGACGGAGGATGTCTTCCAAGGCTCTACTCACCTGCTCGGCGGTCAGCGTGTCCTTTGGGGACTGGAAGACGATCTGGTAGGCGATGGACCTCTTGCCTGCGGCAACGCTGCTGCCCACGAAAACATCGAAAGGCGTGATCCGCCGGACCATCTTGTGCCGCTTGATGACCGCCTCGATGCTCTCGGAGGAAACATCGGCGCTCACGACGAGGGCGATATCGCGGGCGGACTCGGGGAAGCGGCCGGCGGTAGAGTAGCGCTTCTCTGTCCTGGCGGCCGCTTCCAAGAGCTTTGCCAGGTCTATCTCGAAGATTGCCACCGGCGCTCCGGTCAGGTCGAACCGCTCCAAGATTCGGGGGTGGACCTCGCCGACGGCACCAACGGCCTGGTCGCCGCAGAGGATACGGGCGGCGCGGCCTGTGAGGAGTGCAGAGTCCTCGGCAGGCTCGTATCTTGTCTCAACGCCGAGACCGGAAAGAAGCGATTCCAAGACGCCCTTGGCATCGAAGAAGCTCATGTCTTGCCCGGCCTGCTCTTTGGCGAGCCAGGAAAGGGGGAAGCGGCGTCCGGCGAATGCGGCAATGAGCGTCTCGCGCTCGTCGGGGAGGGTGGCCTTGTGGCCAGCCTGACGGGGTAGGTAGGCCCTCCCGATCTCGAAGAGGCGCAGGCCGTCGCGGGGGGACGTGCGCCAGTTCGCGGCCAGGGTCTCGAACATGCTGCCGCGTAGGTTGGGACGGAGGTACTGGAACTGGGCGGACATGGGGTTGGCGATGGCCAGCGGCTGTATATCGTTGCCGAATACCTCGGCCCGCTCCAGTGTCTCGTGGCTGGTGAGGGAGTAGGAGATGGCTTCGTGCATCCCAGCGGCTGCTAGGAGGTCGCGGGCCTTCTGCTTCAGGTCCCACATCGGCTGCGGCACATGGTGCGGGATGTGCCCAGAAAGGGACGTGGTGGGCATCTCGTCGTAGCCGATGATGCGGGCGATTTCCTCGACCAGGTCGTCTTCGATAGCGATGTCGGAGCGCCAAAAGGGGGCCTCCAGCACGAGGTCGTCGCCATGGCCCTCGGCCTTCGTGGGGGTGAACCCGAGGGAGACCAGCACGCTCTGCACCTTGCTCATGGACAGGTCGGCGCCGAGCACCTGCTTCACCCGGCAGCGTGTGAGACGCACCACGGGCGGCGGGTTGCGCCGTGGCTGGAGGTCAACGATGCCCTTAGCAGCCTTGCCTCCAGCGACCTGGAGGATGAGCTGTGTGGCCCGGCGGAGGGCCAGCGGGGCCAGCTCGGCGCGGATGGCGCGCTCGAAGCGGTACGCGGCGCCTGTGCTGAGCTTGAGCGCGGCCGAAGTGCGCCGGGTGTTGATGGGCTCGAAGTTGGCCGACTCGAGAAGGATCGCCGTGGTGTACCCGGACACCTCGGTGTTGGCCCCGCCCATGACGCCGGCGAGGCCGACGGCGTCATGGGCGTCGGCGATGACCAGCATGGGCGGTGAGAGTTTGCGGGTCGCGCCGTCCAGGGTCACCAATTCCTCGCCTGGGCGGGCTTGACGGACGATGATGTGCCTCTCTTTGACCTTATCGAAGTCGAAGGCGTGGAGCGGCTGGTTGTACTCCAGCATGACGTAGTTGGTGACGTCCACGACGTTGTTGATGGGCCGCTGGCCGGACTTGGCCAAGGCATCCTGGAGCCACTTCGGCGACGGGCCGACCTTGACGCCGGTGATGAGGCTGGCGGTGTAGCGATGACACAGGTCGGGGTCGGCGATCTCGATGGCGACATGCTTTACGATGGGGTCGCCGTCCTCGGGGTAGGAGAGGTCAGGCTCGGTCACCTTCTGTCCGGTGAGGGCGGCCACCTCATGGGCGATACCCAGGACGCAGAGGCAGTCGGGCCGGTTGGGCGTGGTCTCGATCTCGAAGATGATGTCGCCCAGGTAGTCCGCCGCCGGTGCACCGATGGGCGCGTCGTCAGGCAGGACGACGATGCCCTCCTGGTCTTGGCCCAGGTCGAGTTCGAGGGCTGAGCAGACCATGCCAACGGAGCGGACGCCGCGGATGTTGGCGGGACGCAACGGCTCGACGCGGCTGGAGTGGGTGTTGAAGAGACGCGCACCCTCCTTGGCGAAGATGATTTTCTGGCCTGCCGCGACGTTGGGCGCGCCGCAGACGACGGTGACCTGCTCTCCCTTGCCCAGGTCAACGGTAGGTAACCTCAGGCGGTCGGCGTTGGGGTGGGGCTCCACCTTCAGCACGTGGCCGACTAGGACCTTGTCTCGCTCCCACTGGGTACCCTGCTCATGGACGGCCGTTACCTCGACGCCGGCCATCGTCAGCCGGTGCGCTAGCTCGCGTGGCGGCAGCGTGATGGGCACGTACTTTTTCAGCCAGGATAACGGGACTTGCATTCCGCTCCCCTGAGTTGGGCGGTCAGAACTGCTTCAGGAAGCGCAGGTCGTTGGCGTAGAAGAGCCGGATGTCCTCGATGCCGTGTTTAAGCATGGCCATGCGCTCCATGCCCATGCCGAAGGCGAAGCCGGTGTAGGTGTTGGAGTCGTAGCCTACACCTTCCAGGACCTTCGGATGAACCATGCCTGCGCCCAAGATTTCGATCCAGCCGGTGTGCTTGCAGACGCGGCAACCCTTGCCCTCGCAGAGAAAGCAGTCCATGGACATCTCTGCTCCCGGCTCGACGAAGGGGAAGTAGTCGCAGCGGAAGCGGACTTTTCGGTCCTGTCCAAACAGGATGCGGGCGAACTCGTAGAGCGTGCCTTTGAGGTCGGCGAGGGTGATGCCCTTGTCCACAGCCAGGCCCTCGACCTGGGTGAAGTGCCACTCGTGGGTGGCGTCGGTGGCCTCGTACCTGTAGCACTTGCCGGGGACGACGACACGCACGGGCGGCTTGGTCTTCTCCATGATGCGCGCCTGCATCGGCGAGGTGTGGGTGCGCAGGAGCATGGGCCGGCCGCCGTTGGCGTCGGTATGATCAACCCAAAGGGTGTTCCACATGTCTCGGGCCGGATGGTCTTTGGGGATGTTCAGCTTCTCGAAGTTGTACCCATCCAACTCGACCTCTGGGCCCTCGACGACCTGGAAGCCCATGGTGGCGAAGGCCGCGCAGACCTCGCGGACGATGCTGGTTGTTGGGTGAAGGCTCCCAGAAAGGACCGGCCAGCCGGGGAGGGTGATATCCAGCCGCTCCTGCTGGAGCTTGGCGGCCAAGGCAGCCTCCTCCAGTTCCTTGAGCCGGAGGCCGTAGGCGATCTCGAGGGCCTGCTTGGCTTCATTGCCAGCCATGCCCGCCTCGCGGCGCTGTTCAGGCGGTATCTCTCCGAGGGAACGGAGGGTCTGGGTGAGCTTCCCTTTGCGGCCAAGGTAGGAGACACGCCACTCTTCGAGGTGCGAGAGGTCACGGAGGGCCCCTAATTCACTCATGGCTTGGGCTTGAAGCTCCCGCAGGTTGCTTGTGGCGTCCTTGGTAGTCATTGCGCTTTCTGGGGTGCGAATAACCCACGATATGAAGAAGGGGGCGTCTGTGCATTATAGGTAGGGGTAGCTATCAGGGTCAAGGAAACCAGGCACTTGTGACGCGAAGGCCAAATACCTTTCCGGTGCGAGGTCGACACGTGGAAGGGCGAGTCCATATAGTGCGCCACGTGGAGTTGCCCTTCGGACTCACGCTGCGGTTGGCCGTACAGGCGGTGCTTGCGCTGGCGGTGGCCGCCGCGCTTGCCGGGACTATCTTCCTCCTGGTGAGGTCCGGCTCCGCAGGCGAGGGCATCGAGTTGGTGGTGCTCAGCCCGACGGCGACCCAAGTGGTCGTTTTCAAGGTCTATGTGACCGGAGCCGTTCGCAATCCCGGTGTGTATGAGGTTAAGGCTGGGGATAGGTTGGCCGAGGTTTTAGCCGCCGCGGGTGGCCCCACCGAGGGGGCCGACCTGATTGCCGTGAACCTAGCCGCGCGGGTGAGGGATGAGGAGCATCGGCACGTCCCGAAAGTTGGCGAGGCGGTTGAGGTGGCCGGAGGTGCAGATGGGCCATCCGGTGTCGTCTCTGCCAGTGGCCGGCTCGACATCAATACCGCGACCGCCGACGAGCTCGTGGCTCTGCCGGGGATTGGCCAGGTAAGGGCGCAGGCCATCATCCGCTACCGGGATGCGAATGGTCCGTTCGCAAGGGTGGAGGACCTGTTGGAAGTCGAAGGGATAGGCCCGGCCACCCTCGAAGCTATCCGCGACCTCATCGAAGTCCGCTAAGGCGTCCATCATCATGAAGCTCCTGAGCCTGGCCATCGCCTTCCTCGGTGGGGTGCTCCTGAGTCAAGTGTTCCATCCGCCGTGGGAAGTCACAGCTCTTGTCTTCATCGCCTCATTCCTTCTGTCCGTCCTCCTTGGCTTGTCCCAAAAGTCCCTGATGCCTGCCCTACTTGTCGCAGCAGCATGCCTCGGTCTGTTTCGCGTCCATCTCTCCGACCCTAACGGGCCCGACAGCCTTGCTGGTCTCTACGAAGAGCAGTTGAGCATGGAAGGGGTTGTGGCGACGGACCCGCAGCCAGCGGGTCAGGCGTGAAGGTTCAGGTTCCGTGTTGAGTTGGTGGAGATTGATGGACAGTCCAGCGAAGCCCCAAAAGTCATCCTGGTGACAGCGACTGTCCCCCCGAAACTCGCCGGGGAGCGGGGACGGCAACCGTTCAGGTACGGTGACCGACTGAAGCTGACTGGGGTGCTGCAGGCAACCGGAGCTGAAGGCGAGTACGACTATGCCGCATACCTAGCGCGGCAGGGCGTCCGCTCCCGAATGCTGTTCCCGAAGATCGCTCTGGTCGAGGCTGACCAAGGGGTGTGGTTCTACCGGTGGTTGTACAGCGTAAGGCGAAGCCTTGTGGACTCGATTGCCGAGGTGGTGCCTGAGCCCCAGGCGTCGGTGGGCCAGACGATGCTTGTCGGCCTCCGTTCGGGAATCTCCGATGAGCTGAACGAATCGTTCCGCCGGTCGGGACTGACGCACATCCTGGCCATCTCAGGGATGAATATCGGGATTGTGCTGGGGTTGGCAATTGCCGTGAGCCGGGCACTCTTCGGGCAGGAAAGTCTATACCTTACCTGCTACTGCCGCTGATGGTGCTGTGGCTGTACGCGATGCTGGCAGGGATGTCGCCGTCGGTGGTGCGGGCGGCCGTGATGGGTACGGTGTACCTCGCCGCGCTCTTATTCGGGAGGCCAAATAGCGCCTTGCCCGGGCTAGGCCTGGCAGCCGGAGCGATGGTGGCCATCACCCCTGCTGTGCTATGGGACGTCTCATTCCAGTTGAGCTTCGCCGCCGTGGCCGGGATAGCAGCGTTCACCGACCCACTCGTCCGCCTGCTGCGGACACGGACGGCATTTCAGAATGGTATCGGTGCCATGGTCGCCGAGCCCATCGCCGTGACCGTGGCCGCGACGTCGGCGACTATCCCGTTGACCGCGTTATACTTCCAGAACATTGCATGGATAGGCATCCCGGCGACGCTGCTGGTCCTGCCAGTATTGCCGGTAATCCTGGTGGCCCACGCGGCCGCAGGTCTAGCCGGTATGGCCTCGACTGCTGTAGGGAACCTGTTCGGATGGGTGGCCTGGCTACCGACTGCCTACGTCACCGAGGTCACCGAACTGGCTGCTCTTGTGCCGGGTGGGCAGGTGGAGACTGGGCTACTGACAGCCGTGCTGGTGTTCGTGTATTACGGCGCGCTGGTGGCGTTCCTAGTGTGGGGGCCTGCGAAACGTCTTCTGGACCGTCTGGCGGAGCCTGATTCACAGGAAGTTCCTGTCGAACTGGGCATAGGTCCGAAGCTGGCCTTGCCCACGGTGGCAGCTGTGGCCGTGGCAGCCCTGGTTTAGATCGCAGCGGCAATTGCCCCCGACGGGAGGCTTGATGTGGTGTTCGTTGACGTAGGCTAGGGTGACGCCATCTTCATCGAGACGCCGGGCGGGCAGCAGGTGCTAGTGGACGGCGGTCCCGACCCGCTGGGAGCTGTGCGGTTCTTGGGCACGCGCATGGGCTTCGCAGACAAGAGCCTTGGCTTGGTGGTCTTGACCCACCCCCATGCCGACCACGTGACCGGCCTTGCGGAAGTGGTGGACCGGTATCGGGTGGGCACGGTTCTCGAAGCGGGAGAAGCCCAAGAGGGGCCGGCCTACATCGCATGGCGTAAATCGGTCGAAGAGGAGGGTGCAGACGTAACCCAAGCCCGAGAGGGCCAGACCTTCGCCATCGGGGACGGCGTCACGATTGAAGTGCTCAACCCGCCCGCAAGGCATTTGCGGGACACGGCTTCGGACGTGAACAATAGCTCGGTGGTGCTACGGATCGTCTATGGTAGGGTGAGTTTCCTTCTTACAGGGGACGTGTTCGAGGAAGCGGAGGGCTGGCTGGTTCGTCAGGGCGTCCTCCTCGACTCTGATGTCCTAAAAGTAGCTCACCACGGAAGTAGGACGTCTTCTTCCGAAGACTGTTTGGACAAGGTGTCTCCAAGTATCGCGGTCGTCTCAGTCGGTGAGGGAAATAGGTTCGGCCATCCGCACCCCGACACCCTAGAGGCACTGCACCGCGAGGTCGGCGCACAGGCTGTGCTGATGACGGCTGAGCGCGGGGCGATTGAAATAATCACGGATGGCGAGCGTCTTCAGGTCAAGACAGAGCGGTAGGATTTCTTCAAAGCCCGTTCGAGTAGAGCTGTGTGCTATACTCCGCCACCTGCTTCTGGGCAGATATGGATTGCGAGAGCGAGATGGCGAGGTCGGACGGGCGAGGGTACGAACAACTGAGGCCGGTTACGATTACCCCGGGCGTGCAGGCATTTGCCGAAGGTTCGGCCCTCATCGAGATGGGCCTGACGCGTGTGCTCTGCACGGTGAGTGCGGAAGACGCGGTACCCGTCTTCCTGCGAGGCGCAGGCAAGGGTTGGATAACGGCGGAGTACGGGATGTTGCCCCGCTCGACCCTGACGCGTATGCCCCGGGAGTCTAGCCCGAGAGGGCGCACCCACGAGATTCAGCGTCTCATCGGGCGGTCGCTGCGGGCGATCGCGGACCTGAAAGCCCTGGGCGAGCGGACGCTGACTGTGGACTGTGATGTGCTCCAGGCGGACGGCGGCACGCGGACGGCTGCGGTGACTGGGGCGTATGTGGCCCTGTACCAGGCGCTCGTGACATTGAAGAAGCGGAGGAAGCTGGAGGCCATCCCCCTCAAGGCGGCTGTGGCCGCGACGAGCGTGGGCGTGCTGGGAGGAAAGATTGCCCTGGACCTCTGCTACGAAGAGGACTCGCGGGCTGAGGCAGACTTCAATGTCGTCATGACTGACCAGGGAAGGTTCGTCGAGGTGCAAGGCACAGGCGAGGAGGCGACCTTTTCGCGGGAGACGCTGGACCTGGTGGTGGCCTTGGCGGAGCAAGGCATCCGGTCGCTTTTTCAGATGCAGAGTGATGTGATAGCCAAGCTATCGTAACGAGGTTGCCAGGGCGGAGTGTTACGGATATCCCGCCGGGGCTTCCTCGACGGGCATGGGATCGTTGGCTATCTGCGTGATGTAGCCTGCCGCTTCGTCGATGGTCTTCTGTGCCTCCCGCGCGCGCTTCTCGCCCCAGAGTGCGACCGCGCGTTTCTGCAGGGAACTGGCAATCTCATCCTTGGAGGCAGGCAACGTGAATTCGCTCATCGCACACCACCGTCTAAGAGTCGCTGAAACTTGACTGCGATTCTATCTGACTTGAGCGGCCCTTAGGAAGAGGGTGCAGGGTGACGCCAGGGAACGCATGTTCGTTGGCACTGCTCCGAACCGATAGGTTATAATCTCTAGGTTATTCGAGGAGTGGGCCAATGCCGAAAAGAACCTATCAACCAAAGAAGCGTCGCCGGGTGAGGGTGCATGGATTCCGTGCTCGGATGAGCACCCACAACGGGCGCAACGTCATCAAACGCCGTCAGCTCAAGGGGCGGCACCGGCTGACGGTCTAGCCCGGCCCCCTGGCAGCGCTTCATGCGCAGAGAGCAACGCCTGCGAAGGTCGAGCGACTTCACGGCGGTGGTTAAGAGGGGACGGAGTTGGTCGAACAGGCTGCTGGTCTTGGCGATGCGTCCGAACGGCCTCGAGATCAGCCGTTTTGGCTTTTCAGTGGGGAAGCGCGTCGGGACTTCAGTTGTACGTAACAAGGTCAAACGCCGGTTGAGGGAATTGGTGAGAGAGGTTCAGTCAGAGGACTGCTGTGATCTGGTTTTCATCGCCCGGAAGGATGCAGGTGCAGCCGCCTACGATGAGTTGGTTGCCTCTGTAGATGCCCTTCTGGTGCGTGCCGGGCTCGTCAAGCGGGCGGAGCCGGTAAACCAACCATGCAAATAGGGATCATGAAGATAGCTGCATTAGCCGCCATCAAACTCTATAGGGTCACCCTTTCACCCTATTTCGGAGGCACGTGCCGACACTACCCTGGCTGCTCCCAGTACGCGCAGGAAGCGGTATCGAAATACGGGGCCTTGAAAGGGACGCGGCTGGCTATCAGCCGACTCAGCCGTTGCCGCCCATTCGGGACATTCGGCTATGACCCGGTGCCCTAATCATCTACCTGAGGATTTGTGAGAATATGGGCCGTTTAGCCCTAGACTCGGCCAATGTGAAAGGCGGACTTCAATTCCCTTGATTCGAGTTTGCCCGCGCCATTGGCGCTGGGCAGTGCTGCTGCTAGTCCTAGTAGTCGCTGCCTGTGCTCCTCAGTCCGGCGGCGCTTGTACTGGAGTTGTGCGTCCGGAAGGCTGGGCGGGCGGCGTCGTTGACGGCGACACCAGCACCTTGTACGTCGGCACCATGGGTGGCCGAATCTTGGCTATAGACACCGAGAACGGCGAACCCCGCTGGCAGTTCGACCTCCAAGGCGACGAGCAACTCCGCGCGATCTACGGCACACCGTTTCTATCGGGGACCGGCCTGTATGTCGGTGGGTACGATGGCTACCTCTACCGCTTGAACACTGAGACAGCCTCTTCGGACGGGGAGGATGTGTGGTCGGTCCCCGTGGGAGGGGAGAAGCAACCCATCGTGGGTGGGCCGGCGGAGGCAGACGGAGTAGTTGTGGTGGGGTCGTCGGACAGCCGTGTGTACGCGTTCAACGCGGAGGATGGCACAGAATTGTGGAGGTTTGAGACCGGAGAGAAGGTCTGGGGGACGCCCGCGATTGCGAATGGTGTCGTCTATATCGGCTCTCTGGACAAGAAGCTGTACGCGCTTGACCTGCTCCAAGGCACGGAGCGGTGGAGCTATCCCACCAAAGGCGCCATCACCGCCAAACCCATGATACTCGACGATGTTGTTTACGTTGGTTCTTTCGACAGCGTTTTCTACGCCCTCGACCTCCAAACAGGGCAACCTCTTTGGACCTTCGAAGGGGCCGATAACTGGTATTGGGCGTCGGCCACGGAGAGCAGCGGAACCCTCTATGTCGCCTCGTTGGACAAGAGAGTTTACGCCTTGGACAAGGGGAGTGGTGCGCTGAGATGGACGCTGGAGACAGAGGGGGGGATAACCGGCGTCCCCGTTGTCTCCAACAACAGGCTAGTGGTGGCCTCGGACGACCGGAGCCTCTACGTCGCTAGGCTGACCGATGGTGGCGACGTGCGCCGCTGTGAGATAGGTGAGCGCCTTCGCAGCAACCTTGCTGAGAAGGGTGGAGTGGTCTTTGTCGGCGCATGGAACCGCTCGGTGCTGGCAATCACCATCGCGGGCAATGGCGACCCCGGAGAACTTTGGTACCACGTGACTGACAAGAAGAACTGGCAGCAAGACTGGCGGGACGTGGAGCACGGCCGGGTCTGCTAGCGGGACTAACCAGTATTACTGATAGAAAAGGGCGATAGGGAGTAAGGCTTGGAAGTCCTCGTTGATGGCTGGATAACAGTCATACTCAGGCCGATGATCAACAGCCTGGTGCTGTTGTATCACGTCTTTTTCAACAATTTTGGGCTGAGCATCATTGTCTTCACTGTCATCATCCGGATACTCATGCTGCCCCTGACCGTTAAGCAGGCCCAGTACACCAAGAAGATGGCGGATCTGGCACCGAGACTGAAAGAGATTCAGGCCAAGCATGCCAACGACCGACAGAAACAGTCTCAGGAAACTCTGAAGGTCTATCGTGAGGCCGGATTCAACCCGCTGGGCTGCCTCGGCCCTGTCCTCATCCAGTTCCCCATCTGGATAGGCCTCTACCAGGCCATCAGCCAAGCGCTCCCTACCACACCCGATCGTCTGGCGGACCTCTCCCAGCATTTGTACTTCTGGGACGCCCAGATCGTGCACGACATCATCCCCCTATCCTCGGGATTCCTATGGCTAGATTTAGCTAAACCCGACCCCTCGGTCATCGTGCTGCCGATCCTTGTGGGCGTCTCGATGTTCTTCATGCAGAAGATGAGCATGACGCCCGCGACATCGCCGAGCCAGGAGTCAACGAACCGGATGATGTTGTGGATGCTTCCCATCATGTTTGGCTTCTTCACCATCCAGTTCTCCAGCGGATTGGCCCTCTACTGGATCGTCTCAAACGTTATCGGCATAGCTATCCAAGGGTTCATCACGGGATGGGAGCCACTGACCAGCGTGTTCCGTTTCCGGAAAGGGGACAAGGCGGTTACGGCACCCGCAGCACTGGCAGTCCCGGAGCAGCAGGAGGTCACAAGAGACGATGAAGACCATCGAGACGACGGCGAAAACGGTGGACGACGCGATCGAGCTGGCGCTAAAGGAACTCAACGCCGAGCGCGCGGAAGTCGAAATAAACGTCGTTAGCCGAGGCAAGTCTGGCATCCTGGGCATCGGCGGCGAGCCTGCCCGCGTACGGGTCACGCTGATAGACAAGGCCAACGACGTGGTGAAGACCGCGTCCGAGGTGCTCGATAAACTGCTTTCGCTCATGCAGGTGGAGGCATTGGGGACCGTCAAACACGCCCAGGCGGCGGAGGTTGGCGGGCCGGTGTTTAGTGTGGATGGCGAAGATTCTGGCCTCCTCATCGGGCGCAAGGGCGAGACATTGCGCTCCCTGCAGTTCATGGTGAACTTCCTGAGCAGCGTTAAACTAGGCGCAAGGCCCAACATCGTGGTGGACGTCGCCGGCTATCAAGACCGGCGGAACAAGGCGCTCACCTATCTGGCGCGGAATGTGGCGCAGCGCGTCACGGGTACAGGAAGGCCTATCACCTTGGAACCGATGCCGCCCAACGAGCGGCGCATCATCCACCTGGCGTTGGCGGAGAACAAGCAGGTCACAACGGAGAGCACCGGTGTGGGTACGACCCGGCAGGTGATTGTCCGCCCACGCCGGGAATTCGGAGGCGGGCGGCCTCCTGTGCGTAGCCAGCGCGGCTCGGAAGTCGGGTCTGAGCCTGACGATGAGGAACAGCCCTAGGCGGCTGAGTCGGGTCACTGGCTGTTAGGAGCTTCGTCTGTGGCTGCTCCCCGAGTGCGGGTTGACCTGAAGGGCGCGGTGGCTACCCTGACTCTAGACCGTCCCCGGGCCCGCAATCCGATAGATGAGAACATGGCGTCCCAGCTTCGAGACGCCTGCTCCGGCTTATCGAGCGACAATTCCGTTCGCGTGGTGGTACTCACCGGCGCTGGCGATGTATTCTACGCAGGCGTGGAATTCGCCGGCCGCTACCGTAGCGGAACGCCCACGAAGACGTTGCCTCAGTCTTTCACGGTCGCAGAGCACATCGCTGCAATCCCAAAGCCCGTCGTCGCCGCCATCAACGGCGACGCCATGGATCAGGGGCTGGAGTTGGCGATGGCCTGCGACCTGCGCATAGCGTCGGAGCACGCGCGGATGGGCCTCACGCAACTGGCGCATGGGACTATGCCACGGGACGGCGGCACCCAACGGCTGCCGAGGCTCGTGGGGCGCGCGCGGGCATTGGAGATGCTGCTGACCGCACGGGTCGTGAACGCTTCCGATGCATTGCGCATCGGCTTGGTCAACGAGGTCGCGGCTGAGGGCCGCGCGGTAGAACTGTCCCACGAGCTGGCGGCTGCCATAGCAGGACTAGCGCCGATTGCCACACGTTACCTTAAAGAGGCCGTGCTCAAAGGCCTGGACATGCCGCTTGACCAGGGGCTTCGCCTGGAAGCAGACTTGAGTATCCTGCTGCACAGTACCGCTGACCGTGCCGAAGGCCTACGGTCTTTCGTCGAACGGCGCCCAGCGGCCTTCCGTGGGAAGTGATTGGACGAAGAGGAGCCTATTAAATGGTCGAGACATCCAAGACCCTTACCGTGGACGTGATGGTGGAAATCCCCAAAGGGAGCCGCAATAAGTACGAATACGATACCAAGAAAAAGGCGCTGCGGTTCGACCGGATGCTCTTCTCCGCCGTCCACTACCCCAGCGACTACGGTTTCGTGGTAAACACGATGGCGCTCGACAAAGACCCGCTGGATGCGCTCGTACTTGTGTGGGAGCCGACGTTCCCAGGCTGCATCATGGAGGTCAAGCCAATAGGTTTGTTCAGGATGTGGGACGAGAAAGGCCAGGACGAGAAGATCCTCTGCGTCCCTGTAGCCGACCCACTCTGGAACCACATCGAGCGTCTCTCGGACGTGCCGCCGCATCTGCTTAAAGAGATAGAGCACTTCTTCGCTGTATATAAGGAGTTGGAGAAGAAGAAGACCGGCATCGAGGGATGGGCGGACCGCGACGCGGCCATTAAGGTGATACAAGAGGCCCAAGCGCGTTTCGGGGTCAAGGCCAGTTGAATGGGTTTCGAGACTATCGAATGCTCCAAGCGAAGCGTCACAGCACACGTGATCCTCAACCGTCCGCACGTTATCAACGCCTTCAACACGAGGATGCGTGATGAGCTGTACGAAGCCCTGGAGTGGGCCCGCGAGGATCGTGATGTGCGGGTAGTCGTCCTGCGCGGCGCCGGGGAACGAGGGTTCTGCGCTGGGGCCGACCTGACGGAGTTCGGCACCGCTCCATCACAAGCCGTTGCCCGCGACGTGCGCTGGGAGCGGGACTTATGGGACCTGATGCGCCGGTTCCGCAAGCCTATCGTGGCCGCGCTGCACGGCTATGTCATCGGCACCGGCATGGAGATGGCCTGCTTCTGCGATGTTCGGCTCGCGGCCACTGATGCCGAGTTCGGGATGCCGGAGCTGTCCCTCGGCCTCGTCCCAGCAGCGGGAGGCAGCCAGACCATCCCGCGTGATATCGGGCTCGGTAGGGCGGTGGAGATGTTCCTGGCCGGGCCCACCCGACGGCTCAGTGCTAGAGAAGCGTTGGCTATCGGCCTGGTACAGCGGGTCGTAGAGAAGGATGCGCTGTTCGATGAGGCGGAGCGGCTCGCACGGCAGTTGGCCCGATGGAAGCCGAGTGTTGTCGAGGCGGTCAAGCGGGCTGTGGTGGAAGGCATGGATATGCCGTTGGAGACGGGCTTGAGGTTGGAGCGGAGGCTAGCGGCGCGGCTTGGCGGTGCCACTGTATGAACGTTTCCGAGTTTCTCGACCTCACCGCTGAGATAGTACCGAACCGGCCAGCCACGCTGTTCGAAGGCCGAACACGTAGTTTTGCCGAACTGCGCGACCGAAGCGCCCGGATAGCTGGCGCCCTAGCCTCCTTGGGTGTAGGCAAAGGCGACCGCGTCGCGGTCCTTGACGTGAACTCGGATGACTACATCGCCGCCTTCTTCGCCTCGTCGCGGCTCGGCGCGGTCTTCGTCCCCTTGAACTTCCGCGCTAAGGCGGATGAACTGACGTTCATGCTCAACGACTCCGGCGCCAAGGCGCTGCTGGTTGGGCCCGCCTACCGCGACCTCGTGGCCTCTTTGAGGAGTGGCCTCACCGAGGTCTCACAAGCTGTGTCTTTGGGGGAGCATCATGCCGGATGGCCGTCGCTGGATGAGTTGATTGACGCAGCGCATCGCGGAGGTGACGCTTCGCCCGTGGATGGGCAAGACACGGCGATGCTGTTGTTCACAGCTGGCACGACGGGCACGCCGAAGGGCGTGATGTTGACCCACGAGAGCTTCTCGTCCTATCTGCTGAGCAACGTCGAGCCTGCCGACCCGCAGGTGGAGGAGCGCACACTGCTTTCGGTCCCGCTCTACCACGTGGCAGGCATGCAAAGCATGATGGCCGCAGTATTCGGCGGACGGAGCCTTGTGGTTCAACGCCAGTTCGAGCCGGTGCAGTGGATGGACTTGGTGGAGCGGGAGCGTGTCACCAGAACGACGCTGGTGCCTACGATGCTCAAGATGGTGATGGACCATCCAGAGTTTCCACAGCGCAACCTGAGCAGCCTTGAAGTAGTATCGTACGGAGCGGCGCCGATGCCGCTCGAGGTTATCAAGCGGGCCATCACCAGCCTTCCCGGCGTCCGGTTCATCAACGCCTTCGGCCAGACTGAGACGGGCGCCACCATCACGATGCTACCTCCCGACGACCACGACCTGACAGGGCCGCCGGAAGAGGTGGAGAAGAAGCTGCGGAGGCTTACTTCCATCGGACGGCCGCTTGAGGACGTGGAGGTAGGCATCGTGGACGAAGGCGGCGTGACGGTGCCGCCGGGGAATGTGGGCGAGATCGTGGCGCGCGGGCCACGGCTGATGAAGGGGTATTGGAACAGGGCGGACGCGACCGCGCAGGCCATCCGGGGCGGGTGGCTGTACACGGGCGACCTTGGGTATATGGACGAAGATGGGTACATCTACCTGTCAGGCCGCGCGAAGGACTTCATCAAGCGCGGCGGCGAGATGATTTCCCCCGAAGAGGTGGAGCGCGTGCTCCAGTCGCACCCTGCCATCGAGGAGGCCGCCGTCATCGGCGTGCCCGACCCCCACTGGGGCGAGGCCGTGCGCGCCGTGGTTGTGCCGAAGAAGGGATGCGTGCTCGACAACGCCGAGGTCGTCGAGTACTGCCGCCAGCGCCTCGCCAGCTTCAAGAAGCCTGAATCGGTAATCGTGGCAGACGTCTTGCCGCGAAATGCGCTCGGCAAGGTGCTCAAGCGCGCGCTCCGGGAGCAGTTCGGAGAGTCAGTCCGATTCTAGAGCCGCGAGGGTGACCGCGTGCTACCCTATCCGGTCGAAGCCGGTGTACGGACGCAGCGCCTCAGGGATGGCCACGGAGCCGTCGGCTTGCTGGTAGTTCTCCAGGATGGCCGCGATGACACGGGGCAGGGCTAAGCCGGAGCCGTTCAGGGTGTGGGGAAACTGGACCTTTTCGCCCTCGGCCGCGCGGTAGCGGATGTTGGCGCGCCGCGCTTGGAAGTCGGTGCAGTTGGAGCATGAGCTGACCTCCAGCCACTCCTTACTGCCCGGCGCCCACATCTCCAGGTCGTAGGTTTTCACCGCGGAAAAGCCCAGGTCGCCCGTGCACAGCTCGATGACCCGGTAGGCGATCCCCAAGCGGCTGCACACATCTTCGGCGTCGGCCAGCAGCGTCTCAAGCTCCTGGTCGGATACGGTTGGCTCGACGAACTTGTACATCTCCACCTTTTCGAACTGGTGGACGCGCTTGATGCCGCGCGTGTCTTTTCCGGCGGCGGCCTTCTCCCTTCGGAAACACGGGCTTTGGGCAACGAACCGTTTGGGGATGCTGCCGGGAGGGAGAATCTCGCCGGCGAACATGCTGGTGACCGGAACTTCGGCGGTTGGGATGAGCCACAGGTCGTCTTCCTGGTCGTGGTACATGGTGTCAGCGAACTTGGGCAGGTGTCCACTGCCGGTCGCTGTGGCGGTGGTGACCAGGAAGGGCAGATACAGCTCCTGGTATCCGTGCTCCCGGGTGTGGATATCCAGCATCCAGGCGGTGAGCGCCCGTTGGAGCTTCGCACCCATGCCTTTCAGGACGAAAAAGCGGCTGCCCGACAGCTTGGCGCCACGCTGGAGGTCTATGATGTCCAGCTTCTCCCCCAAATCCCAGTGGGGCAGCGGCTCGAAGTCGAACCTGCGCGGTTCGCCCGCCGACCGCGACACACGGTTGTCGTGCTCGTCCTTCCCTACCGGAACGCTGTCGCGCGGGAGATTAGGCACGGTGAGCAGCAGTGCCGACATGTCGTCCTCAGCGACCTTCGTTTCCCCCTCGAGGTCTTTGATTCGTGCCCCCACGCGCCGCATCTCTTCCACGAGGTCTGCCGGGGGAGGCTTGGTCTTGCCCAGGTCGCGGCTGACGGTGTTCCGGCGGCCACGAAGCTGGTCGGCCTCGACGATGATGGCGCGCCGCCGGGAGTCCAACTCCAGGATGCGGTCTATGGGAGCGCCCTGCCCCCGTGCGGCCATGGCGCGGCGGACGGCATCGGGGTTCTCCCGGAGAAGCTCAATGCTGATCATCAGGGCCTCTTCATGTCATGGGGCTCTCGCAACCGGACAAGTATACCCTTCCCCCGGCGTTCGTAGCTAACGGAGCGGGAAAATAGCACACGGATCGCTTGCCATCCGCGTGCAAGTTGACGCGTAGCTGTGGTACGGTTATCGTTAGCCCAAGTGGCGCTCCTTCCACGGCCGCGTCCGTAGGGCGCCGAAGGTGTGCCTTGGCGAATGGCGACATCCCGCCCCCCCAAGCAACCAGCTAAGGCTCCAAAACGGGGCCTCTCCTCGGGTGGGTTGAGCTTCCTAAGCTACCCCTACCTTGCGGGCGGCCTCACATCTCTGTTCTCCCTGATCGTCCTTGTCGTTAGCAAGGACGCCCTCGCCCTTGTCCTCTTCATCCCCATCATCTTCTCCGGCGGCCTAGCCGTCATGGGCCGGGCGCTGGTCATCCTGGCCGCCTTCCTGGTTACTCTCATGACCCACATGTTCGCGTTCAAGCAGGAGGCCTTCGACCCTTCGACGCTCAAACAACTGGGGCTCCCTCTAGTGGTTATCCTCGCGAGTGGGGCCGCCTCCCCCATCCTCTTCCGACTCATCGCCCAGCAGCTAGCCAAGCGTTCTTCTGGCCCGAAGCAGGTCAAACGTCCCGCGGTGCAGCCCCGGCCGCAGGCTGCCGCCCCACCACCAGCCCCAGCGCCTGCCGTACCGCCTCCACCCGCGCAGTCTGCGCCAGCTCCCCCGCCGGCTCTAGCGCCCGTGGCCGCTGCTGCCGCTCCTCCCGCAGCGGCTCAGGCGGCTGCGCCTCCAGCGCCGGTCGCCGCTCAAACACCGCCGAAACCGCCGCGCAGCAAGAAAGAAGAGGATGCGCTGCTCAAAGACGTTTCGAAGGCGGTTAAGGGTGCCAAAGACCTAAGCGTCTTATGCGCGGCTGTGCTGGAAATCCTGCGGAAACCCGTCCCGTTCGAGAAGGCCACCGTTAATGTCGTGGACGCCACGGCCGGTACGTTCACTGACGTCTATCTGTTCGGCATCGATGTGCCGGGGCGTAGCCAGGGCGATGTCAGCAGACTAGCGGGCACCTTCACCGAGACCGTTGTCGCTTCCCGTACGGGGCGGCTGGTCCAACCGGCCAACGACCAGGAGAAGAGCGCGATATTCCCGAGTCTGCTTCCCAACGTCAGCGCGGGCATCCTGTCGTTCATGGCCACGCCGCTGCTTCACGACGGACGCGTGGTCGGGACGCTCCACCTCCGTTCGACAAAGCAACTCGCCTTCACCCAGCAGGACCTGGCCCTTGTGGAACGGGCGGCGGCGCTGATGACGCAAAAGGCGGCGCAGATGCGTCCTCCAGCGCAGGCCCAAGCCGCTAGACTTGCCTCGCCGCCGGTGGTCATGGCCAAGCCATCCGAGGGTGTGGCGGCCCCACCGTCGCCGGCTTCCACATCCGTCGCTGCCTCCGTTCCAGGCGGTGCGCAGCCGTCCGACACGGATGTGCAGGAGGCGCTGGCGAAGATCACTGAGACGCTATCGTCAGTCAACGATATCGGCCTGGCTTACGACCGCGTCGCGGAGCAGGCCAGACGCCTCATCCCGTTCGACCGCATCATGATGAGCACCGCCGACCTGCAGCGTGGGACGCTCACCGTCGTCTATTCGGTTGGCGTTGACCTGCCGGGAGGCTTCCCGGGATTCGAGGCGAAGTTCGAGGACACGCTTTTCCAGTCCATCGTCAGAGGGCGCCGAGGGCTGCTGTTGGGGACGGACTCAGACGACAGGGCTGTTGCCCAACACCCAGCACAGCAGGCCGCGGCAACATCAGGACTACCATCACTCGTTGCTGTGCCGTTGGTTTACCAGGACAGCGTTGTGGGTACGCTGGAGATGCGGTCGAGAAGGCCCAAGGCCTACTGGCAGGTTGAGCTCATACTCGCCCATAGGGTGGCGGCGCTTATGTCGGGCCCCGTTACCGAATCACGCATCGGGGTTGTCCGGCAACGGTCACCCATCGTACGCCGGGTCGTTCTGAAACCAACATCAACCGAAGAAGAGGAGCGTCCGTCGTCGGCCTTCGTGCGGCCGACCGCTGAGCCAGCGTCTCTGAACCCCCCACCGGCGAGTCCGCTGCGAGTGCCCACGCCTTTGCCTGTGCCGGTGGCTAAAGTGAAGGCAAAGGACGAAGAGATTGACCCCGTGACGGCTGCGGCGCTGGCCGAAATCGCGGCTATCACAGAAGGGGCACTAACGACAATAGGGGCCTGGGCGATGAGTCTGGGGAGGACGTGGCCGGGGTGCCGAAAGAGGCTGCGGCCATGGACGATTTGAAGCGCGCCGCTGAGCAGGACATCGTCGTCGCCGAACTGCGGAGCGAAGTCCAGGAACACCGTGCTCTAGCCGAGATGGGGCGGGCCGTCGCGACCGCCCAGGAACCAGCGGAGGCCTACGCCTCTGTGGCCAGTCAGCTTGTGCACCTTCTCTCGGTGGACTCGCTTCACCTGGTGCTGATAGACGAGGCCGAAGGGATGGCGACCGTCGAGTACGTCTTTGGACGTGCCATCGAGGGCTGGGAATCCGGACGCCGTTTCGGCATCGCGGGCACAGCTTTCGAGCCCGTTGTCCGAGACCGCACGCACTTCCATGCCGCTGCCGAGTCCAGCAGGCACCTGACCGAGCAGCATCCCGTGTTGACCTTCGCCGCAGCCTCCGGTATCGCCTCGATGCTGGTCTTGCCCTTGGTCTTCAGAGGCCACGCCGTCGCTGCGATGGCCGTGGGCTCGGCCAAGCCCTATGCCTACCAGCGGCGCGACCAAGAGCTAGCCGAACGGGCAGGTGGACTGCTAGCTGGCGCGGTGGCTCACGCGCAACGGATGGTTACCCTCCGCAAGGCTTCGGAGACGGAAGCGGCTCTCAGCCAGCTTGCCTCCTCTTTGGGTTCGACCCTGGATATGAACGAGCTGTTCCTACGGCTTGTCGATGGGCTGGCGAAGCTGGTCAAGTATGACCGGCTGGTCGTGAACGACATAGATGCCGAAAAGGGCGAGTTGGTCCGTGTGTTCGTGGCAGGTGCAGGCATCACGGGCGCTACATTGGGTGGACGTCAGCCCATCGCTGGGAGCACCGTCGTGGAGGTGATGCGAACGCGTTCCACCGTGCTCGTTTCCGGGCTGCCTGACGACGAGATAAAGCGCCGCTTCCCCTCGGCTGCCCCCGCGGTGGACATCGGGCTCAGAGCGTTCATGACGGCCCCGCTGATCGTTGATGGAAATGTGGTCGCGACGCTTCATCTGTTCTCGGAGCAATCCCAGGGCTATGCGGAGCGAGACGCTGCGTTGCTGAGGCGCGCCGCTGGCCTGCTCTCGTCCGTCATCGCCGCTGCCAAGGCCCATGCAACAGCTCTTCAGGTCGCTGCCAACTCGGCGAACCAGGCGGCGGCCATAGCCGAAGACCCGATGGCGGAGATAGGCCGCGTTGTTTGGTCAGCGCCAGACCTGGAGACGATGTACGAAGAAGTAGGACAGCAGTTGCGGAAGATGGTGCCCTTCGACCGGTTCTCCGTCTGGGCGGTGGACATGGAACGAGGCGCCCTAGTCAACATCTACGCTGCGGGCGTCGAGGGCCGTCAACTCAAACGGGGAGAGTCGCTTTCTCTCATGCGCTCACAGGCGGAGATTGGGCTGGGAGGAGGCGGACGGAATGGCCAACGGAATGGAGGCGAGCAGACCGCCGAGCGCTTGTCCTATCTGGCGAAGGGCATCGCGGGAGGCCTCTCCGGCCTCATCCTGGTGCCCCTGCTGTATGGGAACGAGGGCGTCGGCATGCTCACCCTCGGCACGCGGATCCAGGGGTCGTTCACACCGGAGCACGAGACCATCGCGGAAAGAGTGGGGCAGTTAGTCGCCGCACGGGTGGGCCTAGAGCAACTCAACGAGCGGAGAGGTCAGACGGCGCAGCGGCTCCAAGAACAGGTAGAGCGGCTGGGCACAGAGGTTGTGGAGCGGACGCGAGAGCTGGATGCGGTCAGGGCCGAACTGGACTCGCTGAGGGCCGCGGTTCATAAAGACCTACGGTCGTCGCTCACCACCATCGAGGGCGCCAGTCAGGCCGTCCTGGACCCACTCTCCGAGGGAAAGGGGAGCGAAGGGCGGGTGCAACTGCTGCGTGTCCGTGCGGCGTCCAAGACCATCGCCCAACAGCTCGATGCCCTCATGCAGATGTCGGACGTCTCGAGCAGGCCTCTCCAGCGGAGACAGACCGACTTGACTATCCTGGCCAAGGCGTCGGCGCGTAAACTGCGGCAGACGGAGCAAGACCGCCATATCACCTTGTCGGTTGAACAAGGACTGACCGCCGACAGCGACCCCGACCTCCTCGAGGTCATGCTGGACCACCTCATGGCGCAGGCGTGGAAGCGGGCCATGAAGGCGCAGAAACCGAAGGTGCAGCTCAGGGCTGCGGAGCAGGGCGGAAAGCTCGTGTTCTCTCTCAAGGACAATGGCGAAGGTATGTCTCCGAAGGCAGCCAAGACGATGTTTGAGGCGGGCCAAGCGGTTTCTGTGGCGACGCCGGACGACGAACTCGCCGCCGCGCTGGTGAAGCGTGTCGTGGACAGGCATGGCGGCCGCGTCTGGGCCGAGAGCGAGCCGGGCAAGGGTACGACGGTCTATTTCAGCCTCTAGCTGCCCGCTCTCTTGGGAGAGGCCGGCTACGTAGCGATGATGGCTTTGATGCGGTCGGCGATAATGTCCTCGTCGCCCTCCCGCACCGTCTGCATCCGGATGATGAAGGAGTCGTCTCCAGAGTCCAAACGTCCCCGATGCCCGCCGGGGTTCCCTGCGAACTGGCGCACCCAAATCTTGGGCTTACCCTCCTTCAGCTTGCGGACAACGTCTTGGGCCGTCATCTTGGCTGCCTGGGGGTCAACGACGACCCGCAACCCTTCCATCAGGCCCTGCTCGGGGAACCGCACCAGCGTAACGCCAGGGAGGCCGCTGAGCTTGGTGTGGATGGGCGCCAGCCGCCGCTCGTAGCCGTGGATGCGCGCCTCATGGTCCATCGTCAGCCACTCGCGCAGCGCCACGTAGGTCGCGACGACGGACTGCCGGTCGAGCTTCATGGGCCGTCCGAAGGCACGTATCTTCTTGGCCTCGAACCCGATGAAGCTGTTGTCTCTGGCCGCCTGTACGAGTTCCTTCTTGCCCACCAGGATGCCGGAGGAGTTGAGTGCTCCGAAGTACTTGGCGCCATAGGCCACAAGGTCGGCACCCATCTGCGCCCACTTGCTGAGCCTTTCGGTGGGATACACCTGCCCAGCCGCATCCACCACAACGGGTAGTCCGCGGGCATGGGCGATGCGGATGACGTCGCGGATGTGCACGGAGTCGGTACGTTTGTCCGGGTCGTCGTAGAGGCCGCCGGCCAGGTAATGGATGCCTGCCGTGCGAGGGCCGATGGCCGCCTCGATGTGCTCAGGCCGAGTACCGCCCGCCTCGCCGACCTGGACGAGCTTGCCTCCGGGTATCTCCAACGCGCGGTCGTAGATGACCCGCAGCTGCCGCTGGATGACAAACTCGTTGGGCATGCCCGTCGTGTCGGGAAGCTGCTCGATCCTCTTCACGTCGGTGCCGGTCATGCAGGCGGCGGCCCCGACCGCCAGCGCCGCGGCGGCTCCGGAGGTGACCAGCGCCGCCTCGACGCCCAGCATCTTGGCGATGCGGTTACCCACGGTGTCCATCAGCTCGGACATCTCGACGTAGTCGCTCAGGGAGTCCTCCATCGCTGCGCGCACCGTCGGCGACGGGGTGTTCCCGCCGATAGCCGTCGGGTGGCCAAGGGCGTTGATGACGGGCGTGATACCCAACTCCTCGTAGATGCGCCCGGTCTTTCTCATGCTTCCACCTCTCACTCCCCGAATGCGTTGATGGTGCGGATATAGGACGCCTTCACATCGTCCACCGCGAACGGCGCGACGACGGGGAGCTGCAGCCCCAGACCACGCCGCCGTTCAATCTCGGCGCGGCAGTGCTCCGCCGTGCCCACGACGGCCACCTCGTCCTGCATGGCCTTGGTGATGGCCTTGGCCGCGGCGTCGGTATCGCCGCGGGCAGCGGCCTGCTCCGCAGCCTCCATCTCGGCGCCAAAGCCGCAGGCGGCGAAGAAGTCACGGTAGTACGAGTACGACGCATAGGAGGCTATCTGGCGCTGGAGGGCTTTGCGCGCCGCCGCCTCGTCGGGGCCGACGGCGACGCGGACGTAGCCCGCGATGTCCACCGCCGAGGAGTCGCGTCCGGCGGCGCGAGCGGCGTCGTGGACCTGTTGTACGGCTTTTGGCAGGTAGCTGGCGGCTGTCCAGTTCAGCAGGACGCCATCGGCCACTTCTGCTGACAGCGTGACCATGCGCGGGCCGAGGGCGGCGATGTAGATGGGCACGGACATGCCTTGGACAGCTCGGCCCAGCCTTGCCTCCTGGACGGAGAACTCGCGGCCCTGGAAGGTGACGCTCTCGCCGCGGAGAAGACCGCGTGCGATGGCCACCGTCTCACGCATCCTGCCGACGGGCCTGGCGAATGGCACGCCGTGCGTCTGCACCGTGGTCCCCTCATGACCGGTGCCTAGGCCCAAGATGAACCTGTTCCCCGAGGCGCCTGCCAACCCCGCCGCCGACATCGCCGTGAGGGTAGGCGTACGGTGAAAGATGGGCAGGATGCCGGTGGCTAGCTTTACATTCGAGGTGGCGCAGGCGAAGGTGGCCAATAGGGTCAGTGCATCGCGGCCTCCGCCTTCGGGCACCCAGACGTACTCAAAACCGCGCCGCTCGGCCAGCGCCGCCAGCTCCGCGAGGTCTTTGACGCTCAAACGCGAGTCGTTTTCGAGGCGGACACCAAGTCGGGGCACCGGCAACTCCTTAGAAAAGCTGCGGCCTATTGTGTCGTCGCATGTTGAGGGTGTCAACCTAACGAGGGCAAGGGAGCCGGGAGAGGATTGGTATAATCCACGACAGATTGGAAAGTAGAGGAGGAATACGTGCGCCTCAAGGGTAAGGTCGCCATCATCACCGGTGCGGCGGCCGGCGTGCCCGGTGAGATGATGGGCATCGGTGGCGCCGCTGCCTGGCTGTTCGTGCGCGAAGGCGCCACGGTGGTCATCGGAGACATCAACGAAAAACAGGGTCGGCGCACCGTTGCCAAGCTGCGCGAAAGCGGCGGCGAGGCCCTCTTTCAACACCTGGACGTCACCAGCGAACAAGGATGGCAGGGCGTCGTCAGGGAGACGGCGTCGCGGTATGGCAAGCTGGATATCTTGGTCAACAACGCGGGCATCGGCATCCTGGCGACCGTCGAGGAGACGACGGTCGAGCTTTGGGATGCCCATATGAACGTGCACGCCAGAGGGGCGTTCCTCGGGACGAAGTATGCTATCCCCGAGGTGCGGAAGGCCGGTGGCGGCTCAATCGTCAACGTGTCGTCCATCCACGGCATCACGGGCAGCCCGACCTTGGCCGCGTACCATGCGGCGAAGGGCGCGGTCCGCATCTTCACCAAGGCGGCGGCCATCCAGTATGCCAAGGATAAGATACGGGTCAACTCCGTACACCCCGGCTACACGATGACCCCCATGACCGAGCCTGGCTTCTCCATCCCTGACGTCATGAAGGCTGTCATGGGCCGCATCCCTCTGGGCCGCCTAGCTAAGCCGGAGGAGATTGCCGCCGGGATTCTCTACCTTGCCTCAGACGAGTCTTCGTACGTGACGGGCGCCGAGTTGGTCATAGACGGTGGGGTTACAGCTCAGTGATGCTGGATACTCTGAGTCCTGGAGAGACAAGATGCGTTTGAAAGGCAAGGTCGCGCTCATCACTGGCGCCGCCACCGGCGAACGCGACGGCCTGAAAGGCATCGGCGGCGCGTCGGCATGGCTGTTCGCTCGTGAGGGAGCGAAGGTCGTCGTCACCGACATCAATGACGAGATGGGAAGGCGGACGGTAAAGCAGCTGACAGACGATGGCCACAACGCGATGTACGTCCACCTCGACGTCACTGGTGAGGACGAATGGCGCCGCGCCACCATCGCGACGGTGTCGAAGTACGGGCGGCTGGATGTCCTGGTGAACTGCGCCGGAGACTCGGCGGGCTCGGAGTTCCCCGTAGAGACCACGACGCTGCAGGCCTGGAACAGGATGATGGACATCAACGCCAAGGGCACGTTATTGGGTATGAAGCACGCCATCCCTGAGATGCGCAAGGTTGGGGGCGGCTCCATCGTGAACATCTCCTCGATGCACGGCATCGTCGGCACCTTCACCGTGACGGCGTACCAGGCCGCCAAGGGCGCCGTGCGTATCCTCAGCAAGGCTGCGGCCATCCAGTACGCGAAGGACAACATCCGGGTGAACTCTGTACACCCCGGATTCACCGTCACGCCACTGACGGCATCCATGTTCACGAAGCCGGACATCCATGCCGACCGAGTCAAAGGCGTGCCGATGGGCCGGATGGCGAAGGCCGAGGAGATCGCCTACTGCGTCCTGTACCTCGCCTCCGACGAGTCGTCATACGTGACGGGCGCTGAGCTGGTCGTGGACGGCGGCGTCATCGCCCAGTAGCCGGACGAGTCACATCTCATGCTGAAAACACCGGTCATAGATTTCCACACGCATATCTTCCCGCCAGACGTCTGCGCCCACCGTGAGCGCTACCTGGAGCGGGACGCGACCCTGCGCGACCTGTACGCCAGCGCCAAGGCAAGGATGACTGGGGCGGACGAACTGCTCCAGGCGATGGACGAAGACAAGGTGGACGTGTCGGTGGCGATGGGCATCGGCTGGACGGACCAGGGCCTGGCCCGTGAGTGCAATGACTACATCATCGAGACGGCGCGGAAACACGCGAAACGCATCGTCGGTTTCGCCGGGGTGAACCCAGCGTGGGGCGATGCTGCGGCCGTGGAGGCGGAGCGGTGCGCTGCCGCCGGGCTGCGCGGCATCGGCGAGCTCCACCCCGACACGCAGGGATTCGATATCACCAACCAGGCGGACATGGCCCTGCTCATGGAGGCCGCGCGGCACCACAAGCTGCTGGTGACACTGCACTCGTCGGAGCCGGTGGGCCACGCCTATGCGGGCAAGGGCAAGACGACGCCGGAGCGCGTCATGCGCTTCGTCGCCAACTTCCCCGACATTACCTCGATCCTAGCGCACTGGGGCGGTGGGCTGCCCTTCTACAACCTCATGCCCGAGGTGCGCACGACGCTGGCGAACGTGTACTTCGACACGGCGGCATCGCCGTTCCTCTACGACACCAGGGTGTTCGACACAGCGGCCATCCTGGTTGGCGCGGGAAGGGTACTGGTGGGCAGCGACTATCCACTGCTGCGCCACGGGCGACTGCGGGCGCAGGTCGAGACGTCCAAACTGACTCCTGCGGAGCGGGAAGCGCTCCTTGGTGGCAACGCGGCGGCGCTGCTAGGGCTGCGCCGCTAGCTGTTTCGGCGGGCAGCGCACGTCGGCGTAGGAGCAGAAGACGCAGCAGTCGCCGCGCTTAGGGCGCAGGACTGCCTTGCAGTTGGCGCAGTCGTAGAAGAACTGGCAGGCATCGGTCGGCATCTCCGTCTTTTGCACGAAGCTGCACTCAGGACACTTGAGGTTGGCGCTCAGCGCGATACCTGAAGGCATTTGAGTGTTAGATGTCGCGTTTTGGCCGGAAGATGCCGAAGGAACTGGTGTAGCCGTGGAGGTACGTGGTGCCACTCACCTGGCCGATCTCGCCGTTACAGAAGAAGCCGGTCAGGGGCATGTCGCTGATCTTGGCGTGGAACATGTAAGTGTCGTGGTCAGGCCGCCCGTAAAGGTACGCCCCTCTGCCGAGGCACTGGAAGAGCAAGGCGCCCTGGCCGACGCTGTTCCGGCGTGAGGCGGCGTAACGGGTGAGCATGACGTCGAGGTCGGCGGCGGACGTGGTGGCATCGCGCAGGTGGAACTGCACGGTCTGGCCCTCCTTGAGGACCTCGCCGACGGCCAGCGCGCCATGCTCCTGGTCGGCCCCCAGGATATTGCGGATGAGGAAGTCGCCCTGACGGGGGTTGTCGTTCATCTCATCCATGACGATGCCGAGGAACAGGGACTGGCGGGCGAGCCGTTGGTCGTCTTCGGGTAGGGTGGAGTAGAGCTCTTGCAGCACCTTGAGCGGCTGCTGGCCGTCCACCTCCAGGAGGTAGTTGGCATGGCAGGCGGTGACGTGCATCGGCTGGCCGACGGGACGGCAGCCTTGGGCGACGACGGTGTCCACGGTGATGTTGCCGGAGAGGGCGACGCCGACGGCCCCTGCGCGGTGGGTGCTGCCACCAAGGAAGAGTGCGTTGCCGCCGGGCTGGTGGGCGCCGCTCGCCAGGCCGCCGATCTTGGCGCTGAGAGGATAGGCGAAGTCCAGGCCCATCAGCAGGGCCTCGCCCCGGATGCTGAAGGGGTCGGCCACCATCAGGAACACTGGGTCGGCGCTGGCCTGGGCGCCGACCAGAGACTCCCATTCGGAAGGCGCGGCATCCTCGTCAGGGAGCTTGTCATCCTCTATGTGGAAGGGACTCAGCGTCACGTTTGGTAGAACAGCGGCGGAGACGGCGAACGCGGGGCTGCGCTCGACCTCTTGACCCGCGCCGATGACGCCGTCGGCGGAGCAGCCGAGCACAAGACCACCACCCAATGCGTGGTGTAGAAGTTCGGGCGCGGCGTCGTAACCCGTGGCGTGATGCGGCGACGAAAAGGCGACCACCAGGTCGGGGACCGTGCTGCCTAGCTCCGCCTTGACCGTCGCGGCGCACTCGGCGACGGCCTCGGTCAGTGTCGCCTTCTCAGATAGCGCCGATGCCCACTTCATCTCATCACTCCGACTTCCACTGCCCGGTACAATGGCAATTCTAGTCGAGGTGAGGGGACTCGTGGAAGTACCGGCAGCCGCTAGGGTTGGACCTGACAGCATCCGCGCGTTCGTGGCCATCGAGCTGCCGGATGAGGTCAAGGCGGACCTGGAGCGGCAGGTCGCAGCGCTGCGGCAAGCGAATGTGCGCGGGCTGCGCCTGGTTCGCCCGGAAGCGGTGCACCTGACCTTGAAGTTCCTGGGAGAGGTTTCGCACCCTCAGGTGGTCCAGGTGTCCGAGGCGGTGAAGTGCGTCTCCGCGGACCACGAGCCGTTTTCGCTGGGATTGGCCGATGTGGGGATGTTCCCGCCGAGAGGGCCGGCTCGGGTGCTGTGGGTCGGCGTGGGAGGCGATGTCGAGGCGTTGGCGGCGCTGCAAAGGAACATCGAGGAGGCGCTGACGGCTGTCGGCTTCGCAAAAGAGGGGAGAAGGTTCACGCCTCATCTCACGCTTGCCCGAATCAACGACAACGCGACGTTCGACGAACGCAAAAAGGCTGCAGACGCGCACCGCACGGCCTGGAGTCCGAGCGGGTGTCGGATGCACGCAGAGGCAGTGAACCTGATGCGCAGCCATCTGAATGCCGATGGTGCTACATACGAGCGGCTGGCACGCATCCCGCTAGGGCGCAGAGCGGTGCGGGGGAGCGCAGGTTAGCGCTTGTTCAGGCTAGGGAGCGGGGTGTATACTGGCCCAGCTTCGTATTCCTGGGCGGCGCAGCCAGAGGAGGCTGTTGTGAACAGTGGCGGAAACGTGTGGCCCGAGTGCCGTAAATGTCAGCGCGGAAATCTTCTCCCCCTCTCCGATTTTGGAAGCCAAGGAGCACCGATACACTACAAGGCGTGGGTGTGCAGCAATCCAGAGTGCGGCTTCAATATCAAGATTCGGAATGGGGATGTCTTCGTCAATGAGCCCATCACGAGTGGGGCGTCGCACACGCCCAGGATGAGATAGCCCGCATCCGGTGAAAGCGGACCCCGCTTTCTCAAACGACGTACCAGCAGCCTCTCCCGGCCCGACGCAACAGGGCAGGAACCCCCGCGCGCCACGCCGCTTATTGGGCGTCGCACTGCTGTCGGGCGGCCTGCTGCTCCTGGCAATGGTTGGAGCGTACTTCGGCTATCGCGCCTATGCACGTTCGAACGCGGATGTGCTGAACGTCTCCGCCGAGGTCGCGGCCGTGCAACCGGCGGTACGTGAACAGGCTCCAGAAGAAGACCTGCCGGAGTCAGAGGGCGATGCCCTCTTTACCGCTTACCAGGACGCCTATGCGGATGTCCAGGTCCATCCGAAGTATTGGAACAGGCCCCTGTGGGCCGGTTCCGGCTCCTCGCGCGGCGAAGGGTTGCCCGACGGCTTCGCGCCGGTGTCCCCCGACATGCAGCTGATGGCCAGCGGGCTGGCGGCGCGTGCCGAGAGCATCGCCATCCCCGCGATCGGCGTGGAGTCCAGCGTGGCGGAGCTGGCGATCCTCGACCTGGGCGACAGCAAGCAGTACGAGACGCCGAAGAACGTGGTGGGCCACATCCCCGAGACGGCGAACCCCGGCGAGGGCGGCAACGGCTGGTTCTTCGGCCACCTGGAGAGCCCCATCCGCGGCGAAGGTAACGTCTTCCGCCGCCTGCCAGAGGTGCCGAGGCTGCTCAAGGAGTACCTGGAGACGGGCGATGAACCCGTGTATGTCTTCCTGTCAAGCCTGGACGGGGAGTTCCTCTACCAGGTCACGGAGACGAAGGTGGTGCACAGGGACGACCTAGCGCTGTACGACTCCGACAGCGCGGAGGTTACGCTGGTGACGTGCTACCCGCGCTTCGTGTACGACCAGCGGGTGGTGGTGACGGCCAAACTGGTGGGTGTGAAGAGCTGAAGCGCGGCCCCACGCGGACCGCCCTACCGCCGGGCGCTGGCCAGCGCCAGCGTATTTTTGATCACGGCCATGAACTCCTGCGTCCGCTTCGACAGCGTCTTGCCCTGGAGCCAGATGACCCCGGCCTGCTCCACCGGAAGCAGGTGTGTCAGCTTCATCACGCCCAACTCCTCTAGGTCCTTGGGCTCGATGGCGAGGCTCGGCCCGACGGAGACACCCATGCCGAGAGCCACGTAGCGTTTGATGGTGTCCATGCTGTCCAACTCGACGATGACCTCGAAGGACACCCCTCTGCGGCGGAACTCGGCCTCGAGCATGCGGCGCGTCCACGTCCCCTTGCCCATCATGATGAGCGGGTGTTTGGCGATCTCCTCCAAGGTCGTGACAGGCGACTTCAGGAGGGGATGGCCCAACGGAGCGACCAGGACGCGCTCGTAGGGGAACAGGGGCAGGAACTCGAAGTCGGTGCCCCGCTCCGGGCTGGGAACCAGGCCGATGTCGGCCTCACCCTCTTCCACCATGTGCATCACGTCCTCTCGCCTCCCTGCGAGGACGCGCAGGCGGGCATGGGGAGACGTCTTCAGGAAGACACGTACGGCCTGGACGAGGGTGTGGGGGATGATTTCGTGGGTGGAGGCGACGCGGACCGGCCCTTCCTGCTCGACGATGCCGGCGTGGGCGGCTAGTGAGTCGATGCCCTCCACGAGGGGAGATGCGAGCTGTGCCAAGGCCGCCCCGACCGGCGTGAGCTGGATCGGCCGCTTGATGCGGTCGAAGAGCTGGACTCCCAGCTCCTCTTCCAGTTTCTTGATGTGGGTCGTCACCGTCGGTTGGCCGACGTTGAGCTGCTCGGCGGCGCGCGAGATGCTCTTCAGCTTGGCAGCGGTGCAGAAACTCCGTAACTCCCTAAGTTCCATAGCCAGCCTCTACAGACATATGCAAGTTATAGATGTAATGTATCACACAATATCCCTTCACAAGATACTCCTCTGGGCCTACGATAGTAATGCGATAAGCAAATGACCGAGCCCCCAAGAGGCCGAGTAGAGGAGGAAACAAGATGTTTCAGAAGCTGATTGAGACTGTCCTGGAGCTCACGTCGAACCAGGGCTTCGAGTCGTACCTGCGGAACCTTCAGAAGAATGGGACCGCGGGCCTTCCGACCCGTGACGAGGCGCTGAAGGACTACCAGTCCGCCGTCCGGCCTCACTAAGCCGACAGCGCAAGCGATAGCGTGCCCCTGACGGGGCGCGCCAAGCAGAAGGTCGTATAGGGCGCACCAAATAGCTGGTGCGCCCTATACTTTTGTGGGAAACTTCCTCTGGTCTCGAGGAGGGCAACCTGCTCCGGTTCCTACGCAAACTCAAGCCTGAGAAGACGTCACAGGCGGTCACCAAAACACGGGAGACGTGGTTCTCCCGTGTCAAGACGCTGTTCCGCAGCGCCAAATTGGACGACGACCTGTGGGACCAACTCGAGGAGCTGCTCATCTCGGCCGATGTGGGCGTCGCCACGACCGAGAAGCTGTTGTCGCGGCTGAAGGCGCGAGCGCGGCAGCAGAACCTGGCGACGTCGGAGCAGGCGCTCGAGGCCCTGAAACAGGAGATGGGAAGTATCCTGACGGCGGTGCCATCGCCAGGCCTGGAGAACGGTGCGACGCCCCCGCTCGTGGTGCTCGTGGTAGGGGTCAACGGCTCAGGAAAGACGACGAGTATCGCGAAGCTGGCCAATCTTTACAAGGAGGACGGCAAGCGGGTGGTGTTGGGCGCGGGGGACACGTTCCGGGCGGCGGCCATCGAACAGCTCCAGACCTGGGGCGGGCGTGTCGGCGTGGTCGTCATCGCACACCAGCAGGGCGCCGACCCCGGCGCCGTGGCCTTCGACACCCTCCAGGCAGCCAAAGCGAGGAGTGCCGACGTAGTAATCATTGATACGGCTGGGCGGCTCCATACCAAAGTCAACCTGATGGAGGAGGTCAAGAAGGTGCAGCGCATCGTGTCGCGCCGTGAGGGGGGGACGCAGCGGGTGCTGTTGACCCTAGACGCGACCACTGGCCAGAACGGCCTCCACCAGGCCCGCGCATTCGCCGAGGCCCTGAAATGTGATGGCGTGTTCCTCTCCAAGCTCGACGGCACGGCCAAGGGCGGCATCGTGCTGGCGGTCGCCGAGGAGCTGAAGCTGCCGGTGCTGTACATCGGCACGGGCGAGCAGCTTGACGACATCGCGCCCTTCGACGCCCGCTCGTTCGTTGACGCCCTGTTCGGCGACGATGCCGGACGCTAGCGCTACCTGACCGATGCTGGACGTCCTCTGGTGGCTCATCACGGCGGAGGCCATAGGCCTTGCCGCCTTCCCCATCGCATACCTGCTCCTTTCCCGGCTCAAGGACCGCGGCTACAGCGTGAGCAAGCCGCTGGGCATCCTGCTTGTGGGCTATGTCTCGTGGATCCTCAGCACCGCCCACATTCTACCCAGCGTGCGCCTCGGCGTCGTGGCCGTGCTGCTGGTGATGGGCGGCGGTTCCGCCTGGCTCTTCTGGCGGAACCGCAGCGAGATGCTGAAGTTCATCGCCCGCGAGAAGACCATCATCCTCGCGACGGAGGCCGTATTCATCCTGGCCCTCATCGGCTGGGCGAGCTACCGGGCGCTGGACCCTTATATCAACCACACCGAGCAACCGATGGACTTCGCGTTCCTGAACGCGTCGGTGCGGACGGTGTGGGCGCCGCCGGAAGACCCGTGGCTCAGTGGCCATGCCATCAGCTACTACTACTTCGGCTATTGGCTGATGGCAGGCGTCACGAAGCTGACGGGCGTCGCGCCGGCCATAGCGTATAACCTGTCGCTCGCCCTCGTGCCTGCCCTGGCCTCGGCGGCTGTGCTCGGCCTGGTGTATAACCTGGTCAGGGAGGAGAAGGGCGGCGTGCGTGTGGCCCTGGGGTGCGGGCTGCTGGCGGCGGTGCTGCTGGGCGTCGCGGCCAACCTCCATGGCATCCTCGAGTTCATGTGGGCCAACGGCATCGGCACGCCCGGCTTCTGGACGTGGGTGGGCATAGACGGGATGAACAACCCGGCACAACTCACCCAGGAGTGGCGGCCGACGGAATTCTGGTGGTGGTGGCGCGCCACGCGGGTCATCAACACATTCGACGGCGGCCAGGGCCTCGACTACACCATCACGGAGTTTCCCTTCTTCAGCTTCATGCTGGGCGACCTGCACCCCCATGTTGTCTCCCTCGCATTCATCCCGCTGTTCATCGCGGTGTGCTTCAACTTCCTGCTGTCGCCGCTCCCGAGGTTGGCCGAACCCAGTCTGAGGACGTACCTGTCTATCCTCGCGCTTGGTTTCGTGTTAGGCGGCCTGGGGTTCGTGAACGCATGGGACTTGCCAATCTTCGCGGTCCTGTTCCTGGGCATCGCGGGCCTCAAAACGTACTCGGCGCATGGGCGGGACCTGAGACGTGCCACCTTCGCCGTGGCGCCTATCGCCGTGGTGGTCATAGGGCTGTCGCTGCTGCTGTACTTGCCGTACCTCGCCACGTTCGAGAGCCAGTTCACCGGACTCTACCCGGTCAAGGTGACGACGAGGCCCTTCCACCTCATCATCGTTTGGGGCGTGGCCTTCGTAGTGGTGGCGCCCTTCGTTGTAAGCGCGTTTTGGGGAACGGCGGTGCGGAAAGGGTGGGGATGGATGGCACGGCTGGCCGCGCTGCTTGTCCTGGTCCCGTTTGTCGCCTGGGCCATCCTCTACTTGCTGGACGACGGGAACGCCGGAGACCTGGTGGGCAGGTTCTTCCACGTGCTGCCGCTGCTTCTGCTGGCGGGGCTGGCCGTGTACACCGTTCTGTGGCTCATGGAACGGCCAGGCAAGGCCAGGACTGCGGGCACGCTGCGGTTCGCGTACCGGAGGCACGGAGAGGATGTGGACTGGCCTGCCACTGTGGGAGGCCTCTCGGAGGCGGCCAGGAAGCTCGGCATCGGCGTGCTGTGGGTTCGGGACTCGGGGGGCGAAGGGTACGTGGAGCTAGGGCTGCGTCCGCCCCGGGGCATGAGCACGCGAAAGGCGGCAGCCGCGCTGGCGGCGGCCGTGGAGCAAGGCCCGCTGAAGCCGGAGATGCGAGAGGAGGCCGGCGAGGTGGCGGTGCCGAGCGGAAAGGTCTTCGCCCTTGTCCTGGCGGCGCTGGGACTGGCGCTCATCATGGTGCCGGAGTTGCTGTATGTAGGTGACTTCTTCAACACCCGCATGAATACGATGTTCAAGCTGTACTACCAGGCTTGGGTGCTCCTTGCTCTGGCTGGCGGCTTCACCCTATATTACTGGCATTCACAGCGTGGTGGGGCCTCTGGGTGGAAGCGGACGCTGTCCAATCTGTGGGCGGTCGTGGCAGTGGCTGTGTTGGTGGCGGCGCTGTACTACCCCTTCGCCGCCGCAGCCAGCAAGGCAGAGCTCAAGCGGTCAACGGCGACGCTCAACGGCCTGGCGCACGTGGCCGGCGAGAGCGGAGGCGAGGTTGAGGCTGTCCGCTACTTGCGGGAGAATGCCGGGGAAGATACGGTCATGTTGGAGGCGGTGGGTGGGCCGTACACGGCCTTTGGGCGGGTATCGTCGAGCACGGGTGTGCCGACGGTGCTCGGCTGGCCGGGCCACGAACTCCAGTGGCGCGGCGACGACAAGGCCTTCCAGGGCCGCGAGGCCGACGTCGCCACCGTCTATTCCACCACCGACGCCGAGGAGGCAAAGAACCTGCTGGATAAGTACGGCGTAGAGTATGTGTACGTCGGTCCGCGCGAGAAGGAGAAGTACGGGGTCCCAGGCACGTTCAAGTTCGCTACATTCATGGAGCGGGTGGTGTCGAGCGGTGATGGTGTCGAACTCTACTACCGCGCCCGGGATACGCAGTAAGCTAACCCACCGCCTCGGCGAACGTTTGGTTTAGGGATGACAACAGAGACAGCTAACGGGATAGGTGAGCAGCCTCCCCAGCCCAAGGGCGGATGGGACCGCTTCGTCGCCTCGTCCTTCGCGGCGATGGGCCTTGCGAGAGTATCGTCGCGCGCCGTGGAGTTGGCGGCCTACGCCGCCATCGTCTTCATGGCCCTTGGGATGCGGCTCTGGGACCTCGGCCCCCGCGCCCTTCACCATGATGAGAGCCTGCACGCCTACTTCTCCTGGGAGTTCTATTCGGGCAAGGGCTTCGTACATAACCCGATGATGCATGGGCCGTTCCAGTTCGAGGCCAACGCGGGCGTGTTCAGGCTTTTCGGCGACACCGACTTCACGGTGCGGCTGCTGTACGTATTCGCGGGCACGCTGCTGGTGCTGTTCCCGTACTTCTTGCGACACCGGCTGGGGCGTCTTGGTGCGCTGGCGGTGTCGGTCCTGCTGGCCTTCTCGCCGTCCCTGTTCTACTACAGCCGCTTCACCCGCGAAGACATCCTCATGGCGTTCTGGACGTTCAGCATCGTCATCTGCATGTGGCGCTACCTGGACGAGGGCAAGAACCGCTATCTGTACATCGCCGCAGCCCTCCTCGCGTTCGCCTTCTCCACGAAGGAGTCGGTGTACCTCCTCGTCGCCACGCTCGGCGGGTATCTGACGCTGGTGCTGCTGCGCGAGGCGTGGGAGCGGGCGCGTGCGAAGGTCAGCGTCGAGGGCTTGTCGCCTGTGGCGGCGGTGTCGCGGGTAGCCTCGGCCATCTGGGCCGAGAGCGGCGGGCGGCTGCAGGTGTCAGGCCTGTCGCGTCCCGGTGTGTTCTTGCTCTTGCTGGTGACCCTGACGCTGCCGCAGTGGTCCGCGGCGCTCGGCCTGCTCCAGGGCACGCCGCTTTGGCCGTTCCCGAACCTGGTCTTGCTCCAACCGAACAGCGCGGGGGGCGATACGGGAGCGCCCTCCGGCGGCGGCATCACGATAGCTTTCCTCACCGTCATCCTATTGCTAGGGATTTCGGTCTATGCCGGCTTTCGCTGGAGGTGGGGAGTCTGGTGGCGCTGCGCACTGGTCTTCTACGCCGTCTGGGTCGTGCTGTACACCACTTTCTTCACGAACTGGTCGGGTATCGGCACCGGCATGTGGCAGGGCTTGGGGTACTGGATACAACAGCAAGGCGTAGCCCGGGGCGACCAGCCCTGGTACTACTACTTCCTCATCACGCCGCTATACGAGTTCCTGTCGCTCTTCCTCGCTCTCATGGGGGCGGTTTACTACCTGCGGAAGCGGGACAACTTTGGGATATTCCTGGTCATCTGGCTGGTGACTACCGTCATCCTGTACGCGGCCGCCAGCGAGAAGATGCCCTGGCTGCTGGTGCACATCGCGCTACCGTTGGCGGTGCTGGGGGGGAAGTTCCTCGGCGACGTGGTGAGCAGCCTACGGTGGAGCAAGGCCGCGATCGGCGACCGGCTGCTGGTGCTGGCCGGGGTGCCGCTGGCCCTTGTCTTGCTGTGGCGCCTGGTGTTTTACGGCGTAGGGGGAGTGCAGGAGTCTGAGGTCCTGCTGGGGGTCGTCGCGGCGGTGCTGCTTGCGCTGGGGGTGTTGGGAGCCTACCTGGCGCGGCGCATCGGGGTGAAGGGCTTCTTGGCGCTGGCCGTGGTGCCCATCGTGGTGGCGCTGTTCGTCATCACCGTCCGCACGGGCTTCCGGGTCAGCTATCAGAACGGCGACATCCCGGTGGAGATGCTTATCTACACACAGAGCACCCCGGACATCCCGCGCCTCTCCGCAGCCATCAAGCAGGAGGCCGAGGTGGAGGGCAAGCCGCAAGCGCTGCCCGTCGCAATAGACAGCACGAGCGGCTTCCAGTGGCCTTGGGCATGGTATCTTCGGAACAACAACAGTGCGGGCTACCCGTCGTACGGAGGCGATACCCCGAAAGAGGCACCACAGGACGCTGTGCTCCTCGTCCATCACAACAACAGCAGCAAGCTGGAGCCGATGCTCAAAGACGGTTACAAGGAGGGGATGCGGTTCAAGTTCCGCTGGTGGTTCCCTGAGGAGACGTACCGCAACCTGACGGTCCGGAAGTTCTTCAAGTCGTTCGGCGACCGTGAGGCGTGGCGCCGGACGATGGACTATTTCCTGTACCGCAAGATGCGGCCCGAGCCGGGGAGCGAGGACGGCATCCTCTACCTCTCAAAGGACTTCCAGACTGACTTCCGTCCCATGCCGCCATAGGGCGTAGTCCCCGTTACAGCAAACTCACCCCCGCGATCCCCGCCACGATGAGGGCGATGCCGACGCCCTTCAGTGCCAGCGTCCGCTTATCGAGAGGCTCGTTCAGCAGGTTCCAACGGCGGGTGCTCAGCGCGATGCTCAAAACGAAGACCCAGACGGGCACAGTTGCCATGACCGTGGAAACCAGCGCCACCGGCCCGATGGACAGGGCGCGGACCATGAGGAAGACAGAGAAGGGGAACAGAAGGATCTCCGCTACGAGGATAAGCCCGAATCCCATGGGCTGTCGGGTAGAGGCAACCATCCCGCGTATTGCCTGCGGACGGAGGTTGATCGAGAGAGCGATGAACATGCCGAAGCGCATGAGCCAGAAGGCGGTCAGGACAGGCACCTCGTTGAGGCCGTACTTCGAAAGAAGCTGACCTGCGGCTTGGAACATGGCGGCGACGAGTAGGATAGCGAACGTGCGGTCGAGGCGCACCCCGCCACCCGTGCCGGTCTGGAGCGAGACTGAGATGGTGCCGGCCACAGCGACCAGAACGAAGGTCCACTGCCATCCATTGAGGTGTTCGTCCAGCAGCAGCACTGCGAATACGGCGATGAAGACCGGTGAGACGTTCAGCACCGGCCAGACCCGGGAGGCATCGGTCTTGCTCAAGGCGCGATACATCAGGTTCCCTGATGAGCCCATGCAGGCGCCCGCAAGAAGCAAGAGAACCACCCGATGCCATTCGGTGCCTGCTGGCACGGGATAGAGGAAGACCATGACGGACGCGTGGGGGAGCATGGTCACGGCCAGCCAGCCGAGGAAGACCTGATGGCTGCGCAGGTAGCGGCTGATGAGCAGCTTTTCGATGATACTGCCGCCGCCGATGAGGACCGTGGCGATGAGCGCGAGTGCGCTCCAGGACATAGGTTACTTCCGGAACTCGTGCAGGCGGCGCATCCGCTCGCTCACGCGCTCCAGAGTCTCCAGCTTCTTGGGGAAGGCGAAGCGGACGTAGGGCTTGGCCAGTTCGGGGTCGTGGTAGAAGGCTCGGCCCGGCACAGGCGTGACGCCGACCTCCTCGGACAGGAAGTGGGAGAAGGCGAGGTCGTCGTCGTAGCCGCAGGCGGGGTAGCGGCACATGACGTAGTAGGCGCCCTTGGGCGTGGCGTACTCGAAGCCCGCGTCGTCCAAAATGGAGACCATGGCATCGCGCCGGGCCTGGTAGCCGCGGGCCAACTCGCCGTAGTAGGACAGCGGCATGTAGATCGCCTTGGCGACGGCCTCCTGGAGCGGTGCCGCGGCGCCGATGGAGAGGAAGTCGTGGACGCGGCGGATGGCCGTGGCGATGGAGTCATCGAGGGCGATGGCCCAGCCGACGCGCCAACCGGTGACGCTGTAGGTCTTGGATGCGCTGTTGGTGGTTACCGTCCGCCTGGCCATGCCGGGCAAGGCGGCCATGGTGACGTGTTTCTCGCCGTCGAAGATGATGTGCTCGTAGGGCTCGTCGGTGAGGGCCAGGACGTCGTGCTCGATGCACAGATTCGCGATAGCCTTCATCTCCTCCAGGGAGAAGACCTTGCCGGTAGGGTTGTGGGGTGTGTTGACCACGATGGCCTTGGTCTTCTTGGAGAAGGCGCGGCGCAGCTCGTCAAAGTCGAACCGCATCTCGCCGCCGTGCTG
This sequence comes from SAR202 cluster bacterium, assembly GCA_016872515.1. Taxonomy (GTDB): domain Bacteria; phylum Chloroflexota; class Dehalococcoidia; order Lucifugimonadales; family VGZR01; genus VGZR01. The sequence continues at coordinate 69,399 of VGZR01000001.1, forward strand.
GCGCAGAGGGACAAATACGGGCGTGCCTCCGGCGAGGAGGGCGTCGGGGCCGTAGTTCTCGTAGAACGGCTCGAAGACGATGACCTCGTCGCCAGGGTCAACGACGGCGAGCATGGCGGCCATCATCGCCTCGGTGCCGCCGCAGACGACGGTGACGTGGCGCTCGGGGTCCACCTCGACGCCGTTGAACCACGCGAACTTGCCCGCGATGGCCTTGCGGATACTGGGCGAGCCCCACGTGATGGCGTACTGGTGGAACCCCTCGTCCAGTGCCTGCTTGGCCGACTGCACGATCTCCTTCGGCGGGTCGAAGTCGGGGAACCCTTGGGCCAGGTTCACCGCGTTGTAGCGGTTGTTGACCCGCGTCATCTCGCGGATGAGCGACTCGGTGAAGTTGCCGACGCGGGTCGAGGTGGGACGCTTAGCCAGAGGTTGCTCCTAACCGAAAACGCCTGCCGGAAAGGTTACCACGGCTGAGACGCGGCCTCAAAGGGAACCAGGCTAGGCAAGGGCCAAGGCGAGGTCTTCGACGAGGTCGTTGGGGTGCTCCAGGCCGATGGAGAGGCTGAGCAGGTCGTCGGGCGTGGTGGTCTCCGGCCCCTCGATGGAGGCGCGGTGCTCGATCAGGCTCTCGGTGCCGCCGAGACTGGTGGCGCGGGTGAAGACGCGCGTCTTGGCCGCGACGGACATGGCGGCCTTGCGGCCCCCGTGCGTTTGGAAGGAGACCATCCCTCCGAACAACTCCATCTGCCGCAAGGCCAGGCTGTGCCCAGGGTGGCTGGCCAGCCCAGGGTAGTGGACGGCGGTGACCTTGGGGTGGCCGACGAGGAGCTGGGCGACCTGGAGGGCGTTCTTGGAGTGGGCGCGCATCCTGAGCGGAAGGGTGCGGATGCCGCGCATGACGAGCCAGCAGTCGAAGGGTGAGGGAACGGCGCCGCCGTTGACTTGCACCCTACGGACGCGCTCGCAGAAGCCGTCCACCTTCTGGAACACCACGGCGCCGCCCATGACGGCGCCATGGCCGCCGAGGTACTTGGTGGTGGCGTGGACGGCGATGGTCTCGATGTGCATAGGCGGCCTCCGGGCGGGAAGAGCTTCCGTCGGTCCAGTAAGGATATATCATTGGTGCGCTGGCAAATTCTTACAGGGGAGGCGAACGATGAGCGAGTCGAAAAGACTCCTTCTGGCCCTTCAGAGTGCTATGAATCAGACTCTGGGAAAACTGGACGGCCTCCAAGAGTCGCAGTTGGACCAGGTATGTTCCCACGGGTGCGCTATGGGAAACGGCGTCCGCGGCTTGCTGGTGCACAATATCGAGCACGAGCGTGCCCACGCGGGCCAAGTGGCCAGCATCCGTTTCGATCTGAAGGCGATGCAGAACCAGAGCGTCCACCGGCTGATGGCGGAATGGATGCGCGAACGGGCGGCCTTGGCCTCCCTGCTCGTCGGCCTCCCCGTCGAAGCGCTGGACGCCAAGGCCAGAGACGGGGAGTGGAGCATCAGAGAGACCATCCAACACGTTTTATTTTGGGAGAAGGACTCGGTGGACCATCTGGCAAACGAGTTGAAACTGAATGACGGACCGCGTAGGTAAGCGACTCAAAGAGGCTTGGCCTTGTTAGGGCGAGGCAAGCTTTGGATAGGCCTGGCGGTCAGCGCGGCGACGCTGGCGCTGTTCCTGCTGACGGTGGACCTGGGCAGGATGGCGGACGCGCTAGCCGAGGCCAACTACCTTTATCTCATCCCCGGCTTGGCCCTTTATCTTGTCTCGGTCTTCTTCCGCACGGTGCGCTGGCAAGTCATGCTGCGGCACATGAAGCCCATCTCAGTGCGGCGCCTGTACCCCGTCGTCGTCGTGGGCTACATGGCGAACAACCTGCTCCCGATGCGCCTGGGCGAACTGGTGCGCAGCTACTACATCGGTGAGCGCGAGGGAGTGAGCAAGACGGCCTCGCTGGCCACCATCATGGTGGAGCGGGTGTTCGATGCGCTCGTCCTGCTCGTCTTCATCCTGGCCATCGCCATCTTCGTGCCGCTGGGCGGCTTGGTCGAGGGTTTCGAGGCGCAGTTGGGGATACCCTGGCCGTGGCTGGTGGCGGCGGTGAGCGTGCCGTTCGTGGCGCTGTTCGGGCTGCTGGCGCTGCTGGCGCGGTACCCGGAGCGGGTGCGCGCCGTCCTGCGGGGCATCCTGAGATTCCTGCCCGCGGGGCTGTGGAACACGCTGTGGGGCCTAGTGGAGCTGTTCATCCACGGGCTGGCCTCGATGCGGAGCCCGAGGTCGCTGGCCATGCTGCTCGTCCTGTCGGCGCCCATCTGGCTGTTCGAGGCGGGGCTGTTCTTCATGGTCGGGTACGCCTTCGGCCTGCACCACGTGTTCGACAGCTCGTGGGAGCTTGCGGTGGCCTGTCTCCTGGTAACATCACTGGCCAACATCGGGAGCTCGATACCGGCGGCCCCTGGAGGGATCGGCCTGTTCGAGCTGGTGGCGAGGGAGACGCTGGTGCTTCTGCCGCTGGCGACGGTGGACCGTGCGGTGGCCGGGGCGTTCGCCGCGGTGGTGCATGCGGTGTTGCTGCTCTCGATGATCATGTTGGGCCAAGCTTTCTTGTGGAGGGAGCACCTGTCGTTGCGGACATTGTGGCGCTCTCGTGGCACCATGGGGGCGTCCCGACCAGCCGGGGCTGCGCCTCTACACGAGTCCGACCGCAAGACTGCAACGGCCGTTACCCCGACATCTGTTGGAGGCGAGGGTAAAGAATGAAGGTCGGCATCATCGGTGCGGGGGCTGCGGGCCTTGCGGCGGCGTACGAGCTGGAGAAGAACGGCCATCAGGCGATGGTCTATGAGCGGGCGCCGTTCCTGGGCGGCCAGGCCTCGACGTTCGACGTGGGCGGCACGCGGTTGGAGCGCGGCTACCACCACCTGTTCACCTCGGACACCGACATCGTCGGGCTCATCAACGAAATCGGCCTGGGCCACCAGATGCGGTGGATACCGTCGAAGGTGGGCATCCTCTACGACGGCAAGCTGTATGACTTCGTCACGCCGATGGACCTTCTGCGCTTCTCGCCCCTGCCGCTGCTGGACCGCTTCCGCATGGGGCTGGTGACGCTCCAGATACAGCGCGACAAGGACTGGCGGCCACTGGAGAAATACACGGCAGTGGAGTGGATACGCGAGCACGCAGGCAAGCGCGTGTACGACGTGGTATGGGGGCCGTTGTTACGCGGCAAGTTCGGCGAGGAGCACTATCAGGAAGTCGGGATGCCCTGGTTCTGGGGCAAGATCCACACCCGCTTCGCCTCGCGCAAGGGCTTGCGCAATGAGTTGCTTGGCTACCCCATCTGCAGCTTCGGCGAGGTGTTCGACGTGCTGGCCGGGAAGGTGCGCGAGTTGGGCGGCGAGGTGTACCTCTCCACGGGGGTGAAGCGCATCATCGTGGAGAACGGCCGACTGATGGGGATGGAGATGGAGACCGTCGGGCAGCCGAACACCATCCGCAGGTTCGATGCCGTCATCGCCACGACGCCGTCGTACATGTTCCCCAAGCTCGTGCCGCTTCTTCCGCCCGACTACCTCGAAAGGCTCATCGGGGTGACCTACATGGCCGCGGTCCTGGTCATCTTGGTGCTCAAACGGCCGCTGTCCCACATCTATTGGCTCAACGTCGCCGACCGTAGCATCCCCTTTGTCGGCGTCATCGAGCAGACCAACCTCATCCCGCCGAGCCACTACGGCGGCAAGCACATCGTCTATCTGTCGAACTACCTCACCGCCGGCCACCCGCTGTACAGGATGAGCCAGGAGGAGCTGCTGGCTGAGTACATACCGCACCTGAAGAAGATCAACGCGCAGTTCGACGAGTCGTGGATCGAGACGAGCTACTACCACAAGGTGGAGGCGGCGCAGCCCATCATCGGCCGGCGCTACTTGGAGCGGATGCCCGGCCACCGGACGCCGATCAAGGGTGTGTACCTCGCGAACACGACGCAGGTCTATCCAGAGGACCGTGGGACGAACTACAGCGTCCGCATGGGCAAGCAGGTGGCGCGGCTGGTGCTGGAGGACGCGGAGGGATAGCGCCTTCGCGTTGTTGGCCTCTAGGGCCTGTGCTAAGATACAGGCGACTTTGTGATACTTCTCACGGAGGCGGGTTTGGCGGCGGACAGCGAGACGCTGCGGCAGCAGATCAGGGAGTCCATCAAGACCCAGAAACGGCCCACCGTCACGGTCCTCTCATCGCTCCTGGCGGTCCAGGACAGCCTGGGTTACCTCCCCGACGAGGCCATCGAAGAGGTGGCGGCCCACAGCAAGGCCACCATCAACGAGGTCTGGGGCGTCGCGTCGTTCTACACGAACTTCCGCTTCACCCCTCCGGCCAAGCATGTGGTCGAGGTCTGCTGGGGGCCGACATGCCACCTGGTGGGAGCGACGGGCATCATCCAGGGGCTGCTGGACGAGTTCAAGCTGTCCGGTGAGGGTGATACGCCCGACGGCAGGGTGACGCTGCGGTACAACACCTGTCTGGGCGCATGCGCCCAGGGGCCGGTGATGATGGTTGACCACCACCTGGCGGGCCGGGTGACGCCTGAGACGGCGCGGGCCAAGGTGAAGAGCCTGGGCGATACGAACGGGCACCGATAATACCCCTCACCCAATGGCCGCGTCAGGCGCGGCCATTGGCCTCTCCCGCAAGGGGAGAGGAGGGCCTTTAGAAGGAAGGACATTACAAGGCATCAGCGGATGGCGACGTACGAGGAGCTGAAGCAAGGGGCCGAGCGGCGCTGGAAGGAGTTGAACTCCAGGCCGTGGATACGCGTCGGCACGGCGATGTGCGGCCAGGCCGCGGGCGCCCTCGAGGTCGTGGCTACTCTCAAGGCCAAGCTGGCGGCGCGGAAGATAGACGCGGTGGTCAGCGAGGTGGGCTGCCTAGGCCTGTGCTACGCGGAACCCATCGTGGACGTGGCCAAGCCGGGAAAGGCGCGACTGCTCCTCGGCAATGTGACGCCTGCGGACGTGGACGCTATCGTGGATGGCTATCTGGCTTCGAACCGCGTCCCGCCGCAGAAGGCGCTGGGCTACCTTGCCGCAGCTGGCCAAGCCCCCTTGGCGGGCGTGCCGGACTTCAAGGCGCTGTCCGGCTACGGCAAGCAGAACCGCGTGGCCTTGCGCAACGGCGGACACATAGACCCGACCGATATCTTCCAGTACATCGCCACCGGCGGCTACGCGGGGCTCAACAAGGCGCTGTCGGCGATGAAGCCCGCTGACGTCATCAAAGAGGTGACCGACTCGGGCCTGCGGGGCCGGGGCGGCGCCGCCTTCCCCACGGGCGTCAAGTGGAGCTTCCTGGTCCGCTCCAACGCGCCGCGCAAGTACATCCTCTGCAACTGCGAGGAGGGCGACCCGGGCGCGTTCAACGACAAGACCATCCTTGAGAGCGACCCCCATACCCTCTTAGAGGGCATCACGATCGGCGGGTACGCGACCGGCTCGACCAATGGCTACGTCTTCATCCGGCACGGCCATGACGGGCCCATCAACCGGACCGAGGCGGCCATCCAGCAGGCGTACAAGGCCGGGCTGCTGGGCAAGAACATCCTCGGCACCAATTTCAGCTTCGACATCGAGGTCGCGCTGACGGGCGAGTCGTACGTGGCGGGCGAGGAGACGGCGCTGATGGAGGCCATCGAGGGCCACCGCTCCATGCCACGTGCGCGTCCGCCGTTCCCTGCGGCCTACGGCGTGTGGGGCAGACCGAGCAACATCAACAACGTGAAGACGCTGGCGTACGCGCCGGAGATCATCTCCAAGGGAGCGGCGTGGTTCTCGTCCATCGGGGTCAACAAGAGCAAGGGCACCGCCATCGTCTGCCTCACGGGCCACGTCCAGCGCCCAGGCATCTACGAGGTAGCGATGGGCCTGACCCTGGGCGAGGTCATCAACGACATCGGCGGCGGCGTGTCCGGCGGCAAGCAGCTCAAGCTGCTGCAGACGGGGGGGCCGCTGGGCGGCGTGCTCAGCGCAGCCAGCACGACCGTCACCATAGACTTCGACGAGATGGCCAAGGCGGGCGCAATCCTCGGCTCAGGCGGCATCATCGTGGCCGACTCGGACACCTGCGCCGTGGACCTGACGCGGAACCTGGTGGCCTTCTGCCAGTTCGAGTCGTGCGGCAAGTGCTTTCCCTGCCGGATCGGGACGACGAACCTCTTGGAGATCGTGGACCGCATCGTGACCTGCCAGACCAGGCCGGGCGACCTGGAGTTGATGCGCAGCATCGGCAAGACCATCCAGGCGGGGTCGCTATGCGGTCACGGCCAGCTCGGCTTCAACCCCATTCGGTCGGCGCTACAGCATTTCGCCGCCGACTTCGACGCCCACATGAAGACAGGAAAGTGCGCGACCGGCGGATGCGAGAAGCCGAGGCTGTCGCCCACCAACACGCGGCCCTTCGCTCAAGAGGCCACTCCCGAAGCAGCGCTCACCGGCAGGCCGGCATGACGACTCAACTCCCGCCACCCCCTCCATCGCCACCGACCCAGGTCAACATTACGATTGACGGCGTGAAGGTCGTCGCCAAGCCGGGCACGATGGTGCTCCAGGCGGCGATGGACGCTGGCATCTACATCCCGTATCTGTGCTACTACCCAGGCACCAAGCCCTTCGGTGCGTGCCGCATGTGCGTGGTCAAGGTGGAGCAGCCAGGGCCGGACGGCCAGCTGCGCCCGCTGCCGGGCAGCCCCGCCTCCTGCACGACGCCGGTGGCCGAGGGCATGGTGGTCAAGACGAACCTACCCGACATCGTTGACCTGCGCAAGGGCATCATGGACCTGCTCTTGTCGGAGCACCCCCACGGCTGCCTGACCTGCCACCGCATCGAGCTGTGCGGCCCGGCGGACGTCTGCCTGCGGCACGTGTCGGTCAACGACCGGTGCGTGACCTGCCCCAAGAACGAGCGATGCGAGCTCAAGGACACCGTCCGCTGGCTCGACATACCGATGGAGACGCCACTCACGTACAACAACCGCCACCTGCCCCTGAAGGTGAAGGACCCCTTCTGGGACATGGACATGAACCTGTGCATCGTCTGCGGGCGGTGCGTACGGGTCTGTGACGAGATACGCGGCGACACTGCGCTCACGTTCCTGAACAGGGCGGGGAAGAGCCTCATCGGCACCTCCCGCGGCACGTCGCTCCTGGAGTCGGGCTGCGAGTTCTGCGGGGCGTGCATAGACGCCTGCCCCACCGGCGCGCTGGTGGAGCGGGACTACAAGTGGGACAAGGCGAACAGGACGGTGGTGACCACCTGCCCCCACTGCCCGGTGGGCTGCCAGATGACGCTGGAAGTGAACAAGCGGAACAAGGTCATCCGCTCCATCCCGCTGCGGCAGGCGGAGGCGAACCGGGGACAGGCCTGCTTCAAGGGCAAGTTCGGGCTGGACTTCGTGAACCACAAGGACCGGCTGAAGAAGCCGTTGGTGCGGGTCAACAACCAACTCCGAGAGGCGTCGTGGGACGAGGCGCTGGACTACCTGGCCGAGCGGCTGCCCAAGCACAAGGGCAAGTACGCGCTCATCGCCTCGCCGCGCGGCATCAACGAGGAGGCCTACCTGGCCCAGAAGTTCGCCCGCGTGGTCATGGCCACCAACAATGTGGACCTGTCCTCGAACCTGCGGCCCGAACTGACGGCCCCGTTGAGCGAGATGCTCGGACACCAGGCGGCGACCAACCCCATCTGGGAGCTGGAGCAATCCAAGGGTTTCCTGGTCGTTTCCAGCAACATGACCGAAGAGCAGAACGTTGTGGTGCTGCCCATCAAGAAGGCGGCCCGCGCGGGCGCGGCGCTCATCGTGATAGACCAGCGCGAGACGGAGCTGACGCGCTACGCGTCGCTGTGGCTGCGCCCCCGGCCGGGGAGCGAGACGGCGCTGGTCGGCGGGATGCTGCGGGTTATCGTGGACGAGTCGCTGGCGGATGCGCAGTTCGTAGGCGACCGCACGAGCGGGGCCGACGCGCTGAGAGCCGCCGTTTCCGCTTTCGACCTGGCCAAGGTCGAGGCCGCGACCGGCATCCCGCAAGCCAAGTTCCAGGACGCCGCCCGGCGCTTCGCCAAAGCGAAGCCAGCCGCCATCCTGTACGCCCTGGATACGCTGCCCGCCGCGATGCGGGGCGACTGCGTGAGAGCGCTGGTCAGCCTGGCCCTGGCGACGGGCAACGTGGGCAAGCCGTCCGCGGGCCTCTATCCGCTCTTCACCGGCGCCAACGAACAGGGCGGCAGGGACGTGGGCTGCTTGCCGGACTACCTACCTGGCTACCGCCGAGTCGAAGACCCTGCGGCACGCGCCGAAGTGGCGAAGGCGTGGTCGGCGGAGGTGCCGTCCGCCAAGGGCGTCTCCCTGCGCGACATGGCTACGGCCATCGGCGATGGCAGGGTGTCGGCGCTCCACATCATCGGCGACAGCGCCAACTTCTCCAACGGCCAGTTGCCTGGGTTCATGGAATCCCTTGCCAAGCTCGACCTCCTGATTGTGCAGGACAGCTTCCTCACCGAGGTGAATAGGGCCGCGCATGTCGTGCTTCCGACCTTCACCTTCGCGGAGAAGAACGGGACGTACACCAATATGGAGCGGCGGGTGCAGCTGTTGCGCCCCGCCATCGGTCCCAAGGGCGAGGAGGAGGCGAGCTGGCGGGTCATCTACCGCATCGCCCGCCGCATGGAGGCCGAGGGGTTCGACCACGAGGACACGGTGAACATCTTCGAGGAGCTGAAGGACCTGGTGCCTGGGTACGGCGGGCTGTCGTATGCCAGGCTCCAGAAGGGTGGCGTCCAGTGGCCGTGCCCGTCGCCGGACTCGTCCGGCACGCCGGTGCTGCACGCTGCGGCGGACAGGAAGTTTGCCTTCGCCCCGGTGAAGCTGGAGGAGCCTCCTGCGCACAGCGACGCCGAGTACCCGCTGGTGCTGGCCAGGGGGCGCGTCCTCCTCGACCCTGACGGGGAGATGGAGGTCGTGGATGCGGGCAGGCGCAACGCCGTCCGCCGCGACGAGGTCATCGAGATGCACCCCGACGACGCCCGACGCATGGGCGTCTCGGCCGGCGACTGGCTGGAGGTCATCGGGCGGGGCGAGCGGTTCAAGGGCGTGGCCCGCCTCACCGGCCCGCAGCGCGGCATGGTGGCCGCGACGGCGCTCTTCGGCCAGCTCGCCACACAGCTCGACGCCTCGCGGACTGCTGACCCGATGATGGATGTGCCTGGGCTGCCGCTGACAGCGGTGAGGGTGGAGAAGGCATCCGCCCCAGCCGTGTCCGCCGACCTGGCCGCCGCCGACTGACGCCTGCAAGTTCGGCAACCCGGCTGCGCTCCGTACTAATTTGCAGAGTGCAGCCCCTCAAGATTTGCCTTGCGTCTAGCTTGACCCTGTGGCATCATTGAGTTTCAGGAGGAAAAGTCCCGAAAGCGAGAGCGTAGTGGAGACATCAACCAAGACCTTTAAAAACGTTACCCCGAAACTCGTTCAAGTCAAAGTCCTCAAACGGCTCGACACCACCCAAGAACTGCTCAAGATGTGGATAGAGCGCCCGCCGGGTTTCACCTTCAAGGCGGGGCAGTACTGCACCCTCGGGATAGACGGCATCGAACGCGCGTACTCCATCGTTTCGGCTCCCTACGAGAGCGACCTGGAACTGTTCGTCGAGCTGGTGCCGCTGGCCCAAGGCGGCGTCCTCACCCCCAAGATTTGGGAGCTGAGGGAGGGCGACTCCATATCCATCCGGCCCAGGGCCAAGGGTATCTTCGTCTTCAAGCCCGAGAAGCCAAAGCACCTCATGGTGGCGACCGTGACAGGCGTCGCGCCGTATATCAGCATTGTCCGCCAGTACCTCCATGACAGGCAGAGCGGGCACCGCTTCTACATCCTGCAGGGCGCCAGCTACCACGACGAGCTGACCTATGACGGCGAGTTGGCCGGGTACGCCATGCAGCACCCCGATGTGGTTGCCTATGTGCCCACCCTCAGCAGGCCAGGCGAGAAGCGCAACAACGGCTGGGCCGGCGCCACGGGCCGCGCCAACGCCCTCGTCGAGAAGTATGCCGAGACCTTCGCCTGCGCGCCCGAGGACACCATCGTCTATGCCTGCGGACATCCCGGCATGATCGAGGATGTCAAAGCCCGCATGCTGCCCAAGGGCTACCAGGTCGTAGAGGAGCGCTTCTGGAAGGAAGACTAAAGTCTTACGAAAACGTGTTGCCGGTAGCGTAGGGGCGGGTCTCAGACCCGCCCCTACGTGTTTCTGCCTCATCCTTGCCCTTCTGGAAAGAACGAGGTTGTCCCGCGTAGGGGCGCACGGCCGTGCGCCCCTACATTGCTGAACCTCCCTTCGGTAGAATGGGGCAGCCATGACCACCCCCGCACGGCAGCAGTACCTCCGTATCAAACGCCAGCACCAGGGCGAGATCCTGCTGTTCCGGATGGGCGACTTCTACGAGACGTTCGACGACGACGCGCGCATCGTCGCCCGTGAGCTGGAGATCGCTCTTACGTCCCGCGAGATGGGCCGCGGCGGGCGCGTGCCGCTGGCGGGCATCCCGTACCACGCCCTGGACTCGTACCTCGCCCGGCTGCTGAAGAAGGGGTACAAGGTCGCCATCTGCGAGCAGACGAGCGACCCCGCCCTCGCGCGCGGCCTGGTGGACCGCGAAGTCGTGCGCGTCGTGACCCCGGGCACGGTCGTCGAGGAGAGCATCCTCGACAAACGGGCGAACAACTACTTGTCGGCGGTGGTCATCGAGAACCAGGAGGCGGGCCTGGCCTACGTGGATATCACTACGTCGGAGTTCGCCACGGCGCAGCTCCCGCTGGCGGCGCTCCGCGACGAGCTGGAGCGGCTCGCCCCCGCCGAGGTTTTGGCGCCGCAGGGTATGGAGATGCCCCGCTCACCCACCGGCGCGACCGTCACGCCCGTGGAAGGGGATGCCTTTCACGCCCAGGCGGCCCGCGAGCGGCTGCTGGCCCACTTCCGCGTTGCATCGCTGGAGGCGTTCGGATGCGAGGGGCTGCCGCTGGCGGCGCGGGCCGCGGGAGCCATCCTGGGCTACCTCGCCGAGAAGCAGAAGACGGCCCTCGGCCAGGTCGCCTCCCTGCGCACCTACTCGACCGCCTCGTACATGACCCTTGACCCGCAGACGCGCCGCAACTTGGAGCTGTTCCAGGGAGGCCGCTGGGGGGACGCCAAGGCGTCGCTGCTGTCCGTGCTCGACCACACCCGCACCTCCATGGGCGGGCGGCTGCTGCGGACGTGGCTCGGCCAGCCGCTGCTCGACATCGCAAGACTGACCCGGCGGCAGGACGCGGTCGAGTGGTGCCACCGGAGCACGCTCCGGCGCGGGCGCGTGGTGCAGGAGATGCAGCAGGTGGCCGACCTGGAGCGGCTAGTCAACCGCGTGCGCGGCTTCACCGCCACGCCGCGCGACCTCGTCTCGCTGGCGAACGGCCTGGAGGCCGCCCCGCGCATCAAGGCCATCCTGTCCGAGGGCGAGGATGCTCTCAAGGTCGCCCATCTCGCCGGGGAGATGCGGTCCCATGGCGAGGTTGTGCAGCTCGTCAAGACCGCCATCGTGGACGACCCGCCGGCCACCACCGCGGACGGCGGGGCGATCCGCAGGGGCTTCTCGCACGAGCTCGACGCCATGCGCGACGCCTCCCGCGACGCCCAGGACTACATCGCCGGGCTGGAGGCTTGCGAGCGGGAGGCCACCGGCATCAAGTCGCTCAAGGTCGGCTATAACAAAGTTTTCGGCTACTACATCGAGGTCACCAAGCCTCACATGGCCCAGGTGCCGCCACACTACATCCGGCGGCAGACGCTGGTGGGCGGCGAGCGGTACATCACGCCGGAGATGAAGGAGTACGAGTCGCGTGTCCTGACGGCGCAGGAACGGATGGCCGAGTTGGAGGCGTCGCTGTTCCGGCAGGTGTGCCAACAGGTCGGTAACGAGGCCCCGGCGGTGCTGCGGACCGCTGCGGCCATCGCCGAGGTGGACGCGCTGGCCTCGCTGGGCGAGGTGGCCTCCCATCACGGCTACGTGCGGCCCGCGCTGGACGAGGGCGATGCCATCGCCATCAAGCAGGGGCGCCATCCGGTCGTCGAGCGGATGCTGCCTTCGGGGAGCTTCGTCCCCAACGACGCGCGGCTGTCGAACCGCGACGGCCAGTTCGTTATCCTCACCGGCCCCAATATGGCGGGCAAGTCAACCTTCATCCGCCAGGTCGCTCTTATCGTACTCATGGCCCAGGTGGGCAGTTTCGTCCCCGCCGAGTCGGCGCACATCGGCCTGGTGGACCGTATCTTCACCCGCGTCGGGCTGCAGGACGACCTGGCCGTGGGCCAGTCCACCTTCATGGTCGAGATGGTCGAAACTGCGGCCATCCTGAACCACGCGACGCCGCACTCCCTCATCGTGCTGGACGAGATCGGGCGCGGCACCAGCACGTACGACGGCCTGGCAATCGCCCGCGCGACCGCCGAGCACATCCACAACCACCCCCGCCTCGGCTGCAAGACCCTGTTCGCCACCCACTACCACGAGCTGACGCGGCTGGCCGACGTACTGCCCCGCGTGCGGAACTGGAGCGTGGCGGTGGCCGAGGACAAGGGCGAGGTCGTGTTCCTGCGTCGCATCGTGCCCGGCGGCGCCGACCGCAGCTACGGCGTCCACGTCGCCCGTCTGGCCGGGCTGCCCCAGAGCGTCATCCACCGCGCCTGGGAGGTCTTGGCCGAGTTGGAGAACGGCGCCCGCCAGACCCCAAACCCTAAACCCCAACCCCCAGAGTCGAGGGGAAGGGGTGTGGGATTCGGGGGCCAGTCCCCGCCTCCCGACCAGCTGCCCCTGCTGCCCATCACGCACGCCGTCGTTGAGGAGCTGCTGTCGCTCGACGTCGCCGACATGACCCCCCTGGAGGCCATCACCAAGCTCTACGAGCTCCAGGAGAAGGCAAAAGGGGAGGGGTGAAGCGTCGGCAAGGGAAGCGCTCACCCCTACCTCAATCCTCCCCCCTCGAGGGGGGAGGACGGGTCCGGCCGCATCCGTGTTTTCGCTCACGGGCTTGGAAAGTTCGGGCGCGCGCGCCTCTCCCCCACCGGGGGAGACCACAGAGGGGGTGGATTCTCGTGACGGTTCTAATGACGGTTCAAGATACGTCGGTGGCGACGTGGAGACCATGTCGGCAGCGACAAGGGCAGGCGTCGCAGGCGACGTGGCAGCTGCATCGGAGACGGCGTGGGGGATAGCGTCGTTTTCGACATCCTCTCCCATCCTCAGGAGGTAGATGTTCGATGTCCTCCGGCCAACGCCGTCATAGCGGGGCCGGATCTCGATCAGGCCCTTCTCGGCGAGGATGGCGGTGTGTTTCTGGACATTTCTGGGAATCACGCTGCACAGCTCGGCGAGGCGGGCGTTGCTGGGCCAGCAGACGCCGTTCTTGTCGGCGTGGTCGGCCAGGATGATCAGCGCCGGCTTCACCGGCCCAGCCAGGCCGCGCTGCTTCACAGCCCACTCCATCGCCTTCACCGACATGCTGCGCCACCCCCTTTTTATCAGCGTAGGACGCATGTGCGGCTTTGACAACCCACCCCAAAACTGAGGTGGGTTCGCGCCGTTTGCACAACTCCAAAAGGCTGGTACACTCGCTCCCTCGGACGGCCAGCATGGGAGGCGGCATGGAAGCGACGCTCAAGGTCTATGGTGCTATGACGTGCGGGGATACCCTGCGGGTGCGCCACTTTCTCAGGCTGCGCCGCATCCCCTACGAGTGGTTCGGCGTGGACGAAGACCCGGAGGCGCTCAAGCTCATCAAGCGCGTCAACAACGGCCAGAGGACGCCGCCGACCATCTTCCTCAAAGACGGGACCATCCTGTTCGAGCCCTCGGACGAGGAGCTGGCGCGCCGCTTGGGGCTCAAGCCCACGATGAGACTGGCATAGCCGCCTGGCGGGGGCTGCCCGTGTTGACGCCCCCGCGCCTTCTCGGTACGCTTAGGGCAGAGGAGGCCCTACATGAAGATTGCGACAGCCGTTCCCCAGACCCCCGCCGAGGCGCGGGCGCTCATTCGCGACGGCAAGTTCCGGCGCACCACCGCGGGTGTCGCGCCGGGCCACGCGCAGGCGAACCTGGCCATCCTGCCGAAGGACCTAGCCTTCGACTTCCTGCTGTTCTGCCAGCGCAACCCCAAGCCGTGCCCTATCCTCGAGGTCGTGGAGGCGGGGAAGACCGAGCCGAGGCTCGTCGCGCCCGGCGCCGACCTGCGCTACGACCTGCCGAAGTACCGCGTGTACCGCCACGGCAAGCTGGAGGCCGAGGTGGACGACCTGGGCGAGCAGTGGCGCGGCGACCTGGTCTCGTTCCTCCTGGGGTGCAGCTTCTCCTTCGAGAACGCGATGATGAACTCGGGCATCGAGCTGCGCCACGTCCAACGCGGCACGAACGTCTCGATGTACATCACCAACATCCAGACGACCCCCGCGGGCGTCTTCTCCGGCCCGATGGTCGTCTCGATGCGGCCCATCCCCCACGAGAAGGTCGTCAAGGCCGTCCAGGTTACCTCGCGCTACCCCAGCGTCCACGGCGCGCCGGTGCACGTCGGCGACCCGGCGGCCATCGGCATCCGCGACATCGCCAAGCCCGACTTCGGCGACGTGACCGAGATCAGGGACAGCGAGGTGCCCGTCTTCTGGGCCTGCGGCGTCACCCCCCAGGCGGTGGCGATGAAGTCCAAACCGGCGCTTATGATCACCCACGCGCCGGGCCACATGTTCATCACTGACAAGCGCGATGAGGACTACGCGGTGATCTAGGACACCCTTCTTAGAGAAAAGGCGGTAGCATCCTCCCCATCCGGTAGGCAGGAGCATCGGCATGACCACCATCGAAGACATCATCCTCGACCACGACCGGCGCGGCGTCTCGCAGCTGCGACCCCATCTGCCCGCCGACTTCGCCGACCAAGCGGCCAAGGTCGTCCTCGACCACCCGGGCACGGCCGTCATCGTCGTCGGTTTCTACATCCTCTCGGCCAAGGCCACCGAGACCGACGGCCCTCCCGGCGCCATCGTCATCGGCAACGCCCTCCAGAAACTCGGCTACAAGGTCGCCTACGTGACCGACCGCTACACCGCGCCCGTCATGCGCGGCTGCGCGGGCAAGGGCGCCGAGGTCGTGGACTTCCCCATCACCGGCGTCGCCGAGAGCAAGGCGTTCACCAAGCAGCTCCTCGACCGGCTCAAGCCGTCGGTGCTCATCGCCATCGAACGGTGCGGCCTGACCGACGAAGGCGTGTACCGCAACATGCGCGGCCTGGAGATCACCGACTTCAACGCCAAGACCGACTACCTCTTCGAGGCGGGCATCCCCTCCGTCGGCATCGGCGACGGAGGCAACGAGATCGGCATGGGCAACCTCGCCGACATCATCCCCACGGTGCCGACCCTCGTGCGCAAGCCCACCCTCACCAAGGTCACCAAGCTCGTCATCGCCAGCGTCTCCAACTGGGGCGGTTACGGCCTGGCCGCGGCCATCTCGCTGCGCAAGAAGAAGAACCTGCTCATCTCGGTGAAGGAGGAACAGGACCTCCTCAAGCGCACGGTGAACCTGGGCGCGGTGGACGGCATGAGCGCCAAGCCCGAGTACAAGGCCGACGGCTTCACCATGGAGGAGAACACCGCCCTGTACCAGCGGCTCCACGACCTCCTGGCCGCCAAAGGCGTGAAGTAGCGGGGAGCGATGCTCTTCCTTCCCCCTCGAAGGGGGAAGGAAGACGCGGCGGCTTGGCCGGCGCGTAGGGATAGGGGTGAAGCATCAACGAAGAGAGGCATCACCCCTAGCCTTCAACGAGCTCAGGACAGGCTTTCGATCCTCCCCCTCAACGGGGAGGAGGAATGTCATGAGTCTTGCCCGCTGGCTGCCCTGGCTGCGGCGGTGCTGGCCGTCGCAGGCGTCATCATCCGGCAGGTGGGTGTGCTCGACCGCTACTTCATCTTCTTTCCCGAGCGCGAGGTTGCGGAAACCCCCTCAGACCGCGGCCTCGCCTTCGAGGATGTCTCCTTCACCGCCTCGGACGGGACGCGGCTGCATGGCTGGTACGTCCACGGCACGTCGGACGTGACCTGGCTGTGGTTCCACGGCAATGCGGGCAACATCGCCGACTGGCTCGACGCGCTGGCCGCGCTGCACCGCAACCTCGGCGTCGCCATCTTCATCTTCGACTACCGCGGCTACGGCAAGAGCGAGGGCAGGCCGTCGGAGCGGGGGATGTACGTCGACGGCGAGGCGGCGCTGGTGTACCTGCGCTCGCGGCCCGATGTGAACGCGGACAAGGTTGTGCTCTACGGCCGGTCGCTGGGCTGCGCCGTCGCTGTCGAGATGGCCAGCCGCCACGGCGCGTATGCCCTAGTGCTGGAGTCGCCGTTCACGTCCATCAGGGCGATGGCGCGGCAGACGCTCCCCGTCCTTCCGGCGTGGCTGCTGGTGAAGAGCCGTTTCGTCTCGCTGTCGAAGATGTGTGGCATCACGGCGCCGTTGCTGGTCGTTCATCCGGAGAACGACGAGGTCGTGCCCATCGCGATGGGGTGGGAGGTGCATGAGGCGGCGGGAGGGCCGAGGCGCTTCTTCGTCGCCGAGGGCGCGCTGCACAACGACCAGCACCTGGCCGGCGGCGACCCCTACTTCGCGGCGCTGCGCGACTTCCTGGCGTCGGTTGGCGAGGGGTAAGGGGCCATACGTTCCTTCCCCCTTTGAGGGGGGAAGGAGTACGCGGCGGCCTGGCCGGCGCGTAGGGATGGGGGTGAAGCGTCTGTAGGGGGATATGTCACCCCTACCTCAATCCTCCCCCTCAAGGGGGAGGAACGCCGTGGGCTACGCCTTCTTCTTGGAGGCGTTGAACTGGCGCATCAGGCGCGACTTGCGGCGTGCGGCGTTGGCCTTGTGGAGGGCGCCCTTCTGGACCGCCTTGTCCAGCGCCACGATGGCCGCCTTGGCGTTCTGCTCTGCCGCGGCCGCATCGCCGGCCTCGATGGCGGACCGCGTCCGGGTCACGTACGTCTTGGCCTTGGTGCGCAGCGGCAGGTTCCGGAGGTGGCCGCTCTTGGCGACCCGGGCTGATTTGGCGCTTGGCAAGGTTCCTGTCCTCCTCTACGTTGATGCTGCTTGTTTGGGGGCCGGCTTGCCGGGATGAAGGTCCGGGGCTGCGCGCGAGACGCTGATGACTCCCTTGACCCCTTCCAGTTTCGAGAACAGCCGGTTCAGCTGCTGGATGCTGTTGATATAGACCGTGAGGGTAATGAAGCTCTTGTCCTCCACCTCCTCGGTCACGCACGTAGCTATGTTAACACGTTCCTCCGTCACGAGTGACGTCACATCCCTGAGCAGGCCCAGGCGGTCGTACGCCTCGACCTTGATGCCGGCGGGATAGACGGTCTGCGACTTACCCCAGTCCACCTGAATCATCCGCTCCTCGCCCTGCTCGGCGGAGATGTTGCGGCAGTCCGCGCGGTGGACGGTGACGCCGCTGCTGCGGGTGATGTAACCGGTGATCTTGTCGCCCTGGATGGGGTTGCAGCAGCGCGCCAGCCGCGTCAGCATGTCGCCGACGCCCAGCACCTCGATGCCCGCCGAGGGGAGGCTCTTGTGGCCGGTGGCGACGGCGGGCGGCTGGGGCTTCGTCTCCTGCTGCGCCTGTGGAAATAGCTTGTTCACCAGGTGGGTGATGGTCAGCTCGCCGTTCCCCAGGAGGATGTAGAGGTCGTCCACCGTTTCCAGCTTCATCAGCTTGGCTATCTGAAGCTCGTCCAGGCCGGTGCCGAGCCGCCGTATCTGCTTGGAGAACATCTCCTTGCCGCGCTGCAGGTTCGCCGCACGCTCCTGCTTGGCGAACCACTGGCGTATCTTCGTGCGCGCCGAGCCGGTCCGCACGTAGCCGAGGTTGGGGTTCATCCAGTCCATGCTCGGCCCGCGCACCGTCTTGCTGGTCAATATCTCCACGGTGTCGCCGTTCTGCAGCTCGTAGTGGAGGGGCACCAATTTGCCGTTGACCTTGGCGCCGATGCACCGGTGGCCCACGTCGGTGTGGACGCGGTAGGCGAAGTCCAGCGGCGTCGCGCCCACGGGCAGCTCCTTCAGCTCGCCCTTGGGCGTATAGACGAACACCTGGTTCTGGAAAACATCTGTCTTGAACGACTCGACGAAGTCGTTCGGCTTGGTGATGTCGGGCTGCCACTCCAGTATCTGGCGCAGCGACTTCATCTTCTCCTCGAATGGCCGGTCGGCGGTGCGGCCTTCTTTGTAGAGCCAGTGTGCGGCGACGCCGTACTCGGCCAGGTGGTGCATCTCGTGGGTGCGTATCTGTATCTCCACAGGCGAGGCGCCCTCGCACAGCACCGTCGTGTGGAGCGACTGGTACATATTGTCCTTTGGGTTGGCGATGTAGTCGTCGAACTGGCCGGGGATGGGGCGCCACAGGCTGTGGACGACTCCCAGCGCGGCATAGCAGTCCTCCACCTTCTGGACGAAGACCCGCAGGGCGAACAGGTCATAGATCTCGGTGGCCTCGCGGTTGACCTCCGCGTACTTCTTGGCCTTCTTGTAGATGCTGTACAGGTGCTTGGGGCGGCCGGTCACCTCGGCCTTGACGCCCGCCTTCTCCAGCGACGCCTCCAGCGTGCGCTTGACCCGCTCGACGTACCCCTCGCGCTCCATGCGCTTGGCGCCGATGAGGTGCGAGATCTCCTTGTACTCGTCGGGGTGCAGGTGCTGGAAGGCCAGGTCCTCCAGCCGCCACTTGATCTCCCAGATGCCCAGCCGATGGGCCAGGGGTGCGTAGATGTCCAGCGTCTCCTGGGCGATGGCCAGGCGGCGCTCCTCGGGCAGCGCCTTGAGCGTGCGCATGTTGTGGAGCCGGTCCGCCAGCTTGATGAGCACGACGCGGATGTCTTCGGCCATGGACATGAGCATCTTGCGGATGCTGTCGGCCCGGGCCTCCTCGTCGGCGGAGCCGCCTTCCACCTCTAGCGAATGCTCCTCGGTGAGCAACTCCGTCTTCGTCAGCTTGGTGACGCCGTCCACGAGCCGCGCGACCTCGTCGCCGAACCCCTTCGACAGCTCCTCGAAGCTGATGCCGCAGTCCTCCATCACATCGTGGAGCAGCGCGGCGGCAAGCGCGTTGGGGTCGAGCTTCAGGTCGGCCAGGAACAGCGCCGTCTGCAGCGGGTGCTCGATGAACGGCTCGCCCGACCGGCGCTTCTGGCCCGCATGGGCCTTCGCCGCGAACTCGTAGGCTTGGGACACGATGCCCAGCCGGTCCTCGGGGATGTACTTGCGGGCCGCGGCCAGCAGTTCGTCGACGCTGTGCAGTTCGGTGGTCACTCTGCTCTAAGTATAACCGCCGCCCTTCCCTGCGGCCAAGCGAGGCAGCAGCACGACTCCCCCTACCTGGGATAGGGTGAGGCCGGTTCTGGACGGTGTGATATCCTTCACTATCAGGTTTTCGGACGCACAACACCATGCAGTTCCAGGCCCCCAGAGGCACCGCCGACATCCTCCCCGCCGACCAGAAGGTCTGGCGCTACGTGATTTCCACAGCCCAGGACGTCGCCGCACGCTTCGGCTACGAGCGCATAGACACGCCGCTGTTCGAGGATGCGCGCCTGTTCGTCCGGGGCATCGGCGAGGTCACCGACATCGTCGAGAAGGAGACCTATACCTTCGAGGACCGTGGCGGCGACTCGCTTACCCTTCGCCCCGAGGGCACCGCGCCCGTCTGCCGCGCCTACCTTGAGCACGGGATGCACAACCTGCCCCAGCCCGTGCGCCTCTACTACGTCTGCCCCGTCTTCCGCTACGAGCGCCCCCAGTCGGGCCGCTACCGCCAGCACCATCAGTTCGGCGTCGAGGCCATCGGCGACCCCAGCGCCGCCGTGGACGCCGAGGTCATCGAGCTCGGCTGGCGGCTCCTGGAGGAGCTAGGGCTGCGCGGCCTCGCTCTTCACATCAACAGCATCGGCGACCCCCAGTGCAGGCCGCCGTACATCCGCAAGCTCCAGGACTACTACCGCCAGCACGTCAGTGTGCTCTGCGAGGACTGCAAGCGGCGGTTGGAGAAGAACCCCCTGCGCTTGCTGGACTGCAAGCAGCCGCAGTGCCAGCCGGTCATCGCGGGCGCTCCGCGCGGGGTGGACGAGCTCTGCGGCCCGTGCCAGGCCCACTGGGACGACCTGCGGGCCATCCTCCAGGCCGTCGCCTTGCCTCATGAGGTCAACCCTCGTCTGGTCCGTGGCTTCGACTACTACACCCGCACCGTCTTCGAAATCGTCCCGCCGGTCGAGGGCAGCCAGAGCACCATCCTCGGCGGGGGCCGTTACGATGGCCTCATCGAGCAGCTCGGCGGCAAACCCACGCCCGGCCTTGGCTTCGGCATGGGCATCGAGCGCGTTATCGGCAACCTGGCCCGTCAAGAGATGAAGGTGCCGGAGAGCGCAGGGATTAAGGTCGCCATCCTCCACCTGGGCGACGCCGCCCGCATGGAGGCGGTCAAGCTCTCCTCTAACCTACGGCGCTCCGACGTCACGGCCATCATTGCCCCCACCGAGCGCGGCTTGAAGGGACAGCTGCGCTACGCCTCCGCCATCGGCGCGACCCACGCCGTCATCATCGGCGACGACGAGCTGCGCTCCGGCGCGGTCCAACTCCGCGACTTGGCCGCCAGCCAGCAGCGCGCAGTGCCGAAGCAAGAGTTGGTTGACCTCTTGCGGCGAGGCTAACTGACCGGATAGGGGAGGGTGGCGAGCGGCGGAGACCCTTCTGGTTCGGAAGGTTCTCTAGGACTTCTTCTTTGGCGCAGCCCCGAACTATTGCTTCGCGGTGGTCGCCGCCTGTTGCGCCGTAGCGCCTGCCTGCTGGGCCGTGGTCGCTGTCTGTTGGGGTGCAGCGCCTATCTGTTGGAGCATCGTCATCAGGTCGAAGTAGTGGTTCGTGTGCTTCAGCTTTCCACCCTCGACCGTGGTCACCTGGACGGCGCGCATCTGGACCTTCTTGCCTGTGGCGGGTATGGTGCCTGCCGGGCTGGGGAGGGCGCCCTTATGCGTCCCCTCCCAGAAGATCTCGGCGGTCACTGTGTTGCCGCTGGCCGTTATCCTTTGGATGGTCCCCTTGGCGTCGGGGAAGGCCTGCCGCCACTCCATCGCCAACTGTATTGTGGCGTCCCTGCCCTGGATCCTCCGCTGCGTCGCCATCTCCTCGTACACTGCGTTCTCTGCGGTGGTAGCTGCCATCTTCTGTGCATCGCCCGCGTTAAATGCCGCGATATTGGCCTGTACCGTCTTGATCGCATCCTGTTCAGCCATACGACTCCTCCTTGTGAACCAACGGCCGGCCGCTCGCTACCCTGGCCGCTTCGTACTCGCGGCCCACGGCGAAGTCGACGACGGCCTACGCGTGGACGGAACGCAGCTTCGTGGCCTGATATACTGAGCATAGTCCCCCATCGCACCGCGATGGGCCGCGCAGTCCTTCCATTCCACAGAGAGAGTGCACCTTGCTCGACCACATCTCAGTCATCCTCAACCGCTACGAAGAGTTGGAGCGCCTCATGGCCCAGCCGGAGGTCGCGTCCGACTACTCGCGCGCCCAGGCCATCATCCGGGAGCACGGCGCGATGCGGCCCCTCGCGGCCCTCGCCACCGAGTACCGCAAGGTGGCCAGAGAGCTGGAGGACGCCCGCGCTATCGTCCGCGACGAGTCCGACCAGGACCTGGCTGCGATGGCCAGGGAGGAGGCACGCCGCCTCGAGGAGCGCAGGGCCGCGCTCGAACTGGAGCTGAAGCTGGCGCTGGTACCCAAAGACCCCAACGACAGCAAGAACGTCATCGTGGAAGTCCGCGCGGGCACCGGAGGCGAGGAGGCCGGGCTGTTCGCCTCCGAGCTGTTCCGCATGTACATCCGCTACGCCCAGCGGCGGGGCTGGAAGAACGAGGTCATCAGCACCAACGAGAGCGGCATCGGCGCCATCAAGGAGGCCGTCTTCCAGATCAAAGGCGATGGCGCGTACAGCCGCCTCAAGCACGAGAGCGGCGTCCACCGCGTCCAGCGCGTCCCCGTCACCGAGTCCAGCGGCCGCATCCACACCTCCGCGGCCACCGTCGCCGTCCTCCCCGAGGCTGAAGAGGTGGACGTTGCCATCCGCCCCGAGGACCTGGAGATAGATATCTACCACGCCAGCGGCCACGGCGGCCAGAACGTCCAGAAGGTCGCCACTGCCGTCCGCATCACCCACAAGCCCACCGGTATCATCGCCACCTGCCAGGACGAGCGCTCCCAGTTCAAGAACAAAGAGAAGGCGATGGCCGTCCTCCGCTCGCGCATCCTCGCCCGTGAGATCGAGCGGCAGCAGACGGAGATATCCGAGGCCCGCCGCGCCCAGGTCGGCACCGGCGACCGCTCCGAGCGCATCCGCACCTACAACTTCCCCCAGAACCGCGTCACCGACCACAGGGCGGACATCTCCCACTTCAACCTCCCGGCGGTGTTGGACGGCGACCTCGACCAGTTCATCGAGGCGCTGATGGCCAAGGAGCAGACGATGCGCCAGAAGGAAGCGGGATTGTGAAGCTCGCCGAGTCCTGGACGGCGGCGCGCGACCGCCTGACGCGGCACGGTATCGCCGACGCCTCTCTGGAAGCCGAGGTGCTGCACCGCCATGTTCTCAGCGTGGATAGGGGAGGTTTCTTCGCCACGCTCCAAGACCAGGTGGAGCCGTCCGTCTCGCAAGCTGTGGCTGCTCTGGCCGAGCGCCGTCTTTCTGGCGAGCCGCTGGCCTACATCCTGGGCCGCCGCGAGTTCTACGGCCTCGACTTCACAGTGAACCCCGGCGTCCTCGTGCCGCGCCAGGAGACCGAACTGCTCGTTGACCTGACCCTGAAAGCCACCGCCGGTATGGACATGGAGCGACCCCGCATCGCCGACGTGGGCACCGGCAGCGGCGCCATCGCCGTCGCTTTGGCCAAGCGCCTGCCAGCAGCCACCATCTATGCCACCGACATCAGCCATGAGGCGCTGGCGACCGCCGCGGCGAACTGCTGCGCCCACGGCGTCGCCGATAGGGTGCGGCTGCTCCACGGCGGCCTGCTGGCGCCGCTGCCGGGGAGCGTGGACATCATCGTCTCCAACCCGCCCTACATCGCCACGGGCCTGCTCGGCTCGCTGCCGCCTGAGGTCAAGCGTGAGCCGCGGCTGGCCCTCGAAGGCGGTCCCGACGGCCTCGATGTCATCCGCCGCCTGCTGGCCCAGGTGCCAAGCTACCTCAGACCGGGCGGCAGCCTCATCGTGGAGCTGTCGCCTGAGCAGAAGGGCACTGTCGCTGAGCTGGCGCGGCAGGCCATGCCCGATGCCGACATTGCCTTCTCCCACGACCTGCTCGGCCTCGTGCGGGCTGTTTCCGTCTCGTCACTGACCTCTACACAGGCCGTCCGGCGCGCGCAAGCTCTTGTGCGCCGGTACGTACCCGAAGGACGGAGCCTCACTGACGAGCTGATTGCGGAACGGCGGGAAGAGGCGAGGCGTGAGTGAGGTTGGATCGGCGGTTCCGCTGACCCACTACCCCTTTGCGTAGCCCGTTATCCCTGTCCAGTCCACGACCACCACCGGCTCATCGCCGACCACCCACGCATCGTGGCCCGCCGGGACGAACGCCACCTCACTGGGGCCGATGTCCAGGTCGCTGCCGTCGGCCATGACGATGTGCAGGCGGCCCGAGATGTGGTACCCGAAGTGCGGGTTCTTGCACCGCTCCGTCCCCGCCAGCGGCTTCACGTGCTGCGACCAGCGCCACCCCGGCTGGAGCGTGAACCGCACGACCTTACCCCCGGCGACGTTGACTGCCTCCACCTTGCGGTTTTGCGACGTCTGTGTCTCATCGGGCTTGTTGAGGCTCCTCGATTCAAGGCGCGTCATGGGGGTCATCCTCCTAGCTGGCCCAGCTAGCGTCCGGCACTGCTTTGGTGATACTTTACGCCCCTAGGTCCTCCAGGGAAAGCGTGGCGGCAGACCGTGGCTGGAGGTTGGCATGGTGAAAGAGTACGAGTTCCGGCAAGTGGATGTCTTCACGACGACACCCAACGCCGGCAACCCGCTGGCCGTGGTAATGGATGCCCAGGGCCTGTCCACGGGGGAGATGCAGGCCATTGCGGTCGAGATGAACCTGTCGGAGACGAGCTTCGTGTTGCCGCCCGAAAGGCCTGGGGCCGACTACCGGATGCGTATCTTCACCCCCAAGCTGGAGCTTCCCTTCGCGGGCCATCCCAGCGTTGGCACGGCCTACATCCTGTTCGAGGAAGGCCGGTTCGGCAAAGCTGCGGGCCCCATCACCGTCCGCCAGCAGGTGGCCATCGGTGTCCTGCCCATCGAGATCCGGTCGTCGCCCGGCGGGCCGCCGTTGGTGATGATGACGCAGGGCAAGCCGGAGTTCTGGCCGCGTTTCGAAGACCTAGGCCGCTTGGCCGCTGCGCTGGGGCTGAGGACGGACGACATCCGACGCTCCGGCCTGACGCCCCAGGTCGCGTCCACTGGCCTGAAGCAGATGGTGGTGCCCGTCGCATCGCTGGAAGCTGTGACGGCCATGAAACCGGACATGCGTGTCCTAGCCGAGTTGGAGACCGCGCTGGACGTCACGGGGCTCGAGGTCTTCTGTCTACAGACACGCTCCGGCGTCACAGCCCATGTTCGCTTCTTCGGCCCCGCGTCCGGTGTGGCCGAGGATCCGGCCACGGGCAGTGCCGCGGGAGGGCTTGGGGCTTACCTCGTGAAGCATGAGGCTGTGGACGTATCACGCAGCCCCGTGCATATCACCATCGAGCAGGGCGAAGAGTTGAAGCGTCCGAGCCGCATCGAGGTCGAGGTGGACCACCAGAAGGGCGAACCGAGGGCCGTCCGCGACGGCGGGACCTGCGTGACCGTCTTCAAAGGCAAGCTGCCGTCGTAGAGTCGTGTCCTTGTCTTTTTGATTGAAAACGTCACCGTTTCTGAACTAGTACGGTATTTGGACATCGAAGAGTGATTACTGTACCATCCGCGCCACGCCGGGGGGAAGGGGCAGGTCCCTTCCCTAACGTAAGTCTTTGTAGGAGGCAAGGCTATGAGAGGTGTAGGGTTGGTAGTGGTTACCGCCGCCTTGGTGGTACTCCTCGTCGCGGCCTGCGGTGGGAAAGAGGTCATCGTCACGAAGGAAGTCGTTGAACAAGTGACGGTTGTGAAAGAAGTGACGGTCGAGAAGGAATTGTTGGCGACGGTGGTAGTGGAGCAGACGAAGATCGCCATCGCGACGCCGACGCCTCCTCCGGCGGGCCAGGCGAGGTTCGGCGGCACGCTGCGCATTGTCTCCCAGGCGAGCATCCCCACGCTCGACCCCATCATCGGAGGTGCATACGTCACAGGCGCCGTCTCGTCTCACATCTACGAGACCCCCTTCGGCTGGGACGCCAAGTTCACAGACCAGCCTCGGATGGTGGACTCCTGGAGTGTGAGTGATGACGGCCTGGCCTGGACGTTCACCCTCCGGACGGGACTGACATTCCACGACGGCAGCCTGGTCACGGCGGATGATGTGGGCACCACCTTCACGCGATGGCTGGAGAGCTGGTATTCGATAGCGGGGTTGATGCGGGACTTCACGGCGGAGGACCCGTTCACCGTGGTGAACGAGAACACCTTCAGCATCAAGCTGAAACAGCCCACCGGGGCGCTGGTCATGGCCCTGGCCAAGCCGTACGGCAGCCCGCACATCATGCCCAGCAGAATTGATGGAGGCAAATCTTCGGCCGAGCCGGTCGAGGAATGGGTAGGCTCCGGCCCCTACAAGTTCGTACGGTGGGACCAAGGCGATAAGGTCGTGCTTGAACGCTTCGATGGGTATGTGTCGCGCGCCGAGCCATCCAGCCTCTACACCGGCAGAGTGTACGCCTACCTCGACGAGTTGGTCTGGCTGGAGATATCCGATGAGGAGACCAAGATAGCCGGACTGGAGACCGGGGAGTGGGATGTGGTGGACGGGGCCGGTCTGGACATGTACAACCGCCTGAGGGACAACCCCGGCCTGGCGGTCCCGCTCTACAAGCCGGGACACAGAAGCAATCTATTCCTCATACCCGGCCAGCCGCCGTTCAACGACGTCAACGCTCGCCTTGCGATGCAGACGGGCATGGACGTGGCCGCCGTCATGGCTTCCCTGGGCCCGCGCGATCTATGGACCCTGTGCCCGGCCATCTATTATTGCGGGACCCGCTGGGAAACGGAAGCTGGGGCTGACGGGTATTACAACGCGAACGACAAGGACAGGGCGCGGCAACTTCTGAGCCAGTCGGGGTATGCCGGAGAGACTATGATTCTCTTGAATCCTACGGACTACTCCACCATCACGCCTACGGGCTTCGTCGTCAGGCAAGAGATGGAGGACATGGGCTTCACCGTGGAGATGCCGGCGCTGGACTGGGCGACCGTCGTCACCAAGTTCGGCAACCCAGACAGCTTCAACGTCGCCACCAGTTGGGATGTCCACTGGAACAGCACCAGCCCCCTGGAACATGAGACGCTGGCAGACTTGCCGCTGTTCTTTTTCGTAGAGAGGCTGCAGGCGCTGCGCAAGCAGTTCGCCCAGGCCACCACCGAGGAGGAGAAGCTCCGGCTCGTGGACGAGATCCAGGCCGAGTTCTATAAGAACGTCCCCGCGTTGTACCTAGGAATCTTCTACAGCATCTACCCCGCCACGGCGGCCCTGAAGGACTTCGAGGTGAAGGCCTTCCCCTTCTATGCCAATAGCTGGCTAGAAAGATAGCGAAGGCGTCGCTGTTGCCGTTGTGCCCGACCAGCGAATGGGTCGGGCACAACGGAGTGGGCGGCGGATGGACGGCCCGATACTACTGTCCGTGCTTCGATGAGTTCAGCACGAGCGGAGTTCGCCTACTGGCCGCCGCCCATCTGAAAGAACTTGCCCTCGGTCTTGATGGAGGGCGCGACGACCACCTCGGCGCGGTGCATCTCACGGATGTTGAACGCGCCGACCATGCCCATGCACGCGGTCAGGGCGCCCACCAGGTTCTGTGTCCCGTCGGTGCGCGACGTGGGGCCGAACAGGATTTGCTGCAGCGTCCCCTTGGTGCCAACCTTTACGCGCGTGCCACGCGGCAGCGCCGGGTGCGGCGTTGCCATCCCCCAGTTGTAGCCCTTGCCGGGGGCTTCCTGTGACTGGGCCAGCGGTGAGCCGATCATCACGGCGTCGGCGCCGCAGGCGAAGGCCTTGCACAGGTCGCCGCCGGTGCGGATGCCGCCGTCGGTGATGATGGGGATGTACTTGCCGGTCCGGCGCATGTACTCGTCCCTAGCCGCCGCGCAGTCCAGCGTCGCCGTCACCTGGGGTACGCCCACGCCCGTGACCTCGCGCGTCGTGCAGGCCGCGCCCGGCCCAACGCCCACCAGAAGCCCGTTGATGCCCGTCTCCATCAGCTCTAGCGCGGCCCCGTAACCCACGCAGTTGCCGACGATGACCGGCACGTTGATCATCTCCAGCAACTCGGAGAAGATGAGGCCTCGCGCGCTCTTGGAGATGTGCCGCGCGGTGGTGACGGTGGACTGGACAACGACGAGGTCCGCGCCCGCATCCACCGCCAGCGGCGCCAGTTTCTTGGTGTTGGCGGGGGTGACCGACACGGCGCAGCGTGCGCCCGTCGCCTTGATCTCCTTCACTCTCGTGCCCACCAGGTTCGGCTTGATGGAGGCCGAGTACGCCTTCTGCAGGGCCTCCGTGGCCTTCTCCTGCGGCGCCTGCGCGATTTCGTTCAGCACGTCCGCGGGCTTCTCGTACCTTGTCTGGACGCCCTCCAGGTTCATCACCGCGAGGCCGCCCGCCTTCTCCATCAGCCCCGCGAACTCTGGCGAGACGACCGCGTCCATCGCCGAGGCGATGATGGGGATGCGGAACGTCTGGCCGTTCACGGAGAAGGAGGTGTTGGTCTGGTCTGGGTTGATGGTCACGTCGCCGGGGACGATGGCGACCTCATCGAATCCATAGACCCTGCGGAGCTCTTTGATGTGGGGAGCGGGCATCTGTGACTCCTGGGGGAGCAGTGTGGCATTCCCCTCATGGTATGCCCGCGAGGGTGGCTGGTCAATAGCGGCGTGACTTGCCGCATGATGCGCTGCGATCCCAGCGTCGGCTGTACTGACGGACGCGATGGCGCCGCCTGGCAAAGCTGTGGCATAATCGGCGTCGTAGGCTGCCCATCGCGGCAACCGGGGAGGAACGCATGACGCGCGCACGGCTTCGCGACCTCGGCATCACCATCGGGACGCTTCCAACGGGTAAGCACAACGCCATCACCGACGTCCCCGGCGTCTCCGTCGGCTTCTGCACCCTCGCCTACGACACCCCGCGCATCGCCCGTACCGGCGTGACCGTCGTTGTGCCGCGCGACGACGGTCACTGGGACAATCACGCCTTCGCGGGCATGTTCTCATTCAACGGTTTCGGCGAAATGGTCGGCGTTCACTGGGTCGAGGAGTCTGGCCTGCTCACTGCGCCCATCGCCATCACAAACACCCACTCCGTAGGCACCGTCCGCGATGCGCTGCTACAGCACTCGGTGGAACAGTCTCTCCCCGACACCTGGTACCTGCCCGTGGTCGCCGAGACCGACGACGGCTGGCTCAACGACGCGGCGGCCTTCCACATCAAGAAGGAGCACACCATCACGGCGCTGCGCGCCGCCCGCTCCGGCGCAGTGGCCGAGGGCAACGTCGGCGGCGGGACAGGCATGATTTGCCACCACTTCAAGGGTGGCACGGGCACCGCTTCCCGCGTCGTCTCCTCCAAGTCGGGCAGGTTCACCGTCGGCGCGCTTGTCCAGGCGAACTATGGCGACCGCCCGTTGCTCCGGGTGGACGGCGTGCCGGTGGGCCGCGAGCTCGGGGCGGAGCGCGTCCCGCTGGCCCGGCCGGTCTATCCCCACAGCTCCATCATCGTCGTCGTGGCGACAGACGCGCCGCTTTTGGCCGGCCAGTGCAAACGGCTGGCCCGCCGCGCCACCGTGGGCCTCGCCAGGGTCGGCGGCACTGGCCACGACGCCAGCGGCGACATCTTCATCGCCTTCGCCACAGGCAACCGCGTGCCGCTGCAGTCGAACGGGTCCGTCGCCCTCAAAATGGTGCCACACGACCAGATGGACCCACTCTTCGACGGTACCGCCGAGGCGGTTGAAGAGGCCATCCTCAACGCTCTGACCGCGGCGGAGGACACGGTGGGCCAGAAGGGCAGGGTGGCACATGCACTGCCGCTTGACGACCTGAAGGCCGTGATGAAGCAGTACCGTCGGCTAGGGTAGGGTACAACTGTCCTCCTCTCCCCTTGCGGGAGAGGCCTATGATTTGCCTCAGGCGAATCATAGAGCGGGGGGTATGAAGATCCGCTGACCATGGGCCACCTCGAAGCCTCCATCAAAGTCTACGGTCGCTCGCTCGGCTTCGACATCGTCCGCATCGCGGACGCGAAGCCCTTCGTCCGGGATGAACAGGCCGCCTTGGAGCGGGTGCGAGGCGGCCTAATGGACGGCCTGCACTGGTACACCGAGGAGCGTGTCCGCCGCGCTGCCAACCCGGAGGTGCTGCTGCCCGGCGCCATGTCTATTGTCTCCGTCGCCATGAGCTATTTCACCGGTGACGCCGAGCGGTCCAACGGCGGGCCGACCGGCCAAGTCGCCCGCTACGCCTGGGGCGGCGAGTACCACTTGGTGATGAAGGCTAAGCTGCGCGAGCTGGCAGATGGCTTGTCGAAGCTGGCTGCTAGGCCCGTAAGGACGCGGGTGTTCGTGGACGACGGCCCGATGCTCGACCGCCCCGCAGCCGAGCGCGCAGGTGCCGGCTGGTTCGGCAAGAATACCAACATCCTGACGCCGTCCCACGGCTCGTGGGTCTTCCTCGGCCAGGTCATAACCGACCTAGAGCTTGCCCCCGACCAGCCACTAAAGAAGACCTGCGGCAGCTGCGTCCGCTGCATCGACGCCTGCCCCACAGGCGCCATCGTCGCCCCGTACGTCATAGACAACACCCGCTGCATCTCCTTCCTCACCATCGAGCTGCGCGGCGCCATCCCCCGCGAGCTAAGGCCGCTCGTGGGCGACTGGGTCTTCGGCTGCGACATCTGCCAGGACGTTTGCCCCGTCAACCGCAAGGCCCAGCAGAGCCTGGAACCCGCCTTCCGGCAGCGCCACGGCTTCGCCGCACCCGCACTGCTGCCGCTGCTGGAGTTGGACGACGAGGCGTTCCGCCAACGATTCGCTGACAGTCCCATAAAACGCGCCAAGCGCGCCGGTCTGCAGCGCAACGTCTGTGTCACCCTTGGCAACATCGGCGACCCCGTCGCAGTGCCCGCTCTGGTAAAGGCATTGCGCCAGAACCCGGACGCCCTCGTTCGCCAGCACGCTGCCTGGGCTCTGGGCCGTATCGGCGGCATGGAGGCCGCACAGGCGCTGCGCGAAGCCCTTGAGCGCGAGCAGGACGCGGCCGTTCTTGAGGAAGTCAAGCTGTCTCTGTCTGACCTGGGGGTACATGCACAGTCTTGAAAGGAAAGCGCACGTCGTCCTCTCCCCTTTTGGCAGAGGTCTTTGGCCTCGAGTCATCGAGGCCAAAAGGTGAGGGGGTGAGGAAGGTTTTAGGAGACATTTGTGCAAGGCAAGGTCTATCTCATCAACGTCGGCGCCAACGCCAGCCAGCGCTTCTGCAGCCCGCTGTTCTCCGATGGCACCTTCGAGTTCCTCCCCATCCCCGAAGACCGCACTTTACCTGGCGCGTACGCCGTCCGCTACCGAGACCTGCGCTCCCACTACGACGCCTCCAGGTCCCTCGCGCCTTTCGTGCCTGCCCGCCTGCTGGACTGGCCCGCGCACAACGACCCGGAATTCCACACCTTCACCTACGGCGACAACTGCGAGACCAGCCCCAGGGCTGCGTCCCTCAAGAGCGTCGAGCGTGACGACAGCCTACTCTTCATCGCCCGCCTGTGTCCCTGGGACGACGGCAGGCCCACCCACCGGCACGGCTTCTACTTCGTAGGGTTTCTCGAGGTCAGGGAGGTGCTTCGCGACGTGCGGGCCAAGCCCAGCCAGTCCACGCTCAAGCGCTTCCGCAACAACGCCCATTTCCGCCGCGGCCTGAGCGACCCGGCGCTGTGGGACCGGTTCTGGGTCTTCCGAGGCTCCACCCGCTCCCTACGCTTCGCCAGGGCGGTGCACGTCACGAGGGCGCTGGCGGAGCGTCTCTTCACCGCCGCAGCCGGCGGGCCATGGCAGTGGGGCAACGGCCGCACCGAATTGCAGACCATCGGCTCCTACACCCGCAGCTGCCGCTGCGTCCTCGACCCGACGCTGCCCGGCCACGCTGAACGGATACGGGCCTTATGGGAGTGGGTTGAGCGGCACGCTGGAGCGCCTTCGTAACGGGCTATAATAGACACTAGCCGCGCTCAGGCACCGTGGGGAAGTGGCGGAATGGCAGACGCGCAAGACTTAGGATCTTGTGCCGTAAGGCGTGGGAGTTCAAATCTCCCCTTCCCCACCACATTGTCGGGTATGTCCTCGTTCTCGAATTAATACAGCGGCGGCGACTGAAGGACGCTTTCGTGTTATACTGTCCGGAAGCGTATAACTCGGCGGCCCGCCATTTCGGCTGGTCAGACACAGACCACTTACCCTGTTCTCACCTCCTTAAGACCCGCGCTGACCGACTAATCTGGGATTTCCCATACGCATCGAAGGAGTCAGCGCGTCATGGTTTCTACCCTTATTACCTGTCCCGATTGTGGACAAGAGTTCTTGCCCACCTCTAACGGGCGGGGTTCTCAAAACGGCGTTCCCCACGCCGGCAGTCCACCCCAGTGTCCAGCTTGCCAGAACGGCAAGCGTTCGTTCGCCGATTTCAAGCTGCATCCGGCGACCACCGCCGCCATCGCCGCGATGGGCATCACAGCGCCCACCCCTGTCCAGTCGCAGGCCCTCCCCGCGCTCCTTGCCGGCAAGGACGTCATCGGGCAGGCACGGACCGGTTCCGGAAAGACCCTCGCCTTCGCCGTCCCCATCGTGGAGCGGTGCGTCCCGAACAGCCGTGGCGTTCAGGCGCTCGTCCTTGTCCCGACGCGGGAGCTGGCCGTTCAGGTCGGCGAGGTCGTCGGGCGGCTAGCCGCGGCCCGTCGCCTGCGGCTCTCCCTGCTCTTCGGCGGCCGGTCGCTCCGCCCCGAGGCCCAGGCCTTGGCGAGGGGTGTGGATATCGTCGTCGGTACACCGGGACGCACCCTCGACCATCTGCGCCAGGGGACCCTGTCCCTCGGCCAAGTGAAGCTCCTGGTGCTCGACGAGGGAGATGAGATGCTCGACCAGGGGTTCGCGCCTGACGTGGAACGCATCCTCTCGAAGACGCCTGCCGCCCGGCAGACCGCCATCTTCTCGGCAACGATACCCGCCTGGGTCGGCCAGATGGTGGCCCGCCACACGCGCAACCCCGTGCAAGTACGGATAGACACCGACGCTCAGTCGCCGCCCGAGATCCAGCACGTGGTCTATGAGGTCGAACCGGCGCGCAAGTTCGACGCCCTCTGCACCCTCCTCGACCAGCGGGGAGACGGTGCCATCCTCGTGTTCGGCCGCACCAAGCGAGGCGTACAGAAGCTCGCGCGCCAGCTCGGCGCGCTTGGCTACTCCGTCGTGGCCCTCCAAGGGAACCTCGGCCAGCAGGCCCGCCTCCGTGCCATGGCCGACTTCCGCGCCGGCGTCGTGCCCGTCATGGTCGCGACGAACGTCGCGGCGCGCGGACTCGACGTGGCGGACATAGACCAGGTCATCAACTACGAACTGCCGGAGTCCGAGAGGCTCTTTGTGCACCGCGTGGGCCGCACCGGCCGCATGGGGCGTGAGGGCCTCGCCATCACCTTCATCACGCCGGATGACAACACAAAGTGGCGTCAGATCGAGCGTGCGTTGGGACGCCGCTTCCTGCGTAAGAGTTGGCCCGGACAGCGGCCGGAGATTGGCGCGAACGGCGCCAGGACGGCTACCGTGCCTGCGGCTACCGTGCCTGCGGCATCGCCGCGGAGTCCGCGCCCATCCGATAGCAGGCCCTCTCATCGTTCACCGCTCCCCGTTCCCTGGGTCGGCGCTCCGCGAACCACTGTCCACCCTACACGATAGCCACTGCTGGAGATAGGTGCCGGTTGCCCGCAGGCTGAAGAGGCAGGGCTTCTTCTAAGCCTCGCTCCGCAGCGACTCCCAGAGATACGTAGCCGCGAGCGACCGCCACGGGCGCCACCGCTCCGCCATACGGTCGAGGTCGTCTGTGGAGATAGCGGGCTGTCCAAGCGCCCGCGCCGCCGCCTTCCGCAGACCGAGATCGCTGGCCGGGAATGCGTCCAGGTGGCCGTACACACGCATCGCCAGCATGTTCGCCGTCCACGGCCCGACCCCCGGCAGCGCCTGGAGCCGCTGGAGCAGCGTCGGCAGGTCGCTGGCGTCGTAGAGGTTCAGCGACCTGTCGGCCACGGCGCGTGCGAACAGCCGCATGGACGACGCCCGTGCCAGCGGGACTCCCACCTCGAAAATGTCAGCGACCGCTAGGCGCTCCGCCGATGGGAACAGGTAGCCGAGGCCGAACTCGCCGAGTCCTGGCACCGGCGTGCCGAACCGCTGCGCGATGCGGCCTGAGAGCGTGGACGCCGCCTGGACTGAGACCTGCTGCCCCAGGATGATGCGGATGGCGGTCTCGAATCGGTCCCAGGCGCCGGGGAGGGTGATGCTGGGTCTTTGGCAGATGAGCGGCGCCATCAAAGAGTCGCTGGAAAGGGAACCCCGGCCCTCGTACAGGTCCATGTCGAGGCCGAGCAGCCGCCGACAGCGGGCCACGTCGTCCACCAGGTTGGCGAACGTCGGCAGGTGCGCCACGACCTCCAGATTAGCGCCGTCGGATGCAGCGGAAACCTCGAACACTCCTGTGTAACCGCAGGTGTTCGTCACGCGGCGATAGACGCCTCCGTCCACCGACTCCACCTGCGGTGTCGCCCTCAGCGCCAGGAACCCGAGCATCGCGGGGAAGTCAAAACCGGACGGGTGCGGTATCCGCAGCCGCAGGCCGCCGTCGGCGACCAACCGGCTCACCGCCCGCCGTTTCGCCCGCAGCTCCACCGGAGAGAATCTGAACACCTCACGCATGACCCGGTTCATCTGGCGGACGCTCCGGAAGCCTGCCGCCTCCGCGATGGCGTCCACCGGCAGGTCGGACTCGTCCAGCAGCCGACGGGCGAAGTGCGCCCGCTTGGAGCGGGCCACCAGCGCCGGCGTCGCGCCGACATGCTCGGCAAACAGCCGACGGAGCTGCCGCGGGCTGATGCCGATACGCCGCCCAAGAGCCGTCTCGCCGCTATGGTCGAGCGCGCCGTCGCTGATGAGCATCAGCGCCTGCTTGACGACTCCAGGCGTGGCGCCATCGAGCAACTCGTTCTGCCGTCTGCCGGGGCGGCACTTGAGGCATGGCCGGTAGCCTGCCGCCTCGGCTGCCATGGCGGACGGGTAGGTCGAGCAGTTTGCAGGCAGCGGCCGCGCAACGCAGTCCGCCTGGCAGTAGATACCGGTCGTCGCGACCGCGTTCACCTCTCTACGGCTCAGGGCTAACGTGCTCATGGGACCCCTTTTGAAGGGGTGGTTGGTAGAAGAGTGGACAATTCCGGACATGATATACCCGCTGGTGAAAACGTGTCCGGTTGTGGCCAGGCTTGCACCTTTCTGGAGCCTATGTTTGACTCGGATTCACTAACCTAAGGTGGCACCAGATGCTCACACAACGCTACTACACGACTCGTTTGGAGAGCCCGGTGGGGGCCCCGACCCTCGTCGCCAGCGGCGCTGGGCTTCGCGCGGAGTTATGGCCCAGCGACACGGCTGAAGGTGTTTCCCTGCCACCGTACATCGTGGCCTCCGACTCCTATCCCGTTCTCCAGGCGGCGCGGAGGCAGCTTACCGAGTACTTCGCTGGTGGGCGGACCTCGTTCGACATCCCGCTCGACCTTCATGGCACCGATTTTCAGCGGAGGGTATGGCGTGCCCTCGCGTCCGTCCCGTATGGCCGCACCGCGACCTACGCCGAGCAGGCGGCGCGGATAGGCAGGCCCAGCGCGGTCAGGGTTGTGGGCGCGGCCAACGGCCGTAACCCGGTCTCCATCATCCTGCCCTGCCACCGCGTAGTGGGAAAAGATGGCGGGCTGGTCGGGTATGCCGCCGGACTCGGAGTGAAGCGGTGGCTGCTGGAGCACGAGCGGGCGAATGCGCACCGATTTGAGAATGTATAGAAAATCCGATGGCTCGGTGGAAATAGAACAGAGGCCGCCCCGGTCGGGCGGCCTCTGTCGTTCTACTGAGAAACTGCCTCTCGTTACTTTGCCAGCGTTGCCTCGACCGACAGGGCGACGTTGCCCTTGAGGGCCTGGGAGATGGGACAGCCGTCCTTGGCGCCCTCGGCGGCCTTCTTGAACGCCGCGTCGTCGGCGCCGGGCACCGTCCCCTTCACCTTGATGGTACTGGAGGTGACACGCCATCCGGCCTCGACCTTGTCGAAGGTCACGGCCACGCTGACCTCTAGCTTTTTGGGCGGCGTGCCCGCGCGGGCAAGCCCCGCCGACAGCGCCATCGCGTAGCAACTCGCGTGGGCCGAGGCCAGCAGCTCCTCTGGGCTGGTCTTGCCGCCGGAGGCCTCCGTGCGCGTCGCCCACGACACGGGCAACCTCTTGAACAGCCCGCTTGTCCCCGCTGTCACTACGCCATTGCCGGAGAGCAGGTCGCCCTCCCACGTCACTTCAGCAGTCCGTACCGCAGCCATGTCGCCTCCTCGTCAATGTTTCGTGTCACCGTACCGCGGAATAGTGCGGAAGGGCATCTTACCACACCCCGTCTGCGGCTTTGCAATCGGCTTGAGGCATACCTACCCCTATGCTAGCATGGCTCTATGGACCCCCGTTTCATCCGCAACTTCTGCATCATCGCGCACATAGACCACGGCAAGTCCACGCTTGCCGACCGTCTGCTCCAGCTCACGGGCGCTGTAAGCGACCGCGAGATGACCGAGCAGCACCTCGACTCCATGGACCTGGAGCGGGAGCGCGGCATCACCATCAAGGCGCACCCTGTCCGGCTCGACTACACCCCCGCCTCGGGTCAGCGATATCAGCTCAACCTGATAGACACCCCCGGCCATGTGGACTTCACGTACGAAGTCTCGCGCAGCCTCGCGGCTTGCGAGGGAGCGCTGCTGGTCGTGGACGCCTCACAGGGCATCCAGGCGCAGACGCTGGCTAACGTCTATCTCGCCCTGGAGCGCGACCTAGTCATCATCCCGGTGGTCAACAAGATCGACATGAAGGCAGCGGAGCCCGAGCGGGTGGCCGCCGAGGTCTGCCGCACCTTCGGGTTCCGCGACGATGAGGTCATCTTTGCCTCTGGCAAGGACGGCACGGGCGTGCCGCAGGTCCTGGAGGCCGTGGTCAACCGCGTGCCGATGCCCAAGAACAGGCCTGATGCCCCGTTGCGGGCGCTCATCTTTGACTCCCACTACGACCCCTACAAGGGCGTGGTGGCGTACGTGCGCGTCTTCGACGGTGCGGTGAAGGCCCACGACCGCATCCGCCTGATGGCGAAAGGCTCCCAGGGTGAGGCACAGGAGGTCGGCGTCTTTCGGCCCCAACAGATCGGCGTGGACGCGCTGTCGGCTGGAGAGGTGGGCTACATCGCCACGGGTCTGAAGGCCGTGGGCGACGCGCCGGTCGGCGACACGGTCACGCTCGTCCAGGGTGGCGCCGACGAACCGTTGGCGCCCTACCGACCCATGAAACCCATGGTCTTCGCGGGCTTCTATCCCTCGGACGGCGAAGAGTACGGGGAGCTGCGTGAGTCGCTGGAGAAGCTGCAGCTCAACGATGCGGCGCTGAGTTTCGAACCGGAGCAGTCCGTTGCTCTCGGGCCAGGCTTCCGATGCGGATTCCTCGGCCTGCTGCACATGGATGTCGTGCAGGAGCGGCTGGAGCGGGAGTACAACCTCAACCTGCTGGCCACCTCTCCCAGCGTCCAGTACAAGGTTACGCTCAATGACGGCACCGTCGTCGAGGTAGCCAATCCCGCCGAGATGCCCGAGCCACACACCATCTCGGAGATTGCCGAGCCGTGGCTGAACCTGACCATCCTCGCGCCAGACAGCTATATCGGACCAATCATGGAGCTGGTGAAGGCCCGCCGGGGCGAGTACAAACGCATGGAGTACATCCAATCGGTCGGCTTATCCGGTGGCGAAGGCGGCGGCCTCCAGGTCGCCCAGGGCATGCGCGTCCTTCTGGGGTACAAGGTGCCCCTCTCCGAGGTCCTGGTGGACTTCAACGACCAGCTCAAGTCCCGGACACAGGGCTACGCCTCCATGGACTACGACCTGGTCGGCTATGAAACCGGCAAGCTGGTGAAGCTGGATATCCTGGTCAACAGCGAGCCTGTGGACGCCCTCTCCATCATCGTCCACCGTGAGCGCGCCTTCGAGCAGGGGAGAGAGCTCGTCTTTAAGCTCAAGGAGTTGATACCGCGCCAGATGTTCGAGGTGCCTATCCAGGCGGCCATAGGCGGCAAGATACTCGCCCGCGAAACGATACGGGCCATCCGCAAGGACGTGCTCGCCAAATGCTACGGCGGCGACATCACGCGAAAGCGCAAGCTGCTGGAGAAGCAGGCCGAGGGCAAGAAGCGCATGCGGCGAGTCGGCCGCGTCGAGATCCCCCAAGAGGCCTTTCTCAGCATCTTGAAAGTGAGCCGGTAGGTAAAGCCCTTGCCCGCGTGTGCGGCCGGCGTTTGAACTTCGACCTGTGCTGTGGTGGCTGTTACTGGATAAAGGTTGAGGCGCACGTACAGGAAATCCCCCTCGGCGTCCACCTTAGCCTTCACCTCTTCCTTGCTGAGCAGGGTGAGGTTGGCGCCGGGCAGCTTCGGCACTGTTCGTGTCTCGAACCCCTCCAGCACGAGTACGATGTTCTGCGGGTCTGACAAGAGCCCATAGTCGGGGACGTTCTTCTCCACTAGTCCCCACTCTAGTGACAGCCGGACCAGGTCCACCTCGTCTGCCTCACTCAACTCCATCCCAGCCGCCTCTTCACCCTCCACGTACACGACATGTTCCACGCTGGCGTGGTAGGTGTACTGCTCTTCGCCTGCCTGGAGTACCAGTTCGAACCCTGGTGTGATGACCTGGGCATACGTCATGCCCTCTTCGGGAACACCTAGGGAGGCATCGGGCCATTCCACGGTCTCGACTGACGCAATCTTGACTATCTTCGGGTCGATGGCAAGTCGCGCTGCCAGGTCGTGCTGCGCCTTGAGGAAGAGGCCGACGAAGTCTCTCTGGTCGAAGACTCCTTCAGAGGCGACGCTACCCACGAAGCAAGCGTTGATGTTGTGGACGAAGTTGCACTCCTCAGGGTCAATGTCGGCGATGCTGGTGATAGGCGCCTGCTCTTCTTGAGGGGTGGACCAAGGGGTTGGGGTCGGCGCCGGCTCCTGCCGTGATGTCGGGGTCGTGCCGCCCTCCGCGACAGGTGTCACATTCACACCAGACGGCTGGGTGGCCACCCCCGACGTACATGCCGCTCCAATGAGGATGGCCGTCCCCAAGATGGTGCCCAAAGCGACTGTGATCCACTGGTTCGTTCTCATTTCTAAATGCTCCCAAGAAGCTCGTTCTCATGGTGCCGCCAGCCTGGAGTGTGCTCTATTGATACTGACGGAAGGAGGATAGAACTCGTTCCACCAACGCACAGCCGTTTTCCCTAGCTTGCGGCTGCCTTCGTTGACACTGCGGTGGCCGTCGCCTACCATGAACATGGCCGTGCTAGGCGGGGAGATAGCGGTGCCCTGTACTCGCAATCCGCTTTAGCGGGGCTGAACTCCCTCCAGAGGTCCGCCTTCGGAGGCCTCTTTCCTCGGATGTAGGTGTTGAGAGTTGGGTCCTACGCGGCGGAACCCTGTGAACCCCGTCAGGTCCGGAAGGAAGCAGCGGTAAGCAGTGTGTTTCGGGTGCCGTGGGTTCGCCTGACTTGAGCCGAATCTTAGGGAATGTTTTCGGATAGGATCGAAGCGGGGGTGCACGGCCGTCTCTTTGTCGCAGAGGTGCCCTCGACGCTGGAGAACAAGCCCATCCCACATGCCGCGCCCTCGCGTCTCCCTAGGGCCAAGAAGTCGCTGGGGCAGCACTTCCTGGTGGACAGGGGTGTCCTGCGCCGTATCGTCGAGGCCGCCGACCTCTCGCCGGCCGATGTGGTCGTGGAGATTGGGCCAGGTCAAGGCCTGTTGACGCGCGAGCTTGCGGCCCAGGCGGGCCGCGTGATTGCCGTCGAGTTGGACGATGCTCTGGCAGCCAGGCTGATGGAGGAGTTCAAGAGCCAGCCTCACGTCTCGGTTATCCACGCCGATGCGAGGGAAGTGGATATCGAGGCGCTCGTAGAGCCGGGCACACCCTTTAAGCTCGTGGCCAACCTGCCGTACTACGCTGCGTCGCCCATCATCCGGCGTTTCCTCCGTGCGACCCATAAGCCCTCGCTCATGGTGGTCATGGTGCAGCGTGAGGTAGCGCGGGAGATGGCCGCGCAGCCGGACGAGATGGGGTTCCTTTCGCTGACGACCCAGCTCTACGCTAAGCCGCGCCTCGTTTGCACTGTGCCCCCCGGCGCATTCCGTCCTCGCCCAAAGGTGGCCTCGGCGGTGCTCCGCCTGGACACCCTGCCCCGCCTCGCGCTGGACGTGGACCACGAAGAACGGTTCATAGAAATGGTCAGAGCGGGCTTCAGCGCGCCGCGCAAACAGCTCCACAACTGCATCCGAAAAGGGCTTGACCTGCCGCCGGATGCGGTCGGCAAGATGCTGGCCGAGGCGGGCGTCGAGCCCACTCGCCGCGCCGAGACGCTCTCGATGGCCGAGTGGGGGGCACTGTACCGCGCATTCAAACGCCTCGGACCCGCAGGGTAGGGGATGGCTGTGTTGACGGTCAAGGCCTACGCCAAGGTGAACCTCACGCTGGAGGTGCTGGGGCGCCGCGACGACGGCTACCACGACATCGTCTCTATCATGCAGACGGTGGACCTGGCTGACACCCTGACGCTTGAAGATTCGGACGGCATCACGTTGGAGTGCGACGACCCCACGCTGGCGGGGGCGGACAACCTGGCGCTCAAGGCCGCCCGGCTGCTCGCCGATGAGACTGGAGCGAAGCGCGGCGTACGCATCACCTTGCGCAAGGGCGTCCCGGTGGCCGCCGGTTTGGGGGGTGGCAGCGCCGACGCCGCGGCAGTCCTCCTTGGCCTCGACCGCCTCTGGAAACTGAAGCTGCCGCCTGAGCGGCTGTCGTCGTTGGCGGCCAAGCTCGGCTCCGACGTCCCGTTCTTCCTGCACGGCGGCACTGCGATGGTGCAGGGCAGGGGCGAGGTCGTGCGGCCCATGCCGCCTGCCGACATCAAGTGGCTTGTCGTCCTTACTCCCGCCATCAACATCCCATCCAAGACTGCTGCCCTGTATGCGCGGCTCACACAAGGCGACTACACCCGAGGGATGCTGACCCGCAAGCTGGAGGCGCGCATCCGCGGTGGTGGCGACGTGCCCGCGCAGTTCCTCTACAACGCCTTCGATGCGGTGGCCCTCGTGGCCTTCTCAGGCCTGGAGGCCTACTGGAAAGCCTTTGAGTCCCTGGGCGCGCGTGAGGTGCATCTGGCTGGGGCCGGCCCCTCCATCTTCGCTCTTGTGCCGCAGAAAGAGGTCGGCACCGCGCTCGTGCTGCTGCTTCGCCACCGTGGATGGCAGGCCTACCTCGCCGCCCCAGCCCGTGCCCTAGAAAGCCAGCCGTGACCGCCGTCTTCGTCGGGCTCTACCTCGGCTTGCTCATGGCGTCAGTGTTCATCAGCCTCGGCGCCATCATGCTGTTCATGTACGTCAAGTCCCCCACGCCCACCTTCAGCGCCCTCTCCCGCCGGATGGCGCCGTCCAAGATGGTCATGGGGGGCATCATGTTCGCCTACCCCTTCTGGTCCATCCTCGGCATCCTGGCAGGCTTCATGTACTGGAGCTTCTCCGGTGCGGCCCCTGGGCGGTGGCTCGCCAGCCCCAACGGCGCCTACACGGCAGCGGTCATCATCTTCGCGGTGATGGCCACTCTGCCGCTGCTCCTCGTGCTCAAGCGCGTCGCCCCGGGTGTGCTGGCCGTGGCCCTGGTCTTCGCCGGCCTCTACGGCTGGGCTTTGCCCTACTTCGCCGAATAAGGCCGCTGCCCCGCGGCAGACCTGATACAATTGTTCGACTTTTCTTCTGGCAAAGTGTGAGATGACCTTATTCGACCCAACGGTTCCCCCCCAGGACGAGGTCTGGGTCTCGCTCGACCTGGAAACGACCGGCCTTTCCCCCGATGCCGACGACATCATCGAGGTGGGCGCGGTCAAGTTCCAGGGTAAGCGGGTGCTGGACACGTTCGAGACCTTCGTGAACCCGCACCGTCGTCTGAGCGACTTCATCAAGCGGTACACAGGTATCCAACAGGCCGACGTGGACGGCGCCCCGCCGTTCTCGGTGGTATCGCCCAAACTGGCGGCCTTCGTCGGCGCCGCGCCGGTCGTCGGCCACAACGTCGGCTTCGATTTCGGCTTCCTGGCCGCCAAGGGGCTGCGTTTCCACAACACCCGCTCCGACACCTGGGACATGGCGTACGTGCTCCTCCCCCAAGCGCCTGAGTATTCGCTCTCCAAGGTGTCCGCGCAGCTGAAGGTCGCCCACCCGAGGCCGCACCGTGCCCTCGATGACGCCCAAGTGACCAAAGACCTGTTTCTCAAACTCACCGAGGAGTTTGGGCGCCTGGACATATTCGCGCTGGCGGAGATGGAGCGGCTGGCGTCGCGCTCGTCCTGGGTGTTGGACTACCAGCTTCGGCAGATGATGAAACAGAGATTGGCCGCGCGCGCCAGGCCAAGGGAGCCGGGCGGCGAGAGTGATATAGGCGCGGCAGCCGGGTTTGACGTCCGCGACATCAAACGGCGCGTCCCCTACACGCAGCCTTTGCGGGTAAACCAGTCCAACGCCAGGCTGGACGCCGATTTCGTGGCCTCCCTGTTCAGCGATGGTGGCCCGCTGGCCAAGGCGATGCCCGGCTTCGAGCACAGGTCGCAGCAGGTCGCGATGGCCCGCGCCGTCGCCCAGGTTGTGGACTCCGGCGGCAGACTCATCGTGGAGGCGGGCACGGGCGTCGGCAAGTCGCTCTCCTACCTGTTGCCTTCGGTGCTTTACGCCCTGGCCGCGGGCAAGCGAGTCGTGGTCTCCACCGACACCATCAACCTCCAGGAGCAGCTCCTGAAGAAGGACGTGCCGCTGCTGGTTAAGGTGCTGCAGGGCCTGTCCGGAGTGGCGGTGGACGACCTACGGTTCGCCCAGCTCAAGGGACGCGCCAACTACCTGTGCCTCAAACGCTTCACCCACATGCGCGGCGGCGAGGTCGTCACCGACAGCGAGGCGCGGCTGCTGGCGAAAGTGCTCGTCTGGCTAGGTGCCACGGCGACAGGCGACCGGAGCGAACTTAACCTGTCCGACCGTGGCTCCGGCGCGATTTGGACACGGCTCTCGGCTCAAGGCGCCCGAGACTGCGACGGTGTGGGAGGCTTCTGCTTCCTGCGCGCGGCCAGGGACAGGGCAGGCGGCGCTCACCTCCTCATCGTCAACCATGCCCTGCTTATGGCCGACCTCAGCGCGGATGGCGCCCTACTGCCCAAGTACGACGTACTCATCGTGGACGAGGCCCACAACCTGGAGGAGGAGGCGACGCGGCACCTCGGCTTCGAGGTCTCCCAGGTCACTATCGAAGACCACCTCCAGTCCATCGGCGGCGACGGCGGGCTGATGCGGTCGGCGGTCGCAGCCTTCCGCACCTCGAAGGCGGCCGCAACCCGCGTCCCGACAGTGCAGGAGTTAGCCGCCGAAGCCACCTCAGAACTGCCCCGTCTCCGCGAGGCAATGGCTGCGATGTTCAGGGCCGTCTCCATCGGCGTGGCCGCTGAAGCGTCGGGCCACGGCCAGGACCAACGCGTGACCGCGTCCACCAGGTCACGCAAGGAGTGGTCCCAGGTGGAGGTCCTCTGGGAGAATGCGGACGTTCTGCTGGCGGACATAGGCAAGCAGGTCGCGAGATTGGAGTCGTCCCTGGATGGTCTGGAGCAAGCTGGCCTAGCTGACTACGAAGGCCTGCTTCTGGAGGTCGCGGCGGCGTCCGAGACGAACACGGAGCTCCGCCAGCACCTCGCCCAGTTCGTCTCCAGGCCGGAGAAGGACGGGGTCTATTGGGTGTCCAACTCCCCGCGCGGCGACTACATGACCCTCCACATGGCGCCTCTGAATGTTGGGGAGCACCTTGAGAAACGGCTCTACTCCGAGAAACGGGCCGTGGTGTTGACCAGCGCGACACTCGCCGCCAACGGAGCTTTCACCCACGTGCGCGAACGCACGGGCTTCGCCGACGCCGAGGAACTCCTGCTCGGGTCGCCCTTCGACTACCCCAGCGCGGCCCTGCTGTGCGTGCCCAAGGACATGCCGGAGCCCAGCGCCTGGGCCTACCAGGCGGCGCTGGAGCAGGCTATCATGGACGCCGCGGCGACCGCCGGAGGGCGGACGATGGCCCTGTTCACCTCCTACGCCTCGCTCCAGGCCACCGCCGGCGCCGTTCGCGCCAACCTGGAGGCCAAGGGTCTGACCGTGTTGGCGCAGGGCGCTGACGGTACGCCGCATCAGATCGTCCGCAGCTATCTAGGGAACCCGAACTCGGTCATCCTCGGCACCGCCAGCTTCTGGGAGGGGGTGGACCTGTCTGCGGAGTCGCTGAAGGTGCTCCTGCTGGCGCGGCTGCCCTTCAACGTGCCGACCGAGCCGGTCTTCGCGGCCCGGTCGGAACTCTTCGAGGACCCATTCAACCAGTATGCAGTCCCCCAGGCCAT
The DNA here is from genome assembly GCA_016872515.1 of SAR202 cluster bacterium. GTDB lineage: Bacteria > Chloroflexota > Dehalococcoidia > Lucifugimonadales > VGZR01 > VGZR01. Next base: position 113,501 of record VGZR01000001.1, read on the forward strand.
CCTCCGTCTGCGCCAGGGGTTCGGCCGCCTCATCCGCAGCAAGTCAGACAAGGGCGTCGTGGTCATCATGGACAGCCGTGTCCTCTCCAAGCGGTACGGCAAGGCGTTCCTCGACTCGCTCCCGCCCAGCACGTTCAAGACGTGCCAACTCAATGAACTGCCGAAGCTCATCAAGGGCTGGGTCGGGCGCTAGCCGTGCGCATCGCCGTGGACGGGCCGCTCGACCTGCAGGCTACGCTGGAGAGCGGACAGGCGTTCCGCTGGCGGCGCGAGGACGGCTGGTACGGCGGCGTGGTCTTTAGCAATGCCGTGCTGCTGCGGCGGACGGCGCGCGGCATCGAGTTCCGCTCCACGCCAGAGGACGAAGAAGCCCTTGCTGAACACCTTGTTGACTACCTGGGCCTGTCCGACGACCTGGACGCCATCTACCGTTCCATCGCCGTGGACGAGCACCTGAAGGCAGCTATCCGGCGATATCGCGGCATGCGCATCCTGCGCCAAGACCCCTGGGAATGCCTCGTTTCCTTCATCTGCTCTGCCTGGTCCAATGTGCATCGCGTCAGCGGCAACATCGAGGCCATCGCCTCCCGCTTCGGCGAGCCCGTTCACCAGGACGGCGGCACCCGACATGCCTTCCCATCTCCCAATGAGCTAGCGGCTGCTGATGAAGCCGCTCTGCGCATACTAGGACTGGGTTTCCGCGCCAAGTACGTACCGCATACCGCGGAACTGGTCGCCAGCGGCGAAGTCAATCTACTGACGCTGCGCGAGGCGTCGTATGACGACGCGCTGAGAGTGGTGTTGTCGCTTCCCGGCGTCGGCGACAAGGTCGCCAACTGCGTCCTGCTGTTTTCTCTCGACAAACGCGAGGCGTTCCCCGTGGACGTCTGGATCCAGCGGGTGCTGTGCGACTTGTACTTGGGCGGAGCCGGACGGAAGATGTCCACCAGAACGCTCCGCCTTTGGGCACAGGACCACTTCGGCCCCTACGCCGGCTACGCCAACCACTACCTCTTCCATGACCGCCGCCTCGCCGCGAGGTAGGCCCGCGGCCCCGCCAGTGGGAGTGGTTGGCCTACTGAATGGTGAGACCGCTGTCTATGGAGAGGCTGGCACCGTTGACATAAGAGGCCTTGCCGGAGCATAGCCAGACGACGGCGCGGGCGACTTCGTCCGGCTTGGCCTCGCGGCCCAGCGGGTGTCCCTGGCGGACCTGCCGGCGCTTCGGCGTATCCACCCCGTACAGCCGGTCGAACATGGGGGTCGCCACACCACCGGGGCAGACCGCGTTGACGCGGATGCCTTCCTTGGCGTACTCCAGCGCCGCCGCCTTCGTCAGCCCCAGCACGCCGTGCTTGCTTGCCGTGTAGGCCGTGAACGTCGGCGTGCCGATGAGGCCGTTGGCGGAGGCGACGTTGACGATGCTCCCGCCGCCCGTTTTGAGCATAGCCAGGATCTCCTGCTTCGTGCACAACCACGCGCCGGTGAGGTTGACAGCCATCACCGTGTCCCAGTCCGCCTCGGAAACCTCGTGAATGAGCCTGCGCTCCCCCTCGAAGCCTGCGTTGTTACAGGCGCAGTCCAGCCTCCCGTACGCCTTCACGGCGCGGTCCACCAGCGCCGCCACCTGGTCAGGCTGAGAGACGTCGCACCGGACGAACGTCGCCTCGCCGCCGGCCTTCCGGATGGCGGCCACCGTCTGGTTGCCCGCCTTCTCGCCCCGTGCCGCTACGACGACCTTCGCTCCCTCGCGGGCCATCGCCTCCGCCGTCGCGCGGCCGATGCCCATGCTCCCGCCCGTTACGATAGCGACCTTGTTTTGGAGGAGTCCCGTCACTGTTCCCTGCCTGCCTACCGCGCGACGGCTGCGCCGTCGAGAAGAAGGGCACTCCCGTTCACGTATGACGACCTGGCAGAGCACAGCCAGACCACCGGCTCGGCGACCTCCTCCGGCGTTCCTTCCCGGCCGATGGGGCGTCGTGCGTTGATCGCCTCCCTCGACAGGGGGCTAGCGGCCACGATTCGGTTCAGCATCTCCGTCGTCGTCCCCGCCGGGCACACAGCATTGATGCGGATGCCGTCCTTGGCATACTCCAGCGCCGCCGCCTTGGTCAGCCCGATGACTGCCCACTTGCTCGCGGCGTACGCAGCATAGAAAGAAGACCCGACGACTCCAGCATTCGAGGACATATTGACGATGACCCCGCCGCCCTGTTTGACCATCTGGGGCAACTCGTACTTCATGCTGAGCCAGACGCCTTTGAGGTTCACGTCCATGACCTCGTCCCACACCTCGACGGGCAGGTCCGCGATACGGAACCTGGATCCTTCGAAGCCAGCGTTGTTGAAGGCGCAGTCGAGCCTGCCATAAGTCTCGACGGTCGCCCTGACCAGCGCCTCTATCTCTTGCGGCCTGGTCACGTCACAGCGCACGAACACCGCCTCGCCGCCCTTCTTTCGGATTGCCTCAACCGTCTCGTGCCCGGCCTCTTCCCCGCGCGCCGAGACGACCACTTTCGCACCTTCGCGTGCCATCGCCAGCGCGGTCGCGCGTCCGAGGCCCTTGTTGCCGCCGGTGATGAGAGCGACTTTGTCCTGGAGGAGTCCTACCATCCGGTACTATTGCGCGGTGAACGTGCCGTCCACCACCATCGGATGGCCGTGCACGAACGACGCCGCATCGCTGCACAGCCAGACCACCGCCTCCGCGATCTCCTCCGGCTGCCCGTAGCGGCCCAGTGGCACCGTCTTTAGCATCTCCTCTTTGCTTCCTGGGAACTGGTCCCAGTACTTCTGGTTCAGTGGCGTCTCGAAGATGCCTGGGCAGACCGCGTTGACACGGATGCCCTTGCGGGCGTACTCCAGCGCCGCCGTCTTCGTCAGCCCCAGGACGCCGTGCTTGCTCGCCACATAGGCCGACAGCCCGCCCATGGCCACCAGCCCCACGATGGAGGCCGTGTTCACGATGCAGCCGCCGCCCTGCCTGAGCATCTGTGGGATTTCGTACTTCATCCCCAGCCACACGCTCTTGAGGTTGATGGCGATGGTCCGGTCGAACTCATCCTCGGTGTACTCGTCGGTGGTCTTCCCGAGGCCGCCGATGCCGGCGTTGTTGAAGGCGCAGTCCAGCCGCTTGTACTTCTTCACCGTCGCCTTGACCATGGCCTCCACCTCAGCCGCCTTCGAGACGTCCGTCTTGATGGCGATGGCGTCGCCGCCCGTATCCTCGATCAGGTGCGCCGTCTGCTCGGCGGTCTGCAGGTTGATGTCCGCACACACCACCTTCGCGCCGTCGCGGGCGAACAGCAGCGACGTCGCGCGGCCGAACCCCGACCCCGCGCCGGTCACAAGGGCTACTTTCCCTTCGAACTCTCCTGCCATGAGACCCTCCTCAGAATCTGGCTTTCTATTTCAAGCTGTTACTGCGCAGTCCAGGCACCGTCAACGACCATCGTGTGGCCGTGGACGAACGAGGCCGCGTCCGAGCACAGCCAGACCACCACCTCGGCGATCTCCGGTGTCTGCCCGTAGCGGCCAAGGGGCGTCCGAGCGATGTTGCGCGCCACCAAGTCCGGGTTGATCTTCGCATAACGTATGTTCATCGGCGTCTCGATGACGCCGGGGCAGATGGCGTTGACGCGCACGCCGTGTTTCGCGTACTCCAGCGATGCCGTCCGCGTCAGCCCGACGACGCCGTGCTTGCTCGCCACGTAGGCCGCCGACCCTTCGATGCCCGTCACCCCCATGATGGACGAGGTGTTCACGATGCAACCGCCGCCGTTCTTGAGCATCTGCGGTATTTCGTACTTGATGCACAGCCAGACGCCCTTGAGGTTGATGGCGATAGTGCGGTCGAAGTCCTCCTCCTTGTGGAGGTCTATAGGGGTGCCCATGCTACCCACGCCGGCGTTGTTGAAGGCGCAGTCCAGCCGACGGTACTTCTTGACGGCTGCACCGACTGCCGTCTCGACCTCGGCCGCTTTCGACACGTCGGCTTTCACCGCGACGGCCTGGCCGCCACCCTTCTCGATAGTGTTTGCAGTCTCCTCCGCCGAGGCGGCGTTGAGGTCCACCACCACAACCTTCGCACCCTCGCGGGCGAACGCCAGCGCCGTCGTCTGGCCGATGCCGGAGCCGCCTCCGGTCACCAGCGCGACCCTCCCCTCGAACTCCCTCATAGTCTTCGCCATCTGTCCTCTTGCCTTCCCCAACAGCAATCGTATCGCCCTATCGTCAGGGCACCGTGAGCACCAGCTTGCCGAAGAAGTCCAGCTTCTCCATCTCCTCATGGGCCTTGCGCGTCTCTTCCAGCGGATAAGTTGCATGGACGACGCCCTTGATGACGCCCTTACCTGCTACATCCACGATCTGCCGCAGGTCTCCATTCCGACCCATAAAAACGCCGAAGACTGTCTGGTGGCGTAAGAACATCAATCCCATCTGCAACTCGACCTTATACCCGCTCGTGACGCCGCAGATGCCATAGCGCCCGCCGACCGCCAGCGATGCTGTGGCATAGGGCCATGCGTCGGCGCCCACGTGGTCCACCACCACCTCCACCCCCCGCCCGCCCGTCAGCGACTTCACTCGCTCGGCCACATCCTCCGTCTTGTAGTTCACCACCTCGTCCGCGCCCAGTTCCTTCGCCCGCCTTGCCTTCTCGTCGGAGCTCGTGGTGGCGATGACCCGGGCGCCGATCACTCTCTTCGCCACCTGGATGGCTGCCGTGCCCACGCCGCTTGAGGCCGACAGGATGAGCGCCGTCTCCCACGGCTTGAGGGCCGCACGTCGCAGGAGGATGGACCAGCATGGCAGGAACACCGTGGGGAGCGATGCGGCCTGGACATACGACAGCGACGCGGGGAGCGGCATCGCGTTGACGGCAGGCGCCTTCGCGTACTCGGCGTACCCCCCGCTCTTCGTGGAGCCAATCATCCCCGGCGCCACGCACAATTCCGTCTCGCCGGAAACACACGCCCGGCATTGACCGCATGTGATTCGTGGATTCACCACCACCCGGTCGCCAGGCTTCAGCGAGGTGACCGCGCTACCCACTTCGGCCACGTCGCCCGCGATGTCGCCGCCCAGGATATGTGGCCCCGCTGTCTTGATGCGCGTCCCGCGGACGCCCGCGCGGGTGAACAGGTCCAGCCGGTTGAGGGCGCAGGCCCGCACCCGTATCTTCACATCGTTGGGGCCGATGGCTGGCTCTGGCAGGTCGCCGTAGGTAAGCACCTCCGGCCCACCGTGCTGCGTGAGATAGACTGCCTTCACTTAGCGGCCTCTACCAGCGGTCTGACCTCATTGGCGAACCGCTCCATCCTCGCCAGCGTCTCGTCGAGCTCCTTCGACATCAGGTTGAACAGGAAGTGCTTCACCCCTTCCTCCGCGAAAGCGTTGAAGTCGCCCGCGATCTGTTTTGCCGAACCGGTGAACATACGCCGCTTCCCCGCTGCGTCCTTCTCCACCTCGAGCTCGTTGTACCATCCGGTGGCGTATGCGACGCCGACCGCCGACGGGTCGCGGCCAGCCTCCTGGGCGTGTTTGCGTACCTGGGCCAGGGATGTTCGCAGTTGCTTCGGCGTGGCGACGGGGTACTCTGGATTGCTCCCGATGGGGTACCAGCAGTCGGCGAAGCGGCCAGCCCTTCGCAAAGCTGGAGGGCTTTCCCCCCCGATCCAGATGGGCGGCGTCGGTTTCTGGACCGGCTTCGGCTCGAAGGCGATGCCAGAGAACTTGCAGAACTCGCCCTCGAACGAAGGCGACTTGGCCGTCCATAGCTCCTTGAAGGCGCGCAGGTACTCGTCGGTGACGGCGCCCCGCCGCTCGTAAGGCGGCGCCTGCACCGCCTCGAACTCCTCCCGCATCCATCCCGCGCCGCAGCCGACGACCAGCCGCCCGCGCGACAAGACGTCGAGCGAGGCGAGAATCTTCGCGGTGTGGACCGGGCTCCGGTACGGCACAACCATCACCGAGGTGAGCAGCTTCACGTGGCTCGTCACGCCCGCCAGGAATGTAAGCGCCGTAAGCTGTTCGAGACACTGGTCCCGCTCGTCCTTGTCGCCCGGGTACGCTCCCGTTGCGGAGTATGGATACTGGGAAGCGATGCGGCGGGGGATGACGATGTGGTCGGATACCGAGACGAAGTCGAACCCCAGCATTTCCGCCCGTTTGGCGATGGCCAGTAAGCCATCGCGGGTGGCTAGCGGGCCACGGGTTGGGATGATTGCTCCGAACTTGGGCACCAGGCACCTCCGTAAGCTAGACCCTGCCGCGCTTCACACTACTGGCGGGCAGGGGCCTTGTCAACGGCACCCGGCTTTGAGGAATCAGAAAACCACTTGACACACCCGAACGTCAGTGCTAGATTATGCCAGAACATTCGTGCGCTGGAGATGACACAAAGGAGAGGGATATGAAAACGAAGCTGTCGCCCAAACAGGACAAGATGCTCTCCTTCATCAAAGGTTTCTTGGAGGAGCATCAGTATCCGCCTACCGTGCGGGACATCCAGGCGGGCTGCGACATCAGCTCTACCTCGGTGGTGGACTACAACTTGCGCATCCTCCAGCGCGAAGGTTATCTGCGCCGCTTCGCTGAGGTGTCACGCGGCATCGAGCTACTAGGCTCCTACCGCCCCAAGCGCGACCTCGTCCTCGTCCCCATCGTGGGCAACATCGCCGCGGGCGAGCCGCTGCCCATCCCGGACTCCGATTCCCTCCATACCGACGAGCACGACACGATTGACCTGCCTCCGTTCCTCACCAAGGGCAAGCCCAATGTCTTCGCTCTCAGAGTGAAGGGCACCTCCATGATTGACGCCCTGGTCGCGGACGGCGACCTCGTCCTGTTGGAGCCGGCCCAGAAGGCCGAGAACGGCGAGATGGTGGCGGCCCGGCTCCACGACAACAATGAAGTCACCCTCAAACACTTCTTCGTCGAGAACGGCATGGTCAGGCTTCAGCCAGCCAACCCCCTCATGGGCCCCATCTTTGTTGCTGCCAACAAAGTCTCCGTGCAGGGCAGGGTCGTCGGCGTCGTCCGCACGGTTTGACTCAAGGCCCGTTGACCAGACCTCTGTGTGGCAGTAACATACGCCCGTAAGCTACCGCCGAGCGTCCCGGCAGCGCTGGGACAATCTAGTCGGGGTGGGGGTAGGCGAATATGCCACGTATCGGGGCGATTGAGCTAGTCATCATCCTTGTCATCGTCCTCATGGTTTTCGGCGCTGGAAAGTTGCCGGAGATAGGGAGTGCCCTGGGTAAGTCCATTGGTAACTTCCGCAAGGGTGCGGCAGGCAAGCTCGAAGAGCAGGAAAAGACCCACAAGGTAAAGTAGACGTAAACGGCTTAGTCAGGGTCTGACACTAGGAAACGAGAAGGGGCCCCTGGTCAACCCAGGGGCCCCTCGATTTCTGTGCGAGTTCCTCCAGCCCTACGCATCACCCTCCAACTGTGTCCTGAGCGCACGCCGCTTCTTCCGGGTGCCTAGCCAGACCAGCCAGATACTCACCTCGTACAACACGATGATGGGTACGGCTACGAGGGTCTGGTTGATGGGGTCGAAGGTCGGTGTGATGATTGCGCCCACAACGAAAGCCAGAAGAAATGCCCATCGCCGCTGCCTCGCGAGGAATTTGTAGCTCACGATGCCGATCTTCGAAAGGAAGAACAACACCAGCGGCATCTCGAAGATGATTCCCATCCATAGCAGCAGTGTAATCATCAGATTGATATAGCTGCCGATGCGGATGAGTGGCACCGCCACATCGCTCCCGTAATGGAGCAAGAAGTTGATGGCGGGCGGGAAGAGGACCTTGTAACCGAACGCCGCGCCGGCCAAGAACGAAAGAATACTGGCCGGAATCAACGTGAACAGATACCGCCGCTCGGTGCGCGTCAGCCCCGGCGCGACGAACATAACGAACTGGTACAGGATGAACGGAATCGAGGCCGCCAGGCCGGTGTAGAGCGACACCTTCATCGCCACGCCGATGTACTCCGTCAGCTCGGTGAACACCGGTTTGCCGTTGGGGAGGTCCGCGAAGCCCTTGGCAGGCCCCAGCAGCAGACGGATGATTTGCTCGTTGAAAACGAATGCAGCGACGGTGAAGACGAAGAGCACGGCGATGCTCCAGAAGAGCCGCCGCCGTAGCTCCAGGATATGCTGCCTGAGGGAGAGTGGTCTGTTCTTCACGCCTGGCCGGAGGGGGGCGTCTCGCCTTCAGGCGCTCGGGGTTGGCCTCCGTGCTGAAAGGGCACAGGGCCGCCTCCGTTAACGCTGGTCGCGGGTGAGCTGCCGTTGGCGTTCGCGGCGGCTGGGTCGCGTTTCTCGGGCGCACGGTCCTCCAAGCCTTTGGTGACTTCCTCCTCTGCCTCGACGACCATGTCGGACAGGTTGGAGGTGGAGCGGCGGATGTCGCTGAAGGTCTTGCCCATCTTGCGGCTCATGCCGATCATCCGCGACGGCCCAACCACGAGAAAGCCGATGAGAAGGATAACCAGGATTTCCATGCCGCCCATGCCGAAGATATTCATGGTTTCGCAGCGTCCAGTCTGCCGGCGAGAGCGCACCCGCCACACTCCGCTGGCACCGCCCAGCCCGGCCGCATCGGCTCGGCGATACCGATCTGCTCCAGCAGGTCCGCCAGTCTGCAAACCGGCAAGCCGACGACGTTGAGATAGCAGCCCGCGACCTCCTGTGCAGGGTGGAACCCGGCGTGTTGGATGGCGTAGGCTCCAGCCTTGTCCAGCGGGTCTCCTGAGGCGACATAGGCCGCCAACTCGGCGTCGCTGTACCGCCGCATGGCGACCTCAGTAGCCGTCGTGGACGAGCGTTCGGCCTTCGAGGCCGAGTCCAACACTATCAAGCCCGTGATGACCCGGTGCGTGCGTCCACGCAGCCGGATGAGCATATCCGTGGCCTCCGCAGCGTCCGCGGGCTTGCCCAGGACCTGCCCGTCCAACACCACAACCGTGTCTGCCCCAACGACCAACGCGTCCTGCCAGGCGGACCCCGTCTGCGTGGCCTTCGCCCGCGACACACGCAAGGCGTACTCCTCAGCGGCCTCGCCCGTTTCAGGACGCCCCTCGGCCACCATCGGGCGTTCCCAGACCATCGGCACGAAATAGGCCGCCGTCAACTCGCGCCGCCTGGGTGAACTGGAGGCCAACACCAGCGTCCGCTTGTCCACCGCGGTCTTGGCGGTCGTAGGCGTTCTGCCATTCGTGCGCTTCAACATGACCGTATTGTAGCCCATCGTGCTAGCCACCCACCGCGCGGACAAGCCGCAGCGTGGACAGGCACTCCACATGGTGCGTCTGCGGGAACATGTCCACCGGCTCGACCCACTCGACGTTGTAGCCGCCGCGCACGAGCAGCGTCAGGTCCCTGGCCGCCGTCTCCGGGTCGCAGGACACATAGACCACCCTAGCAGGGGCCAGACGCACGGCAGCCTCGATGGCTGCGGGATGGCACCCTGTGCGCGGCGGGTCGAGGATGACCGCGTCGGGCGCCTTTGCAAAGGTGCCAAGCACGTCCTCGGTCTTGCCAAGCAGGAACTCCACATTCTCGATCCCCAGGGTGTTGACCGCGGCATCCTTGACCGCCGCCGTCGACTCCTCGATGGCGATGACCCGCCCCACATGCGGGGCTACCAGGGCCGAGAACGTGCCTACTCCTGCATAGGCGTCCACGACCGTCTGGGATCCGTCAGCGGCAATGCGCTCGAGTACAAGGCTGGCCAGCTGCTCCGCCTGGGCCGTGTTGACCTGGAAGAACGACGGCGAAGCGATGCGGAACAACTTGTCCAGCAACTGTTCCCGGTAGTGCGTCTGGCCGGTCAGCAGCGGGATGTCTTTGTTGGCCAGTCTGGGCTGCACCAGCCACTCGCCGGTATTGATGCCGTAGCGGATGGAGAGTTGTGTTGTCTCGCTGCAGCAGCCCTGGAGCTTGGTCAGGGCCTCGTTGATCCAAGGGTGCATGAGCATGCACTCGTCAACGCGCACCCACCGACGCGTGACGCGGTTCACATAGCCCAGTTGCCCGCTCTGCTTGACAGTGAAGCGGCCATGATTGCGGTAGCCGAACTCCTGCGGGCTGGGCAGCGTCTCCGCCACTGCGACACCCGCCAACTCAGGCCGGGCCGCCAGCGCCTGGGCAACCTGTTCCCGTTTGAGTAGAAGCTGGTGGGAGTAGGCGATGTGCTGCCAGTCGCAGCCGCTGCACGGCCCATAGTAGGGGCACGGCGTCGGCACCCGGTGCGGCGACGGCTCGATGACCTCCACCACGCTCACTGCGGCCTGCCACCGCTTGCGGTGTTTGAACCGGTGCACCGCTGCCACCACCACCTCGCCTGGGATGCCGCCGAACACACTGACCCGCTCGCCCTCCAGCGTGGCATAGGTCGAGCCGTCCGGTCCCATCCCTTCCAAGGTGAGGCGGACCCGCTCATCCGTCGTTACCGTCTTCTGTTCTGTCTCAGGCAACATCTGGTGGAATAGGCTCCTTGGGTAAAGGGTACTCGCTGATGGAAGGCCTGTCGAACCGGCGGCACTCATCTGGTATCATCGTCCCAAGCTACCCTTGTTGGAGGGGACGTGGTCGTTCAGCGAAGGTTGCCAGAATGGCTAAAGGTCCGGGCGCCTGGCGGGCCAAACTACATCGAGCTTCAAGGCCTCCTGCGCGGCGCCAGCCTCCACACCGTCTGCGAGGAGGCCCGCTGCCCCAACATCGGTACCTGTTGGGAGCGCCGCACCGCCACTTTCATGATCCTGGGCGACATCTGCACCCGCGCCTGTGCCTACTGCGCTGTCACCAGCGGCAGGCCCACTGGCCTCGACCTCAATGAGCCTGTCCGCCTCGCCGAGACCGTCGAACGGATGGGGCTGCGCTACGCCGTAATCACCTCCGTCAACCGCGACGACCTTCCCGACGGCGGCGCCTTCATCTTCGCCCAGTGCATCCACCAGGTCAGGAAGCGCCTGCCGGACTGCAAGGTCGAGGTGCTTATACCCGACTTCTGCGGCAACTGGGATGCTCTTACGCGGTTGATGGACGCCAAACCCGACACGCTGAACCACAACATCGAGACGGTGCGCCGCGTCTTCCACCGCGTGCGGCGCAAGGGCGACTACGACCGTTCCCTCGAACTCCTCGCCCGCGCCAAGGCGATGGCCCCCGGCGGCGTCACCAAGTCCGGCATGATGGTGGGGCTGGGAGAGACATGGGACGAGATTCTTCAGACCATGCGCGACCTGCGGTCGGTGGACTGCGACCTGCTCACCATCGGCCAGTACCTGCGGCCGTCCGAGCGCCACATCGCCCTGGCCCGCTGGTACACGCCCCAGGAGTTCGACGAATTGCGCCGCGAGGGCGACGCCCTGGGCTTCCGCCACGTCGCCTCCGGCCCACTCGTCCGAAGCTCCTACCACGCCGACGAACAGCACGCCGCCGCGATGGCCGTCACTGTGGGGGCGTAGCTCGTCTCGTTACCGATGCTATAATCACGCCAGTATGCCTAGCGAGACCGGCAAGCGTTATGTGTGTACCAAGTGCGGCTCCGAGTTCGTGGCGACGCGAGGCGGCGACGGCACTCTGACCTGCTGCGACCAGCCCGTCCAGCCTAAGCCCTAGCCCCACCTTCACGCTGCATCGCATGGCCAACCAACTCGGACGACGCTACCGCTGCGAGACCTGTGGCGCCACCGTCTTGTGCACCAAGGCCGGCACCGGCACCGTTAAGTGCCACGGCGCCGACATGGTCGTCCAGCAGCCCCGCCGCCTCCCTTCCTCCGACTAGCGCGATGTGAGTACCTCGCGGACGCGGTGCGTCAGCGCCTGAGCGCGAGCATCGTTCAGGTTTAGTGGATTCACGATCAAGGTGTGCTGCCGAAGCAGCCGTTCCTGGACGAATATCCCCGGGTTGCCCTTTTTCATCTCCTGCGAGACCTGAAAGGCCGAGCGGCCCAATGCCTTCGTGTCCAGCACCAGGTGCATCACCGGCGGCCCCTCTTCTGGGGTGATGACCCGCGGCTCCACCGGCAGCCCGCTCAGCCCGTCCGCGATGTACTCAAGGTGCCGCCTCATCTGCCGGTAGTCCGGCGCATACTTCCCCTGCGCGAATAGCTCCAGCCCCGTCAGCAGCCCCACGACCTCCTCCTTGGAGACCTTGAACCCCCGCCCGATGCCGTGGCGCGGGATGCCTGCGATGCTGCTCTTGGGGATGAACTCCTCGGGTGGCTCCCAGATGTCGAAGAACTCGTCCATGTCCAGGTTCTGCAACGCTGCCGAGGCGATGTACTCCCGCCTGCCGCACAGGATGCCGCTCGACTGCGGCCCGCGTATCGCCTTGCCACCAGAGAAAGCCACCAGGTCGGCGCCAGCCTCAATGAAGCGGCGCAGGTTCCCGATGGGCGGGAGCTGCCCCGCTGCGTCCACCAGCACCGGCAGCCCGTGCCGGTGCGCCACGCGGACCACATCCTCGATGGGCGGCACGCCTCCTGCGGTCACCGCGAAGGCGATGCCCGCGGTCTTGTCCGTGATGGCCGCCTCGTACTCCCATGCCTCCGTCCGCCGCACGCCCGCATCCGCGAGCAGCTCGTTCATACCGACTTCCACCAGCTTCGCGCCCGCCAATCGGATGGCGTGATCGTACCCGCTCCGGTGCTCCCGCGAGATGATGAACTCGTTCTTCATGCCCGCCGTGTCGGGCAGCCGCTCCATCTTCCCCAGGTCGAGTCCGGCCAGGATTGCAGCTGTCCCCAGCGACAGCCCGGCGGACGCTCCCGCGGTCACGTAGCCCGCCTCGGCGCTTGTAGCCTTGGCGATGGCGCGCGACGCTGCCGCCTGCAGCTCCGTCATCGAGACCGAGTGCTGTGCTGCCTCCACCATCGCCTGCACGATTTCAGGCACCATCAGCGCCCCGCCGACACGCGTGGACGCGCCCGACACGTTGATGATGGTCCTGACCCCGAACTTCTCGTAGATGCTCACGGCGAAGCCTCCCGTTCAAGTGTTTGCGGCGGCACCACTTTAACGCAAGGCGGTCTTACGTCACAAGCGCAGGGCTAGCGGGACTAGCGCCCGAAAGCGGTCAGGACGCGCCGGGCGGCGTCGTAGTCCCGTACCCCGCCCTTGAGGATGGGCGGAACGAGGTAGATGTAGGAGAGACCTTGATCAGCGAAACGGCGGACGAGTTCAACGGCGATGTCGCTTCCCGCGCGGCCCGAAGCCATCCCCTTTATCACCCATCGGGGCACGTTCCCGAATGTGATGCTCTCCGGCGCCATGACCTGTACGCCGCAGAAGAGCGGCTGACGCAAAGCCTGGCCGTGCGCCTCTTGGTAGCACTCCCAAAACGCCTTGACCGTTGATGGCTCGAACACCGCCTGCAACAGGAAGAAACTTGCCCCGGCCTTCGCCTTGCGGTGGGCCAAGACGACCTCGCGTTCCATATCGCGGTTCAGGTCGATCGTCGCGCCAACTGCGAAATTGGTGGGCGAGCGGAGCTTGACGCCCCTGAAATCCACGCCCTGGTTCATCGCGGTGATCGAGGCGATGAGTTCCGTAGGTGTGAAGTCGTCCACCGCTCTCACCCGCTCCAGGTCTTTTTCGGTGAAAGCGTCACCCTTCACCACGACGGCGTTCTGGAGGCCGAGGAGGGCGGCGCCGAGGAGCAGGCTCTGTGTCGCCACCTTGTTCATGTCCCTGGTGGCGACGGTGAACAGCGTATCGCGGCCGATGTTGGCCTTGATCCAGTGAGCCGTCAGGACCGAGTTGACCCTGACTGACCTGCCCGGGTTGTACGCCACCGAGATGAAGTCCGCGTTCAGCTCGCGCGCATCCTGCAGCAGGGCAGGGTCGCCGCCCCTCGGAGGCGAGAAGTCGCAGATGAAGACGTTGCTGTCGCCCGCTGCGGCGCACCGCTCAGGGACTGTCGCCATCAGGCCTCCGGACCCGGAGGTGTCGGCACTTAGGGCTGGCTGGACTGGCTTACTTCCAGCCCCAGGCCCCGTTGCGCGAAGGCAGCAGAGAAACCCTGTGGCCCTCCAGGCACTTGTAACGCTCCTCGCGGTTCTCGCGGCGCTTGCCCGACAGGGAGGACTGCTCCATCTGGCCGGTGCAGAACGGGCACTTGATGAGGTATCCCACACGCGTCCGCACGCGGATGACCTTCAGCGTGATGAGCTTGTTGCGCAGGCTCGCCGCCTCGCCCATGTAGCGCAGCACATAGATGGTGCCTGCGCTCACGATGTTCACGCCGTTCTTGTGCGCGATAGCCGGCACATGCCTGGGGTCTTCGTAGCCGCACATGGCGCAGGTGTAGGAACCGTACTGGTTGTACAGCCGTCCCTGGCACCGGGGGCACAGGTCCTGCCGGATGGGGATCGGAATCCTGTTCAGCGGGGGTGCGCTCGACGGCTGCGTCGCGGCGGGAATCCCAGGCGTGAAATTCGTGGTGGCGGGGGTGACCATGATTCCTCCTCTTGGCCCCTTTTAGCCCTGTGCTCTCAGCTCCGGCGGTCCGACGTTGACACCTCGACCAGTGGAGCCTGGCAGCACACAAGGCCTCCGAAGAGGAGCGCGCTAAGCACGCGGGGAGCAGGCTACGGCGAGACCTGTTACCCCGATGTAAGCACCCTTTATGCTGGACCTCCAGGTCAATCGGCTGAAGATGCAAGGGGCGACCATTCCCCCTGCTTGTACGCGGCCTTCAGCCTTTATTGACCTCCCGCATAGGCGGGACTGGCTAGCACCTCAATTTGACTGAATATTTTCTTATACTTCTCCGGAATTGTCAATAGTAAATGTCTCAATACTGTGTGAAACCAAGAGGCGGTGGTGTTTGGTTGAGGGCTAAAGATAGCTAGGAAGTCGAGTGGCCCATGCTCTGCGGTCTTGACGATTGTTGACACCTCCACAGGGTGGATGCTACATTCGGGGCAACGAGCTTGTACGCCATTACAGCCTACCCCCTCATACTTGACTCTAGGCCTTCCAGCGCATGACGTCGCCCCGTGCGCCAGTGCGTATCCTCGTGTGCGTTAAGCAGGTCATTGACCCCGAGACGCCCCTCTCGGCCTTCAAAGTGGACCCTGCCACGAAGCGTGTCCTTGCTGCCCCCGGCGTTCCACCCGTGGTCAACGGCTTCGACGAAAACGCGGTGGAGGCGGCTCTGCGCCTCAAGGACACCGTCGGCGCCGAAGTCACCGTCCTCTCCGTCGGTCAAGGCTTTATCATGGACGTGATGAAGAAGCCGCTGTCCATGGGCGCCGACCGCCTCGTCTTGGCCCAGGATCCGTCGTTCCAAGACCTGGACCCCTTCGCCACTGCGTACATCCTCTCGCTGGCGGTGCGCAAGTCGGGCGCGTTCGACCTCGTGCTGTGTGGCCGTCAGGCCTCCGACTGGGACAACGCTCAGGTTCCGCTCGTCCTGGCCGAGTTGCTAGGCCTGCCGTGCGTGACTGTAGCCCAGAAGCTCGAGCTTGCTGGCAAGGGGCTGGTCGTGCAGCGGGCCTTGCCGGATGGTTATGAGGTCGTCGAGGCGCCGTTGCCTGCGCTCGTGAGCGTGAGCAACGAGTTGGGCGAGCCACGCTATCCCACGCTGCGCGGCATCATGGCCGCGGGCAAGAAGACGCCGGTCACCTGGACAGCCGCCGACCTCGGCGTTGATCTGGCCCGCCTAGCGCCGAAGCTGCGGGTGCTTGACCTTTTCGCGCCTCCACGGGAAAAACAGTGCGAGTTCGTCGCGGGTGAGAACGAGGCCGATGCAGGACGCCTGCTCGCCCTCAAACTCCGTGAGGACAAACTCATCTGACATGACCGATATGAACGCTGAGACTGTTGTCTTGGGCGACCTTGCTGATGGGCGCCTGAGCGGTGCTACCGCTGAACTCATCGCTCTGGGCCGCAAGCTCGGTGGCCCAGTCGCCGTCGCTTTCGCCGGCGTAGGGTTGGAAAGCGCGGCATCCGAGGCCCTCGCTGCTGGTGCGGACAAGGCCTACCTCCTGAACAGCCCCGTGTTAGCCGAGCTGCAGACCGATGCTCTCGTCGCCGCCTTCGAACAGCTATGCAAACATTCCAGCCCTGCGGTGGTGCTGGTCGCCAAGACGCCCATGGGCCGCGACGTCGGTCCCCGTCTGGCTACCCGTCTCGGTGTCGGCCTCGCGCAGGACTGTGTTGACCTCCGCCGCGATTCGAGTGGCACCCTCATCGCCACACGGCCTGTGTATGGCGGCAATGCTTTGGCCGCGTTAGCCTTCTCCGATGCTCGTCCCAGCATCGTTGTCGTCCGCGGGAAGGTGTACCCTCCGCTCGCTCCCGACCCGGCACGGAAGGGCGAGATCGTCCGCTTCGAGCCGAAGCTGGATCCCTCTGCAGTGAAGGCGAGAACGGTGCAATTCGTCCGCCGCGAGGCGGCCGGAGTGCGGCTCGAGGACGCCGCCGTCGTCGTCAGCGGGGGACGCGGCCTCGGCGGGCCTGAGCCATTTGGTATGCTGAAAGAGTTGGCGGGTCTGCTCGACGGCGCCGTCGGTGCCTCTCGCGCGGCGTGCGACGCCGGATGGATAGACCATAGCTACCAGGTGGGGCTTACGGGCAAGACCATCACGCCGAATGTGTACATCACGGTAGGTATCTCCGGCGCCAGCCAGCACATGGCGGGCTGCTCCGGCGCAAAGAACATCGTCGCCATCAACAAAGACGCCAATGCGAACATCTTCAAAGAGGCCCGCTACGGGGTGGTGGGCGACTGGAAAAAGGTGCTACCTTCCTTCATCGAAGCGGTGCGGGAACTCGTGAAATCGTAGATGGGAGAGATGGCAGAGTGATGGACGAAGATTTCGGCCTGGACATCGCTGAGACCCTAGCCAACATAGACAAGGCGGAAGTCCTCTCGGTGTTCTTCCCGACCTTCCGGAAAGCGCTGATTATCGACACGCGCTCCAATGGTAGTCAGGGCCCGCTGGTCAAAGTCATGCCGATGGTGGCATCGCCCCAAGAGCGGGTGAGGGCCATCCGCAGGATGCGTCCCGGATTCCCCCGCATCACCAACCTCACCGTGGTGCCCTGGCCGCGTTACGTGGACAGCCTGGTTGCGCAGGGGATCTGGGACAAGATCCTCGCCAGGCTCACCGCTGCGGGCCAGGACCAGGCCGTGGCCGACTGCCAAGCGGCGTTCCAGGAGTTGAAGAAGATGGAGAAGGATGAACTGGCCAGCGTGGTGAAGGGTGAGAACTACCACACCATCTGGTCCGCCCGCCGCCGCTGACCAGCTGCGGAGCGGTTACACCGCTGCCGCTTGGCGCTCCTTCTGCTCGACGATGCGCTGGACGAGGTGGTCCGGCACCGGATCCATGTGGGCGACCCTCGCGGTGAACGAGCCGCGTCCGCCCGTCAGCGACCGCAGTTCCGTCGCATATCTGAGCATCTCCGCCATCGGCACCTCAGCCTCTACCAAGGTGTTGCCGTTCCCCTGGGGTGTCATGCCGTGGATGTGTCCCCGCTTGCCGTTCAGGTCGCCGATGACATCGCCCGCTGACGTGTCAGGCACTATGATCTTCACCGTCATCACCGGCTCAAGCAGCGTCGGGTTGGCCATCTTCACGCCTTTGGAGAGGGCATGGGAGGCCGCGATTTCGAATGCCATGCCCGACGAGTCCACGTCGTGGGAGCTGCCGTCCACCAGCGTGGCCTTGACGTCCACGATGGGGAAGCCCGCCACAGCGCCCTCGGCCATGGCCTTGACCACGCCCTTCTCCACAGAAGGGATGTACTCTTTCGGCACTGCGCCTCCGACAACCTTCTCCGCGAACTCGAACCCGGCGCCGCGCGGCCGTGGCTCCAGCTCCAGCCACACGTGGCCGTACTGGCCGTGGCCGCCCGTCTGCTTCTTGTGTTTGTACTCAACCCGGGTCGTGGAGCGTATCGTCTCTTTGTACGGCACCTTCGGCACGCTCAGGGCTAGGTCCACCCCGAACTTGCGCTTCATCTTCTCCACGGCTACGGCCAAGTGGGTGTCGCCCAAACCACCTAGCAGGATCTCCGTCGTATCCGGGTCGCGGGCCACCCGGAGGCCGGGGTCCTCTTCCACGATGCGGGCCAGCGCGCTCGTCATCTTGTCCAGGTCTGCCTTGGACTTCGGCGCCACCGCCATCTGGTACACCGGCTCGGGGAATTGGACGCTCGGCAGCTTTACCGGTCGGTCCTTCTGCCCTAGAGTGTCCCCGGTCAGGACGGCCTGCAGCTTGGCGACGGCGGCGATGTCTCCGGCGCCGACCCTCGCCATCGGCTCCTGCGTCTTGCCTCGGACGAGGAACACCTGGCCGACGCGCTCGTCCTCGTTGCGCGACGCGTTCCAGACATGGGAGTCGCTCTTGAAGGAGCCGCTGTACACACGGAAGTAGGACAGCTTCCCGACGAAAGGGTCGGCGGTGGTCTTGAAGACCAGCGCCGCCAGTGGGCCGTCGTCCTTGCAAGGCAATGTGACCTTTGCGTTGCTGTTTGTCGCCTCGGCCGCTGGCACGTCGGCTGGCGAGGGCAACAGGTCAACGATGGCGTCCATGAGCTTGTCTGCCCCCACGCCTGCCAGCGCGGAGCCGAACAGGACAGGCGTGAGCGCTCCGGAAGCCACGCCCTGTTTCAGCCCGTTGGACAGTTCCTCTGGTGTCAGGGCCTGCCCGTCGAGGAACTTGTTGACCAGCTTGTCGTCCGTCTCGGCGATGGCTTCGATGAGCCGCTCCCGCGCTGCCTTCACCTCCTGTGTAGCCTCAGCAGGTACGTTGCCCGGCGTCCCCATCAGGTCCACGACGCCCTTGAAAGACGCCTCGGCGCCGATGGGTACCTGGACGGCCACGCAGCTGCGACCCAGAGAGTTCTGCAAGGAGACCATGACCCGCTTGTAGTTGGCGTTTTCCCGGTCCATCTTGTTGACGAAGACGACGCGCGGCAGCTTGCGCTCCGCTGCCATCTGCCAGGACTGCTCCGTCCCGACCTCGACGCCCGCAGGGGCCGACACCACCATCACCGTGCTATCGGCCACGCGCAGGCCCGACAAGACCTCACCTCGGTAGTCCGCATACCCTGGGGTGTCCAGCAGGTTGAGTTTGTGCTTCTTCCAGACACAGGGGAGCAGAGAGACCTGCACGCTGGTCCTGCGCCGGGCCTCCTCCGGCTCGTAGTCGGAGGTAGTCGTGCCCTCGTCGGTCTTGCCCATCCGCGAGATGGCGCCGGCGGCTAAGAGCATCGCCTCGGAGATCATCGTCTTGCCAGCCCCGCTGTGGGATAGCAGCACGACGTTTCGTAGCTGCTTGGCCGTGAAATCTGCCATTGCTCAGCCCTCCTCGTGCGGATGCGGCCATTTTAAGAAACGATTGACGCATCCGCAACTTCAGCTACGAAGTAGCTTGGAAGATTTGCGGCATCCGTCTCCAAGCGCGAGAATGAAGACGAGGTGAAGAAAGCTATGGCGGGAGTTATCGGCATCATCGGCGGCACGGGACCCGAGGGCAAGGGCTTGGCGCTGCGCTTTGCCCTGGCGGGGGAGCGCGTCGTCATCGGCTCGCGAGAGGAGGCCCGCGCCCGCGAGGCCGCGGCCAGCCTGGCATCACTGGCGCCGCACGGCTCCATCCGTGGCACGACCAACATCGACGTGGCCCTGGAGACTGACATCATTGTCATCTCGGTGCCGTACGAAGCCCAGAAGGATATCCTCCACGCCCTCAAGGATGCCCTAGCGGGCAAGGTGGTGGTCTGCGTTGTCGCCCCGTTGGTATTCGTCAAGGGCTGGGCATCCGCCGTTTCCGTGCCGGAGGGCTCCGCGGCCAAAGAGGAACAAGCGCTTCTCCCCCGCTCCCGCATCGTGGCCGCCTTCCAGAATGTGAGCGCACGTGACCTGCTCGACCCGGCCAGATCCGTGGAGGCCGATGTCATCGTATGCTCAGACGACGTGGATGCGAAGAAACAGGTCATGGCCCTCGCGCAGCGTATCCCAGGCGTCCGCGGCGTGGACGGCGGAGGACTCGACAACGCCCGGTATGTCGAAGACCTCACCGCGCTCCTGCTGAACATCAACCGCATCTACAAGGCGCACTCCAGCATCAAGATCGTTGGCATCTGAACCATGCGTATCCTGGCAACCGTCCTCTTAGCCGCGTTGGCAGCCTCGCTCCTTGGCTTCGGCCCCGAGCCGACGCCAACGCCGCAACAGGAGGGCAGCTTCTCCGAGACCCGCCCCGCCATACGCATGATCTCGTCGTCCCACGACATCCAGTTCGCCGAGCGGATCGTGTTCTGCATGGAAGCCGAGGCCGACTCATCTATCGAAGAGGTCACCTTCTACTACCGCCTCGGCGGCAAGAACGTGCTGGTCTTCGGCTACCCCGATTTCGAGCGCGGGCAGCATGTCGCCGCCGAGTTCGAGGTGGACACGGGCGTCGCTGGCGGATTCCTCCCTTCCGGTATAGACATCGAATACCACTACGTCATCGTGGACGCCGCAGGCCGCCGCCTGGAGACGCTGCCGCAACGTCTCGAATACCTCAACCCCAGGTTCGGCTGGCAACGGTTGAGCCTGGAGAATTTCGTCATGCTCTGGCACGACCGCCCTCGGGCCGAGGCCGCCGCCGTCGCCGAGAAGGTCAACGCGCGCCTCGCAAACGTGAAAGCGCTGCTCGGCCTGGGCCCTACCAAACGCATGAAGGCGGTTATCCTGAACAACCCCATCGAGGCGCAGCGCAGCTTTCCCAGGGTGAGCCAGACCGCCAGTGACGAACATCTCTTCGGCGGCTTCGCCTTCAGCGAGTACGACCTGTTCGTCCTGATGGGGCTGGACGAGGACGGCATCGTCCATGAGATGACCCATCTGTTGCTGGACGAGGCCATGGACTCGCGGCTGGCGAAGGTCCCGGCCTGGCTCAACGAGGGGCTGGCCACCTACTTCGAGCGCATCGCCCAGCGGCGCGACCGAGAGGTGGACGACGCGGTGCGCGACGGAGATCTGCTGCCGCTGCGGGCCATGGGCACCGTGCCCGGCAAGCCGGACGACGTCGTGCTGTTCTACGCCCAGTCCCGCGACCTTGTCCGCTACCTCATAGATGAGCGCGGCGCTGAGGGGATGACTGCCGTCATCAGGGGCCTTTCTGCGGGCACGAAGTTGGAGCAGGCCGTCCAGGATGCCTACGGCGTCTCCCTTGGTGATTTGGAGGATGACTGGCGGGTCTACATCGGCGCCGAGCCGCTGCCCATTGCTGATGGTTCGACCAGCCCCAGCGTGTTAGGAAACGAGCCTGACGAACCCATTCCCCAAGACGTCGCGGATGGGTCGGCGCAGCCCCCAGCCAGGAACTCGAGGGGTTTCGGCGGCGCTGGCGTCGTCGCAGCCGTTGTTGTCCTGGCGGCCATCGCCTCTGCAGCCACCTTCGCGCTCCGCCACACGCGCCGCCCCCGCTAGTTCCCATTGCGGCTCCATCCGGCTATCATTAGCGCCACTTGCAATGAAGCTGCGCATCTTGGGCATCAATAACATGGAGAGCAGGGACACCCGTCTGTCGGGCTACCTGGTGGACGACGTGCTGGCCCTCGACGCAGGCTCGCTGGCCCGCTCGCTGCGGTTCGACGAGCTCCGCCGCGTCGAGGCCATCCTGCTCTCCCACCGCCACTACGACCACATCCGCGACATACCCGCGCTGCGCTACAGCCTCCGTGATCCCGGCCGCATCGTGGACGTCTTCGGCATCAAGGACACGGCGGATCAGGTGCGCGCCCGCTTCTTCGCGCCCCCGGCCTGGGACGGCGTGGCGGAGGGCGTGGAGGGCCCGCTGCGCCTCCACGAGGCCGAGCCGTACGAGCCCTTCCAGGTGGCAGGCCACACGGTCACTCCGCTGCTCGTGCGCCACAGCGTCCCCGCCACCGGCTACCTCGTCTCCGATGGCCGCGCCAGCCTCTTTTGCACCGATGACACGGGCAGGAGTCTAGAGGAGGTCTGGAAACGCGCCGCCCCGGACGTGCTCCTCACCGAGGTCGCCCTCGGCGATGCGATGTGGGAGAGGGCGCAGGAGGTCGGCCATATGACGCCATCCTTGCTCGCCGAGGAGATGGCTGTCTTCAAGTCCATCCACGGACACTTCCCCGCGTCATCGTCACCCACATGAACCCGCCGTGGGAGCAGGCCATTCGCGTCGAACTGCCGCCCATCGCCGGTAAGCTGGGCGCTGACATCACCATCGCTGTCCCCGACCAGGTCTTCAGCCTGTGAATGCGCCACCAAAGTTCCCGGTGGACGCGAACCCCAGTCACGGCAAGCTATTGCCCAAAAGAGCTTTCACACCCACCTCCATCCTCCCCCCTCAAGGGGGAGGATGGAGAATGCATCAAGGCCGCGCGCCTTGTGCTCAAGGGCGGCGTGGGGCAACCCTTCTCCCTCGAGGGGGGAAGGCGCAGGATGGGGGTGAGACGAACGTTGGCTAAGAAGGCAGCGTTTATCTATGACGACGCCCTTTCCGGGCATGTGCTGAGCGATACGCACCCCATGAAGCCGGTCCGCCTGCGGTACACCTACGAGCTCCTGGAGGCTTATGGCGTACTGACCGCGCCCACGGCCATGGTGGTGAAGCCTCGCGTGGCCACCGAGGAGGAGGTGCTGCGGCACCACACCCACGCCTACGTGGACGCGGTGAAGGCCTATAATGTGGGCAAGATGCCGCTGAACCCTGAGCGGTACAACTTCGCCGCGGGCGACAACCCGCCCTACAAGGGCGTGTACGACGCGGCCCTGCTGTCCACCGGGGCGTCGCTGACCGCAGTCGAGCTGCTCCTGTCCGGCCAGGCGGACAGGGCTATGAACATCTCCGGCGGGCTGCACCACGCCATGCCCGGCTACACCTACGGCTTCTGCGTCTTCAACGACCCGGTCATCGCCATCAAGGCGCTGGTGGACAAGGGCCTGCGGGTC
This sequence comes from SAR202 cluster bacterium, assembly GCA_016872515.1. Classification (GTDB taxonomy): domain Bacteria; phylum Chloroflexota; class Dehalococcoidia; order Lucifugimonadales; family VGZR01; genus VGZR01. The sequence continues at coordinate 136,449 of VGZR01000001.1, forward strand.
GCCTACGTGGACATAGACTGCCACCACGGCGACGGCGTCCAGCACGCCTTCTACGCCACCGACCAGGTGCTCACCATCTCGCTCCACGAGTCGGGGGCGTTCCTGTTCCCCGGGACGGGCTTCGTGCAGGAGATCGGCGCGGGGAAGGGGAGGGGCTACGCGGTCAACGTGCCGCTGTACCCGTACACGACCTCGGACGTGTACCTGTGGGCCTTTCGTGAGGTCGTGCCGCCGCTGCTGGAGGCCTTCCGGCCCGACGCGCTGGTGACGCAGCTGGGCATAGACACCCACTACCTCGATCCCATCACCCACATCGCGCAGACGACCCAGGGGTTCGGCGACGTGGTGCGCGAGTTCGCCAAGCTCGACACCAAGTGGCTGGCCCTGGGCGGCGGAGGCTACGACCTGCAGGCGGTGGCCCGCTCGTGGGCGCTGGCCTACGCCATCATGGCGGGCCAGGAGCTGTCCAACGAGATCCCCGCGTCGTACAGCGAGCGGTACGGCATCGCCTCGCTCAAGGACCCCGACGACCTGCCCATCCCCCAGGAGGTGCGCAAGGACGTGCGCACCTTCGCCGAGGGCAGCGTCGAGGCCGTCCACCGACTCATCTTCCCCCTCCACGGGATACGGGTTTAACGATAGTTACGGCAGCCGAATATGGCGGAAAATCGGTATCCGTGGTTCCAGCGACTAGGCGAAACCTTCAAGGTCGGGGAAAAGCGTGATTCAGTTGATGTTCATCGCTTCCAAACTCCGAAGTATTTCCGCTCTGCGTTTTCCAGTACTCCCAGTCCCCAAGATGAACTGTTACACATTGGTGTTCGGTTTCTCGTTTTGCGCGAATGCGCCAAGGTTCTCCTCGAACCTTGCATTGATGTCGCTGGGGCATAAGCAAGTTCCTCGCTGGTAGGCCATGCGGTTGTTCAATAGCATGGGGGTCATATGTAGTACAAACTTGGATGGGGTAAACCTGAAAAGAGCCTGGAAAGACGCTGAGGTGCGACTTCGCTGGTGTTCCACATGAAGCGAAGCCAGCAATGGAGAGATTGAGCTTAACTGGTTCTTGCACCAATCTGTGTTGACAGCCCAGACGGCCACCTCGCTCCTTCGTTTTGCGTTCTCCAGCGCGAAATACAGGGCTACAAAGGGGGAATATGTGAAGTCCAACAGACGTGTTGGTGTGCCGTAGTGTTGCATTAGGGCCCACAATTCGTCTCTTTGGTCTCGATCTGGCACGTCATCCATGTAGTGATCAAGCCGCCTTTGAAATTCGCGGACCCATTGGCTCTCTATTTTCGCCCTTTCTTCGCCGTGTACACCGTACGGCTCAAATGGGCGCTCTAAGCGAGTCTTGAGATCCCAACGAGCATTGCATTCACCTCTGAATATCCATTGGTCATTCTTTGGTTGCTTCTTGGGATGCAAATTATCGACTTTAGGGGCAAAGTCGTCCCATCCGCTGCACCGAACTTGTTCGTACACCGTTGGTATCACGTCTAGGAATCTTTGGGGGACTTCTTCTGGTCAGAAGAAGTCCCCCAGCGTAGTCTCTACACCTCGCGGTACTCGCCCTCGACGGTGCCTTCGGGGCCTGGGCCTTTGCCGCCGTAGGAGGGGCCGCCTTGCCCTGGGCCACCCGGCCCGCCGGGCGCGCCCTGCTTGCTGTACACGGCCTCGCCGACCTTCTGCATGGCGGCCTGCAGTTCTTGCAGGGCGACGTTGACCTGGCCGATGTTGTTGGCGGCCAACGCGCCGCGCACCGCCGCGATCTTCGCCTCGATCTCTGCCTTGAGATCGGCAGGCACCTTGTCAGGGTTGTCCTTGAGCAGCTTCTCAGCGGCGTAGGCGGTGTTCTCCACGGTGTTGCGCGCCTCGATCTCCTGCCGCTTCTGCTTGTCTTCCTCGGCGTGGGACTCAGCCTCCCTGACCATCCGGCTGACCTCGTCCTTGCTGAGGCCGGAGCTGGCGGTGATGGTGATGCGCTGCTCCTTGCCGGTGCCCTTGTCGCGGGCCGAGACGTTGAGGATGCCGTTGGCGTCTATGTCGAATGTCACCTCGATCTGCGGCACGCCTCGCGGCGCGGGCAGGATGCCCTCCAGCCGGAAGCGTCCGATGGTCTTGTTCTCAGGGGCCATAGTCCGCTCGCCTTGCAGAACGTGGACCTCCACCACCGTCTGACCATCGGCGGCGGTGGAGAAGACCTCGCTCTTGGAGGTGGGGATGGTGGTGTTGCGCGGGATGAGGGGCGTCGTCACGCCGCCCAGGGTCTCGATGCCCAGGGTCAGCGGCGTCACGTCCAGGAGCAGCAGGTCCTTGACCTCGCCCTTGAGCACGCCGCCCTGGATGGCCGCGCCGACGCCCACCACCTCGTCGGGGTTGACGCTGAGGTTTGGCTCCTTGTTGAAGAGGGTCTTGGCCACCTTCTGGACGGCGGGCATGCGCGTCATGCCGCCCACGAGGATGACCTCGTCTATCTCGGCGGGGGTGACCTTCGCGTCCTCAATCGCCTGCTTACAGGGGGCGACCATCTTGTCGAGCAGGTCGGCGACGAGCTGCTCGAGCTTGGCGCGGGTCAGCGTCATCACCAGGTGCTTGGGCCCGGAGGCGTCGGCGGTGATGAAGGGCAGGTTGATCTCGGTCTGCATCGTAGTGGACAGCTCGATCTTCGCGCGCTCGGCGGCCTCGCGCAGCCGCTGGAGGGCGAGCCGGTCCTTCCTGAGGTCAATGCCTTCCTGCTTCAGGAACTCGGCGCATATCCAGTCCACGATGCGCACGTCGTAGTCGTCGCCGCCGAGGTGGGTGTCGCCGTTGGTGGCCTTCACCTCGAAGACGCCCTCGCCGATCTGGAGGACGGTGATGTCGAAGGTGCCGCCGCCCAGGTCGAAGACGGCGATGGTCTCGTCCTTCTTTTTCTTGTCGAGGCCGTAGGCGAGGGCCGCGGCCGTCGGCTCGTTGATGATGCGCAGCACTTCCAGGCCGGCGATGCGGCCGGCGTCCTTGGTGGCGTTGCGCTGGCTGTCGTCGAAGTAGGCGGGGACGGTGATGACGGCCTGGGTGATCTTCTCGCCCAGGCGGGCCTCGGCGTCCTGCTTCATCTTCTGGAGGATCATGGCCGAGACCTCGGGCGGGGAGTAGGTCTTGCCGCCCATGGAGACGTGGGCGTCGCCGTTGGTGTGCGCCAAGACTTTGTAGGGGACGTTCTGGATGTCCCGCTGGACGGTGGCGTCCTTGAAGCGCTTGCCCATGAAGCGTTTGATGGAGAAGACGGTGTTCTCCGGGTTGGTGATGGCCTGGCGCCGGGCGGTCGTGCCCACGTAGCGCTCGCTCGTCTTGGGGTTGACGGCGACGACGGACGGGGTGATGCGCCCGCCCTCCGCGTTCTCGACCACCACCGGCTCACCGCCTTGTATGACGGCCATGCACGAGTTGGTGGTGCCTAGGTCTATTCCAAGGATGTACGGCATAGCTACCTCTCCTCGTGTCGCTGTTCGCTTGTATCGGGTTGGTTCTTGGGCTGGGGCGGCCTGGATACGGTGACCTGCGCCGCACGCAGGAGCCTGTCTTGAAGCCTGTAGCCCTGCCGGACCACGTTCACCACGTGCCCTGGCTCGACGGCGTCGGTCTCGACGAAGAACAGGGCTTCGTGCTGGTGCGGATCGTAGGGCTGGCCCTCGGCCTCGATGCGCTTGACGCCCTCGGACTCCAGCACTTGGTCGAGGTTGCGCTGGACCAGCTTGAGGCCCTCCAGCAGCGCGGCAGGAGCCTGTCCGTTGGCGGCGAACTCCATGGCGCGCCGGAAGTCGTCGGCGACGCCAAGCACCTTGAGGAGCAGCCTAGAGGCCCCGAACTTGCGGATGTCCTCGAGTTCTTCGGAGGCGTGCCGCTTGTAGTTGGCTAGGTCGGCCTGGGCCCGCTGCGCGATGGTGCGGAACTGCTCCTTCTCCCGCAGGGCCTCCTCGAGCCGTTGTTCGAGTTGTGCCGCCTCTCCGGGAGTCGAACTCTCATGGGGTGCGGCTGCTGGCTGCTGTTCACTGGTCATCGTCCGAGACTCCTGTGAGGTCTTCGAGGGTGTCCGAGGTTGGGCCGGTCTGGAGCAGTCTGAACATCTCGTCCAACTGCCTCCCGACGTAGGCCCTGAGGCCCTCGCCCTCCAGCGCGTCCAGATGGGAGCGCATCGCGAGGAGCTGGTTGAACAGGTCCAGGACGAGCTGCACCCCTGCCAGGTTGAGGCCGAGGTCGCCCACCAGGTGCTTGATGAGCCGCAGGCGGGCGATGTCCTCCTCGGAGTAGAGCCTGCGGATGCCGATGGTGCGGAAAGGGGAGATGAGGCCGACGCGCTCGTACTTGCGCAGCGTCTGGGGGTGCATCTCCAGGATCCGGGCGGCGACGCTGATGATATACACCCCTTGGATGTCCTCGGCCTCCTCGTGTCCTCGTTCTGCGCAGTGGGCGCGGCCTTCCGCGGCCTGCCCTAAACGCGGGTTGTATGAGGCCGTTCTATGAGAAGAGGGTGGGTCGTTCTGTTGCGGGTAGCGGTTGGTCACCCCTCACTCCATAGGCGCCCGGCGGTTTCCGCAGCCGATTTGATTACGTCCTGATTACATAGGGGAGTATAAAATATGATACGAGTCGTGTCAATATACGTTACACGGCGGGATGGAGACGCGAGATGGAACCTCATCCGAGGAAAGTGCGTCTAAAGTGCGTCTAACGTATATGAAAGCACTCGGCAACGAACGTCAGGAACATCGCGAAAATAAATACTCGGTATCACAAGGCATCCCTTTACAAGATAGTGTGACACGCCGATAATTCGGAGACGTTTCGGCGGTCGTCCCGGCGAAGCCGGGGTGTAGCCGCGAGAGGAGGCAAGAAACGATGGTTCACTTCAAGAGCTGCCCACGCTGCAAAGGTGACATGCACATCAATACCGACATGTACGGCTCCTACAAGGAGTGCCTGATGTGCGGGCACATGGTCAACCTGCGCGAAGTCGCCATGGCCGGCACGGCCGTGGATGAGCGGACTGCCGTGAAGACCCAAGCCGTTCTGAAGACCAAAAAACGGGCCGCCTAACCACCGCCCGTTCCTGGTAAAGGACAACGAAGCGCGAGGGCCCCGGCAGTGCCGGGGCCCTCGCGCTTTTTCTCCACTGGCTTGCCGTGAGCTCAGGCTTTGCCTAGAGGTCTTCCCAAAAGCGCTGCTCCTTCCAGGGGTCGCCTTCCATGTGGTAGCCACGCGCCTCCCAGAAGCCGGGGGCGTCCTCGGCCATGAACTCCAAGCCGTTCACCCACTTGGCGCTCTTCCACCCGTACCGCTTGGGCACGACGAGGCGGAGCGGCCCGCCGTGGTCCGCGGGCAGGTCCTGGCCGTCGTGCCTGTAGGCGAAAAGGACGTCGCTATCAAGCAGCACATCCAGCGCCACGTTCGTTGTGTAGCCCCCGTAGCAGTGGGCCATGACGAACTTGGCCTCGGGCTTCGGCTTGGTGAGCTTCATCAGATCGGTGAACAGCACGCCCTCCCAGGTGTTCTCCAGGCGGCTCCACTGAGTCACACAGTGGAACTCGGCGTCCACCGTGGTCTTGGGCAGGCTGGTGAACTGCTGCCAGTCCAGGGTCAGGTCCTGCTCCACGAGGCCGAAGACCTTGAAACGCCAGTCGCTGAGAGCGATCCTGGGCGTCGGACCGAAGGTAAGGACGGGGAACTTCTGGGTGACGTACTGGCCCGCCGGGACATGGAGACTCTTCTGGTCCTGGCTGATTTTGGTGACTTGGCCGAGCTTCTTGAGCATGTTTGTCCTTCCTGGATGCGCTTCCGTTTGGGTAAACGCCTACTCCCGGCAGTGGCGTCTCCTATTTTACCCCAAGCCCTAGCTGCGCATACCTGCGCCGTACGCTCGGCCACGGCCACGCGCTTGCCTAGTTTCGCGGCCTGGATGGCGGCCCGCTGGCCTGCGGGGCCCGACCCGATGACGAACATGTCGTAGTCGTAGTTTCCCATGCCACTCTCCGTGTCCAGCCGTCCACCACGTACGCCCCATTGCATAGCACCTGCTGGCTTTGGCAGCTACAGAACTTGCGTTCACCTTGTTGCTGCTACAATCCAACCATGGCCACATCAACCATCGAAACACGGCAGACCTGCTCAAAGACCACCCTGGACAGCGGCATCCGCGTCATCACCAGCGAGATGCCCCATACACAGTCCGTTACTATCTGCATCTTCGTGGGCGTCGGCTCCCGCAACGAGACCGACGAACAGTCCGGCATCTCCCACTTCGTCGAGCACATGGTCTTCAAGGGAACTCACCGCCGCCCCACGCCCAAGGATGTCAGCGGCGTCATCGAGGGCGTTGGCGGTATCCTGAACGCCGAGACCGACCACGAGTACACAGGCTACTGGTGCAGGGTGCCGAGACCCGACTTCAAGGAGAGCCTCGACCTTCTGGTGGACATGCTGCGCGATTCACGCCTCGACTCTGCAGACGTCGAGAAGGAGCGTGGGGTCGTCATCGAAGAGTTGGGGATGGTTCGCGACAATCCCGAGTACAAGGTCGAGGCGTTGATAGACGAGATGCTCTGGCCAAGCCATCCTTTAGGCCGCGAGGTGGGCGGAACCCGCGAGACCGTCTCCGCCTTCACCCGCGAGGCGGTGCAGGAGTACATGGCCCGGTACTACACCGCTTCCAATATCGTCCTCAGCGTCGCGGGCAATGTCACCCACGATGAGGTGCTCCGCGAGGCCTCGCGTCTGCTCGCCGGATGGCCCAACGGCAAGCCTCCCCATTGGACGCCTTTCAAGGGCACGCAATCGGCGCCGGCGGTGCGCGTGGCGTACCGCAAGACCGAACAGGTCTATATCTCTCTTGCCATGCCGGGGATCCACCTGACCCATCCTGACCGGTACAACTTCGATATCCTCAGCGTCATCATGGGCGAGGGCACGAGCAGCAGGCTGTTCCTCGAGGTGCGCGAGCGGCTTGGGCTGGCCTACGACGTCCACAGCGGCGTCACCCACTTCCGTGACTGCGGCGCCTTCTTCGTCAATGCCGGCGTCGCTCCTAAGAAGGTCGCCGACTCCGTCGAAGCTATCATGGGCCAGGTCGCCAAGGCCAAAGAGCTTGTGCCGGACGACGAACTGGAGATGGCAAAGCGGCTCACAACAGGGCGGCTCATGCTGCGGATGGAAGACACCCGCGCCGTCTCCCACTGGTTCGGCGCTCAGGAACTGCTCATGGGAGAGGTACACGAAGCCAGTGAGGTCGCGCGCAATGTGAAAGCGGTTACTTCGGAGGGTGTCCAACGCATCGCCAAGGAGCTGCTCCGGCCGGACGGCCTCAATCTGGCCGTCGTCGGCCCCTGCCGCTCCAACCGCCGCCTCGAACGCATCGTTACTCTCTAGCTTCGGCCCGCGTTGCCACCGGGGGGCCGCCGTGTTGAATTGGCGGCCTTCACTTGCTACGCTAGTAGCGGAATCCCTTGAACCGCCCTGGGGGTGTGTGCTATGCAAGATGTGTTTCACGAAGCCGTCAACCAGTTCAGCCGGGGCAACCGGGCTGTGGTGGCCACGGTTGTGCGCACCAAAGGCTCGACCCCCCAGAAGCCGGGCGCAAAGCTTCTCGTACGCCAGGACGGTTCCGGCGTCGGCACTCTCGGCGGCGGCTGCGTTGAAGGCGATATCTGGTTCGCTGCCAAGGAACTGCTTAAGCGCAATGGTCCGACCGAGCTCCGCGAGTATGAGCTCAACGAAGACCTCGCGGCAAATGACGGCCTGGTCTGCGGCGGCACGATGTACTTCCTCATTGACCCGGTGTACCAGCCGCAGGCGTTCCTGCCCCTCGCCAAAGAGATAAGCGAGGCCTATGCGGGGACCGGAGCGCCAGTGGCCATGGCCACGCTCGCTCAAGCAGGGAACGGCTCTAAAGCCGCCGTCGGCGCGAAGCTTTTCGTCCGCGAGAACGGCACCACGTCCGGTACACTGGGCGACCCCGACCTCGACCACGACGCAAGCAAGAAAGCGTTGGAACTGATGGTCATGGGCAAGAGCGAGTATGTGACCTCCGAGAACGGCACCGAATTCTTCGTCGAGGCCTATACCACGCCGCCCCGGCTCATCCTCTGCGGCGGCGGACATGTCTCAAAGTCCATCGCCCCGCTCGCCAAGAAACTCGGTTTCCTCGTGTACGTCACCGACGACCGCGCAGAGTTTGCCAATCCGTCCCGTTTTCCTGAGGCCGAAATGACCGTCGCCCTCAAACCGGAAGAGGCGATGGCACAGCTTCCCATCAATGCGAACACCTTCATCATCGTCGCCACCCGCGGCCACCGCTACGACAACGTTGCGCTCGCCGCCGCGGCCAGGACGCCCGCCAAGTATGTCGGACTTCTGGGCAGCAAGCGCAAGACCATCCTGATCTACGAAGACCTCTTCAAGATGGGCATCCCCAGAGAGCGCATCCGCGAGATACGCGCGCCGGTTGGCCTGGACATCCATGCCCGGACGCCGGACGAGATCGCTGTCAGTATCGTTGCGGAGATGCTCATGTTCCGCCTCGGCGGCACCGGCCTGCCCATGAAGCTTGAAGAGAGGCACTTACACCGCATCGAGGCAAAGCACAAGGAGTCCCTGGTCGCCGCCGGCTAACCGATGCCGGGCTTCTCTACCATCCTCACCGCCGCGGGGGAGTCCACCCGCATGGGACGCCCTAAGCCTCTTCTTCCCTGGTGTGGCACGACCCTTGTGGAGTACCAGGTCTCCAGCCTCGTCAGAGCAGGTGTTTCTGAAGTCATCGCCGTGCTCGGTCACCAGGCCGAAGCCGTCGCACCGTATGTCCGTGGGCCGAACGTCCGCCATGTGGTGAACCCCGACTATCGCATGGGCAAGAGCACGTCCGTCAAGGCAGGGCTGAAGGCTATCTCCCGTGATGCCGAGGCCATCCTCCTCTTGGCGGTGGACCAGCCTAGGCCAAGCCTCATCATCTCCCAGGTCATCCAGTCCCACCTGGAAAGCGGCGCCCTCATCACCTCGCCGCGGCGTCAGGGCCGCGGAGGCCATCCCGTCATCTTCTCCGGCGCCCTACGGGCAGAGATGGAGCGCATCTCCGAAGAGTCGGAAGGTCTTCGGGCGGTCTTCCGCGCCCACGACTCCCAAGTCAACGCTGTGCAGATAGACGACCCGCGCATCCGTCTCGACCTCAACACGTACGAGGAGTACGAGAGGGCCAAGATAAGCTATGACTGTGGGGATGGATAGCGCGGGCGAAGCGCTCACGATCTCGGACCTCTCCAGGTCTTTCGGCGCTCCGCTTGGCCGCCCCTTGTCCTTAGCCGGGATGGTATTCTTGCAGCCACTTGTATCGCCAAGGTGACCCTTTTCGGAAAGGCGGCTCGTGGCGCGCTCTGAACAAGACTTGCCCTTCGTGTCTCCACGGGAGCGGCAGCGTCTGCTCACGGAGCAGCTGAAGGGCGTCTCGCGGGCGTTCTACCTCACTCTGCGCATCCTGCCAGGCGCCATGCGGGAGCCGGTTGGCCTGGCCTACCTCCTCGCCCGTGCGGCCGACACTATCGCCGACACGCGAGCACTGCCCCCTGGACAGCGGCTGCGGCATCTCCTGGCCTTCCGTGTACAGGTACAGGAGCCTGCATCCCATGAGGTACTCGCCGGAATCGCCGCCGCCGTGGCCGAAGCCCAAGCACAGCCCCAGGAACGGTTGCTGCTCGCCTCTCTGCCACAAGCATTCGCTCTGCTGAAGGCCACGCCCGAGCCGGACCGAGGCCTCGTACGCCGTGTTGTGGTCACCCTGACTGAGGGCATGGAGTTCGACCTCACGACGTTCCCGCCTGGAACCTCGGGCAAGGTAGTGGCCCTGAAGGATGCCCAAGAACTGGACAGGTACACCTACCTCGTGGCGGGCTGCGTGGGCGAGTTCTGGACGGAGATGGCGGTAGCCCATACGCGCTCCCTTTCCCGGTGGGACGTGCCACGGATGTCGGCGCTTGGGGTGCGATTTGGCAAGGCATTGCAACTCACCAATGTCTTGCGCGACGTGCCGAAAGACCTGCGGCAGGGCCGCTGCTACCTTCCGGAAGTGTCCCTGTCTGCAGTAGGTTTGTCTTCGGCGGCCCTACTCGACCCGGCGAAGTCGGCGCAGGCGAGGCCTGCGCTGGTGGCCTATGTGGAGACGGCGTTGGGCCACTACTCCGCCGCGGAAGAATACCTATTCGCCATCCCTCGGAGAAACCTCCGCCTCCGCCTCGCCGCTCTTTGGCCGATCCTCATCGGCCTAGGCACGCTTGCCAAGCTGGCCAGAGAGCCACGGTGGCTCGACCCCGGCCGCCCCGTCAAGGTTTCACGGGCCTGGGTGTATCGCGCCCTTGCCCTGTCGCTCCTGTCCGTCTGGTCAAACACCCTGGTCAGGATTTGGCTCCGGCGCCTCCGCAGTCAGGTCAAGTCCGCCTCGTAGCTGCCCTTGCGCCGCGTGGAGTCCAGCTCGCTGTCTCGTGAGAGTTCTGTAAGAACCTCCGTGATAGTCTCATCGTAGATAAATTGGTGCATCCCGACTCTCGAGAAAGGGGCATAGGCGATTTCTATCTGGGGTGGCACAACTATGTCTAAACAGGGAGTTCTGGTCATCAAAGGTGGGAATGGCGACGGCAAGAGCTTGGCCCTCCTGCCCCAAGGCGTGACCATGATTGGCCGCGGCCCGCTGAACGACATCCCCTGGGAGGAGCCCGGCATCTCCCGGCAGCATGTCGGCATCATGGCGGATGAGCGCGGCTTTTGGATAGCTGACCTGGGCAGCCGCAACGGCACCTTCGTCAACGGCGAGCGTCTTGGCCCACAGCCGCGGCTGCTACGTAACTTCGACCGCTTGGAGCTTGGCGGGACTAATACAGCGGTCCAGTGGGTCTTTCTAGAGGAAGAGGTCACCGTCAAGATAGATACCTCCACCTTCGCCTAGGCGGGTTCCCGCCCCTTCACCCCACCCTCACATCCTTCGCGCCTGCCTTCACGCCCTGTTCACGTGCTACTGCGAAACTCCCTTTCGTCAGCATATGGAGAGGAGGTCGCGACGATGCTGTGGACGAAGAACTGCCCCCGCTGCGAACGCGGTGACGTCTCCTTGACCAACGACGGCTACGGGTGGTTCGTGGAGTGCCTGCAATGCGGTTTCGCGATGGACGTGGACAGGCCTGCCCGCGCTGAGGCTTTGCTCCAGCAGATTAACCGCAAGCATCGGCTGGCCGCGAAGGCCGCCTAGCGCGCTTTTCACCTCAATCCGCCTCATGAGGGGCGGGAAACGCATCTGCCACGTTTCGGTGCGGTAGGCTCCCGTGCTACGATATCCGCACCGGGCCTGGGACAGTCCCTGGCTGCCGGTTTTCGTGAACCCAGAGCGTGGAGGATGCAGTTGACGTCTCGTTTCGCCGGCCGCACCAGCCATCCTTACTTCATGCATGACTGTATCGTTGACCAGCCCGTGGCCATCCGGCGGATGCTGCGCTCTCAACGTCCCAACGCCAACGGACTGGCAGAGCGCATCGCCGACGCACGCCACGTCCATCTGGTCGGTATCGGAACCTCTTGGCATGCCGCTATGGTCGGGGAGTACCTTCTTCGCCGGGTGGGTGGCCGCGACGAAGCCCGCTCCTGGAACTCTTTCGAGTTCTGGGCCTATCCTCCGACGATGACCAACGACGATGTGGTGATCGTCATGAGCCACGGCGGCACCAAGCGCTACTCCCTTTGGGCGTTGGAGCAGGCGAAGAAGGCCGGAGCGCGAACCGCGCTCATCACCGGACAGAACTCCAAAGGCCGGCTCGACCTCGCCGACGTCGTCATCGAGACCAGCTACCAAGAAAAGTCTGCTGCGTTCACCATTAGCCACACCGCCGCCATGTCCGCGCTCGCGATGGTGGCTGTGGAAGCAGGCGGTGGCCAGGACCTCGGAGCTGCCGACCTGGAAGCGCTGCCGGACGGTCTCTCCGATGCCCTGGCCCTCGAACCGCAGATCAAAGCCATCGCCCGCCAGTATAAGAACGCATCGCGCATCGTCTCCACCGGCTGGGGACCCAACGTGGCGACCGCTCACGAAGTCGCCCTCAAGGTCAACGAGGCCGCCTATCTGCCTACCAACGCCTATCAGCTTGAGTACTTCCTTCATGGCCCTTTCGTTGCCACCTCCGAAGGCCCGCTCGTCATCTTCATCGCACCGCCGGGTGCCGGCTACCAGCGGGCTGTCCAACTTGCCAAAGCCACCCGGGAGGCCGGTGCTCATGTCCTTGCCCTTGTCCAAGAAGGCGCCGCAGAGATGCGTGCCGTAGCGAACACCACCGTAACCCTGCCCGCTATTCCCGAGCTTCTGACCCCTATCGTCTATCTCGTGCCGCTCCAGTTGCTCACCTATTGGCTGGCCTTGGAGTTGGGCCGGAACCCAGACCTGTTCCGTTGGGACGACCCGAGGCACGTGGCGGCTACCAAGCCCGTAGAGTTCTAGCACCCCGGATTCGGCTTAACGGGAGCTAGGCCGTCAGCCTTGCGTATCTTGGCCTTAGACGCGGTCAACAGAGAAGGCTGAGAAAGTGAACACAAACGCGATTCCTTACGTAGCCCCGCTGATACTCTCAGCGGCTGTGGCGGCTAGCCTTTCTCTCTACTGCTGGAAACGGAGGGACGTTCCTTTGAACAACCCCACGGCCATCAAGGTCGAGTTGCTCTCTTCGGGGCTGGACTCCGAGCGGCTGCCCGAACAGGTGGAGTTGGCCGTCTATCGGGTGGTACAGTAGAGCGTCGCCAATGCCGTCCAGCATGCCACGGCCCAGAATATCCATGTGGAGTTGCACAGGAAGGACTCTCATCTCGTCGTCGTTGTGGCCGACGACGGCGCCGGCTTTGACCCGTTCAACATTCAGAATACCCCGGAGACCGGCGACTTCGGCCTCGTCAACCTGCGTGACCGCATCTTAAGCCTTGAAGGGAAGTTCACCCTCGAGTCCAAGCCACGCTGGGGTACGCGGATAGCCGACCGTGTGCCCATCCCGTCGCCGAAAGCAGCGAACGCCAAACCCACCGCGCCGGTCCGCTCCGTCTATCAACTGAACCCAGGGAACCGCTAGTTCCGGCACTCTGGTAAAATCTCGCCCAGAAATCCGAGGAGGAACAAAGGATGCCCAAGCCTAGAGCAGCCAATGGTAAGTCCATCACCGACCTCGTACGTGAGTGGCGCGGCCAAGGTATCCAGTACGTTCAGTTCGAACTGCCGGACATGCACGGCACCAGCCGCTCCAAAATCATCCCCCTGAACCACGTCGAGTCCTTCGCCCGCAAGGGCCTGAACATGTACGGCGGCACGGTTGTCCTCGACACCGCGTCCTCCGTCGTTCCCGCCACCCTCTACAACGAAGAGGTCAACTACGCCGACCAATACCTCATGCCCGACCTCGACACCGCAATGGTCCTCCCCTGGGCCGCCAACACCGCGCGCCTCATCTGCAACGGCCACTGGGAGGACGGGAGGCCCCAGCAGGCCAATCCACGCTACGTCCTCCAGCAGCTACTCCGCGAGGCCGAAAAACTTGGCTTCACCGTCACCGTCGGTCTGGAGTACGAGTTCTACCTCCTCGAGCCCGGCACCGCCAAACCCACCTTCGGCGGCCTCCACATCTTCAACTCCATCCGCAACACCTACGTCCCCGTCATCGAGGACATCCTGGCCCAGATGCCCAAGGCCGGGGTGGACATCATCACCGCCAACGCGGAGTACGCGCCGTCCCAGTTCGAGATCAACTTCGGCCCCAAGGCAGGCATCGCCGCCGCGGACCAGGCATTCACCTTCAAGAACGGCGTCAAGGCCGTCGCCCACAAGCACGGCTACAACGCCACCTTCATGACCAAGCCCTTCGCCGACCAGGCCGCCTCCGGATGCCACATCCACGTCAGCCTCCAGGACAGGAGCACCGGCGTAAACGTTTTCCTCGACGACCGGGACAAGGACGGCCTGTCCAAGACCGCCCGCTGCTTCATCCAGGGCATGCTGGAGCACACTCCGGCCAGCATGGCCCTCGTCGCGCCCACCATCAACTGCTACCACCGCTTCGTCCCCCACCACTTTGCCCCGTCCAACGTCAGTTGGGGCATCCAGGACCGCACCGCGGCAATCCGCGCAAAGAACTCCCGCGACGAGAATACCCACCTGGAGAACCGCCTCGGAACCGGATTGGCGAACCCCTACCTCGCCATGGCCGGCGTCCTGGCCGGCGGCCTGCTCGGCCTCAAGAAGGGCAAACCTGTCGGGCCTCCGGGCCAGGGCCCCGCCGAGGAGGACAAGCGCTACCCTGCGTTACCCACCACGCTCGACAGCGCCCTCGACGCCCTCCTCGCCGACAAGGAGTACCGCACCCTCCTAAGTGACGAGTTCGTCACCGCCTACAACGTCATGCGCCGCTACGAGATCGCCCGCTTCCGCTCCTACATCACCGACTGGGAGAAGGCCGAGTACCTCGAAATCTATTGACGGAACATCAGTGGCCTTGGTGATGCATAGCCTTCTATTGACTTGCCTTAGCCACGGCCATAGACTGGATTGGGCTTTCCGAAGCCTGGGCACGGCGTATTCAGCGCCGAGCTTCCACCGATAGACAGCCCTGTACTCCGGGAGGCAAACATAGTATGTGCGGCATAGTGGGCTTTATGTATAAGAACGGCGCCAAGGCGGTGCCGCTGGGCAACCGCCTCAGCGCCATGGCGGGTATCCTCGGCAGCCGGGGCCTCGACTCCACCGGCATGGCCCTCTACGGCAAACTGGGCCGCGACCACCTCGTCCTGCGCGCTCAGTTGGCGGCCGAATCCGGCGAGGAGGGTGAGGCCAAGCTCGGCCGCCTCCGCGACCGCGTCGGCCGCTTCGCTACCGTGGACAAGGCCATCTGGACCCGCAATCTCGCCCGTGTCGAGATGTCCGGCGTCGAGAAGCCCGACGACCTTGACCTCATCCGCCGCATCACCAAGGCCGCCGAGGAGGCCGACGACATCCAGGTCTTCTCCATCGGCACCTCAATGGAAATCATCAAGGACACCGGCGGCGCCGAGGAGTTGCATGTCTATAACGTCGAGAAGTTTCAGGGCACTCATGGCCTCGCCCACACCCGCTTGGCCACCGAGAGCATCGTCAACACCTGCTACTCCCACCCCTTCTGGGCCAGGCCCTTCGCCGACATCGCCGTCGTCCACAACGGCCAACTCACCAACCACAACATCCTCCGCCGCCGCTTCCAGCAGCGTGGCTACGACTTCCTCACCACCAACGACTCCGAGGTCATCGCCGTCTATATCGCCGACAAGCTCCTCCACGGCAAGACCTTGGAGGAGGCCCTGACGGACTCCATCACGGAGCTGGACGGCACCTTCACCTACCTCGTCGCCACCAGCGACAGCCTCGGCTTCGCCAAGGACCGCTTCGCAACCAAGCCGCTGGTCGTCGCCGAGAACGACGCCTACGTCGCCCTCGCCTCCGAAGAGGTCGCCCTGGCGCCCGTCATCACGTCCAACACCAAGGTCTATGAACCCACAGCGAGGTCGGTCCGCACATGGTCAAGGTAGCCGAGAAAACCCTTGAGATAGACTGCACACGCCGCACCACCAGCGAGGTCAACAAGGCCATCTACGCTGGCCTGGAGCGCGGCCAAAGCGTCATGGTCAGGAATCCTGCCTCGCGCCACAACCTGGGCGTCGGCATCAACCACCCGGGCAAGGTCGTCTTCGACGGCAACGTGGGCTACTTCTGCGCGGGGATGCTCAAGCACGCCGATGTCGAGGTCCGCGGGAACTGCGGCTGGTCCGTCGGCGAGGACATGATGTCCGGCAGCATCGTCGTCCGCGGCAACGCCAGCGCCGCCGCCGGGGCCGCCATTCGCGGCGGCATCCTCGTCGTCCATGGCAACGCGGGCCCGCGCACCGGCATCTCCATGAAGGGCGGGGCCATCATCATCGGCGGCAACGTGGATTACATGTCCGGCTTCATCATGCAGAAGGGTGTCTTTATCATCTGCGGCAACACCGGCGAGGCCCTGGCCGACTCCATGTACGAAGGCAAGGTCTATGTCCGCGGCAAGGTCGCCGAGTTCGGTAACGACGCCGTGACCGCCGAACTCACCGCCGAGGACAAGGCACTCCTCCGCGACCTCCTAACCAAGTACAAGGTCGCTGGCATCCCGAAACCCACCGAGTTCACCAAGATCGTCTCAGGCAAGAAGCTCTATAACTTCAACATGAAGGACTACGAACTTTGGCGCGTCGCACTGTAGGCAAGACCTCCACCAACGGCCGCAAGGCTGTCCCCGCGGAGCAGTTCAAGCCCCTCATCCGTGAGAGCTATTTCTATAGCCCCGAGGTCATCGAAGACATCCAGGTCAAGGCCCAGCTGGGACGCTACCGCATCCGCGGCTTCGGCACCCTACGTCAGCTTCCCTCCTTCCGCGACCTCACGTTCGTCACGTCCGGCCTCAGCCGCGTGCCCCTGGAAGGCTATCGGGAGAAGTGCTACACCGACACTATCCTCGGCAGCCGCCATGCCAAGAAGCCGCTTCACCTCAAGACCCCCGTCACCATCACCGGTATGAGCTTCGGTGCCCTCTCCCGCAACGCCAAGATCGCCCTGGGCAAGGCTGCTACCCGCATCGGCACCTCCACCACCACCGGCGACGGTGGCATGCTTGCCGCCGAGCGTGAGGCGTCCCACCTTCTTGTCTATCAGGTCCTCCCCAGCCGCTACGGCTTCAACCCCGACCACCTCCGGATGGCCGACGCCCTCGAGGTCGTTATCGGCCAAGGCGCTAAGCCCGGCACAGGGGGCCTCCTCCTCGGCCAGAAGGTCTCCGAAGAGATTGCCAATCAGCGCGACCTCCCCCCTGGCGTTGACCAGCGCAGCGCCGTCCGCCATCCCGACTGGATGGGTGCCGACGACCTCATCATCAAGCTCGAGGAGCTGCGCGAGGCTACCGACTACCAGCTGCCCATCTACATCAAGCTCGGCGCGGGCCGCGTCACCGACGACGTCAAGCTCGCCGCCAAGGTTGGGGCTGACGTTATCTTCATGGACGGTATGGAAGCTGGCACCGGCGCCTCACCCGAGCTCCAACTCGACCACACCGGCATCCCCACCATGGCCGCCCTCGTCGAGGCCGTCCGCGCCCTTGACGACCTCGGCCTCCGCGAAGAGGTTCAGCTCATCATCGCCGGCGGTATCAGCAGCGGTGCCGACGTTGCTAAGGCTCTGGCCCTGGGCGCCGACGCCGTCGCCATCGGCACCGCCGCCCTCATCGCCCTCAACTGCAACCGCGCCATCTACGTCGAAGACTACGAGAAGCTCGGTACTCGGCCCGGCGCCTGCCACCATTGCCACACTGGCATGTGCCCTGTCGGCATCACCACCCAAAACCCGGAGCTCATGGCCCGTCTCGACATCGAGGAGGCCGCCGACCGTGTCTTCAACTACCTCAATGCCCTGACCCTGGAGGTCCAGCTCATCGCCCGCGCCTGCGGAAAGTCAAACATCCACGACCTCGAGCCCACCGACCTGCGGGCCCTCACGACCGACGCCTCCTTCATCACCGGCGTGCCCATGGTCGGCAGCAACAAGGTCTTCGGCCAGTAAGGCCCTTCCTGTCTAGCGAAACACATGGCCCATCCACACGGGTGGGCCATACGTTTGTCCAAAGGAGAGACCGCGATGAAATTCTTCGAGATGAAGGTAGGGGACACTGTCGTCCGCGCGGAGTTGTTGACTGACAAGGCGCCGCGCATCTGCCGGGCGTTCGAAAAATCTCTTCCGGCCAAGAGCTTCGGCGTCAACGCCAAGTTCGCGGGCGAAGAGACCATCGTCATGGTCCCCTTCTACACGGAGCCTGAGAACGAGGTTGGCTCCGTCTCCCCTGGCGACATCGGCTACTACCCGACCCGCCAGACCCTCTGCCTCTTCTACGGCAAGATCATGCCCTTCGCCAGCGTCAGCCTCTTCGCCCGCGTCGTTCCCCAAGACCTCAAGAAGGCCCAGGCTGCGGGCCGCGACATCCTCAAGACTGGTGCGCTGCCCGTAACGCTGTCCTTGGTTGGCGGCCGCAAGCGCCCCACGGCCCAGCGCCGTCGCAAGGCCTCGCCCTACAACGCCGTCGCCCTCCTCGAAAAGGCCCTGGAAGACGTCTGGGCAGATGAGCCCGCCGATGTAAAGAGACTCCGCCGGTTCAAGCGGCCCCCCATGGGCAATTTACCCTGCGTCTTCTATGCTAACTTCGACCTCTTCTGGGCCACCGAGAACCTCCTGGCAACCCGTCCCCTGGTCGAGAAGCGCCTCACAGCTGCGCAGTCCGGCGCTGTCGTTGCCACGCTGCTCCGTCGCACCCGCAGCCGCGTTGCCCACTGGGGCTTCGAAGACACCAGCGCCGTCCTCGACAAAGTGGCCAAGCAGGTCGAGAAAGCCCGCTCCCGCAAGGAGGTCGTTTCCACCATCGAAGCCGCGGTCCTCTATATAGACCGTGTCCAGAACTGGGTGGATGCCATGCTTCCTTGGAACGACCTTGACGAGACTCTTAAGCTTCTCAGATAGGTTCGGTCCTCTGCGATAAAGCAAGCAAGAGGGGCGTCCCGACAAATCGGGACGCCCCTCTTGTGCTAGAGCTCTTGGGACGGCTGCGTCACGCTGTACTGCGTCGCTCCGGTGGCTTCTCCCCCTTCAGTTTCCGTACCAGCCACCATGCCCCTGGCAACACCATCATCGCGCCCACCAGCTTGATGGCATCGCCGCCGATGAAGGGGTATAGCCCACCCTTCATCATTTTGTCGAACACGTTGTTGCCGGTGATGGCGTCATAGTAGGTCAGTTCCAGCCCCGGAATCTTCGCCCCACTCGCGATGAACGCCGCCAGCCACGGCAGCCCCACCAGATAGACGACGATGTTGCCGAGCAGCATCGCCGCGACGACCTTCGACCCCTTCGCCCAGCCGTGCTCGGCCAGCCAGCCGACCAGGAACGCCGCCAGGATGAACCCGACGATGTACCCGCCGCTCGATAGGTCCCAGACATACCCCTCGATGCCCTTCCACGGGAAGATGAAGTGGAAGTTCTTCTCGGCCATCACCGATCCCCGCGGCGCGAACACCGGCACCGCGAACATCCCTAGCAGCATATACACCAGCGCGCTCAACCCGCCGCGCTTGCTCCCCAAGGCGCCGCCGGTCAGCAGCACCCCGAACGTCTGCCCAGTGATGGGCACCGTCGTCGTCGGGATGCGGATGGCGATCTGCGAGCACAGCGCGATGAGCCAGGCGAACCCGACCACCAGCACTGCATCTGCCACCAGCCGTTGTGCGCGCGTCTGCACCCAGTTCAGCGGCAGTACTGCGTCTATCAGGACAGGGGAACGGGCTTGTGCCTGCATCGTCTCAGTCCTCCGGTTCTAGCTGGGCATGCTCGAAGGGCACGGATGTCACGTAAGGAGGGATTGAGCAGGGTTGTGCATCGGAACTAGGCTCGGCGGCCCGGCGAGTTATGCCGTGCGGCCCTTGTCCTCGCGCGCAGTGAAGATGGAGTCCTTCGAAAGTCGTTGAGCAGGCCGCTTAGAGCCCCCCAGCAGCTTGCCGGAGATGGCGGCCACACCCGCCACGGCCAGCAGGCCCAGGGACGCCTTCACCAGGAAGTCTCTGCGGGACATGCCGTTCTGCTTCTTTTGGTCCATGCGCTACAACTCCACTCCGCTCGTGATGCGCCGCACATTATATCCAATCATGCTCTACGGAACAATACAAAGGGCATCAGCATACCTGACTCATCCGATGGGTCAGGTATGCTGATGCCAAAAAGAGAGGTTAGGAGACCCTCTCGCTACGCGTTGCGTGAAAAACATCACGATGTTGACGAGCTAGGGTGGCATGTGTAGTGTGGTGGCACGGAAACGGAAAAGGAATGCGGCGCATACCTCTGAGTCAGCAAAGCAAAGCTGAACGGGCACCGAAGGATCGGCGACGTGATCGCAGTGGAGTGAAGGGGGCTTGGGTGAGAAAGTTCGCGTTCTGCATCATCGTGGTGGTGGCGATGGGGGGCCTGCTGGTGGCCTGCGGAAGCAAAGAGACAGTCGTCACCAAAGAAGTCATCCAAACCGTCGTCGTTGAAAAGGAAGTCCCCGTCGAAAAACAGGTTGTCCAGACCGTCGTCATAGAAAGGGAAGTGGTGGCGACGCCAACGCGACCTCCCGCCGGACAGCCGCGCCACGGCGGCACGTTGAGGATCGTCTCCCAGGCCAGCATCCCCACCCTGGACCCGCAGTTTTCAGGCGCCTATGTGACTATCGCCGTGGCCGCCCACATGTTCGAGGCGCTTTTCAACTGGGATGCCAACCTGGACTCGCAGCCTCAGATGCTGGATACGTGGGATATCAGCCAGGACGGCCTGACGTGGACCTTCAACATACGCCCCGGGATGAAGTTCCACGACGGCACCACCGTGAAAGCCACTGACGTGGTGACTACCTTCAACCGGTGGTTGAACGGGATTTTCGCCAGGTCGTCGCTGATGAAAGAGTTCACGACGGAGGCGCCCTTCACCGTGGTGAGCGAAAACACCTTCACGCTGAACCTCAAGGAGCCCAATAGCGCGGTTCCGCTCATCATCGGAAAGCCCTACGGCAGCGTCTTCGTGATGCCCACCAGGGTGGGCGACAGGCCTTCGAGTGAACAGGTCGAAGAGTGGGTCGGCTCCGGCCCGTACAAGTTCGCGAAGTGGGACCAGGGGGACAAGGTTATCTTGAACCGTTTCGATGAATATGTCCCTCAAGACGGGCCATCCAGCCTCTTCGTCGGCAGATCCACCGCCTACATCGACAGTCTGATTTGGCTGGAGATTCCCGATGAGGAGACCAAGCTCGCCGGCCTGGAGACAGGGGAATGGGACGTGGTGGACGGGGCGGGGCTGGACTTCTACAACCGGGTCAACTCCAACCCCGATCTGACAGTGCCACTCTACAGGCCGGGCCACAGAACCAACGTCATTATGCCACCGACTCACCCGCCCTTTGACAACACCGTTGCCCGGCTGGCAGCGCAGACCGGCATGGACGACACTTCCGTCATGTCCTCTCTTGGGCCCAAAGAGTTGTGGGACCTGTGCCCCGCCGTCTTCTTCTGCGGTACTCCGTGGGAGACCGACATAGGGGCCGAGCAGTACTACAACCTCAACGACAAGGAAGAGGCGCAGCGGCTTTTGACTGAGTCGGGGTATACCGGTGAGACAATCACGCTTTTGAATCCCACGGACTACGCCACCATCACGCCTGTGGGCATCGTCGTCAGGCAGGAGCTCGAGAACATAGGCTTCACGGTGGACATGCCGGCGCTGGACTGGGCCACGGTGGTGACGCAGCTCGGTAGTCCCGACACTTTCAACGTGCTGGCCAGTTGGGACGTCCACTGGAACAGCAGCAGCCCCTTGGACAACGAAGCCATCGGTGCTGGGATTGCCATATGGCCGAAGGTGCCTAAGCTCTTGGACCTGCGCAAGAAGTTCATCCAGGCCGCCACTCAAGAGGAGAAGTTCCGCGTGATGGAGGAGATGCAGGTCGAGTTCTTCAAGAACGTCAACGCGCTGTACGTGGGCGTGTTCTACAGCATCTATCCCCACACGAGCGCCCTCAAGAATCTGGAGGTCAAGGCGGTTCCCTACTACGCCAACACCTGGCTCGAGCGGTAGGGCGCAGCGGAGACAAGCTATCCGACTGGGGTTTGATTCCCTCCGAGGGCTGGTGCCATCAGGTCATCAGCCCTCGGAGGCACAGCGGCCTTCCAGCAGCATCTGCATCGCCGGGTCACAATCCCGTCTTGGCGGGAACAGCTCCAAGCTGGAGGAGAAGCCGCGGATGGCGGAAAGTTGGAGCCTCAGCCCGGACTCCAAGACTTATACCTTCACCCTGCGTGATGGTCTCAAGTTCGCCGACGGCTCGCCTATAACCGCACAGGACGTGGTCGTCTCCTTCACACGCTGGCTGGGTGGACAGGACGGTACAGCGGGCCTGATGCGCGAATTCGTGGCTGACCCGGCCTTCACCACGGTAGACGACAAGACCTTCGCCGTGAACCTGAAAGAGCCGTTCGGCGCAGTCACCGATGGCATGGCGAGGCCAGCCAGCGGCGTGTTCGTGATGCCGGCAAGGATCGCCAGCGTGCCGTCCTCCACGCAAATCTCCGACATCATCGGCTCCTCGCCCTATAAGTTCAGCAAGTGGGAGCAGGGGAACCAGCTCGTCCTGGAGCGGTTCGATGACTACGTGCCCAGCGGCGGCAAGGCCGACCTCTACGCGGGGGAGCAGATTGCCTATCTGGACCAGCTCATCTGGTTGGAGATCCCTGATGAGGAGACCAAGATTGCCGGTCTGGAGACGGGTGAGTGGGACTTGGTGGATGGTGCCGGCCTGGATTTCTACAAGCGGGTGAACAGCAACTCGGAGCTCACCGTTCCCTTGTACAAGCCGGGCCACAGGTCTGCCGTCGGCCTAATTCCCACCCATCCGCCTTTCGACAACTTAAACCTGCGTCGGGCGGTCCAGATCGGCATGGACTACGAGGCTCTCATGGCCTCCTTGGGCCCTGACGAACTGTGGGACCTGTGCCCCGCCTCCTTCTACTGTGGCGTGCCCTCTGAGACTGACATCGGTGCCGACGAATACTACAACGTCAACGATAAAGAGCGGGCCCGCCATTTGGTCAATGAGTCCACGTACACCGGCGAGACGGTTATCTGGCTGAACCCCACCGACTACGCCACCTTGACGCCCCTTGGAATCGTGGGCAAGCAGGAGATGGAGGCCATCGGAATCAATGTGGATGCGCCAGCCTTGGACTGGGCCACCGTGGTGACCCAGCTGGGCGACCCTGATGCATTCCATGTCTGGACCAGTTGGTGTGTCCACTGGTTCTGCGGCGATCCTATCAGGTCCCCGATATACGCTGGCAACCAGGCTTTCTGGCCCAAGGTGCCTAAGATTGAAAGGCTGCGCCGCCAGTTCGCGCAGGCCACTACTTTCCAGGAGAAGTACGAAATCATCAAGCAAATCCAACTCGAGGGATACATCAACGTCCAGTGGGTGGAGCCAGGTAACTTTTACAGTATCTTCCCGCACACGGCAGACCTGAAGAACTTCGAAGTAAGGGCGCTGCCTTTCTACGTCAACACATGGCTAACTCGCTAGTGATCTGTGGGTAAATGACGAACGCATGCGAGTGCGTGCTCAGGGTTAGTCTTTCAGAAGGGTGTTGGGAACCCTTTCATCTTAAGAAAATGTATCAACATACCTGACTCATCCGATGGGTCAGGTATGTTGATACCATACAAAGGACTTCGCCCCTGTCGGCTATTTCCACCACTCGTGGAAGTGGTGGAGCGGCCCGTAGCCGGTGCCCAGCGGGTATGCCGCGCGGATCGCGTTCGTTACGTATCGCTTCGCCGAGCCCACCGCCTCCCGCGGCGTCTCGCCCCGCGCCAGGTACACCGCCAGCGCCGACGCGAACGTGCAGCCTGTTCCGTGCGTGCTGGTGGACATCATCCGCGGCGCGGTGAACGCCTTGATTTCTTTCCCGTCGTACAGCAAGTCTGTCGCAGGGCCGGAGGCCAGGCCGCCTGTGACCACACACGCCTTTGCGCCCATCCGCACAAGTTCCTCGGCTGCGGCGCGCATGTCATCCAGCGACTTGATCTCCTTCTCCGTCAGTACCGAGGCCTCTTCCACGTTCGGTGTCACGATGGTCGCCAGCGGAAGCAGCTTCTCCCGCAAAGCCTTCACCGCTTCCTTCTGGAGCAGCCTGTCGCCTCCCTTGGACACCATCACCGGGTCCACGACCACGATCTTGGTCAGCGAGTGCTCGCGCAGCTTCTCGGCCACCGCCTCGATGACCGCCGAGCTAGATAGCATCCCCGTCTTCACCGCATCTGCGCCGATGTCCGTCGCCACCGCGTCTATCTGGGCCTTGATGAGGCTGATGGGCAACTCGAGGATGTCTGTGACGCGACGCGTGTTCTGCGCCGTGACGGCCGAGATGACCGTCGTGGCATACGCACCCAGCGCCGCGACGGTCTTCATGTCGGCCTGGATGCCCGCGCCGGCGCCCGAGTCCGACCCTGCGATGGTCATGATCTTGATAACAGGCTCGTTCATCTTGCGCCCCTTGGACGACGGCTTGCCGTCTGCTCGTCCGGCCACTGTTCGCCTCGGTATGCCGCCTCGAAGAACCGGTACTCGTAGCGCAGCGAGGTCAGGAAAAGCTCCTCGACGCGCTTCCGCCGCATCGGCGGAGTGTTGCGGTCAACGTGTTGCCCCAAGAATGCCGCGATGTCGCCTAGCACCGCCGGCCCGTGGATGTCTATCCACGCCCGGTACGCCGCGTTTCGGGGCCGCTTGCCCGCTTTCATCAGGCGGGTGGCCCAATCGAGGTAGGCTCCCTCAGTCACGTACAATACCGTCGCGATGTCCTCGAACTGGCCTTCAAGCCCTACCCGCACCATGAAGTCGCCGAACGCTTGCGTCGTTGGCGTCTTGCGCGCCATCTCCTCAGGCGTGACCTTCATCTCCTTGAATGCGTCCATGAAGATGTCGTTCTCGGGGTTCAGGATTCCCGTGATGAACTTGTTGAACCGCGACGCCGCATCGAAGCTCGGGGCCTTGGCAACGCCCATGGAGAGGATGGAAACGATGTCGCCCACGATGGCGTAGTCTTGAACGAAGTAGTCGCGGAAGGTCTTCCTCGGCAATGTCCCGTCGCCCATCTCTAGTACGAAGGGGTGAGTCACAACCCCTTCCCAGAGTTCGCGGTGCTTTTCCTTGAGTTCTGCCGTCAGCGCCATGCGGGCAATCTTACCTCATCGTTCTCGGATAGACCAGGAATCGGAGTCTAGCGAAGGCCTAGGGGCGTGTCAATCGCAGAGACGCTCCCCAATTAGGCCGGTGGTATAATCCCGCGAGCCTCATTATGGACGGATCCACGAGGAGGGCCGTTGGAACTGTTGGTGAAAGGGGCTGCCACTCTCGGCCTTGCCTTAGGCGACCGCGAGGTCCGACTTTTCGAGAACTACTACGAAGCGCTGGTCGGGTGGAACCGCATGGTCAACCTGACCGCGATAACCGAGCGGGATGAGGTACAGACTCGGCACTTCGTTGACTCTCTCTCGGCCATCTTGGCCGTGCCAGCCAATGTGGTGACCTCGGCACACATGGCCGACGTGGGTAGCGGCGCAGGCTTCCCCGGTGTGCCCCTCGCCATCGTGTTCCCCGAGTCACGGGTTACCCTCATCGAGTCCACCGCTAAGAAGACTGCTTTCCTCTCTCACCTGAAGGAGCTGCTCGGTCTGGCAAACCTGACAGTCCTTACCGGTCGCGCCGAGGAACTGGCACACCTGCCGGAGTTGCGGGAGCGGTTCGACATCGTCCTGTCCAGGGCCGTCGCCGAACTCGCCGCGCTGGCGGAGTTGACGCTGCCATTCTGCCGCATCGGAGGCACCTCTGTGGTGCACAAGCGGCCAGATGTCGCCGGCGAACTGGCCCGCGCCCGCCAAGCTATCGAGACCCTCGGAGGACACCTGGACAGGGTATTGGACGTAGATTTGGAGGTGATGAAGGAGAAAGGAGCCCTCGTAGTCCTGGATAAAATTATTGCGACACCCGACCGCTTTCCAAGGCGACCCGGCATGCCTGTCAAGCGCCCGTTGTAACATTAGAGCAAAGCCAGGAGGGCCAACTCAGCTTGTCCCGCCAGTCCCAACCTCTGTCCCTCAAACGGCGCATCCTTTCGCTGCCGACCCTGCTTGCCTTCGCCATCGCCGGCGCCTTCATCGCGTTCCTGGCAACCCGCTTCGACCTCGACTGGGGCCAGACCTGGGACAACGTCCGCTTCCTCAACCCCTGGCTGTACATCGTTGCCCTCGCCCTTTACTACCTCAGCTTTGCCTTCCGCGGCCTGCGTTGGAAGATCCTCGCAGCCAACGCCGCGTCCGCCGAGGGGTCAGGCCACGAGCTTCGCCTACCGTCCGTTTCTCGTTTCTCTCAGTTCATCCTCGTCGGTTGGTTCGTCAATGCCATCAGTTGGTTCCGGCTGGGCGACGCCTATCGTGCCTATGCCTTCGCCGATGAGTCCAAAGGCAGCTTCTCCTGGAGCCTTGGCACAGTCCTTGCCGAGCGCGTCCTGGACATGGTGGTCATCTCGGTCCTTATCATCGCTAGCGTCTTTGCCGTCTCGGCGTCTTTCGAGTCCGATGCATCCCGCTACCTGCTCATCGCCGCCGTGGTCATGGCCGTCGCCCTCGTCGCCCTCTTGGCTCTCATGCGCGGGTACGGCCGCCGGCTTGCCATGCTCCTCCCGGCCCGCCTGCAGGGCGCATACGACCGGTTCCATCAGGGCACCCTCGGCAGCGTCCGCCGGATGCTGCCTGCCCTCGTCCTGCTCAGCCTCATCGGCTGGGTCTTGGAGGCCTGCCGCCTCTACTTCGTCGTCCAAGCGCTGCACATGGACATCGGTCTCCCTATGGTTATGCTCGTTTCCCTCGGCCACGCCATCCTCAGCACGGTGCCCACCCCCGGCGGCGTCGGCGCCGTCGAGCCCGGCCTCACCGGCCTCCTCGTTCTCAGCTTCGACCGCCATGATGCCGCATCCATCACGCTGGTGGACAGGTCCATCACCCTTGTCAGCGTCATCGTCTTCGGCGGCCTACTCTTCCTCTACCTCCAGGTCGCCAGGTCGCGGGAGCGCAAAGGCGAGATGTCCTTGGCTGCGCAGCCCAGCGACGGCGCGGGCTAGGCCCGCCCCGCCGTCTATTGACTCGCCCGTGGGCCAAAGTTACACTCGCCGTTAGGTCTGTATGTAAGGAGTGCCGATGACCACCCAAGTCAAGTCCAAGTTGAAGCTGAAAAGCTCCGCGGTCACCGATGGGCCGAGCCGCGCGCCCGCCCGCGCCATGCTCCGCGCCACCGGCCTGACCGATGACGACATGAACAAGCCCTTCGTCGCCGTCGGCAACCTCGCCAGCGACATCACCCCATGCAACGTCCACCTGGACCGCATCGCCCGCAAAGCGAAGGAGGGCGTCCGCGCCGCCGGCGCCGTCCCCTTCATGTTCGGCACCATTACGGTCAGCGACGGCATCTCCATGGGCACCGAGGGCATGAAGGCATCCCTCGTCAGCCGCGAAGTCATCGCCGACTCCATCGAGACCATCACCTTCGCCGAGGGCATGGACGGCCTCGTCATCGTCGGCGCTTGCGACAAGAACATGCCCGGCGCCATCATGGCCATGGCCCGCCTGAACATTCCGTCCATCTTCGTGTACGGCGGCGCCATCCTCGCTGGACAGTACCGCGGCCAGGACATCAACATCCAGGACATGTACGAGGCCGTCGGCTCCTACTCCCAGAAGAAACTCACCTTGGAAGAGCTCATCGCCATGGAGCGCGTTGCCTGCCCCGGCGAGGGCGCCTGCTCCGGCATGTTCACCGCCAACACCATGGCCTCGGCCATCGAGGCGATGGGCATGTCCATCCCCGGCGCGGCCTCCATCCCCGCCGTGGACCCGCGCTGCGAGGCGACCGCTGCCAAGGCGGGCTCCTACCTCTACAAGCTCTTGGAGCGCGACATCAAACCCCGTGACATCATCACCCGTGAGTCACTGGAGAACGCCATCACCGTCGTCCTGGCCATGGGCGGTTCGACCAACTCCGTCCTCCACCTCCTGGCCATCGCCCACGAGGCCCGCGTCCCGCTGAGCATTGACGACTTCGACCGCCTGAGCCGCAAGACGCCCTACCTCACCGACCTGCGCCCCGGAGGCCGCTACGTCATGCCCGACATGGAGAAGCCGGGCGGCATCCCGACCCTGATGAAGGAGCTGATGAAGGGCGGCCTGCTCCACGGCGACTGCATGACCGTCACGGGCAAGACCGTCGCCGAGAACCTGGCCGGATTCAAGGGCGAGCCGGACAAACGGGCCATCTACCCCATCTCCTCGCCGCGCAGCCCCACCGGCGGCCTGGTCATCCTCAAGGGCAACCTGGCCCCCGAGGGTTGCGTGCTGAAAGTCTCAGGCACGAAACACCTGGCCCACGAAGGCCCGGCCCGCGTCTTCGACGGCGAGCGTGCCGCCTTCAACGCCGTCATGGACGGCAAGATCAAGCCGAACGACGTCCTCATCCTCCGTTACGAAGGCCCCAAGGGCGGCCCAGGGATGCAAGAGATGCTCGCGCTCACAGGGGCCATCATGGGTGCGGGCCTGGGCGACAGCACCCTGCTCGTCACGGACGGCCGCTTCTCCGGCGCCACCCGCGGTCCCATGATCGGCCACGTCGCCCCCGAGGCCGCCGTCGGCGGCCCCATCGCCCTCGTCCGCGACGGAGACACCATCGTCATGAACGTCGAGCGCCGCGAGCTCAGCGTCAAGCTGCCCCAGGCCGAGCTGGATAGCCGTCGCAAGCAGTGGAAGGCGCCTGCCCCCAAGTACGAGCGCGGCGTCCTCGCCAAGTACGCCAAGCTCGTCTCCTCCGCCTCCATCGGCGCCGTCACAAGCTGACACCGCTTTGGTGTCAGCTTGAGCGAGGCGAAGGATTTGGGGGAGGGGTTGGGCAGCCCTCCTCTCCCCTTGCGGGAGAGGCCTTTGACCGCACCACTCGCCTCTCCAGACTGGAAGCCATGAGCGAGCGCAGCGAGTCGAATGGCTGCCCGGCCTGGATTCGAACCAGGGTCAGAGGATCCAAAGTCCTCTGTGCTACCGCTGCACCACCGGGCAACATCCCGAAAGGGCGACGCTGGGCTTGGAAGGGCGAGGCCATGCCGCCGCCTCAGACTCTACTATACCCCAATGCCTACTGACCGGCCATTCGGCTATACTGGTAGCCCACTCGCATCCTGACATCCGCAGGACACACATGGCCGAAGAGTTGTACTACGACGTCACCGTTGTCGGCGCGGGCAACGCCGCCCTCTGCGCCGCCCTCGCCGCCCGCGACCAGGGCGCCGCCGTCGCCGTCCTCGAGAAGGCGCCGCCGTCCGCCCAGGGCGGCAACTGCCCTTACACTGGCGCGGGCTTCCGCTTCACCCACACCGGCCTCGACGACCTCAAGCGCCTCGTCCCCGACCTGGCGGGCAAGGACCTCAGCCACACCAGCATGGCGCCGTATTCCGCCGAGGAGTTCCGCCGCCACCTGACGACCGTCACCCACGGCGACACGAGCGAGGAGCTGATGGAGGCCCTCATCGCCGAATCGCGCCCCACCGTTGACTGGATGCACGCCAAGGGTGTCCGCTGGGAGTTGCCCGTCCAGGGCTCTGTCGCCCGCGCGCCGTCCACCATCCCCAACCAGGTCGGCCTAGCCGCCTACGGCGCTGGCCCCGGCCTCGTGGACATGCTCACCAAGGCCGCGCGGCGCAATGGCATCCAGGTCCTCTACGAGACCAAGATGCTCAAGCTGCTCCAGGGTCCCAAGGGCGAGGTCAATGGCCTCATGGCCCAGGACGCCGACGGCGTTCACACCATCCGCGCCAAGGCGGTCGTCCTCGCCTGCGGCGGCTTCGAGGCCAACGCCGAGATGCGCACGAAGTACCTCGGCGGCCACTGGGAGCGCGCCAAGGTCCGCGGTGCCCGCTACAACACCGGCGACGGCCACCGCGCCGCCATGGAGATTGGCGCCGCCGCGGCAGGGCAGTGGACCGGCTGCCACGGCACGCCCATAGACATCAACGCGCCCGCCACCGGCATCGTCAAGATTACCGACAGCCAGCCGCGCCGCTCCTACCCCATCGGCATCATGGCCAACGTCGCAGGCCGCCGTTTCATGGACGAGGGCGAGGGCTTTGCCGAGCAGACCTTCGTCAAGGCCGCCGTCGCCGTCCTCAAGCAGGAGCGCGGCATCGCCTACCAGGTCTTCGACGCGAAGGCCAGGCCCCACCTGGAGGAGCGCTACGGCATCGCCAAGCCCGTCGAGGCGGCCACCATCCGCGACCTGGCCACGAAGCTTGGTGTCAATGCTGCCGCGCTGGAGGCCACCGTTAGCTCCTTCAACGCCGCCGCCCGCGACGGCGACTACGCCCCGCGCACCCTCGACGGCAAGGCCGCCCACGGCCTCGACATCCCCAAGTCCAACTGGGCCATCAAGCTCGACAGGCCGCCCTTCGTCGCCTACACCGTTACTGGCGGCATCACCTACACCTACGGCGGGCTGTGCATCAACGCCAAGGCGCAGGTGCTCGACACCGAGGACAAGCCCATCCGCGGCCTGTTCGCCGCCGGCGAGATTATCGGCGGCATCTTCTACCACAACAGCCTGCGCTCCGGCGGCCTCATGCACGGCGCCGTCTTCGGCCGCCTCGGCGGCATCGGCGCGGGCCGGATGCGAGAAGAGTAGAAGCTGATCTGCACGATCAGCTATACCTCAATCAGAAGGCGACTGTATTCAATCTCTCCTCCCCCTTGAGGGGGGGATTGAAGGTGGGGGTGAATCTGTCGCCCTGAACTGCGAGATGGAGGTGCTCGTGGGAAGTCGTTAGTGCCCGCAAGAGCGGGACCGGGAGCGGGGAGGGAGTAGCGCTGGCGACCTCTTCGTGTTGCGCCGCCGCTGACCTACCCCCGTGGCAGGCCCAGGCCCCGCGTCGCGATGATGTTCCGCAGCACTTCCGATGTGCCTGCGCGTATCGTGAACGAGATGGCGTCCATCCACTCCCAAGCGAACCGTCCGTCCATGAACGCCCACTTGGAGCCCTTGTCGAGCGTTCCATGCATGCCTGTCAATTCCATGCCCACGTTGAAAATCTCCTGCGCGAGCTCGCTCCCCATCAGCTTCGACATCGCCGCCTCTTTGTTCGGCACCTGTCCCCGCGACTGCATCCAACCCACACGGTACGCCAGCAGCCGCCCCGCCTCGTTCGCCGTCCACAGCGCCGCCAGCTGCTGCCGCACGCGTTCGCCTGCGTGGACGCGCCACCCGCCCAGGTCAGGCTCGTTGCACAGCCGCACCAACTCCTCCAGGCTTCGCCGGTTCGCCCCGAACCGCGCCACTCCGGACCGTTCGAAGTCCAGGCTCGCCGCCCCCACGTACCAGCCCCGGTTGTCCTCGCCCACCAGCTCCTCCCGCAGCACCCGTACGTTATCGAAGAACACTTGGTTGAAGTAGTGGACCCCGAACATGTTCAGGATGGGCCGCACTTCGATGCCTGGAGAGTGCATGTCCACCACGAACATGCTGATGCCTTTGTGCTTCGGCGCCTCCGGGTCGGTCCGCGCCATCAGCCAGCAGTGCGTCGCCTTGTGCGCCCCGCTCGTCCATATCTTCGAGCCGTTGAGCACGTATCCGTCCCCGTCCCGCTTCGCCCGGAGCTGCAGCGACGCCAGGTCCGACCCGGCCCCCGGCTCGCTGAACCCCTGGCAGAAGATGGCGGTGCCATCCGCGATCCGAGGCAGGTACGCCTCCTTCTGCCGCTCTGTTCCGTACAGCATCAGCGTGGGTGCCACCAGGTCGCTGCCGATCATCATGTCCCGCGTCGGCGCCCGCGCGTAAGCCGTCTCCTCATTGAAGATGAGCTGGTCTATCTTCGAGCGGCCCTGCCCGCCAAACTCGGCCGGCCATGACAGCGTCAGCCAGCCCTTCGCCGCCAGCTTCGCCGTCAGCGCCCGCACCGCCGGCCAGTGCTCCTCACGGAACTCCGCGTCCGGCTCTATCGCCTTCCATGCCTCCGACGCGTGCTCCGCTAGGAACGCCCGCACCTCCCGCCGGAATGCTTCCTGTTCGGGGGTGAACTGGAAACGCAATGTCTAGCTCTCCCACTGGTTTCGTATCCGCGTGAAAACACTAGCCCCGCACATGGACGACATGCGCTCCACGTGCGGGGCTAGTGTGCTCATCTTCGGCCGGTCGGTCTTACAGCAGCCCCATCTCGCGGACCTCGGTCAGCGCCCTCTCGTAGGCCGTCACCGTATCCGCTATCTCCTTGTCCGAGTGCGCCGCGCCTACGATGAGGCGCGTGCCGCCGCCCATCGCGTCCACGCCGTGGTTCAGCAGGGCCAACTGGAGTTGGTGGTTCCGCTTGGCGTCCTGCGTCTTCTTGAACTGGTCTGGCGGCAGGATGCAGACTTCCTTGTTGCATTCGTGGTCGGCGCCGAGCCGTATGAACAATAGGCCGCCGATGCCGCTCGCGCATCCGGGGATCTCCATCCGCCCCAGCAACTCGTTCAGCCCCTTTTTGATCTTGTTCGTGGCTGCGTCGCACTTTTCGTTCACCGGCGTCATCTTCAGCAACTCCAGCGCCTTGGCGCCGGCTGCCGCGGACAACGGGTTCCCGTTGTACGTCCCGGGGTGTGACACCCTGCGGTTCCGGTCGTAGTCCGGGTCGTTGTGGAACTCGATCTGGTTGATGATGTCCGCGCGTCCGGCCACGGCCCCGCCCGGAAGCCCGCCGCCCAAAATCTTGGCCAGCGTCGTCAGGTCGGGCGTGACCCCGTAGTACCCCTGCGCCCCGCCTTTGGAGATGCGAAACCCCGTCACCACCTCGTCGAAGATAAGGACGATGCCGTGTTTCTTCGTCGTCTCCCGCAGCTCGCTCAAGAAAGAGGGCTTGATCGGCTCCATGCCCATATGCGCGCCCGTCGGCTCCAGGATGATGGCCGCAACGTCCTTGTTCTCCTTCAGCGTCTTCTCGACGACGCCGATGTCGTTCGGCGGAAGGACGATCATCGTCGCCAGACTCTCCTTCGGGATGCCGCCCAGGCCTGTGCCGCCGGCCAGCGCGTAGTCGCTCCAGCCGTGGAAGTGGCCCGTGAACTTGATGATCTTCGTCTTGCCCGTGAAGGCCCGCACCAGCCGCAGCGCCATCATCACCGCCTCGGTGCCCGAGCTGTGGAACCGTACTTTCTCGGCGGACGGGATGAGGTCCACCGCCAGTTTGCCCCACTTGATCTCCGCCTCGGTGGACTGCCCAAGGTGTGTCCCCTTCGCGACGGCGTCCTGCACCGCCTTCACGATCTCCGGGTGCGAGTGGCCCAGAATCAGCGAGCCGTGCCCCGTCTTGTAGTCGATGAGCTTGTGGCCATCCACGTCCCACTTGTGCGGCCCCATCGCGTGGGTCACGTACAGCGGGAACGGCTGGAGGCGGCGCGCATCGTGCGTCACGCCGTCCGGGAAGATGTTCTTCGCCTGGTTGAACCGCTCCTGCGACTTGGGGTGCAGTTTGATATACCGTTCCTCGATGGGGGTGGGCATGACTCCTCCTCTCGCTCTCGCTTCAACGGAATCCGCCCCTGGCGGTCACCCCGCCGGAGCGCACCGCGCCATTATAGCCGCTGACTTTGCCCCTGCCAACCAGCCAGCCTTGCTATTGGATGAGCTTGGAGTGTTACCTCTCTCCTTGTGAGCGAGGGCGTTGCCCAGACGCCGTCGGTGCAACGGGTTACGAGGGGAATGTTCTCCTGGTCTCCGATGCCCGTACAATATGCCCACTGTCATCTAGAGGAGAACGACATGCAAAAGTCAGAACCCCTTGCAGACATCATCGCCGGCTGGTTCAAAGCCGCCAGTAGGGGGAGACGCCACCTACGCGGACAAACATCTCTCGAAGCGCTCCACCATGCTGCTCGTCGGCACCGACCCTGAGGAGTGGATTCGGGGCAAGGCCGCAGCCAAGTTCCTGATGAACGAGGCCAGAGCCTCGGGCGGGAAAGTCAAAGTCAGCGTCGGCAAGGTCGAGGCCTACATGGAAGGCTCCGTTGGATGGGGCATCGCCAATCCAACCATCACCTTACCCAACGGCAAGAAGTTCCAGCCCCGCTGGAGCGCCGTCTTCCACAAAGAAAGAGGCAAGTGGAAGATTATCCAGATCCACGCGTCCGTCGGCGTCCCCAACGAGCAGATCCTGGCCTAAGATGGCCTTGTGCGACGGCGCCTTGCCTTATCCGAAGAGAGGATAGCCGTTAGGTCCTCCTCCCCCTTGAGGGGGGAGGACCTTTGGGCCGACCAGTCGGCCGAAAGGGGTGGGGGTGAATCCACATCCTGCGGGCAGAGTGTTTTTCTGCCACGCTAGCCCCACCGCCTTCGTCAGGAACTCCATGAACGGCGATGCCGTCCGGCACGCCGCCGCGTACTGCTCCATGAACTCGTCCGAGCACGCATCACCCATGCCGAACTCCACCGTTGTCACGAAGTCCTTCCGCTTGAGGTCCTCGATGAAGGGATGGTTCGGGTCGAACCCCTTGGGTGACCGCGACACCGACTCGCCCCAGAACGAGTGCGCCGCCTTGAACGCTCGGCCCGAGATGGCCTTCTTCCACACCTCCGGCTTGGCCGCTATGGCCTCGCGGATGCGCAGCAGGGTAGGGCCGTCCGGCTGCCAGATGCCCGTCCCGCACATCACGTTCATCGGCTCCAGGTGGAGGTAGAATCCAGGCGTGTGCACGTCCCCCGTCGCATCGTGGCGGAAGTGCGCCGCCGCGTGCGTCTTATAGGGAGTCTTGTCCTTGGCGAACCGCGTGTCGCGGTAGATGCGGAACATCGAGCCGCCCACCGGCCTCGGGTCCGCCACGAAGTGAGGGCTGATCTTCCTCAGCGGCCCCTGGAAGTCCTCGATGAACGCCAGCAGCGGCTGCTTCACGTCCCGCTCATACCGTTCCTTATTCGCGTTGAACCACGTCCGGTCGTTATTCATCGCCAGCTCCGCCAGGAACTGGAACAACTCTTTCCCGAAATACACCCTCTTTGCCATGGTCATCCTCGCTCGAAGATCGTCGCCACGCCTTGGCCGCCGCCCACGCACATCGTGACCAAACCCGTGTTCAGGCCGCGTCGCTCCATCTCCTCCATCAGCTTCACCACCATGATGGCGCCCGTCGCCCCGACGGGATGGCCCAGACTGATGCCGCTCCCGTTCACGTTCGTCTTCTCCATGTCCAGGTCGAGCTGCCGGATGCACGCCAGCGCCTGCGCCGCGAACGCCTCGTTCAACTCGATGAGGTCGATGTCCTCGATAGTCATCCCTGCCTTCTGCAGCGCCATCCGCGTCGCCGGCACCGGCCCGATGCCCATGTAGGCCGGGTCCACGCCCGCGACGGCCCGGGCCCGCCACCGCAGCCGCGGCCTGATGCCTAACTCCTTCGCCTTCTCCTCCGACATGATGACCACCGCCGCCGCACCGTCGTTGATGGTCGAGGCGTTGCCCGCCGTCACCGTGCCCCCCTCCTTGAACACCGGCGGCAGCTGCGCCAGCCGCTCCAGCGTCGTGTCCCCGCGCGGCCCCTCGTCCGCCGACACCGCCACCGGCGGCCCTTTGCGCTGCGCCACCTGCACCGGCACGGTCTGGCCCGCGAACCGGCCCTCCTTCATCGCCACCGAAGCCCGTTGCTGGCTCAGCAGCGCCAGCTCGTCCTGGTCATGCCTGCTCACCTCATACCGCGCCGCCACGTTCTCCGCCGTCACCCCCATGTGGTAGCGGTTCACGGGACACCCCAACCCCTGCACCAGCCCGTCCGCCAGCGCCGCATCGCCCAACCGCAGCCCGTCGAACCGCGCCTTGTAGTCGAGCACGAACGGCGTCTGGCTCATGTTCTCCGTCCCGCCGGCCACCAAGATGTCCGCCTCACCCGTCTGCACCAGCATCGCCGCGAAGTTGATGGCCTCCAGCCCCGACGAGCACTGCCGGTTGATAGCCACCGTCGGCACCGACTCCGGGATGCCCGCCCGCAGCGCCGCCCGGCGCGCCGCATACCCCGCCTCCGTCGCCTGGAGCGCGTTTCCCAGCACCACCTCGCCCACCGCCTCCCCAGTGATCTGCGCCCGCTCCATCGCCGCCCGCAGGGCCACCGCACTCAACTCCGCAGCCGACACGTCTTTGAACGCGCCCCCGAACCGGCCCACCGGCGTTCTCGCCCCGCCTACGATCACTGCGTCGCGCATAGCTCCCTCCTTCGTCAGCCCGCCGTCAGGCCTCGCGGCCCCACAGACGCGCCGATTGTAACACATGCGCCAACTCCGCACTCCGCCTTCCGCCGCGGCCCATCCGCCTTCCCAGACCTTCAGCCCATCCGTTGGAATCAGTCCAAAAACCCTTGACACCCAAAGGGGGGTGTGATAGTTTTCGACAGTCCTACTGGCTCGGTGCCCTGGGTATCTGACCATCCTTGCGTGAGGCCGTCCGTGGATCCGAACGCGCTCACACCTGCTGAATGGAAAGAGATGGGCCACCTACTTTCCACCCTGTGGGGAGTGGTGGCCCTGATAGTGTTCTTCGCGGCCAACCTCCTCATCGGCCATGTCTGGATACCTTCATTCGTCCAGTCTGGGCACCTGCCTGCGAACCTGAGCAAGGTGCGCCCCATGTTCTACTTCGCCGCCATCGCCTCCTTCGGCGGGGCGATATTCCTTCTCTCCAAGGTGGCCGACTTCGCGGGTGTTCTGAGGCCCATCTTTGATCGGTTCTGGATATAGGCGCCGCCGGGGCCGCGAAATAACCAGCGATTAGACAAGGCAAACAGACTTGCTCCAAGGGGACTTTCAACCTAAGAAGCCGACCAGAAAGCAGCTTATCAAGCTGAGCATCTTCGGCCTCATCGGCCTAGTTCCGCTGACGGCCCTGGTCTTCTTCTTTATGTTCCTGTTCTCCGCCTGGCTCGGAAAGCCCATGGCCGTCTTCGGCTACGACGAAGGCCCGACGCAGCCTATCGCCTTCCCCCACACCCGCCACGTCCAGGAGCTTGGCCTCGACTGCACCTTCTGCCACCGCAATGTCACTAAAGGCGCCGCGGCCACTATCCCGCCTGTCGGCCTCTGCATGACCTGCCACAAAGTCGTGGGCGAAGGCCTCCCCGAAGTCGAAAAACTCCAGGCCATCTACGACTCTGGCAAGCCGATCGACTGGGTCCGTGTCCACCGCGTCCCCGACCACGTCCACTTCAACCACCAGGCCCACATCTTGTTCTTTAGCCAGCGCGACGCTATCGCGCCGTCACAGGTCTGTGCCACCTGTCATGGCGATGTTGGTGGCATGGTGAAGGTCAAACAGGCGCGGTACCTCAAGATGGCCGACTGCGTGAACTGCCACCGCGACAACGGCGCACCCACCGACTGTGTGACGTGCCACTACTAGAAACATGAAACTTACACGGCGACAATTCCTAGGGTTGGTGGGCGGAGGCGGCGCCGCGGCCGTCATCTTTCAGGCCTGCGGTGTCCCCGAAGCCGAACTCTTCGTCGAGTCCACCAACCAGATACCTGAAGACCTCGTCTCCGGCCTCGACAACTGGTACGCCACCTTGTGCCGCCAGTGCCCTTCCACCGAGGGCATCGTCGTCCGCGTCATGGAAGGCCGCGCCAAGAAGGTCGAAGGCAATGTTGACTTCCCTGTCAACCAGGGCAAACACAGCGCCCGCTGCGAGGCCGGCCTCCAGGCCCTCTACCATCCCGACCGCATAGCCGGCCCCCTCGTTCGCACCGGCGAGCGTGGCGGCGGCCAGTGGGAAGAGGTCAGCTGGCCCGACGCCCTCGGCCGCTTGGCTCAGCAGCTGCGCGGCCTCCGCGACCCTGCGGCGCTCGTCATGGTCACCTCGCCTGAGAACTCCTACTCCGGTCTCGTCGCCGACCGCTTTGTCACCCGCTTCGGAGGACAGCGCCTCCGCTATGAGACCTTGGAGTCCACCAATGTTCGCCGTGCCGTCAAGCTCGTGTACGGCCAGGACAGGATGCCCGACTTCGACATCGAAAACTCGGCCTACATCCTCTCCTTCGGCGCCGACTTCCTCAATACCTGGGGTTCGCCCGTCCGCCACGCGCGCGGATACGGCCAGTTCCGTCAGGGCGACCGTGAACGCGGCACCCACGTCCACGTGGACAGCCGTTTCTCCATGACCGGCGCAAGCGCCGATGAGATCTTCTTCGTCAAACCAGGCCGCGAGGGCCTCCTTGCCCTCAGCATCGCCTCCGTCATTATCGAGGATGGCATGGGCAACACGGCCGCGGCTGATGCTCTCACCGACGGCGGCCGCATAGACATGGGCCGGTTCGCCCCAGACCGCGTCGCCGATGCCGTCGGCGTCAGCGCCGACCGCATCCACTCCCTTGCCCACGAGTTTGCTGAACATCGCCCCGGCATCGCCATCGGTGGCGGCTCCGCTGCGGCCCACACCAACGGCCTCTTCAATATGATTGCCATTTACTCTCTCAACCACCTCGTCAACGCCGTCGGCGTTCCCGGTGGCGTTATGTTCAACCCACAGCCGCCCATCCGTGACCTGCCCGCAGTATCCACCGTGAGCAGCTTCGCCGACTGGCAGAAACTTGCGGGTCAGATGCGCAATGGCGGAGTTGGCGTCCTCATGGTCCGCGACGCCGACCCGATGTATGGCCTCCCCGGCGCCACCGGCTTCCGCGACGCCAGCTTCAACGTCCCTGTCATCGTCAGTTTCTCCAACCGCATGGACGACACCACTGCCTTGGCCGATATCGTCCTGCCCGAGCACAGCTACCTTGAGGACTGGGACATCGCGGTCCCCGACCACGGCCCCGGCTACCAGACCGTCGGCTTCCAGCAGCCCGTCATCCGGCCCTTCTTCGAGTCGCGCGGCGCTCACCTAGGTACCAGAAGCTTCGCCGATGCCATCATGACTCTGGCCGCAGATCTTGGCCTTGACCTCGGCCTGCCCGCGACATTCGCCGAGATGCTCCAGGACGGCGCAGCCCAACTCCACGGAGAGGGCCGCGGCTCCGTCACCGCCACCGACTTCCGCGCCTTCTGGAACGGCGCGCTGCAGCGTGGCGGCTGGTGGGACGCCAACGCGCGCTCGGCCGAAGCCGCCGTTAGACCTCCAGCCCTTCCGGCCCAGGAGGAAGCCCCTCAGTTCGACGGTAGCGGCACCTTCCATCTGATCCCCTTCGCCTCCGCCTCCCTCATGGATGGCCGGGGCGCGTCCCTCCCCTGGCTCCAGGCCACCCCCGACCCCATCTCCTCTGCCACTTGGCGCACCTGGGTCGAGATCAACGCTAAGGTCGCCGAGGAGATGGACATCCGCGAGGGCGACCTCGTCCGCATCGTCTCCTCCTTCGGCAACCCGGATGCCTCCAGCGCCGAAGGTATCGAAGCCCTGGCCTACCCTCACCCGGGTGTGCCGCCCGACGTGGTCTGCGTCCCCCTGGGGCAAGGCCACCGCGGTGGTACCCGTTACGAGAAAGGCCGCGGCTCCAATATCATGTCCATCCTGGCCCCGCGCGCCGACACCCAGACCGGCGCCCTCGCATGGGCCGCCACGCGCGTCAGCATCCAGAAGACCGGCGGCTGGGTCCGCCTGCCCAAGTTCGAGAACACCGTTCCCGACTTCCCGCGCGACGAGGAACAGGAGGTCATCAAGATTACCCCAACCGACACATAGACAGGGCAGGGGTAGGGAAACCTCCTCTCCCCTTGCGGGGGGAGGACCTTCGGGCCGATTTGGTCGGCCCGAAGTGGTAGGGGTGAGTCTCACCGGGCTGTCCCGATTCACGCGAAACGATGGTTGAGATGACGAGGACATAACACATGGCGGAGTCCGCACAAGCTACGCAAAAGCGCCAATGGGGCATGGTCATAGACCTGGATAAGTGCATAGGTTGCCAGGCCTGCGTCGTCGCGTGCCAGTCCGAGAATAACATCCCTGTTAATGAAGAAGCCCACTTCAACCAGCGCCGCGCCATCCAATGGATCCACATCCAGCGCTACTGGGAAGGCGAATGGCCCCACGTTAAGGCCCGCTTTATCCCCGTCCTCTGCCAGCACTGCGACAACGCCCCATGCGAGCCGGTCTGCCCTGTGTACGCCACCTACCACAACACCGAGGGCCTCAACGTCCAGGTGTACAACCGCTGCGTCGGCACCCGTTTCTGCGCAAACAACTGCCCCTACGTCGTCAGGTTCTTCAACTTCTGGGAGCCAGCCTATCCCAATAGCCTCAAGAACCAGCTCAACCCCGATGTGACCGTCCGCAGCCGCGGCATCATGGAGAAGTGCACCTTCTGCGTCCAGCGCATCTCCCGCGTCCGGCGCCAGGCCAAGAACGACGGCACGCCCATCGCCGACGGCGACCGCGCCCTCAACCCGGCCTGCGTTAACGCCTGCCCCACCGACACTCTGGTCTTCGGTGACCTCGAAGACCCCAACAGCCGTGTCTCCAAGCTCCGGGACAAGGAACTCGTCGAAGGCGGACGTGGATATCACCTCTACGAGCATCTCGGCACCAGCCCCAACGTGATTTATCTCAAGAAGGTGGACAAGCACGCCGTCGAGGAACCTGCACATGCATAGCAACGGCCACAGCGCCCACGAGGGCCAGGCCGCGCTGGCGACGGCCGCAGCCGTCCAGCAAAACCTGCAGCAGCGGCATGAGAAGTCCGGGAACATGTTCCGGCTGGCCGTGCTGTTTTCTGCTGGCCTCCTCGTCCTCGGCGTCATCGGCTTCATCCTCCGGATAGCCGACGGCGTCTCCGACACCGCGATGTGGGGTTACTACGCCGCCGCCTTCGCCTTCGTTCTCAGCACAGCCGTGGCCGCGCCCATGGTCGCCATCGCCCCGCGCATCGCCAAGGCCCACTGGCGCCGCCCCATCTCCCGCATCGCCGAACTATTCGGCATCGTCGGCATCTTCAACCTCCTCCTGTTCATCCCGCTCATCTGGGTGCTGCCGCCGCTGGACAACGGCCGCCGGACCCTGTGGTTCTTCGATATGGTGGGGGAGCCAGTACCGAACTACTCGCCCCATATCTGGGCCACCCTCGCCATCCTCGCCCTCGCTGCCGTCGGCGTCATGCTCTTGTGGGTCTCGGCGCTGCCCGACTTCGCCGCCCTTCGCGACCGCACCACCGGCCGCAAGCAGAAGATGTACGCCTGGCTCGCCCGCGGCTGGTACGGCACTACCCAGCAATGGCACATGCAAAAGCACCGGCTGGGCATCCTCGGTGCCTTCTATTTCATGATGTTCATCTTCGTCCACTTCCTCATCACTGTGGACTTCCTCATGGCCCTCGTCCCCGGCTGGATAGATGCCCTCTATCCCGTCACCCACGCCGCCAGCGCCCTCCAGGCCGGCGCAGCCTCCGTCATCATCGTCATGGTCATCCTCCGTCAGTGGGGCGGCTACAAGGAGTACATCGGCCTCGACCAGTTCTGGGGCCTCGGCAAGCTCCTCTTCGCCCTCTCCCTTCTGTGGATCTGGTTCTGGTTCTCCAGCTTCAACATCTTCTGGTTCGGCAGGAAGCCGAACGAGATTTCTGTGCTGGAGCTGTTCATCAAAGGCCCCTACCTACCTCTCTTCTACGCCGTCTTCGTCTTGAGCTTTGCATTCCCGCTCTTCTTCATGATTTGGAACCCCATCCGCAAGAGCATCTGGGGGCCGACCGTTCTCGCTGTCGGTGTGCTCATAGGCATCTTCCTTGATCGCATTAGGATGTACGTCGCTGGCTACTCCGTTGCCGACCAGTCCCCGCTCCACGCGATGGACCACGTTCCGGTAGCCAACAAGCCCGACATCGCCGACATCTTCATCCTTTTCGGCGCCATCGGCGGCTCCATCTTGATTTACCTGCTGGCCAGCCGCCTTATCCCCATCGTCAGCATCTGGGAGCAGAAAGAACTGCTCCTGTATAAACTCCACAAGCCCTTCCACCGCACCCACGTCAGGGTGATGGGCAAGCCCGATTAGCATGGCAGGGAAGACATGCAAGAACACATAGACCTAG
This sequence comes from SAR202 cluster bacterium, assembly GCA_016872515.1. GTDB lineage: Bacteria > Chloroflexota > Dehalococcoidia > Lucifugimonadales > VGZR01 > VGZR01. The sequence continues at coordinate 178,193 of VGZR01000001.1, forward strand.
ACCAGAAACAAGTGAATGAGACCCTGCTCAAGGACGTCGTCGGGACGCCCAGATGGTGGTTGCCTGCCGTGGGTTTCCTCGGTATGGTCTTCCTGGCCGGCGTCGGCGCCTTCGGCTACTTGTTGAACAAAGGCGTCGGCGTCTGGGGCCAGAACCGGCCCGTTTTCTGGGCCTTCGACATGACCAACTTCGTCTTCTGGATCGGCATCAGCCACGCGGGCATCATGATTTCCGCCATCCTCCGCCTCACACAGGCCGAATGGCGCAGGCCTGTCACCCGCGCCGCCGAGGTCCTGACCGTCTTCTCCCTCACGGCCGCTTTGATGGCCGCGCCCCTCACCCACACCGGCAGGCCCTGGCGCTCTTGGCTCTGGATATTCCCCTACGACTTTGAGCGCGGCGTCTGGCCCAACGTCCGCTCCGCTTTCGTCTGGGATCCCTCCGCTGTCATGACCTACCTCACGGCCAGCACCCTCTTCGTCATCATCGCCCTCCTGCCCGACCTGGCCGTCATCCGCGACCGCACCACCGGCATGCGCCAGAAGATATACGGCTTCCTATGCCTCGGCTGGCGTGGCACACCCCGGCAGTGGAAGCTCCAGGCCGTCGCGGGCATCCTCCTATCCGCCCTCGTCCTGCCCGTCTTCGTCTCCGTCCACAGCATTGTGTCCTGGGACTTCGCCGTCCAGATCGGCGTCGAAGGCTGGCACTCCACCATCTTCGCCCCCTACTTCATCATCGGCGCGATCCACTCCGGCGTCTCCGCCGTCGCCACTGTCATGGTCCTCATGGTCTGGCTCTTCAAGTGGGACAAAGTTCTCCGTCCAGACCACTTCGACGCCATCGGCCGCCTCCTCATCATCGTCGCTACCGTATGGTTCTTTGCCTTCTTCTTGGAGTGGGTCTTCGCCCTCTACACCTTGGAGAAGCCCGAACTCGTCCTCCGTGAGCTCCAGGTCTTCAAGATGCCGTATATGCCGTTGTTCCTCACCTTCCTGGTGACCGCCTTCTTCTTCCCTGTCCCCTTGTGGCTGTTCAAGAACGTCCGGCGCAGCCTCTTCTGGATGTTCGTCACCACCATCTCCGTGAACATCGGCATGTGGCTCGAACGCTTCCTCATCATCGTCCCGGGCATCATCCGCAGGCAGCCCACTGAGTTCAACTGGGGCAGCTACCACCCCAGCATCATCGAGATCCTCATCCTCACGGCCACCTTCGCCTGGGTGGCCATGGGCATGCTCGTCTTCGCCAAGGTATTCCCGTTGGTGCCCCTCTTTGATATCAAGGAGGGCATGGTCGGCAGGCACGTGATTAAGATCGGGCGTAAGATCGTCCCGGCCTCGATTCGAGAGTGAGGGAACTCCCATGATGCCTAAGATGCAGTTCAAACGAAGTGTCATAGGGCTTTTCCAGCCCGGCAGCGAGGACACCGTTGCCGACTCCATGGACGCCCTGAAAGCCGGCGGCTACACCGAGCACGAATACGAGCTGCTCACCGGCACCCCGTATCCTGAAGGTACCTTCGGCGAGGCCGAGCCCAAGCACTCCCTCTTCCGCTACCCCCTCATCGGAGCCGCCTGCGGCTTCATCATCGGCCTCATCCTCACCTCCGGCACCCAGCTCGCCTACCCCCTCATCACCGGCGGCAAGCCTGTCCTTTCCATCCCGCCCATGGCCATCATCATGTATGAGGGCACGATGCTCGGCGCCATCCTCTTCACCGTACTCGGCATCATCATCGAGTCGCGCCTTCCGCGCCTCTTCATGGGTGCCTACGACACCCGCATCACCGAGGGCTGGATAGGCGTCACCGTCACCACCACCGAAGACCGCATCGGCAAGGCCGAGGAGATCCTCCGCAAGTCCGGCGCCCGCGAGGTCAAGCGCGGCTGGGAGAAGAGCTAGGCCCATGAAGCCCCTCGCGGCTCTGCAACCACTCAAACGGTTCGCCGTCGTCCTCGCGGCCCTGTCGCTGTTGGCGGCCGTTTCCTGCTGGAACAACAACACTGGCGAGACCCACATCGGCGGCCTGGTCGAGTTCACGCTGCCCGCCTTCCCCGAGACCGGCGCCCACGCCGTTCTCCTCTTCACCGAGATGCACTACCAGCCTTCCTACCGCGTCCAGGAGATGCCGCGCCTCCAGCCGCCCCAGGGATCCGTCCCCGTCACCGGCAAGTCCATCGCCTACCCCAAGGACGAGTACGCCATCCTGACGGCCCCCGACTCCGTCCGCGCCGCCTACTCCGAAACCAAGGCCGCCGAGCTCTACCGCGTCAACTGCGCCGTTTGCCACGGCGAGAGCATGACCGGCGACGGCCTCATCCTGAGCTTCCTCAAGACCGGCGCCAAGCCTCCCAACCTCATTGACGGCGCGGTCAAGACCGGCTCCGAAGGTGACGTCTTCGGTTGGGTCTCGTTCGGCGGCCAAGCTGGCTTTGCCCTCGCCATGGCGGGCCGCGAAACGTCTGCCGTCATGCCCCAGTTCTACCAACTCCTGACCGAACAAGAGCGCTGGCACCTCGTTCTCTACCTCAAACAGCGCTCCGGCTCCTCCAGCCAGTAACGCCTACCCCTCCCCACCTACAAGAGGTTCTCCAAAAGCTGACAGCAGCGAGCCGACGCGTTGACGGTCTTCGCGTAGCTGAGTACCATACGCCCGGAATCCTGCGAGAGCGCGTAACGAAACGAGGGGGAACTATATGAAGCTCGGTCTCTTCCTTATGCCCCTGCACTATCCCCGGCGGCCGCATCATGAGACGTATCAGGAAGACCTGGAACTCGTCGCCTACGCCGATAAGCTCGGTTTCGCCGAAACCTGGGTAGGGGAGCACTTCACCCTTCCCTGGGAGAACATGCCCTCCCCCGAGATGTTCATCGCCCGCTGCCTCGGCGTCACGGGCCAGATGTACTTCGGCACAGGCGTCTCCCTCCTCCACTACCACGACCCCGTCCATGTTGCCCACCGCATCGCCCAGCTCGACCACCTCTCCAAGGGACGCATCTACTTCGGCGTCGGCTCCGCGGCCGGCCCAACCGACCTCGAGATGTTCCACCTCGACACCTCCAAGGGCACGACCCGCGAGCGCATGGAGGAGTCCCTCGAAATCATCCTCAAGGTCTGGAAAGGCCAGCCCTTCGACTATCAGGGCAAGTTCTTCCACACCACCCTTCCCAAGCCCCGCCCCGAAGCCAGGCTCGGCTTCCACATGTACCCGTATCAAAAACCCCACCCGCCCATCGCCCTCGCTGGCAGCAGCCCCCGCTCCAGCACCCTCAACCTCGTCGGCGAGCGGGGATGGATACCCCTCAGCACCTGCTTCCTCTACGACAGCTACCTTCCCTCTCACTGGGATGTCGTCGAGGAGGGCGCCAAGCGCGTTGCCAGGAAGATGGACAGGAGCATCTGGCGCATCTCCCGCGAGATGCACGTCGCCAAGACCACCAAGCAAGCCCGCGAAGAGGTCCTGAACGGCCCCATCGCCAAGTTCTTCGTGGACTACTGGATACCCCTTCTTGCTAACCTCCCCGGGGGCATATCCGCCCTCAAGCACGAGCCGAGCGTCCCAGACTCAGCCGTCACTCCCGAGTACATGCTCGAACACTTCTGGATCGTCGGCGACCCCGACTACGTCACCCGCCGCGTCATTGACCTCCACAAGAAGGTCGGCGGCTTCGGCACCCTCCTCCCGCTGGCCCACGACTGGGAGAAGGAAAGGAAGAAGTGGCTCGATTCGCTGCAGTTGATGGCCAAAGAGGTTCTCCCCGCCGTCAACAAAGCCCTTCCGGCCAAGGTGCAGGAGATGCCATGACACAGCCACGCCATTCGAGGGCCTCGCTCCGCGCCCGCCTCGACAAGGGAGGCGTCCTCCTCGGCCTCATGGTCGAGCAGTTCGCCAACCCCATCACCGTCAAGCTCGCCGCCCACGCCGGCTTCGACTTCGTCTTCATCGAGTATGAGCACACCTTCTTCGACCCCCGCGACATGGCCAACGCCATCCTCGCAGCCCGCGACATCGGCATCCCTGTCATCGTCAAGACACCCCAGCTCGAACGCCAGGAGGTCTCCAAGCTCTTGGAGGCCGGCGTCAACGCCATCCAACTCCCGCGCACCGAGACGAAGGAGGAGGTCGCCGAGCTCGTGAGCTATATGCGCTATCCTCCCGTCGGCACCCGCGCCGTCGCCCCTGGCTGGGGCAGCAGCGACCACGGCCCCGTCCCAGACTGGCGTGCCTGGATGGACGAGCAGGACCGCGAGACCCTCCTCGTTGCCCATATCGAGACCGCCAAGGGCATCGAGAACGCCGCCGGCATCGTCGCGGCCCCTGGCGTCGGCATGGTCTTCGTCGGCATGGCCGACCTCTCCGCCGACCTCGGCCACGCTGGCGACTACGACCACCCCGTCGTCCGTGGCGCCGCCGAAAAGGTTCTCAAGCTCTGCCTCCGCCACAAAGTCCCCTTCGGCACGCTTCCCACCACCCCCAAAGTGGGACTGGAGTGGGCAAAGAAAGGCGCCCGCTTCTTCCTCGCCGACAGCGAGATTGGCCTCATGCGCAGCGCAGCAAAGCAACTCATGGCCACCTATCGGCCTCAATCCGCCCGCTAACGCCTCACGCTCTCAGCTGCCCTCTCCAGGAGATGCTTCTTCTTGACGGAAGAAGTCTCTACTGCCCTTCCCAGGACCCTGTGAGAAGACAATGGGGGCGGGCCTGAAAAAGGCCCGCCCCCATTGTCGTACTATGAAGTCTTTCTGGATAGGTATGGAGAACATCTTTCTGCCCAGAAAGATGTTCTCATGGGACGGGTGGTTGGGGGCGTGGGGCGTTAGCGCGCAGGGGTCACCCACAGCCGCTGCGCCACCTCGTAGCCCACCACCACCAGGTTCCCGTCGCAGTCCAGCGTGATGACGCCCCGGTACGGCGCCGCCTCCTTCACCACCGCTCTGCGTCCCGGCACCACCCCATTCGACACCAGGTAGTGCAGCAACGTCTGGTCATCCTCTGGTACCCGCTCTACCGCCACCGTGTCCCCCGGCTTCGCCTTGTCCAGCGGCACCGACCCCTTCGGCGAAACATACCCGTTCCCTGGGATTGGAGACCCGAACGGGCACGTTGCCGGGCGTCCTAGCCGCTCCTGTATCTTCGTCTCGAGCTCCGGCGAGATCGCATGCTCCAGCCGGTGCGCCTCGACATGCGCCTTGTGCAGGTCGAGCCCCAGCAGATCCACCACCAGCCGCTCCGCCAGCCTGTGCCGCCGCACGATGCTCTCCGCTGACTGCCGCCCCTTCGGCGTCAGCAGCAGGTCCTTGTTCTCCGCCGTCTCCATCAGCCCCTCGCGGACCATCCGCCGCACCATTCCCCCCACCGACGGCAGCGACGTTCCAAGGCCCTCGCCCGCCGGAAGCCGCCGCAACTGCTCAGCCAGCGTCGTCAGCGTCACACGCCGCCCGTACTCTTGGAGCTGGAACATGGAGAGCAGGTAATTCTCCGTCCCCTGTGACAAACGGTGAACGCCTGTGCGCGGCCTCTTTGACTTGTTGCGTGGCTGTGTCATGGTAGTCTTGGTGCGTTCGAGGGTAGCACGCCGCCTTCTGCCCGGTCAACGCGCGAGCGACTTCACTCCTCTCCCCTTGCGGAAGAGGCCCTCGATGAAATCAGGGGCAGGGGGTAGTCCCAGAACCCTCGTGAAGCTGTTGACATACTACTCAACCCCAGGTAAACTCTTCCTTCGTGCTGGCCCTCGCGGGAGGGCTGTGCCGCCTCATGACTCAGTCGTAGCGCGCCGGGAAAACGAGGAGAGCATGCCTACCGCCAATCAATTGGTCCGTAGGGGCCGTGGCTTCAAACGGGGCAAAGACAAGTCCCCGGCGCTGCGCGTCACGTTCAATTCCCTGAAGAACCGCAGTCGCCGCTTCCAGGGCTCGCCCCAGCGCCGCGGCGTTTGTATCCAGGTCAGGACCCAGACCCCGAAAAAGCCCAACTCGGCGCTCCGCAAGGTCGCCAGGGTGCGCCTCACCAACGGCATGGAGGTCACCGCCTACATCCCAGGCGAAGGCCACAACCTTCAGGAGCACTCCGTGGTGCTAATCCGCGGCGGCCGCGTCCCCGACCTCCCCGGCGTCCGCTACCACATCATCCGAGGCACCCTCGACACCGCCGGTGTCAACGGCCGCAAACAAGGCCGTTCCAAGTATGGTGCCAAAAAGGGCGCGGCCGGCGCAGCCCCGGCCGCGGCAGCAGCAGCCGCACCGGCAGCACAACCACAGGCCAAGCCCTAGAACGTCCTCAGACGTGTAGCAACGACTTTCTGACCAAGGAGTACCCATGTCCCGCCGCAGACGAGCGGAAATACGAGCGATACTTCCCGACCCACGCTACAACAGCTTGGAGTTGGCGAGGTTCATCAACCGCGTCATGGTCAGCGGCAAGAAGACCACTGCACAGGGCATCGTCTATGGCGCCCTCCAGCAGGCCGAGGCTCAGGCGCGCCGCCCCGGCCTCGAAGTATTTGAACAGGCTATGCGCAACGTCATGCCCCAGCTCGAGGTTCGCTCCCGCCGCGTCGGTGGCGCCACCTACCAGGTCCCCAGCGAGGTCCGGCCTTCCCGCCGCAACGCCCTCGCCATGCGCTGGATCATCCTCGCTGCCCGTGCCCGCTCCGGCAAACCCATGGCCGACCGCCTCGCCGCCGAGATCCTGGAGGCCTCCAGGGGACAGGGCACAGCTGTCAAGAGAAAGGAGGACCTGCACCGGATGGCGGAGGCCAACCGCGCCTTTGTGCACTACCGATGGTAACCGCCACGCAACGTCCGGGTTCGCAGTCCGCTATGTCCGATAAGTCCGTCTTGGAAAAGATTCGCAATATCGGCTACATCGCCCACATAGACGCCGGTAAGACGACCGTCACCGAGCGCACCCTCTTTTTCGCCGGCCGCATCTACAAGATCGGCAACGTGGACGAAGGCACGACCGTTACCGACTATATGGCCCAGGAGCGCGAGCGCGGCATCACCATCAAGGCCGCCGCCACCGCCGCCGAATGGCGCGGCTATACCATCAACATCATAGACACCCCGGGCCACGTGGACTTCACCGCCGAGGTCGAGCGCAGCCTGCGCGTTCTCGACGGCGGCGTCGTCGTCTTCGACGCCGAAGCGGGCGTCCAGCCCCAGTCCGAGACCGTCTGGCGCCAGGCCGACCGCTACAACGTCCCGCGCATCTGCTTCGTCAACAAGATGGACCGCATCGGCGCCAGCCTCCAGCGCACCCTAGACAGCATCGTCCACCGCCTCGGCGCCAACCCCGTCGCCATCCAGATACCCGTCGGACAGGAAGACAAGTTCCGCGGCATCATTGACCTCATCGATGAGAAAGCCTACATCTACCCCACCAGCACCGCCGAGTCTCCGGTCGAAGGCCCCGTCCCCCCGGAGTTTCAGGAAGAGTTCAAAAAGTACCGCGCCAAGATGGTGGAGAAGATAGCCGAGACCGACGACCTCCTCATGGTCAAGTACCTGGAAGAGAAAGAGATTGCCAAAGAAGAGCTCCGCGCCGCCCTGCGCAAGGCCACCATCGGGTACCGCCTCGTCCCCGTCGTCTGCGGCTCGGCCCTGCGCCACCGCGGCGTCCAGCCCCTCCTTGACGCCATCGTCCACTATCTGCCCTCACCCTTGGACAAGCCGCCCATCAAAGCTAAGGCCCCCGGCACCGGCGCCGAAGTCATCCGCACCGCCGACGTCGCCTCGCCCTTCGCGGCCCTCGTCTTCAAGGTCATCGGCGACCCCTACATCGGGCGCCTTGCGTTCTTCCGCGTCTACTCCGGAACCGTCAAGACCGGCGCAATGGTGCTCAACGCGACAACCGGCAAACGCGAGCGCTTGGGCCGTATCGTCAAGATGCATGCCCAGCACCGCGAAGAGGTCGCCCAGGTCGAGGCGGGCGACATCGCCGCCGCCGTTGGCCTCAAGAACGCCACCACAGGCGACACCATCTGCGACGAGAACGACCCCGTCGTCCTCGAGTCCATCAAGTTTCCCGAGCCGGTCGTCTCCCTCGCCGTAGAACCCAAGTCCCGCGCCGACCAGGACAAGCTGGCCGACTCCCTCAACAAGCTCTCCGATGAAGACCCCACCCTCAAGGTCGCCTTCGACTCCGAGGTCGGCCAGACCATCATCTCCGGCATGGGTGAGCTTCACCTTGAAATCATCATTGACCGCATGAAGCGCGAGCACAAGGTTGAGGCCAACGTCGGCAGACCCAAGGTCGCCTACCGCGAGGCCATCCGCGCGCCCGCCAAGGGCGAGGGCCGGTTGGTCCGCCAGACCGGCGGCCACGGCCAGTATGGTCACGCCGTCATCGAGATCGAGCCGCTGCCTCGCGGCGAAGGTTTCGTCTTCGAGGACAAGGTCAAGGGCGGCGCGATCCCGCGCCAGTTCATCAACCCCGTCAAGGAAGGCGTCAAGGAGGCCCTTGCCACCGGCCCCGTCGGCGGCTACCCAGTCATGGACGTCAAAGTGACCCTCGTTGACGGTAGCTACCACGATGTGGACTCCTCGGAGATGGCCTTCAAGGTCGCGGGCTCCATGGCGATGAAAGATGCGATGGCCAGAGCCAAGGGCGTCCTCCTTGAGCCCATCATGCAGCTCGAGCTGATCACCCCTGGCGAGTTCCTAGGCGACGTCCTCGGCGACCTCGGTCGCCGCCGCGCCCAGATAAAGAACATCGAAGGCCAGGGCGAAACCCAGGTCGTCCGCGCCATGGTCCCCCTTGGCGAGAGCTTCGGCTACGCCGGCACCATCCGCTCCCTCAGCCAAGGCCGCGCTGCCTACTCCATGGAGTTTGCCCAGTTCGAGGAGGCCCCGGCCTCCGTCCTGGCTCAACGATAGGACGCATGCATGACCACCAAACAGCAACAGCACCAGAAGATTCGCATCATCCTCAAGGCCTTCGACCACAGGCTCCTCGACCAGTCCGCCGTCCAGATCGTCGAGGCCGCCGAGCGCACGGGCGCCCAGGTCGCCGGCCCCGTCCCGCTGCCGACCACCATGAAGCGCTTCTGTGTGCTGCGGTCCCCCCACATAGACAAGGACTCCCGCGAGCACTTCGAGCTGCGCACCCATAACCGCCTCATAGACATCCTGGAGCCCACCTCTAAGACCATCGACTCCCTCACCCGGCTCAACGTTCCCGCCGGCGTGGACATCTCCATCAAGCTGTGAACGGCTGAGACATAGCTATGGCTGACGAAAAGAAGACCGAAACAGAAAAAAACGAAGCTAAGTCCATCGCCCTCAAAGGCATCCTGGGCAAGAAGCTTGGCACCACCGAGATCGTCCGCGAGAACGGCGAGGTCGTCGGCGTCACTGCCGTCCAGGCCGGGCCGTGCACCGTCACCCAGATCAAGACCAAGGAGAGGGACGGCTATGTCGCCGTCCAGCTCGGCTTCGGCGAGACCAAGCGTCTCAATGACGCCGAGAAGGGCCACTTCAAGCCAGTCGGCGGCAAGCAGTTCCGCCACCTGAGAGAGTTCCGCATGGATGACTCCTCATCCCTCGCCGTCGGCCAGCAGGTCGGCGCCGACCTCTTCAAACCCGGAGACATCGTGGACGCCGTCGGTCTCACCAAGGGCCGCGGCTTCGCAGGCGTCGTCAAGCGCCACGGCTTCAAGGGCGGCCCCAAGACCCACGGCCAGTCCGACCGCCAGCGCGCCCCCGGTGCCATCGGCGCTGGCACCAACATCGGCCACGTCATCAAGGGCCTACGCATGGCCGGACACATGGGCAACTCCACCGCCACTGTCCGCAACCTCATGGTGGTCGCCACGGACCCGGCCCGCAACCTCGTCATGATCAATGGCTCCGTACCCGGCTCCCCCAACGGGATGGTCGTCTTGAAAAAGGCCCATCCAAAAGTAAGGAAAAGCAAGTGAAGCTCAAGATACAGAACCTTCAGGGCAAGGTGGTTGACAGCCTCGACGTCCGGGACGACGTCTTCGGCCTGCCGCCCAACTCCGCCCTCGTCCACCAGGTCGTCGTCGCCCATTTGGCGAACGGCCGCCAGGGTACCTCCGACACCAAGAAACGCGACGAGGTCTCGGGCGGTGGCATCAAGCCGCGCCCCCAGAAGCACAGCGGCCGCTCCCGTCAGGGCTCGACCCGCGCCCCACAATGGCGCCACGGCGGCATCGTCTTCGGCCCACACCCGCGCGACTACCGCCAGGACACCCCCAAGCGCATGCGCCGCCAGGCGCTCGCCACCTCCCTCTCTGAGAAGGCCCGCGCCGACGCCCTCGTGGTCGTTGACAGCCTGGCCCTCGAAGCCACCAAGACCAAGGAGATGGCCAAGGCGCTTAGCGCCCTCAAGGCCAGCGCCTCCGTGCTCATCGTCGCCGACGGTGCAGGCTCCGCCGTGCTCCGCACCGTCCGCAACATCCCCAGCGTGGACACCCTCCCGGCCTACCAACTCAACGCCTACGACGTCATGCGCCACAAGAAGCTCGTCATGACCGTGGACGCCGTCCGCAAGGCCGAAGCCCTGCTGAGCGCGCCGCCCAATCGCGGTAAGACCCAGACAGCCGCTGCCCCAGAGGCCAAACAAGCATGACCACCACAGTCGTCTTGAAAAGACCCATCGTGACCGAGAAGAGCACCCGCCTCATGGAACAGGGCCGCTACGTCTTCGAGATAGCCGCAACAGCCACCAAGCTCCAGGTCAAAGAGGCCGTGGAGAGCGCCTTCGAGGTTAAGGTCGTCGCCGTCAACACACAGCACGTGCGCGGCAAGCGCCGCAGGCTCGGCCCCCGCTTCACCGAGAAACCCTCATGGAAAAAGGCCGTCGTGACCCTCGCCCCAGGGAACAAGATCACCCTGTTCGAGGGAGTCTAAGAAAACCGCATAAGACCACGTAGAGGCGCACGGCGTGCGCCCTAGTGTGATGAGAAAGCAGATTACATAGATGGCACTCAAGGTAGTCAAAGCAGTCACCCCAGGGCAGCAAGGGCGAGTCAAGCAAACGTCCGAGGGTATCACACGCTCCAAGCCCAAGAAGTCGCTGCTCACTGACCAGCGCCAACGCGCGGGCCGCAACTCTGCGGGCCGCGTCACTGTGCGCCATCGCGGCAGCGGCGAGAAGCGGCAGTACCGCGCTATTGACTTCAAGCGCGACAAGATTGGCGTCGTCGGCCAGGCCGTCAGCGTCGAGTACGACCCCAACCGCTCCTGCCGCATCGCCTTGGTCAAATACCAAGACGGCGACTGGCGCTACATCCTGGCGCCGGACGGGCTCAAGGTCGGCGACACCATCGAGGCCGGCGAAGGCGCCGAAGTCAAGAACGGCAACGCCCTCCCCCTTAGAGCCATCCCCACGGGCACGCTGGTCCACAACGTCGAGATGAAGGCCGGCAAGGGCGGGCAGATGGTGCGCAGCGCCGGCGTCGCCGCCCAGGTGTTGGCAAAGGAAGGCGAGTACACCCTCCTGCGCCTCCCATCGGGCGAGGTCCGCCAGGTGCTCAGCGACTGCATGGCCACCGTCGGTCAGGTTGGCGCTCTCGACCACAAAAACATCAAGCTCGGCAAGGCTGGCCGCAAACGCCACATGGGCTGGCGGCCAGAGGTCCGGGGCGTCGCCATGTCCCCGCGAGACCATCCCCACGGCGGCGGCGAGGGCCGCTCCCCCATCGGCATGCCAGGGCCCAAGTCGCCGTGGGGCAAGCCCACGCTGGGCCACCGCACGCGCCGCAACAAGCGCAGCAGCAAGTACATCGTACGCAGACGGTACGATAAGTAGAATCAGACGGAGTGACGGGAACAGCACATGTCCAGGTCTATCAAAAAGGGCCCATTCGTAGACAAGAAGCTGGCCAAGAAGGTGGAGGCGGCTCGCCGCTCTAGCAGCAAGGCCATCATCAAGACCTGGTCGCGGGCCTCGATGATCATGCCCGACATGCTCGGGCTGACCATCGCTGTCCACGACGGGCGGCGCCACGTCCCCCTGTTCATCACGGAGAACATGGTCGGACACCGCCTTGGCGAGTTCGCCGCCACCCGCATATTCCGCGCCCACGGCTCCAAGACAGAGAAGACCACCGAGGTCGCCCCCTCCGGCGGTCCAGGCCCAAGTGCTCCTGCGGCGGCCGGCGGCGGTGCAGGTGCGGGCGGCAGGGCAGCGCCCTCAAGGTCATAGTCTTTCGGAGTGAAGTGTTGTGGCCGTAACAGCAGTCAGTAGAAACACCGGCGTCTCGGCGAAGAAAGTGAAGCCGGTCATAGACCTCGTGCGCGGCAAGCGGGTCGAAGAGGCCCTCCAGGTATTGGAGTTCCTCCCCGGCCTCGCCGCTTCTCGCGTCGCCAAGGTCGTGAAGTCGGCCTCCGCCAACGCAGAGAACGAGCTCATGGCCCGCCCCGCTGACCTCACCATCGTCAAGATATTCGCCAACGAGGGGCCGCGTACCAAGCGGTTCCGGCCCCGCGCACGCGGACGCGCCAACAAGGTCATGCGCAGGAACAGCCACATCACCGTTGTTGTAGACCAGCAGGAGGGGCAATAGCTTGGGGCATAAGACCCATCCCATAGGTTTCCGCCTCGGCGTCACGAGGGACTGGCAGGCCCACTGGTTCGCGGACAAGCAGAAAGGCTACCGCGCGCTGGTGAAGGAAGACATCGCCATCCGCAGCAGCATCATCGATAAGTACCCCGAAGCTGGCATCGCGAAGGTGGAGATTGAGCGCGGCTCGAACGAGGTCATCGTGACCGTTCACACCGCCAGGCCGGGCATCGTCATCGGCCGCGGCGGGCAGCGCGTCGAAGAGCTCCGCAAGATGCTCGAGGGACTGACCGAGCGCAAGGCGCGCCTCAACGTCCAGGAGATCCGGCAGCCGGAGCTCGACGCCTTCCTCGTCGCTCGCAGTATCGGCGACCAACTCGAACGCCGGATCGCCTTCCGCCGCGCCATCCGCCAGTCGGTCGGCAGGACCATGCAGGCCGGAGCCAAGGGCATCAAGGTCATCGCGTCGGGCCGCCTCGGCGGCGCCGAAATCGCCCGTAAAGAGAAGGCGATGGAAGGGCGCATCCCCCTCCACACCCTGCGGGCGGACATTGACTTCGGTATCGCGGAGGCCGCCACCGAGTACGGACGCATAGGCATCAAAGTCTGGATCTACCACGGGGACCAGGTCCGCGCCGTCAGGCCGCAGGAGGCCGAGGAGATGGCCCCCATCGAAGTAACCGTCAAACCAGAGCCGGAGCCAGAGGCTACTGCAAATGCTGCAACCGAAACGGGTAAAGTACAGGAATCACCATAGGGGTAGGCGGAAGGGCGTAGCCGCTGGCGGCAACTCCGTCCACCTTGGCGAGTTCGGGCTGAAAGCCTTGGAGCCCGCCTGGGTCACCTCGCGCCAGATCGAGGCGGCCCGGCGCGCCCTCACCCGGCACGTCCGCAGGGGCGGCAAGGTCTGGATCCGCATCTTCCCCGACAAGTCCGTCACATCCCGCCCTGCGGAGACCCGCATGGGCGGCGGCAAGGGCGCCGTTGACCACTGGGTCGCCGTCGTCAAGCCCGGACGTGTCCTCTTCGAGATGTCGGGCGTGCCGGAAGACGTGGCCAAAGAGGCCCTCAAACTGGCCGCCGACAAGCTGCCCATCGCCACCAAGTTCGTCACGAAACACGCGGTTTGAGTTCAGGGTGAACGCGTTTCTATCCATACAAACCAGAAGTCTCAACAGACTCCTTTCCCCCTTGAGGGGGGAGGGCCGGCGTGGGGGTGAGTCCGTCGCCCCTCCTCTGGAGCCTGCCCTGAGCGCAGCCGAACGGGGAGAGGCCTTTGAACTCCACGACGCAGCCCAAAGGGTGAGGGGTAGGTAATGAACATCGCTGAGATCAGAGCGCTTTCCGATGCCGATCTGGCTACCCAGCTCGGCGAGAGCGAGCGCGCCCTTATGAACCTCCGCTTCCGCGTGGCGACCCTCCAGCTCGCCAACGTGAACGAGGTCAGGAAAACGCGCCGTCAGATTGCCAAGATTAAGACGGTCATGCGCGAGAGGGAGCTGGCCACGGCCGCACAATGAGCTACGAACGACGCAAGATACGCATCGGCAAAGTCGTCAGCAACAAGATGACGAAGACGGTCGTCGTCTCGGTGGACTGGCGCGGTCAGCACAAGCTGTACCGCAAATCCATCAGACGCCGCAGCCACTTCATGGCCCACGACCCCGAGGGCAAGTGCCGTCTGGGAGACACCGTCAAGATTATCGCGACCCGGCCCATCTCCAAACTCAAGCGCTGGCGCGTGACAGAGGTCCTGGCCCACGAGGAGATGGCCACCGAGATCCGGCCCGAGGAGATTGCGGTGCCGGAGGAAGTCCAAGCGCCGAAGGCCGTGGCCCCTGTGGCTGCTGAGGCCGCCGCCGAAGCCCCGGCGGAAGCCGAAGAGAAGCCCAAGGCCAGGCGGACACGGGCCGAGGCCGAGGCCGCCGAACAGCCCGCCGCTGAGGCCAAGCCGAAGGCACCGCGCAAGTCGCGCGCCAAGGCGGAAGGCGACGCCTCCGGAGAGGGAGAAAACGCACAGTGATCCAGCTGCTTTCTCGTCTGAAAGTCGCCGATAACTCAGGCGCCAGAATCATAAGCTGCGTCGGCATCCCCGGTGGCAGCGGGCGGCGCTACGCCGCCGTCGGAGATATCATCATGGCCGCCGTCAAAGAGGCCACGCCCGCCGCGGGCATTAAACAGGGCGAGGTGGTCAAGGCGGTCGTCGTGCGCACCGTGCGCCCGCACCGCCGCGCCGACGGCTCCAACATCCGCTTCGATGACAACGCCGCCGTCATCATCGGCGATGACCTGCTGCCCCGCGGAACGCGCATCTTTGGCCCCGTCGCCAGAGAGCTGCGCGAGAAGAACTTCATGCGCATCGTTTCGCTCGCGCCGGAGGTGCTCTAGCCATGCACGTCCGGACCAACGACACCGTCCTGGTCATCAAGGGCCGGGACAGAGGCAAGCAGGGTAAGGTGCAACGCGTCCTCCCCAGAGAGGGACGGGTCCTAGTCGAGGGAGTGAACCTCGTCAAGCGGCATACCAAGGCGAGGGCCGGCATCCGTCAGGCGGGCATCATCCAGAAGGAGATGCCCCTCCGCGCGGCCAACGTCCAGCTCATCTGCGCCAAGTGCACCAAGCCGACCAGGGTCGGCTACAAGCGGCTGGCAGACCACACCGGCCTGCGCGTGTGCCTGCAGTGCAAGGAAACGATTGAGTGATGAACGAGCAAGAAGAAAAGCGCCAAAACCAAGCTAAAGCCGAGGGCGAGCCCTCGCAGCCGAAGGCGCCGCGCAAGCGCGCCTCGCCTCTCGTGAAAGCAGAGGCGCCGGCCGCCGAGGACTCCAAGCCCGAGACGCGGAAGCCCGTAGGGGCCCACGGCCGTGCGCCCAAGGCGCCGAAGCCCAAAGCGGAAGCAGCGCCGGAGTCGGCGGTCGCGGCGGTCGCGTCTGCGGTTCCAGCCAAGGCACAGGCCCCCAAGGCCGAAGCACCCAAAACCGCCGAGGCTAAGGCAAAGCCCGAAGCTGCCGCTGGGGCAAGGCCCGCAGGCAAGGGCCCCCAACAGAAGGGCAAAGGTAAGCCCGAGGCCTCCGCGGATGAGCCGCCCGCTCTCAAGGGCCCCCTGCCTCCGCCGAGACTCCTCGACAAACAACGCAAGACCGTCGGTCCCGCGCTGATGAAAGAGTTCGGCTACAAGTCACCGATGCAGGTCCCCACGGTCAAGAAGATCGTGGCCAACATCGGCATGGGCGAAGCTCTCACCAACCCCAAGGCCATCGAGAACGCCACCGCCGACCTCTCCGCCATCACCGGGCAGAAGCCCGTGGCGACCAAGGCCAAGAAGTCCATCGCAGCCTTTAAGGTCCGCCAGGGACAAGTCATCGGCCTGAGCGTCACCCTACGCGGACGCCGCATGTGGGAGTTCCTCGACCGGCTCATCAGCTCCGCGCTGCCCAGGATCAGGGACTTCCGCGGCGTGTCCCGCAAGGCCTTCGACGGCCGCGGGAACTACTCCTTGGGCGTCCATGAGCAGGTCATCTTCCCTGAGATCGACTACAACGCCGTGGACCGGATGCGCGGCTTCCAGATAATCATCGTCACTTCCGCCAACTCGGACCGCGAGGGCATGCGGCTCCTTGAACTTTTGGGCGTGCCCTTCGAGCGGCCTGAGGCGGGCAGGGCGCAGTCCAGGGTAGCGTAGAGTCACCGTCACAGCATTGAGCGATTAGACAGGTCGGTGGTAAAAAGTGGCAAGCGAACGACAAAAGGCCAAGTGGCGCAGAGAAGCCAAGTTTTCCAGCCGGATCCATAACCGGTGCAACCGGTGCGGCAGGCCCAGGGCGTACATACGCCAGTTCGGCCTTTGCCGCCTCTGCTTCAGGGAGATGGCCCTGAAGGGCATGCTCCCCGGCGTCCGGAAGGCGAGTTGGTAGGGAGACATTCCCTCCGCTCCCTCATGGGGAGGGGCCTTTGGCTCCGACCGCGTCGGAGGCAAAGGGTGAGAGGTAAAACAAACGTGGCAACATACGGTACGAGGGACCATAGATGGCAGTAACAGACCCCATCGCGGATATGTTGACGAGGATTAGGAATGCCTCTTCGGTGCGGCACGACTCGGTCTCGATACCCGTGTCGAAGGCGAAGATTGCCCTTGCGAAGCTGCTCAAGGAAGAGGGCTTCATCGAAGCGTACGAGGTTCAGCAGGGCAAAGCCGCTCCAGCTGCCCTGAAGATCTATCTGCACTACCGCAACCGCACCGACCCGGGCATCAAGGGCCTCAAGCGTGTGAGCAAGCCCGGCCTGCGGGTCTACGTCGGCAAGGGAGAGATACCCCGGTACTACGGTGGCCTGGGCGTGGCGGTCCTGTCCACCTCCCAAGGCGTGATGACAGGAAAACAAGCGTGGCACAAGGGGCTCGGCGGCGAGCTGCTCTGCTACGTGTGGTAGGAGTCTGACGTGTCGAGGATCGGCAGAAAACCAGTAGTCTTGGCCAAGGGCGTCGAAGCGGCGGTCAGCGGCCAAGAGGTCACCATTAAAGGCCCGAAGGGCACCCTCAAGCACGCCGCCCACCCCTTCGTGAAAGTGGCCCTGAAGGACGACGCGCTCGTCGTGGAGCGCTCCTCGGACGAGCCGTTCCACCGCGCACTCCACGGCCTGACCCGCAGCCTGCTGGCCAACATGGTCACCGGCGTCACCGCAGGCTACACCCGGAGCCTCGACCTCGTCGGCGTCGGCTACCGTGCCCAGCAGAGTGGCAAGAACGTCTCGTTGAGCGTGATGATGACCCATACCGTGGACGTCGTTCCCCCGCCCGGCATCACCCTCGAAGTCGAGGGACAGAACCGCGTCCATGTCCGCGGCATTGACAGGCAGCTGGTCGGCAACACCGCCGCGAAGATCCGGGCCGTGCGCCCCCCCAATGCCTACACCGGCAAAGGCATCCGCTATGCGGACGAGAATGTGAAGCTCAAGCCCGGGAAGAGCGCGAGGAAGGCCCAATAATGGGTTCTGTAAAGACAGCTAGCCACCGCAGGATCATCAGGCACGAGCGCGTCCGCCGCAAGATCGTCGGCACCGCCGAGCGGCCCCGCCTTGCCGTCTTTCGCAGCCTCAACCACATCTATGCGCAGGTGATTGACGACACCAAGCGGGCCACCCTCGCCTCCGCATCCAGCCTCGACCCCAAGCTGCGCGGCGACGCTGCCAAGGCCCGCAAGAGCGACGTTTCCAAGCTGGTCGGCGCCCTCGTCGCCCAGAGAGCCAAAGAGAAGGGCGTGAAGACTGTCGTCTTCGACCGCGGCGGCACCCAGTTCCATGGCCGTGTGAAGGCCCTGGCTGACGCAGCCCGTAAGGGAGGTTTGGAGTTCTGATGACTAGCATGCGGCCCCAACGGGCGCCGGAGACCGTCGTCTTCGGTGGTGAAGAGTTGACCCTCCAAGAGAGGGTCGTCAAGATTTCCCGAGTCGCCAAGGTCATCAAAGGCGGCCGCCACCTCAGCTTCGCCGCGGTCGTCGTCGTCGGCGACGGCAACGGCCACGTCGGCATCGGCCACGGCAAGGCCGACGCCGTCCCCGATGCCGTCCGCAAAGGCGCCTACGACGCCAAGAAGCACCTCGTGACGGTGCCCCTCAAGGACCGCACCATCCCCCACGAGGTCACCGCGCGCTCCGGCGCCTCCGAGGTCAGGCTCCTCCCCGCCGTCCCAGGCACCGGCGTCATCGCCGGCGGCGCCGTACGCGCCGTCGTCGAACTAGCAGGCATCAAAGACATCCTCACCAAGGCCCACGGCTCGACCAACCCCGTCAACTGCGTGAAGGCCACCTACTCCGCCATCCAGATGCTCACGAACCCTAAAGAAGAGTTGGACCGCCGCAGGCAGGTGGCCGAGATGGTCGGCGCCAGGCTGCAACGCAAAGTCCAGCGCAAGGTCTGATACCCATGGCCAAACTCACCATCACCTGGAAAAAGAGCGCCATAGGCTACACCCAAGACCAGCGGCGCACCATCGCCGGCCTCGGCCTGCGCAAGCTCCACCAGACTGTCGTGCACGACGACACGCCCTCCATCCGCGGTATGGTCAACCTCGTGCGGCACCTCGTCGAAGTAAAGGAGACCGCCTAAAGATATCATCGGGTAGGGTGGGGACATCCCCTCCCCCCTTGAGAGGGGAGGACATCTGGGCTGACTAGGTCGGCCCAAAGAGGTAGGGCTGAAGCCCCCCTCACCCAGAGTCGAACGAGCGGAAAAAGGAAACATGGAACTACACCAACTGAGACCACCAAAAGGCGCTAGGCGCGACCGCAAACGCGTCGGCCGCGGCGACGGCAGTGGCCACGGCAGCTACTCCGGCAAGGGCATGAAGGGCCAGAAGTCCCGCACCGGCGGCGGCGTCCGCCCCGGCTTCGAGGGCGGCCAGATTCCGCTCATCAAGTCGCTCCCCACCGCCCGTGGCTTCAACAACAAGTTCCGCGTCCCCTACGCGCCCGTCAACCTCGACCGGCTCGCCCGCTTCCCCGCCAACAGCGAGGTGACCCCCGCGAGCCTTGCCGAAGCTGGCGTCATAGACGCAGGCACCCGTGTGAAGGTCCTCGCCCGCGGCGAGGTCGCCGTTCCCCTCACCGTGGCGGCCCAAAAGTTCTCCAAGGCAGCCCGCCAGAAGATCGAGGCCGCAGGCGGCACCGTCAAGGAGCTCGCTTAGTGGTCCGCCAGACCCAAGCCTTCAAGCAAGAGTCAAGCCGGCCGCGGCTCATCCAGTCCATGATCGACGCCATGCGGGTCCCCGATCTGCGGACGAAGATCCTTTTCACCCTTGCCATGCTCGTCATCTTCCGTTTCGTCGCCCACGTGCCGGTGCCCGGCGTGGACCCCCAGGCCCTCTCCCAGGCCTTCGAACAGAGCGCCATCCTCGGCTTCCTCAACCTCTTCAGCGGCGGCGCCTTGGCCAATCTCAGCGTCGCGGCCCTAGGCGTCTATCCCTATATCACCGCGTCCATCGTGATGCAGATCCTCACGCCCGTCATCCCGTCCCTCAAAGCCCTGTCCCAGGAGGGCGAGTTCGGCCGTCAACGAATCAATCAGTACACCCACTACCTCGCCGTCCCCATCGCCGCTCTCCAGGCCTGGGGCCAGCTCACCCTGCTCCAGCAGTCCGGTGTCCTCCCCGGTGTGGACTTCGGACTAAACCTCGGCACTCTCGCCATGATTTTCTCCATGGTGGCTGGCACCATGTTCCTCGTCTGGCTCGGCGAGCTCATCACCGAGCGCGGCCTCGGCAACGGCATCTCTCTCATCATCTTCGGCGGCATCGTTGCCAGCGTCCCCTCCATCATCGGCCAAGGCTTCCTCGAGCGCGACGATGCCGGTGGACTTCTCCTCCTTGCCGCCTTCGGCATCGGCATCATCTACCTCGTCGTCCTCTTCACCGAGGCACAGCGCCGCGTCCCCGTCCAGTACGGCCGCAGCGTCTTTCGCGGCGGACGCATGCAGCGCCAGAGCGGCTCCACCTTCCTCCCACTCCGCGTCAATTCGGCGGGCATGATCCCCCTCATCTTCGCCTTCTCCATCGTCATCCTCCCGGCGACCGTCGCCAGCTACTTCTCCAACACCAACGCCGCCGCCCGCCTCGTCACCGACCTGCTCAGCCCCAACGGCCTTGTGTACTACATGCTCGTCGTCTTCCTTGTCGTCATCTTCACCTTCTTCTACACCATGGTCGTCTTCCAACAACAGAACCTGGCCGAAAACCTCCAGCGCAACGGGGGCTTCATCCCAGGCATACGCCCAGGCAAACCCACCAAGGACTACCTCAACCGAGTCATCATCCGCATCACATGGGGCGGCGCCCTCTTCCTCGGCTTCGTCGCCTTCCTCCCGTGGCTGGTGACCCAGGCAACGGATATCCGCGCGCTCACCATCAGCGCCACCGCGCTCCTCATCATGGTGGGCGTCGCGCTGGACACCATGAGGCAGCTGGAGGCGCAGCTCCTCATGCGCAACTACGAAGGCTTTATCAGGTGACATCGCGCTTTTTCTCCTCCCCCCCCCTTGAGGGGGAGGACCTTCGGCGCCGTTGCGGCGACGAAGAGGTAGGGGGTGCGATACAAGGCAAGATGCGGCGGGAATCATTAGGTAAGGTTGTGGCCTAACGCGATGAGAGTCATCCTTCTCGGCCCGCCCGGCGCGGGCAAGGGTACACAGGTAGAGCGGGTTGCCAAACACCTCGGCGTGAATAGGGTGTCGTCCGGCGACCTCTTCCGTGACCACGTCCAGAAGAACTCCGAGCTGGGCCGCCTGGCCCGCTCCTACATGGACCGCGGTGCGCTCGTCCCCGACGACGTCACCATTCGCATGGTCATGGGCTGGATCAACGCTCCGGAGCAGGCCAAGGGGTTCGTCCTCGACGGGTTCCCGCGCACCCTCGCCCAGGCCGGCGCCCTCGCCCAGGCGATGAACGGAAAGGGCGGTATCCACAGGGTTCTGTATATCAATGTCCCGGAAGCGGAGCTGGTCTCCAGGCTCAGCGGCAGGCTCGTCTGCAGGTCCTGCCATACTCCCTACAACAGCAAGATGTCGCCCCCGAAGAAAGAAGGCAAGTGCGACAAGTGCGGCGGCCAACTCTACCAGCGCGAAGACGACAAGCCGGAGGCCGTTCGCAAGCGCCTCCAGGTGTATGTGAAAGAGACCGAACCCCTCGTGGAGTACTACCGGAGCAAAGGCCTGCTCGCCGAAGTCAACGGCGGGCGCTCCATCGAAGAAGTAGGGAAAGCTTTGGTGGAGGCGGTAACTCAACAAGTTCATCGCTAGGGTGGAGCATCGTACCCCTCACCTCTTTAGGAGTGAGGGTCGCGATTCCTCCCCTCCTCTTGAGGGAGAGGCCTATGGCCGCGCTGGGCCCGGCCATAGAGCCTGCCCTGAGCTTGTCTAGCGGAACAGTGAGTTCGAAAGCATATCTAGCTATAATGAAGAGTAGCGAAGACCGGAGAGGATAAGAACATCAAGCGCGGAGTTGCACTGCCCCCGCTTCAGGCTGCGGGCATAACCATAAAGTCTCCATCGGAGATAGAGCTCATGCGCCAGGCCGGAAGGGTCGTGGCGGCAGCAAAAGCTGCCGTCGCCCTCGCCGTCCGGCCGGGCATGACGACGGGAGAGTTGGACCGTATCGCTGAGGAGGAGATCAGGCGTCTCGGGGCTACGCCCTCGTTCAAAGGTTATCACGGCTTCCCGGCCACGATCTGCGCGTCAATCAACGAGGAAATCGTCCACGGCATCCCTGGCGCCCGCGTAGTGCACGATGGCGACCTTCTCAGCCTGGACTTCGGCGCCATCGTCGGCGGCTTCCATGCCGACAGCGCCTTCACCATGGGCGTGGGACAGGTCTCCCCGGACGCCCAGGCCCTCGTGGACGCGACTCGCGAGGCCCTGCGGCGCGGCATCCAGCAGGCCAGGGCCGGCGCCAGGATTGGCGACATATCCGCCGCCGTCCAGGAATACGCGGAGAGCAAGGGCTACCAGGTCGTCCGCCAGTACGTCGGCCACGGCATAGGCCGGGCGCTGCACGAAGACCCCCAGGTGCCGAACTTCGGACTCCCCGGCAGGGGCCCCGTCCTCCGCGAGGGGATGGCCATCGCCATCGAACCGATGCTCAACATGGGGGGCTGGCAGACCAGGCAACTCGACGACGGATGGACCGTGGTGACCGCCGACGGCAGCCTGTCGGCCCATTTCGAGGACACCATCGCCTTCACAGAGCGTGGCACCGAAGTCCTGACCGCCACCATGGCGGCCTAAGATGACATTTGGAGATAAAGAGCATCCGGCCTTGCACAAGAAGTTCTGCATCATGCGGAACGGGACTGCCTTCATGCGTTTCTCCCCCTTGAGGGTGAGTTAGAACTGACGTCTGGCTATATGGGTAAGGATGGCTAAAAAAGAGACGATAGAGGTCGAGGGGACCGTGAAGGAGTCGTTGCCCAACGCCACCTTCAAAGTCGAGTTGGCCAACGGCCACCTCGTCACCGCCTATATCTCAGGAAAGATTAGATTGAATTTCATACGGGTCCTGCCCGGAGACAGAGTACTGGTGGAGCTTTCACCCTACGACCTGTCCCGAGGCAGAATCACCTACCGCTTTAGGTAGTTAGGAGTGATGAAAAGATGGTCATATCGTCTTTAACGAGGCGCCGCCGTTCTATCAGACTGAAAGGCTATGATTATGCAAGCTCCGGGGCGTACTTCCCGCTGAGATGGAGTCTCGATAATAAAGGAAGTCCAAAGTCCAGAGTTGTGGAGTCGTTGACATGAAAGTATCCGCGTCGGTAAAAGTACGGTGCGCCAAGTGTAGAGTCATCCGCCGAGGGGGCGTGGTCAGGGTCATCTGCTCGACCGCCAAGCACAAGCAAAGGCAGGGGTAACGATGGCAATCATCTCAGGCGTCAACATCCCAGATAACAAGCGCGTGGAGATCTCCCTCACCAAGCTTTACGGCGTCGGCCCGGCTATGGCCAAACAGATACTCGCCAAGGCCGGCGTGGAGAACAACCCGCGCGTGAAGGACTTGAGCGAGACTGAACTGAACCGCATCCGCGAGCTTGTGGACAAGGAGCACACCGTCGAAGGCGACCTGCGCCGCGAGACGAACCTCAACATCCGGCGCCTCGTCGAGATCGGAAGCTACCGCGGCATCCGCCACCGCAAAGGCCTCCCCGCGCGCGGCCAGCGCACCCGCACCAACGCGCGGACCAAGAAGGGCGCCCGCAAGACGGTCGCCGGCCGCAGACACACCGTCGCCAAGAAGTAGGTTGAGGAAAACCTTGAACAGAATGGCTTACCTTTTAGAAAAGAGGAGTCCCCCTAGACTCCCTCCCCCCCCTCGAGGGGGGGAGGATGTGGGGTGATTCCCGTGCGGGGTGGGAGTGCGTATCCTCCTCTCCCCTTGAGGGAGAGGCCCCAATGAAATCGGGGGTGAGGGGTAGCAAGAGCGTTCAAGCAAGTAGGGAGCAGGAGTAACGGATGACGACGGACAAAGAAAAGGACAAGGGACAAGGACAGGAAAAGGAACGGCAGCCAGCTGCCAGGCGGCCCAGAGCCAGGAAGAAGGACCGCAAATCGGTGCCGGTTGGACGGGCTTACGTCCAGTCCACCTTCAACAACACCATCGTCACCCTGACCGACACCTCCGGCCGCGTCCTCTGCTGGGGTAGCGCCGGCACGGCTGGTTTCAAGGGCTCCCGCAAGTCCACCGCCTTCGCCGCCCAGCGCGCCGGTGAGGAAGCTGCACGCAAGGCCATGGAGCAGGGGCTGCGCCAGGTGGACGTCTTCGTCCGTGGCTCCGGCGCCGGCAGAGAAGCCGCCATCCGTGCGCTTCACGCCGTCGGCCTCCTCGTCACCAGCATCCGCGACGTCACCCCCATCCCGCACAACGGCTGCCGCGCCCCCAAGCGCCGCCGCGTCTAGGACAGAGGCCGAGCATCTGTGCATAACAAGCTTCGTCTCATGCGGACAGAGAACCCTTCAAAACTTCCCTCCCCCCACAAGGGGGAGGGTCAGGGTGCGGGTGACGCTTCCTCCTCTCCCCTAGCGGGAGAGGCCTATGACCTGCCAGGGGCGGGTCATAGGGTGCGGGGTAAGAGATCTGGAGTCCTGTCTGGTACGAAGGAAGATTGAGGCAAGGTATCGTTGGCCCAGGACACCTCTAAGTTCATAGAACGCAACCTCACTGAGTTGCTGAACGAGACCTTCGCGGTCTATTGGCGGCACCTCAGAGAGTTCCTGTTGCTCGCCCTCCTCGTCCAACTCCCGCTGGCCGCCATCAGTTGGGCCGCAGGCGAGGGAGTCGCCGGCTACATCATCGTCCTCGTCTGCGCCATCATCGGCGGTGCCGTCGCCTATGGCGCAGGCATCTACGCGGTGGGCCAGCAGTACGTCACCGACAAGATAACCATCCGCAACTGCTACCGCAGGGCCCAGTGGCGTCTGCTCTCTCTCCTGGCCATCACCGCTGCCATCACCGTCGTGGCCATCTTGGGTGTCGGCCTGATTCTGATTGTGGTGCCCTTCCTGGTCGCCATGGTGTACCTGGTGTACTGGTCGGTGGCCGGACAAGCCATCATCATCGAGGGCCGCAAACCCCTCGACGCCTTGAAGCGCAGCCTCGAGTTGGTGCGGGGCGACTGGTGGCGCGTCTTCGGCATAATCCTCATCTTCCTGCTCGTCGCTGCGGGCTTTGGCCTCATGGTCAACGCCCCCTTCGTCATCGCCTCGTGGATCGTCGGAACGGAGCCGTCCTCCACCGTGGACGCCGCCCTCCGCTTCTTCGGCGGCCTGGCCGTCGGCACTGCCGTCGCGCCCATCCTCGCCATCGCTTGGACGCTGCTGTACTACGACCTGAGGCTCAGGAAAGAAGACTACGACCTCGAGATTCTGTCCCAGGAGTTGGGACTGGTGAGTTCGCAGGCTCAAGGGCCTGCGTGAAGTAGGTACGGAGAGAGCATGGCCCGCTATACAGATCCGAAATGTCGAGAGTGCCGTCGCATTGGCGAAAAGCTGTTCCTGAAGGGAGAGCGCTGCTTCACGCCGCGCTGCGCCGTCGAACGCCGCAAGCGCCCCCCCGGTGGCCCTATCTCCCGCAAGCGCCGCTCCTCCGACTGGAGCATGCGCCTCAAGGAGAAGCAGAAGGCACGCTACACCTACGGCATCCTGGAGCGCCAGTTCCGTAAGTACTTCGACGCCGCCCGCGAAAAGAAGGGCATCACTGGCGACCTCCTGCTCCAGACCCTGGAGTCCAGGCTCGACAACGTCGTCTACCGCCTCTCCTTCGCGGACTCGCGCCAGCAGGCGCGCCAGCTCGTCGGCCACGGCCACTTCACCATCAACGGCAAGAGCGTCTCCATCCCGTCCTACCTGGTCAAGAAAGGCGACCTCGTCGCCTGGAAGCAGAAGAATGGCAACCTGCCCAAGCTGGCTCTCACCGCCCTCGAAGGCGGCCCCAAGCGCGCCGTTCCCGCGTGGCTCACGGTTGACGCCGCCAAGGGCAGCGGCCAGGTGATGTCCGAGCCCGACATCTCCTCCACCGACACCGGCATAGACATGCGGCTCATCGTCGAGTTCTACTCCAGGTAACGATGCAAGAGATGCCTTCCTTGTTCCAGAACGGGAGCCCTCTTATGCTCCCCTCCCCCTTGAGGGGAGAGGGCCAGGGTGGGGGTGGATTCGTAGCAAGGCCCCTCGCGAGTTCTTGTGCAAACGCTGAGTCGAACTCCTAGCTAAGTCATCGAAGGAGCACTTCATGGTAATAGAGTTTCAGACCCTGGGCGGCAAGGACACTGCCCCCGAAGAGGAGCAGATGCCGAGCCCGAAACTGACCATCGTCGAGAGCGGCGACCGGTACGGCAAGTTCGCCGTCGAGCCCCTCGAGCGCGGCTACGGCATG
Organism: SAR202 cluster bacterium; assembly: GCA_016872515.1. Lineage (GTDB taxonomy): Bacteria > Chloroflexota > Dehalococcoidia > Lucifugimonadales > VGZR01 > VGZR01. The sequence continues at coordinate 204,135 of VGZR01000001.1, forward strand.
ACGTTGGGCAACCCCCTGCGCCGCGTGCTGTACAGCGCCCTGCCCGGCACGGCCGTGACCTGGGTGAAGATAGACGGCGTGCTCCACGAGTATGCCACCGTCCCTCACGTCAAGGAAGAGGTCGCCGAGCTCCTCCTCAACGTGAAGGGCATCCGCCTCCGCTCGTCCGTGGACCGGCCGGGCAAGCTGCGGCTCGAGGTCTCGGGCGCCGGCGAGGTAACCGCGGGGGACATCATGGCCTCCTCCGACTTCGAGGTCGTGAATCCCGAACTGCACCTGGCAACCCTCGACTCCGCCAAGGCCAAGCTCTCGGTCGAACTCAACGTCGAGCGCGGCACGGGCTACCGCGTCGCCTCCCGCGGCGGCGGCCTGCCCATCGGCGTGCTGCCGGTGGACGCCGTCTTCTCGCCCATCCGCAAGGTGAACTACCGCGTCGAGCCGACCCGCGTCGGCCAGCGCACGGACTTCGAGCGGCTCACCCTGGAGGTCTGGACCGACGGCACCATCACCCCGGTGGACGCGGTCAAGCAGTCCGCCAACCTTCTAGTGAAGCACTTCTTCCTCTTCACCAGCGTCCAAGCTCCGGGCGCCGAGGTCAGCGACACGCCGCCCATCGCTCTGCGCATCTCGCCCGAGCAGTACAACACCCCCGTCGAGAAGCTGGATCTGTCCTCCCGCACCCTCAATTGTCTCAAGCGTACCGGCATCGACAAGGTCGGCCAGGTCCTCGAGATGAAGAAAACCGAGCTGCTCCAGATCCGCAACTTCGGCGAGAAGTCCCTCAGCGAGCTTTACGGCCGACTTGCCTCCATGAACCTGCTGCCCCCCGAGCTGCAGGAGGGCGTCGGCGAGCCGCCGAAGGGCGATGCCGCCGAAGACGACAGCGATGACGACGACGAGAAGTAACTTCAGAGGAGAACGGTCATGAGGCACGGCGTAGCCGGTTCAAGATTCTCGAGGCCGACGGCCCACCGCAATGCGATGTTTCGCACGGCGGTGACCGACCTGCTGCGGCACGAGTCGGTCACGACCACGGACGCGAAGGCGCGGGAGGTCCGCAGGCTGGCGGAGAAGCTCATCACGCGCAGCAGGGCCGGCACGCTGCACCAGCGGCGGCTGGCGGCGGCGTTCCTGACGGACGAGAAGGTGGTCAAGAAGCTGTTCGACGAGCTGGGGCCGCGGTACAAGTCGCGGCCGGGCGGGTACACGCGCATCGTGAAGATAGGCCCGCGGCACGGCGACGGCGCACCGACCGCCATGGTGGAGCTGGTGCCCTAACTGGCGCCTGAGGGACCAAGGGACGATGCGGCTGGCATTGGTCATAGAGTACGACGGCACCGGGTACCACGGGTTCCAGTACCAGGAGAACGCGCCGTCGGTGCAGGAGGAGCTGGAGGCGGCCATCGAGCGGCTCACCGGTGTGCGGCCACGCATCAAGGGCGCAGGCCGGACGGACGCGGGCGTGCACGCGGCGGGGCAGGTGGCGGCGTTCGACACGGAGTCGGCGTTGCCGCCGGAGACGTTCGTGCGGGGGATGAACCACTACTTGCCGGACGACATCGCGGTGAGGGCCGCGCACAGGGTCGCGGACGACTTCGACCCGAGGCGGCACGCGTTGGCCCGCGCGTACCGGTACACGGTGCTCAACCTGGCGACGCGGTCGCCGCTGACACGGCGCAGGGCGCTGCAGGTGGAGGAGCCGCTGGACGTGGCGGCGATGAACGAGGCGGCGCAGGCGTTCGTAGGCGTCCACAACTTCGCGCGGTTCAGCGGGCCGCTGGAGCGGGAGGAGGCGAGCACGGTGCGGCAGGTCTTCGCGGCGTCGGTGCGGCGGGGGGAATACCCCTCACCCTTTGGTCCTTCCGCGGAAGGACCAAAGGCCTCTCCCGCAAGGGGAGAGGAGGAAGTGGACACCCCCCTCACCCCTTCGACAAGCTTAGGGCAGGCTCTCGTCCCGACGCCAGTCGGGACAGGCCTCACCCCCTTCGACCTGGCTCAGGGCAGGCTCGAGGGGAGAGGGAACGATTTCGGGGGAGGCGGCCCTGGCGCGGCGGCGCGAGCAAAGGGTGAGGATGAGGCTCACCCGTCCGACGGGGCGCCTCAGGATGGGACAATCATCTCTATCGACTTTGAGGGGAACGCGTTTCTGCCGCACCAAGTCCGCCGGATGGCGGGCGCACTGGTGGATGTGGGCAAGCGGCGGCTCGCCACAGACGATATCATGGGGATGCTGGAAGGAAGGCCGGACGGGCCGGTGGCAAACACGCTGCCGCCCCAGGGCCTGTGCCTCATGGAAGTGAGGTACGGGGGCTTCCCTCCTACGAGAAATGAGGAACGGAACGATGCAAGCAAGAAACTACAACCCACGGGCGTCAGAACTTAACCCGCGCTGGCACGTCATAGACGCGGAGGGCAAGACGCTGGGGCGGCTGTCCACCGAGATTGCCATGAAGCTCATGGGCAAGGACAAGCCGACCTTCGTCAAGCACATGAACACCGGCGACTACGTCGTGGTGGTCAACGCGGAGAAGGTGCGCGTCACGGGCAAGAAGCCGGCGCAGAAGATGTACTACCTGCACAGCGGCTACCACGGCGGTCTCCGCGAGGAGACGCTGGCGACGGTGCTGGCCAAAAACCCGCGGCGGGTCATCCACGACGCGGTGCGGGGGATGCTGCCGAAGAACACGCTGGCCATCCACATGCTGACCCGGCTGAAGCTGGTGGTGGGCGGCTCGACGCAGCGCTACCAGTCTCAGATCACCGGCTCGGCCAAGGCCGTCGAGAAGGCGGCGAAGCAGGCCGCCGAGGCCAAGGTCGCGGAGGCTGCGGCGGCGACCGCGGTTGCGACGGCTGTCGCGGCGCCTGAGCCCGCCAAGACTGCCACGAAGTCACGCAGGAAGGCGGAGGAGCCAGCCATCACGCTGGCGAAGCCGAGGGCGGCCAAGGCCGCCGAGATGAAGAAGACGGAGCATAAGCCGAAGGCCGAGACGAAGTCCGCGGCCACAGAAGCGAAGGCCGATAAGCCCAAGGCCGGCCGCTCGAAGAAGAAGGAGTCGTAGGGAAAAGAGCGGCCAGGCGGGGCATGGGGCCTCCTCCCCCTCGAGGGTGGAGGACTGAGGTGGGAGTGAAGCCTTTTCCTCGATCCATCGGATGGACCAGTACAAAGACATATGGCAAGCATAAGGAGGCGTAGGTGACGCAGCAGAGCTATTTCTACGGGACGGGCCGGCGCAAGTCGGCGGTCGCCAGGGTGCGGCTGTATCGCGAGCGCGGCCCGATCGTCATCAACGGCAAGCCGCTGGAGGAGTACCTCGGTTGGGAGTCGTGGCGGCAGGTGGTGAACCAGCCGTTCAAGCTGCTGAACGCGGCCACGCAGTTCCGCGTGGTGGCGAAGGTGGACGGCGGCGGCCCTGCGAGCCAGGCGGGGGCGCTGCGGCACGGCATCGCCCGTGCCCTCCTCTTGGCCGACCCGGCGAACCGAGCGCCGCTGAAGAAGGCGGGGTTCCTGACGCGCGACGCGAGGGCGAAGGAGTCAAAGAAGTACGGGCTGCGCCGGGCGCGGAAGGCGAAGCAGTACACGAAGCGGTAGCGGCGCAGGCGCGACGAAGGTTTGGATGGTAGGGGCGGGTTTTCAAACCCGCCCCTACGTTTTGGAAGGCTACGCTGCTCCCAGTACCGCTCGTTCCACGGCCTCTGGGAGTTTGACGGGAACGAAGTAGTCGGCAGGATACGGGTAGTCGTCGCCGGACTCGTCCACAACGCGCAGTTGCTGATGCTTGGCCGCCTCGCGGTCGGCAATGACCCGGTATAGCTTCCGCCGCTCCAGCGATGCCTCGCACCCCTCGTTGCGGACGCACACGGCTAGCGCCGTAGACGTTCGATGTCCTTGAGCCATGTTCAATCGAATCAGGACGAAGCCAGGATAGACAACCTAGCTAGTTTTCCGGCGGTAATTGACAGAGTCTGCCCAAGTCCTCAAGGGTGATACTGGCTCTAGCCGCGAGTCTACTAAAAGCAATCTCTGTACTGCCCCAGTTGAAAACTGGACAGGTACCTTGTATGCCAGGAACCGCGATATGATCGACCGCAGAGATTTGGCTTGCATCTAGTGATTAGCTCAGCCTGCGTCAGCTTGGGTGGCCTTGAAGTCAGCCGGACAGGCCAGGAATGCCTTGCTGAAGGCTTACTGCCCTGCTGTCCAAATCTAGGTGGGGCAGGGCAGCCGGGCGTGGCGAGGTCTTCGAGCGGGACGGCGGCAGGCGTGCGCCAGCGCACGGTGAGGATGGTGATGTAGGGGAGGAGGCGGTCTTCCTCGCGGGCGGCGAGGCCCTTGAGGAGTTCGCGGCAGGCGGGGTCGGCGGAGAGGACGTTGAGCAACAGGCGGAGCTCGCCCTTGAGCTGCGCCGGGTGCGCCGAGGGGATGCGCTCGGCGACGGCACGGGCGAGGGTGAGGGCAGGGTTGGGCATGGCGGGTGTAGAGAACATATGTGCTTTTGTATTGTGGCACATGAGAAACGACCCTCTCCCCCTTGACGGGGGAGGGCCGAGGTAGGGGTGAAGTCGGTTTTCGCGGACGTTTCACCCCCCATCCCTACGCGCCCCGACGCATTTGGGCGCGTAGGCCTCCCCCCTCCCTCGAAGGGGGAAGGAAAGAAACAGCCTCCCCGCGAGTTGACCCACCCCGCGATGTGGACGGCGGCCGCCCGTGTGCTACACTTTCGGCGCCTTGAAGGGGTGTAGGAGAGCGGTCGCGTGCGCGTGACGGATGTGAAGTCGTTCCTGGTGCATCCCGGCACCGCGAAGAGCCTGTGCTTCGTGAAGGTGGAGACGGACTGGGGTGTGCATGGCTGGGGGGAGTGCTACACGCAGTCGGACCGGGACGTGCAGATTGCGGCGCACGTGGGGCAGCTGCGGCGGTACTTGGTGGGGCGCGACCCGGTGCACATCAAGAGTTTCGTGCAGGTGGTGCACGATGACGTGATGCACCGGCGGGGCTCGATGGACCTGTACAGCGCGCTGAGCGGCATCGAGCAGGCGCTGTGGGACATCGCGGGGAAGCGGCTGGGGGCGCCGGTGCACGCGCTGCTGGGCGGGGCGTGCCGGAGCAGGGTGCGGGTCTATGCGAACGGCTGGGGCGACGGGAACCTCGCGCCGGAGGAGTTGGCGGCGAAGGCGAAGGCGGTGTTAGGGCGGGGGTTCGGGGCGGTGAAGTTCGACCCGGTGCCTGGTCCGTGGCGCAGCTACGTGGACGCGAAGACGGAGCGGCGGGCCGTGGAGAACGTGGCGGCGGTGCGCGAGGCGGTGGGGCCGGACGTGGACATCCTGGTAGAGATCCATCGAAGACTCGCACCAGCGCATGCGGTGTCCATCGCGCGGGCCGTCGAGGAGTTCAAGCCTTTCTGGTTCGAGGAGCCGGTGTGGGCGGAGAACGTGGACGCGCTGGCGGCGGCGAAGCGGGAGATACGCATCCCGGTGGTGACGGGCGAGGAGCTGTACACGAAGTTCGAGTTCCGCGAGGTGTTCGAGAAGCGGGCGGCGGACATCATCAATCCGGACGTGTGCAACGTCGGCGGCATCCTGGAACTGCGGGAGGTGGCGGCGATGGCGGAGGCGTACTTCGTGGCGGTGTCGCCGCATAACTACAACTCGACCACGGTCGGGCTGGCGGCGACGGTGCAGGTGTCGGCGTGCATGCCGAACTTCCTCATCACGGAGTACTTTGTGAACTTGGAGCCCATCGGGAACAAGATTGCGCGGAAGCCCATCAGGGTCGCGGACGGGCACATCGCGGTGCCGGAGGAGCCAGGGCTGGGTATCGAGCTGGACGAGGCGGCGATGGCGAAGCACCCGTACGCGGAGTTTCCGGTGCGGCGGATGAGACGGTTGCATGGGGAGGAGGGAGGGTAGGGGACGAGTTCACCCCCACCTCAATCCTCCCCTCTCGAGGGGGAGGAAGATTGCAGCACCCTTCGCCGGCGTTTTCGTGTAGAGGGGAGAATGGATCCAGGAGGGAAGATGGCGGAGAAGCCTAGCGTGCCGATGGAGGAGTTCCGGATGCTGATGGAGCGGGCGGGGTTCCGGCTGACGCAGGGGGAGCTGGAGCACTTGAAGCCGTTCTACGAGACAGCGCTTGCGTTGGTCGCGCCGCTGCATGCGAAGGACTTCACGACGGGCGAGATGGCGGTGAACTTCGATGCGGCGGAGCCGACGACAGGGTGAGGGGGAATCTATGTTCTGCGAAAGGGTTACGCTCTTTTGAGGACACGTTTCACCCTCACCCCTTCGACAGGCTCAGGGCAAACTCTTTGGTCCGCCTGCAGCGGACCAAAGGCCTCTCCCTTCAAGGGAGAGGAGGTTGAACGTCACCCCCATCCTTCGGCTGCGCTCAGTACAGGCTCTTAGTTCTCCCCTCCTTCGACAGGCTCAGGACAAGCTCTCGAGGGGGAGGAGAGTTTCTAGGGTCTCGTGTTTTGCGAGCGGGTGAACTTCTCATACAGGGCTAGGTGATGTGATGACGATGCGGAGTGAGTTGCACTATTTGACGATTGGGCAGGCGGGGAGGCTGATCAAGGAGCGGAAGCTGTCGCCGGTGGAATTGACGCGGGTGATGCTGGAGCGCGTCGAGAAGATGGGCGGGACGCTGCAGACGTACATCACGCTGCTGCGGGATGAGGCGATGGCACAAGCGAAGGCGGCGGAGGCGGAGATACGGCGGGGGAACTATAGGGGGCCGCTGCACGGGATACCCATCGCGCTGAAGGACAACTACGACACCAAAGACGTGCGAACCACCGCCGGGTCTCAGTTATTGAGGGATCATGTACCCATGGAGGATTCGGCGGTGGCGGCGCGGCTCAAGGCTGCGGGGGCGGTGCTGCTGGGGAAGCTGACGCTGACGGAGTTCGCGTGCGGCGGGCCGGACCAGACTTGCGGCTATCCGATCCCGCGCAACCCGTGGAACCTGGAGCATGGCGCGGGCGGGTCGAGCAACGGGTCGGCGGTGGCGGTGTCGGCGGGGCTGTGCATGGGGACGATGGCGACGTGCACGCGGGGGTCGATCCGGGCGCCGGCGATGTTCTGCAACGTCGTGGGGTTCAAGCCGACGTACGGGCGGGTGAGCCGCCATGGGGTCATCCCGCTGAGCTGGACGCTGGACCACTGCGGGCCGATCACAGCGACGGTGGAGGACGCGGCGATCATGCTGCGTGCGGTGGCGGGCTGGGACCCGGCTGACCCGACGAGCAGCCACGCGCCGGCGCCGGACTACGCAGGGGAGCTGCGGACGGACATCAAGGGTCTGAAGATCGGGGTGCCGAGGCACTTCTTCTTCCCGGCCCGGCCGGATGTGCAGCGGGAGCCGCTGGCAATCGCAGAGGCGGCGCTGCGGAAGCTGGAAGAGCTGGGCGCGCACGTGGAGGAGACGCGGATCCCCGAGCTGGAGTACTCGGACGCGGCGGCGCTGGTGATCCTGTTAGGGGAGGGGTACGCGTACCACCAGTGGAACCTGAAGGCGAAGCCGGAGGGGTACGGTGTGGTGAACCGGGCGGAGTTCCGGCTGGCGAGCCTGTTCACGATGAGCGACTACGTGCAAGCGCAGCGGGCGCGGAACGCGCTGAAGCGGGGGTATGCTAAGGCGCTGCAGCGGTACGACCTGATCGTGTCGCCGACGTTCGCCATCGTGGCGCCGCGGTACGATGCGCCGCCGGGGATGGCGACGACGAAAATGCCGAGCTTCACGGGGCCGTATAACCTGGCGGGGCTGCCTGCGATCTCGGTGCCTGCCGGGTTCACGGCGAAGGGGCTGCCGTCGGGGATCCAGCTGGCGGGCAGGCCGTTCGACGAGACGACGGTGCTGCGGGCGGCGTACACGTACGAGCAGGCGACGGAGTGGCACAAACGGCGGCCGCCGCTGTAGGCCGACGTGACGGGGAACTCCTTTTGTCAAAAAGAAGTCCCGCAGACCCCTCAAGAAAACTTGGAGCATGAGCAGCGGGGTGGGCCGCTCGACGGCCCACCCCGCTGCTCATATTTCGAGTCTTCTTAGGGAGCTATGAGAGTTGCTGTCGCCGGGAAGGAGTCCTCTACTCAGCGATCTAGGGGGTGAGTTGCATGAGCTGGAGGAGGTTGCCGTCGGGGTCGGAGAAGGTGGCGATCCAGCCGCCCCACTTTTCCTGGCCAGGCTTGCGGATGAAGGGGATACCCTTGGCGACGAGCGCCGCGTGGGCGGCATGGATGTCGGCGACGCCGAGGTTGACCATGATGCGGTGTGGGTCTGCGCTCTGACCTTTGACTTCGGAGTGGGGGACGATGCTGAGGCGCATGCTTTCCCAGGCGAAGGAGACGATATGGGGTTTGACGGAGTGGGGCGTCAGGCCGAGGGTGTCGCGGTAGAAGGCGGAGAGCCTTTGGAGGTTATCGGTGCCGATGAGGATGCCGACGACGCCGGTTATCATGAATACACCTCACGGTTGGGAACTGGGAGTTGGATTTTACAGGGTACTTCCCTCATTGTCTCGACCCCAAAGGCAGGTCTCACCCCTACCTCTTCGGCCCGCAGCGTGCCGAAGGTCTTCCCTCCTCAAGGGGGAGGAGGAAGATTACCTCCCTGGTCCCTCTGCATCGGGTAGCGTGTTCCCAACAGGAGGATTCTGGGGAAATCGTGGACGGGGGTGGGTTTGCAAGGGGGCAGGCGGTAGGTATAATGGCGGCAGAGACAAGGTGGTGGTGGATGACAGCTTACGGGGCGTCTCTAGAAAGGAGGGTTTCAGAATTGGATAGTACGCGTAGGGGGTGTCTCAGGTAGGTGTTCCTTGAGGCACCTTCCCTGTCATGGGCCCCGCCGAAAGGCGGGGCCCATTTGTTTTGTGGGGAATGTTCGGCAGTTCGCGCCAGGCCGCTTCAGTTCTCCGTGTTGCTCAGGACAAGTTTCACCCCCACCTCTTTGGGCCGACTAGGTCGGCCCAAAGTTTCCTTCGCTTCGCTCAAGGACAGGCTCTCCCCCCTCGAGGGGGAGGAGGAAGAACGCCCTCACCCCCTTCCCCAAGCTAGAGGAGGCCTTCTTTGCGGACTTCTAGGAAGGAGTGTTTCATGGCTTCGATGACGAAGTCTATGTCCTTGGGGGTGTGGGCGGTGGAGATGTGGAACTGGTGGATGCCGGGGATGACGACGCCGTTGTTTAGGAGGTGCATGAAGAAGGCATCGTCGGCTGCCTTGAGAGAGGGGTCTATGTCGCGGGCGCTCTGGATGGGGCCGCCGCGCTGGATGCGCATGAAGAACATGGAGAGGGCGCTCATGAGCTGGGCGGGGATCTCCTCGGACTGGCAGAATCGGTTGACCTCGTTGGCGAGCCTCATGCTCTGCTCGGCGAGGTACTTGTAGGACTCGGGATGGTCGCGGAGGTAGGTGAGGGCGGCGGTTCCGGCGACCATGGAGATGGGGTTGCCGCCGAAGGTGCCTGCGGCGAAGACGCCGGGGAGGCGCGGGCCGCCGCGGGTGAAGGTCTCGGGGCTGGCGGCGCCGCGGGAGAAGACGTCCATGATGTCTGCGCGGCCGGCGATGGCGCCGATGGGCAGGCCGCCGCCCATGACCTTGCCGTAGGTGGCGAGGTCGGGGGTGATGTCGAAGAGTTCCTGGGCACCGCCGTAGGCGAGGCGGAAGCCGGTGATGATCTCGTCCATGAGGAAGAGGACGCCGGACTCGCGGCAGACCTCGCGCAGTTCTCGCAACCATTCGACGTGGTCGAGGCGGGGGTTGGAGCTCTGGACGGGCTCGATGAGGACGAGGGCGAGTTCGTCCTTGTGCGTGCGGATGAGGTCGAAGGCTTTCCTGCTGCGGTAGGGGAGCATGATGGTGTTCTGGAGGGTGGCCTTGGGGATGCCGTCGCCGACGGTGTTGAAGGTGGGGGCGTCGTGGGGGCTGCCGGCGGCGGCGCGGACCATGACGTAGTCGTGGGCGCCGTGGTAGCCGCCGTCGAACATGGCGATCTTGTCGCGGCGTGTGTAGGCGCGCGCGGCGCGGATGGCGAACATGGTGGCCTCGGTGCCGGTGTTGCAGAACTCGACCTTGTCGGCGCAGGGGACGGCCTCGACGATGAGGCGGGCGAGATGCTCTTGGTAGGGGTTGTGGAGCGCCCACTGGAAGCCGCGCTCGGCGGCGTCTTTGACGGCGTCCACGACGACGCCGGGGGCATGGCCGAGGATGTGTGGGCCGAAGCCGAGGGCGAGGTCTATGTACTCATTGCCGTCCACGTCGGTGACGCGGGAGCCCCTTGACTCGCGGATGTAGATGGGGTAGGGCATGGCGAGGGTGCCGACCGCGAGCTGGCCGAGCACTTCGAGGCTGCGTTCGTGAGCGCGTTTGGAGCCTGGGGTCTTTCGTTCGATCTCGGCGCGGACGTTGCTCATGGTGCTCCTCCTCGTCAGCAGGGTGGCGGAATCCGATGCCGACACGTCGTGCATCTTCTGCTGACGAGGCAATGGTAGCAGCGAGAGGCGGAGGAGGGCAACCGTTGGATCCCCTCACCCTATGAGCCGCTAGAGGCGGCTCATAGGCCTCTCCCACAAGGGGCGAGGGGATTCGACGCCCTCACCCCTACGGTCCTTCCGCGGAAGGGCCGTAGGCCCTCCCCCGTGGACGGGGGAGGGGTGGTGCGACCCCTTATTCCTATGGCTTGTTTTCGAAGAAGCGGCGGGGGTTGTCCACGGTAATCTGGGTGATGGTCTTGTCCGGAACGCCCAACCCCTTGAGGCGGGGCAGACCTTTGCGAGTGATGAAGAGGAAGCTGTCGGGGTTGTGAGTCATGAAAGCTTTTTGCTGCTTGGGGCCGATGATGCCTGGATAGACGCACCAGTCGTGGCCGAGGAGGATGCGGTGCGCCCAGCCTGCGTCTATGAGGCGCTTGATGGTGCCGGCGCGCTGGGTCCATGAGCGCGTGCCTGGGGTGACGTCGCCGAGGAAGGTCCTGTCGAGGCCGACCCAGGCGCTCTTCTTCATGAGACCGGCGACGTCGGCGGTATCGTTGCTGTGGCCGATGTACACCTGGTTGAGGTTGAGCTTCTCGCTCTGGAAGATGCGGAGCTGCTGGTCGCCGACGCGCTCGGGCGCCCAGGTGTGGCAGGAGATGGGGACGCCGGTCTTCTTGGCAGCGCGGGCGGCAGCGCGGAGGATGATTTCGCCCTCGGGGGTGACGCCGCCCCTGTCGGTGGCGACCTTGATGATGCCGGCCTTGATGCCGGTGCCCTCGATGCCCTCCTTGATCTCGCGGGTGAAGAGGGCGGCGATGTCGTCAACGTTGGCCTGCCAGAAGGCGCGGGGGATGTCGAGCAACATGCCTGTGCAGGCGATGATGTTCATGCCGCTGCGGCGGGAGACTTCGCGGACGAGGCGGACGTCGCGTCCGAGGTCAAGGGTGGTGAGTCCACGATGGTGTCCACGCCCCCGGCCTTGGCCTCGCGGAGGATGCGGACGGCGTTGGCGACGATGGTGTTTCGGGGGCCGATGAAATCGTGATAGACGTGGCGGATGCCTGCGGAGGAGACGGCGACATGCTCGTAGGAGAGGGTGAAGCCGAGGGCCTTGGTGTCGAGGGGGCCGAGGACGGAGTTGATGCGGGCCACGGTGGGCCTCCTTCAGGCAGAGTTACGGCAATAACGTGAGGGAAGCACCCTGGGGGACTTCTTCTAGGCAGAAGAAGTCCCCCAGACCCTTCAAGAAGACTTCAGAGTTTTTTGGGTTCTACCGGATTCAATTCTCCCACGATTACAACCCCTCACGCTTTGGCCCCGCTTGTATCGGGCCAAAGGCCTCTCCCGCAAGGGGAGAGGAGGTGAATCCACCCCTACCCCTTTGGGCCGACCAAGTCGGCCCAAAGTTTCCTTCCCCTTCGCCCTGCTCAGGGTCAAGGACAGGCTCCCCCCCCTCAAGGGGGAGGAGGAAATCACACCTACCCCCTGTTGAAGAGACTCGCGATGTTGAACAGCGTCAGAAGCCTTCGATGAGGGCGACGCGGAGGAGTTCGAGGGCGTCGAGGCTGATGCGTGTGCGGTCGGGCCTGCCGCGGCCCGCGGAGTTGTAGGAGCGGCGGTGGAACTTGTGGCCGTCGGTGACGGAAATGTAGGTCTCGCCGCGGGCTAGGTTCTCGGAGGTGTCGGCGGGGTCGGCGAGGGCGTGGACGGCGAGGCCGAGGTTGGCGCCGGCCTGCTGGCGAACGGCGTAGGCGAGTTCGTCGGCGAGCTCGGCGTGGCGGTGCATCAGTTCCTCGGAGCGGTGGGGATGGCGTCCGTGGCCGAGGAGGCGCTTCGCGGTCGTGAGGCCGTTGCCGACGAGGCCCTCGACGAAGTGGGCCGGGCCGGCCTGCTCCAGGCGCTCGGCCAACATGCCGTAGGTGAGGTCTTCGTAGGAGGCGACTGTGAGGTCCTTCTGCCGGAGGAGCTTGCCGACGGCATCCTCCATGGTCTCGCTGTCGGCGGCGAAGACGTGGCGGCCCAGGAGGCGGCGAATCTCCAATTCGAGGGGTTCGATGAGGGTGTGGGCCTCGGCGGCGGTGGCGGCCTTGGCGGCGATGCGGACGTCCACCTGGCCGGGGGAGGCGAGGACGCCGACGGTGGGGTTCTTTGAAGAGGCGATGAGGTGGCCGATGCGGTGGTCAACGTTGCTCTCGCCAATCTCGGCGACCTTGAGGACGCGGTAGGTGATGACGTCGGAGATGCCGAAGCGCTTGCGGATGTAGGGGACCAGCTCGTTGTCGAAGAGCCACTTGAGCTCGAAGGGGACGCCTGGAAGGGCGAAGACGGCGGACTTGTCGGTCTCGACGATGAAGGAGGGTGCGGTGCCGTTGGGGTTGGAGACGGGGATGGCGCCCTCGGGGATGTCGGCCTGGCGCTCGTTATTGGGGGTCATGACGAAGCCGCGGCTGCGGAAGCGCTGGTCGAGCTCGGCGAGGAGTCGCGGGTCGCGGATGAGCTTGCGGCCGACGACCTGGGCGATGATTTCGCGGGTGATGTCGGCCTGGGTGGGGCCGAGGCCGCCGCTGGTGATGACGAGGTCGGAGCGGGACATGGCGCGGGACAGCACCTCTTTCATGCGGATGGGGTTGTCGCCGACGATGGTCTTGAAGTAGAGGTTGACGCCGAGTTGGGCGAGGCGCTGGGACATCCAGGGGGAGTTGGTGTCCACAATCTGGCCCAGGAGGAGCTCGGAGCCGATGGCGACGATCTCGGCGTTAGGCATAGGGAAACCCCGGAGAGAAAGCCATCCAATGCTCTGGGGTGATGTACCCCCTACCTCTATGGGCCGACCTAGTCGGCCCATAGGTCCTCCCCCTCAGGGGGGGAGGAGGAAAGCCACTCCTTCCCCAGTAACTCTGTAGCTTAGCCATATTTCTCGCGGAGGAGTTTAGCACCTTGGCACATGGCTTTGAGTTTGAGGTAGGCCTCATCGAGGTCCATGGGGTTGATGCTGGATGGGGAGAAGCCGCAGTCGGGGTTGAGGGTGATGCGGGTCTTGGGGAGCATGTCGAGGACGGCTTCGACGCGGGCGACGACCTTTTCGGGGGTCTCGACGTTTTTGTCGGTGTGGTCTATGACGCCGAGGCCGAGGGTCTTGTTCTTGGGGAAGCGTGTGAGGACGCCGATGCCGCCGGCGTCGGGAGTGGCGAACTCCATGGCGAAGCGGTGGACCTTCATGGGGGCGAGGGCGTCCATGATGAGGTCGTAGGAACCTTTGGTGCCGTGCTTGCGGTTGAAGTGAGCGTGGCAGAGGTGGACGCTGAAGTTGACGCCCTCGATGCCCTGGGTGACGCCGTTGACGCACTTGACGGACATCTCCTTCTCGTGGTCCACGTCGGCGATGTTCTCGCGCTTTCGGTAGTCGGGGTCAACGAGGAGGGCGAGCCAGGGGTCGTCGAGCTGGATGGCCTCGACGCCGAGGCGGACGAGGCGCTGTACTTCGCTACGGACGATGGGGATGCAGGCCTCCATGAAGTCTTCGCGGGTGGGGTAGGCCTTGGTGGAGTGCTGTGCGGTCCACATGCGGCGGCCGATGGTGTAGGGGGAGGGGATGGCGACGATGGCCTTGGCGGTGGTGTGTTTCTTGAGGAAGCGGGCTTCGTCCGCGGCGATTGGGCGGCGGGAAGCCATCTTGGAGACGACGGCGGGATAGGGGATGCTGGAGGCGGCCTGGGTGCCGGGCTCGATGTGGGTGTCGTAGGCGAAGCCTTCGACGGCGTCGGCGAAGACCTTGACGTAGCTTTCGCGGCGCCATTCGCCGTCGGAGACGTAGTCGAGGCCCGCGCGCTCCTGGAGGGAGATTGCGGACGGGACGGCGGCGTCGAGGAGGCTGTCGGCGTGGTGCCAGGAGAGGCGGCCTTGCTTGCGATCCTCGATGAGGTCGCGGACCCACTGGGGGCGCGGCAGGCTGCCGACGACGAAGGTGGAGAAGAGTTGGTTGCGCGATGACTTGGTCATTGCTCCTTCCTTTCTTTACCCCTCACCCGCTGACCCTTCCTCGAGGAAGGGTCAGCGACCTCTCCCACAAGGGGAAGGGGACGGTTTTACCCCATCCTTCATACCTCTCACCCTTTGGCCCCGACCCGGTCGGGGCCAAAGGCCTCTCCCGCAAGGGAAGAGGAGGATACCGTGCCCCTCCCTCAAGTGGCTACAGCGGTTGGGCGGCGGAGCCTTTCCAGCGTGCGATGGCGGCCTCGGCACGGGGGCTGCGTGCCCGCTGCACTTCGACGTTGACGACCGCAGGACGGTTGAGATGGAAGGCGCGTTCGAGGGCGCCGGGGAGGTCTTCGGGGGACTGGATGTTCTCGCCGTGGGCGCCGAGGCCCTTTGCGACGATGTCGTAGCGGCTGGGGAGGAGGTCGGAGGCGGTGGTGCGGCCGTAGATGCCAAGCTGGATCTGGCGGTCTATGCCCCAGGCGGAGTCGTTGCCGACGAGGGCGACGATGGGGAGGCTGTGACGGACGGCGGTGTCCATCTCCATAGCATGGAAGCCGAAGGCGCCGTCGCCGGTGACGAGGACGGTGCGGTGTTCGGGCCGGGCGAGCTTTGCGGCGAGGGCGGTGCCCATGGACTGGCCGAGCATGCCGAAGGGGGAGAAGTACCACCAGCGGCGGGGGCCGCGTGCGGGGAGGGCGGCGCGGCCGAAGTGGCAGAAGTCGCCGCCGTCGAAGACGAGGGTGTCTTCGGGCGAGAGCATGGGAGCGAGGGTCTTGAAGACCCAGGCGGCATGCATGGGGGTCTCGGGCTTTGCGAGAGCATCGAACCACTCGGCTTGGGCCTGGCGCTCGGCCTTGAGGCGCTGGAGCCAGGGCTTGCGGGCGGGCCATGCGCGTTCGGCGGCCTCAGCCTGGAGCTGGTCGAGGGCGGCGGCGATGTCGGCGGCCATGCCGACGGCGACAGCGCGGTTGCGGCCTATCTCGGCAGGCGAGGGGTCAACCTGGATGAGCTTGGCGTCGCTGTGGATGGCGGGGTGCGCGGCGTAGCCGAGGATGAGGTCGTGCTTGCGGCCGAGGAGGAGGACGGTGTCGGCCTCTTTGAGCAGGCGGGCGGCGCGGTTGAGGCCGGCGTCGTAGAAGCCCATGCAGAGGGGGTGATCGTCGGCGACGAGGCCGCGGGCGTCGGCCTCGGTGAGGAGCGGGGTCTGGGTGGTCTCGATGAAGCGCTGGAGGGAGGCGCCGCCGTCGAAGTAGGCGGCGGGGCTGCCCGCGATAATGAGTGGGCGCTCGGCCTTGTGAAGCAGTTCGACGGCTTGCCGCACCCGCTCGACGGGCGCGGGGGTGGGCAGGAGGCTGGCGTGGACACTGCCATCGAGGAAGGCGACCTCGTCTTCGGCGATAACCTGCTCCTGGATGTCCACGGGGACGGTGAGGTGGACGGGGCCGCGACGGCCCGTGTAGGCGGTGCGAAGGGCGAGGGCGACGGCGTCGGGGATGTGGCGGGCGTCGGTGACCATCCAGGCGCCCTTGGTGACGGGCTTGGCCATGCCGACCTGGTCAATCTCCTGCATGGCGCCCCGGCCCAGCTCGGAGAGGGGGGCGCAGCCGCTGATGGAGAGGACGGGGCTTTCGGAGTGGAGCGCGGTGGCGAGGCCGGGGATGGCGTTGGCGAAGCCGGGGGTGGTGTAGCTAGCGACGCCGGGCTGTCCGGTGATGCGGCCCCAGACGTCGGCCATGTGGACGGCGGTGGCCTCTTGGCGGACGTCAATCAGGCGGATATCGAGGCCGTTGAGGGCGTCGAGGAGGGGCAGGTTGTGGTCGCCGACGAGGGTGAAGAGGTAGCGCACGCCTTCCTGCAACAGCACCCTGGCGAGGATGTGGCTTCCGGTGGTCTTGGCGGTCTTGGGCATGGGCCTTCTGGCGTTCCTCACCCTTTGACGTTCGGCGAGGCTATGCTCCACCCCCACCTCTTCAGCCCCGCTGCCAGCAGGGCTGAAGGTCCCCCCCCGCCTCAAGGGGGAGGAGGGGGAAACGCCCCACCCCCAATCGCATAGGAACTTCTGCCGCGACGAGAGAGGGAACACATCAACTCCGACGCGTCCCAATTGTAGGGGTGGACGGGAAGGTGTCAAGGATGGGATGGCTGGTGGGCGATTCGCTGGCAGGCCGGAGTTTGATGATACTACCTAAGGCGGTGTTTCGGTCGAGACACGCGGTAAGCGATGAACGCGGCGAAAGCCAAGCTGGGTCCGAGGAGCGCCCATGCACCCGACGTGGGAACCGGTGGTGGAGCAGGGCCCGAAGTCACAAGGAAAGAGTAGCTGTAAGTCGTCTGGTTACCAGCCTCATCCTGTGCCATGAAGCTGAGGGTATGGCTTCCCGGTGAAAGACCGGATAAGGTGTGCCTATAGATGACGCCGTCTGTTGAGGTCAAGGCGCCTGTTATGTCGTTTCCGTCCAGGGTGACCGAGAGCGCGGTAACCGTTCCATGGGTATCGTAGTCGGTCACGACATTGCCAGGAACAGTAGTATGCACGCCAGAACTATCTAACCCATACTCAAGCCCTTCATTGGAGAAATCCACGGTGGTGGTTGCCATACCAGCGGTAGTGGTGACCGTGAATGTTGGGGCTGGTAGGCCCGTGTCAACCTCGAAGAGGACGGCCTAGGTCAGGTCGAGCGCAGTGCTGGTGGAGATTGCGAGCCCGGCCTTGCCGATGTTGATAGCGCTATTGAGGTCAGTTGCCTGAGCATTGACGTTGTACAAGCCAGAAGCCGTTGGAGTGCTTGTGGCGAGGAAGACTTTCGGGCCCCCGGTCAGGGACAGGAACGTTGTGGACGTGGAGAAATTACGGGTGTTGTCCAAGACCTGTACTACCCCAAGAGAGACCGTACCGGAGGCAACATTCTCGTCGGCCTTCAGCCTGATGGGCACCGAGCCGTTCGTTACAGGTGCGGATGCTGGAACCTACGGCACGGGTCAGCCCTGGCGCGATGCCGTCGGTGGACGGGTCTTTCGCGTGTGGGGTGAACAACTCGTTGCCGATGAGGTCTTTGACGATGGCGAGCGCGCCGATGCCTACCACTTCAACCTTTGGTCTTGCATCTGGGACCAGCGCTGCTACGGTGAGGAACACGGACTGGGGTCTGCCTGGAAAGTGTTCAGCCGCCGAGGGGACGACGCCCGCGACGCGGAAGTCTGTGGGGGCGACTGTAGTGCCATCTATCGCTTCGTTGAAATCAACGCGGATGCTTGTGCCCTTCGCTTTAGCGGGGTCAAACTCGGTCTTGTCATCAGTTGTCTTGGAGGTGTCCCACCACGTGCCGGTCGTCGCGGCCGCGAGAAAGGGCCCTGAACGGTCAATGACGATGGCGTGAGGTTGGCAGCCGAGCACGCTGGCGGAGTTGGACGGGACCATGCCTATGAGTGAAGTGGCCACGAACGAGACTGCGTCGCAAGGGTTGGCAGCACCGGAGATGGTTGGCTCCCGGTCGGCGACGCCGATGTTCCCCGCGAGGTCGGTGGCCTTGAACCACCAGTACACGATCTGGTCAGTAGTCAAAGTGGGGCCGAACCGTTGGCGGATGTTGTAGCCGTTGGTGATAGCAGTGATATCGGCGGCAGCTACATTCTCAATGGTTACCTGGTCGATGTCGCCGTCAAAATCTACATCTCGGCCCCACAGCACCGTGATGTTGGAGCTGTAAATGCCGGAGTCGATGTCTGTCATGTCGGCCTGCACCGTGGGTTGAAGTACAGTGGAGCGGGTGTTGTGGGCCGGGCTGAAGTTGGAGATAGTTGGCGCCAACGTCTCAGCAGCGAAGACCTCGTGGGAGATTAATGGTGCGGTGGCAACAATGAGAACACCAACAAGAGATCCAAGAAGTCCCAGGCGCTCGCTTCTATGCGACGGGCCATGCGCGCGAGGGGCGCGGATGCGCCATCCACCTTTGGAGGCGGTTAACCTTGGCATGGGACTCCCCAACCGACGCCCCAATTGTAGGGATGGGCAGGGAGGTGTCAAGGACGGGGTATACGTGTCATCCGCCGGAGGGCGAGCGTGGAAAAGAGGATGCCCAGGACAGCTAACGCCCAACTGCCGAGGAATGGCACAGGAGGGGGAGCAGGGGCAGGTAGTCCCTGCTTGTAGGT
This sequence comes from SAR202 cluster bacterium, assembly GCA_016872515.1. GTDB lineage: Bacteria > Chloroflexota > Dehalococcoidia > Lucifugimonadales > VGZR01 > VGZR01. The sequence continues at coordinate 222,728 of VGZR01000001.1, forward strand.
GAGGGTGAAGTGAGTGCCGTCGTTGCCGCCGAGGACGCCGTCGCCATGGTCGGTGAGGCAGCGGATGGTGATGATGCCGTTGGCGCCATCAACACTTTCGACCTGCAAAGTAGAGGAACTGGAAATCACATCTTGGTAACTGACTACTCCATCGCTGTTTCTGTCCAGGATTGGGGGTGTGACTGGCGTGGATGAGGTGACGACCGCGCCGGTGGATGGGGTGTATCGGTCTATCCTTATACTGGAATTGGTAGAGCATTCAGCGTAGGCGTTGAGGACGATTTCTATGCTGGGAACGGGTGTGATGTTGGTGTGGGTGTTGGCGTTGCTGTTGGGCTAGCGGAAGGATTAACGAGGATAGTCGCGGTTCGAGTGATGGGAGCGGCTGAAGAGCCGTCTACGTAGGAAAGTGTCACGGCATCGACAGAGTTGACCCTGAGGTCGCCTGCTGACCAAGTGCCGTTCGCAGTTAGGGTAATGTCCGGCGGGGTCGTCGTCGTTTCGCTGATGCTGCAGAAGAACGAGGAGACGAGGCAGCGAAAGGTGCTGGTAGTGGACGCGCTTGAGTTGAGGAACACAGCGCCTCGAAACACGCCACTGTTCGCCGTCGTTTTTTCGTGACGGACAAGGACACCCGTTGGGTCTGCGTCGCTGACGACTTTGACTGAACCCAGCCCTGTGACCGCGGCTGAGGTGTCCACTACACCTTTCCGATAGCTCAAATGGATGGTGTCACCATCTGCCGTTAGGTGGTTCTTGTCGTCGGTGCCATGGGTACCGAGGCAACGGATCGTCATAACTCCATTCGTGCCATCGACCGAGAGGATGGCTAGCCCCAGGGCGGCCAAGTCCTCGGTGGCGACTACGTCGTTATGGCTAGTAATCCCATCCTCATTTCGGTCCACGATTGGTGGGCTGACGGGGGCGCTGGAAGTTGCGAAGGACACACCGCTGGCGGTACTGGTGATGCCGGTAAACCTATCCACGGTGACGTTTTCGTTGGAGCCGCATTCGAGGTAAACGAGTATCGAGGTGTCCTCCGCTACATTCAAATCAGCGTCGGTCGCTTCGAGCACGAGTCGGCCCCCCTGCACAGCCGCAGAAAGGGTCTGCGATGGGTCATCGGGGTTTGGGGAAGCGCAACACTGCATTGGCGCTGAACGCCGTGCGAACTGCGAAAAGCCCTAGGGCAAAGCAAGCGCTGAGCACTATGGCCAGGAGGACCGTCCGTCTGCTCATGGTGGCCTCTCTTGGAGATGCCTGTCGGAGAGTACAAGGCTCAGAGGGGTACGTCAACTTAGACCGCAAGTCGCAATCTAGGGAGTGCCTGGGAGGCATGGATTGTGGTCGCACGGACGTGTTGGTATACTCGGCCAGCGGCGGCTGTATGGCCGTGAGGAGGGTGTATGCAGAATCCTTCGATCCTTCGACAAGCTCAGGACAGGCCAAGCTCAGAACAGGCTCCAAAGGGGCCGCTTGAGGGGGTCCGGGTCGTTGACTGGACGATTTGGCAGTTCGGGCCGATCGCGGCGACGATGCTGGGCGACCTCGGGGCCGATGTCATCAAGGTGGAGGCGCTGGACGGGGATCCGGGGCGCGCGGTGTTCTCGGCAGGAGGTGTGGATAGGAGCCTGCCGGAGGGGCGGAACTCGTACTTCGAGGCGAACCACCGCAACAAGCGGTGCATCGCGCTGAACCTGAAGCACCCGGATGGCCGCGAGGTCGTCCACAAGCTGGCGAAGAACGCGGACGTGTTCATCCAGAACTTCCGGCAGGGCGTAGCGGAGCGGCTGGGGCTGGACTACGAGACGCTGCGGAAGCTGAACCCGAAGGTCATCTACGGGTCGGGGTCAGGCTACGGGCCGAAGGGGCCCGACTCGGCGTTGCCTGCGCTGGACAGCGCGGCGCAGGCGCGGAGCGGGCTGATGTATGCGACGGGGCCGGAGGGCGCGGACCCGTTCCCCATTCATGGGGCTGTGGGCGACCAGATGGGCGGCATCATCCTTTCTTGGGGCATCCTGGCGGCGCTGGCGGGGCGCTCGCTCCACGGCATCGGGCAGAAGGTGGAGGTGTCGCACCTGAGCAGCAGCATGTGGCTGCAGGGGCTGTCCATCAGCATGAGCCTGCTGACGCAGCACAAGCCGCCGTCCGAGGTGAACTTTAGCGTGAGGCAGGCGCGGCAGAAGGCGTTCAACCCCATCTCGAACTACTACAGGTGTAGGGACGGGCGCTGGATGATGCTGGCGAACTTCGAGGCGGACCGGTACTGGGCGTCGTTCGCGCGGGCGGTGGGCATCGGGCGTCTGGCGGACGACCCACGGTTCAAGGACACGCATGCGCGGACGGCGAACCGGGTGGAGCTCATCAGGGTGCTGGACGAGGTGTTCGCGACGAAGACGTACGCGGAGTGGGACGAAATCATGCGGACGAAGGGGGACTTCATCTTCGCGCCGGTGCAGCACATCTCGGAGCTCCCGCGCGATCCGCAGGTGTTGGCGAATGGATACATCGCGGAGGTGGAGCACCCCGTGCTGGGGAAGGCGAGGCTGACGGACCACCCGGTGCGGTACAGCGAGACGCCGCACAGCATACGCCGCGTGGCACCGGAGCTTGGGGAACACACGGAGGAGATCCTGCAGGAGCTGGGGTACGGTTGGGAGGACATCGCGTGGCTGCAGGAGGCGGGGGTGATTCTGTAGGGCAGTGCGCGGGACCCCTTCGGTCCCCTCACCCTTTGGCCCCGAGCATTCGGGGCCAAAGGCCTCTCCCGCAAGGGGAGAGGAGGAAAGTCGCCCCCTCACCCTACACGCCGACCAGGTCGGTGTGTAGGCCTTCTCCCGTGATGGGGGGGCAACGTTACTGGGCAAGGAGGCCGCCGTCAATGACGAGTTCGGCGCCGGTGACGTAGGAGGACTCGTCGGAGGCGAGGAAGAGGATGCCGTTGGCGATCTCCTCGACGGTGCCGAGCCTGCCCATGGGGACCTTGGCTATAAAGGTTGCGCGGCGCTCGGGAGTGAGGGACTTTTCAGTCATAGGGGTCCAGGCGCCGCCGGGGTGGATGGAGTTGACGCGGATGTTGTCCTTGGCGTACTGAATGGCGGCGGCTTTGGAGAATATGCGGACAGCGCCTTTGGCGGCGTGGTAGGCGGGGCCGCCCTCGCTGCCGACGATGCCCCAGATGGAGGAGACGTTGACGATGGAGCCGCCGCCGGCCTTGCGCATCTCGGGGATGGCGTGCTTGGTGCCGAGGAACGCGCCTTTGACGTGGACGTCCATCTCGTGGTCCCACTGCTGGACGGTCATGTTCTCGATCTTTTCGACGTAGCCCATGCCGGCGTTGTTGACGAGGACGTTGAGTTTGCCGTAGGTCTTGACCGTCTGGGCGATGACGCGCTTCCACTGCTCCTCGTCGCGGACGTCGAGGGGGATGAACAGGGCGTCGTAGCCGTGTTCGCGGAGCTGGGTCTCGCTCCGGCGGCCGATGTCCTCCTTGATGTCGCAGAGGACGACCTTGGCGCCTTCGCGGGCGAATATCCAGGCTGCGGCGCCGCCGAAGCCCATGAGCTCGCTTTGGACGGCGGAGGCCCCGCCGGTGATGAGGGCCACCTTGTTCTTGAGGCGCATCTCCGTCTCGTGAGATTGTTTCATGACTTAACTTTCACCCCCCCCCCGATCCACATCGGGGCCCCTCCCTCACGGGATGGAAGCGGGGGACAGCTGGGCTACTGGGCGGTCATGCCGCCGTCGATGACGAGCTCGGACCCGGTGATGTAGGAGGACTCGTCGGAAGCGAGGAAGAGGATGCCGTCGGCGACCTCCTCAGGCTTTCCCCATCTTGCCATGGGGACCTTGGCAGTGTAGAGAGCGAGTTTATCGGGGTCTTCTTGGAGGCGATGGGTCATGGGGGTGATGCAGAAGCCTGGGTGGATGGAGTTGGCGCGGATGTTGTCCTTGGCGTACTGGATGGCCGTGGCCTTGGTGAAGATGCGGATGGCGCCCTTGGCGGCATGGTAGGCTGCGGAGGTCTGGCTGCCGACGAGTCCGTAGATAGAGGAGATGTTGACGATGGAGCCGCCGCCGACCTTGCGCATCTCGGGGATGGCGTGCTTGGTGCCAAGGAAGGTGCCTTTGGCGTGGACGTCCATCTCGTGGTTCCAGATGTCCAGGGTAGCCTGTTCGACGGTGTTCATGTAGCCCTGGCCGGCGTTGTTGACGAGGACGTTGAGTTTGCCGTAGGTCTTGACGGTCTGGGCGATGGCGCGCTTCCACTGCTCCTCGTCGCGCACGTCGAGGGGGATGAACAGGGCGTCGTAGCCGTGTTCGCGGAGCTGGGTCTCGCTCCGGCGGGCTAGGTCCTCCTTGATGTCGCACAGGACGACCTTGGCGCCTTCGCGGGCGAACATCCAGGCGGAGGCGCCGCCGAAGCCCATGACCTCTCCTTTGATGCCTGCTGCTGCGCCGGTGATGAGGGCGACCTTTCCTTTGAGACGCATGGCTTGCCTCCTCATGTTGGGACTACTGTGCGATAACGCCGCCGTCGATGACGAGCTCGGCGCCGGTGACGTACGAGGACTCGTCGGAGGCGAGGAAGAGGATGCCGAAGGCGATCTCCTCGGCCTTGGCGAGTCGGCCCAGGGGTACCTTGGGCAGGCGCGGGTCGGGTATGCCGGCTGCGGCGAGTTTGGCGATGCCCTGGCGTGCGAGAGGAGTATCGGTGTAGCCGGGGTGGACGGAGTTGACACGAATGTTCTCTTTGGCGTACTGGATGGCGGCGGCCTTGGAGAAGATACGGCTGGCGCCTTTGCCGGTTGAGTAGGCGATGCCGAGGGGGTTGCCGTTGATGCCGTCTATAGAGGAGATGTTGACGATGGAGCCGCCGCGGTTCTTGCGCATGGCGGGGATGGCGTGTTTAGTGCCGAGGAAGACGGCCTTGGCGTGGACGTCCATCTGGGCGTCCCACTTGTCCACGGGGGTATCTTCGGCGCCTCCGATGAAGGTGGTGCCGGCGGCGTTGACCAGGATGTCTAGGCGGCCGAACTTGGAGGTCGCGAAGCTTACGGCGCCTATCCAGTCGGCCTCGTTGGTGGCATCCAAACGCACGAACTCGGCCCGGCCTCCGGCGTTCCGAAGCTGCTGGGCGGCTTTCTTTCCTTTGTCTTCGTCGAGGTCTCCCAGGACGACGGCAGCGCCTTCGCGGACGAAGAGCCAAGCAGCAGCGCCGCCGATGCCCAACACCCAGTCTTTGCCTTCGGAGCGGGGGTCTCCTTTGAAGGCGGTGGCTCCACCGGAGATGAGGGAGACTTTTCCTTTCAGGCGCATGGCATACCTCTTATTAAGAGCAAGGCTGTTTCAGGACCCACTTTGCTCTTCACCCCTACCTCTTTGAGCCGACCTAGTCGGCTCAAAGGTCATCCCCCTCAAGGGGGAGGAGCAACGACGTTGCTTCCGCAGCGTTCGGCTGGCATATGATACGCCAGGCTTTTGCGCATAGCCAGGTGAGGCGCGGAAGGGGGCTGGACTTGACCAGTGGTCTTTTTCACAAACCCACGGTATAATTCGGCCAACTTTTCGGGGATGGTCTGGGAACCAAACGCAGTGCGCAGGCCCTTGCCAAGTGGGTTGAGTTTTGGTGGGGCGTTCCATTACAATACTGGCCCGACTCGAAGAAGGGTGTCCGGAGAACCTACAACTCTCCATGCACATTCCCGTTCGCTGCAATAAGAGCGGCAGCGGCGGGCGTGATTTTTTCTGAATAGAGGACATCAGTCCTGTAAGGGGGATCCAATGGCGAAAGTGCTCGAGGTGAAGGACCTAGCCACCTACTTCTTCACCGCGGACGGTGTCGTGAAGGCGGTGGATGGGATCAGCTACCACGTGGACGAGGGTGAGTCCATCGCCATCGTGGGGGAGAGTGGCTGCGGCAAGAGCGTCAGCGCGCTGTCGGTGATGCGGCTGGTGGCCAGCCCGCCCGGCAGGACGGTGCATGGCGAGGTGGTGTTCGAAGGGCAGGACATCCTGAAGCTGTCCGAGTCCGAGATGCGGCATGTCCGCGGCAACCGTATCGGGATGGTATTCCAGGAGCCGATGACCTCGCTCAACCCGGTGCTGAGCATCGGCTATCAGTTGACGGAGTCTCTGATGCTGCACTTGGGGATGACCCGGGTGGATGCCAGAGAGCGGGCCGGCGAGCTCCTGAATCTGGTGGGCATCCCGGACGCCGAGCGGCGCCTGAAGGACTATCCGCACCAGTTCAGCGGCGGCATGAGGCAGAGGGTGATGATTGCCTTGGCCTTGAGCTGCAACCCGAAAATCATCATCGCCGACGAGCCGACGACAGCTCTGGACGTGACGATCCAAGCGCAGGTGCTGGAGGTGATGAAGAGCCTGGCCGACGAGTTCGGGACGGCGCTCATCATGATCACCCATAACCTGGGCGTAGTAGCCCGCTATGCCCAACGGGTCATCGTCATGTACGCGGGCAAGATCATCGAGAGCGGCTCGGCCAAGCAGATCTATGGCGACCCGAGGCACCCGTACACGCTTGGGTTGCTCAAGTCGGTGCCGCGCCTGGATGAAAGCAGGAAGGAGAAACTCGACCCGATCGAAGGGTTGCCGCCTCTTCTCATAAATCTTCCGGCGGCGTGCAGTTTCGCGCCCCGGTGCAAGTATGCGATAGACAAGTGCCGAAGCGAAGTACCTCAACTCGAGATGGCTACGGACGGCCATGTGTCGGCGTGCTTCAGGTCCAAAGAGTTGGCCCAGCTCGCCAAAGCTCACGCTTAGGGGGAAGGCGATGGTTTTAGGAAAAAAGAAGGACAAGCAGGCCAAGGCGGCTCAGGCTGGCGCGACCAACGGCCAGTCACAGCCTTCAAAGGCCATGGACCCGAGCCACCCGGACTGGCACAAAGGGGAGGATATCCTCCTGGATGTCCGGAACCTGAAGATGTACTTCCCGGTGAACTCCGGCTTGCTCGTCCAGCGCAAGATTGCCGACGTAAAGGCGGTGGACGACGTCTCCTTTTTCATCAGGAAGGGCGAGACGCTGGGCCTGGTGGGGGAGAGCGGCTGCGGCAAGACCACGGTAGGCAGGGCTGTCCTACAGCTCTACAAGCCCACCGCGGGAGAGGTGTACTTCCAAGGCCAGAACATCGCGGGCTGGAGCACGCCGCAGATGCGGCCGCTGCGCAGGCAGATGCAGTTGATCTTCCAGGACCCGTACAGCTCACTGAATCCGCGCATGACCTGTGGCAGCATCATCGGTGAGCCGCTCGTCATCCACGGGCTGTCGAAGACGAAGGCCGAGCGGCGCGAGCGGGTGGCCCATCTACTGGAGGTCGTGGGACTCAACCCGTTCATGGCCGACCGGTACCCGCACGAGTTCAGCGGCGGTCAACGCCAGCGCATCGGTATCGCCCGCGCCCTAGCGGTCAACCCGAGCTTCATCGTTTGCGACGAGCCGGTGTCCGCTCTGGACGTGTCCATCCAGGCGCAGGTCATCAACCTGCTCGAGGAGCTCCAAGCGGAGTTCCACTTGACGTACCTGTTCATCGCCCACGACCTTTCGGTGGTGCGGCACATCAGCGACCGGATCGCCGTCATGTACTTGGGGCACATCGCGGAAGTGGCGAACCGCCAGGAGCTCTACGATAATCCGCTGCACCCGTACACGCAGGCGCTGCTCTCTGCTATCCCAATCCCCGACCCGGTGATTGAGGAGAAGCGGGAGCGCATCATCCTGTACGGCGACGTGCCCAGCCCGCTGCGGCCGCCGCCGGGCTGTGTGTTCCACACACGCTGCCCCATCGCCATCGGGGCGTGCCGGACGGCTGTGCCGGAGCTTCAGGAGGTCTCGAAGGACCACTGGGTGGCCTGCATCCGAGCGGAAGGCTACCGAACCTCTGCGACTGCCCTCGCGCCTGCCAGCGAGGCGAAGCCGAAGTAACGTATACCCCGGGTTACGGGGTAATCGAGTATGTCCGCATAAGGGTGGGTCGTCAGACCCACCCTTATGTTTCGGATGAGGTGAGGCAAGATGCGCATCGTCTCTATTCAGGCCGACCAGTTCCGCATACCGCTGCCGACGGTGCTGTCCGACTCGACGCACGGGCAGATATCGCACTTCGAGCTGGTGACGGTACGGGTGCGCGCCGACGAGGGCGTGGAGGGGCTCGGCTACACCTACACTGTGGGTGCAGGCGGCGCCTCCATCCGAGCGCTCATCGAGCGGGAGCTGGCGCCGGTGATGGTGGGCGCCGACCCGCGCCGGACCGAGCAGCTCTGGGAGAAGATGTGGTGGCACATCCACTGGGTCGGCCGCGGCGGGCTGGCCGTCCACGCGATGTCGGCGATGGACATCGCGCTCTGGGACGTGAAGGGACGCGCGGCAATAGAGCCGTTGTGGCGGCTCTTGGGCGGGCACAGCCCGAAAGTGAAGGCGTATGCGGGCGGGGTTGACCTTTACTACACACTGGACGAGTTGCGCCGCCAGACACATGGGTTCCTAGAGCGGGGCCTGCACGCCATCAAGATGAAAGTTGGGAGGGAGAAGCTATCGGAGGACGTCGAGCGGGTGGAGGCCGTGCGGAAGATCGTCGGGCCAGACTTCCCGCTGATGGTGGACGCGAACATGCGGTGGACGGCGGCGGAGGCCATCCGGGCCTCGCGGGCATTGGCCGAGCATGGCCTGTATTGGCTGGAGGAGCCGGTGATTCCCGAAGACATCGAGGGCCACGTTCGTATCGCGCGGGAGGGGGCGTTGCCCATCGCCGCTGGCGAGAACCTGCACACGATCCCCGAGTTCCAACGCCTCATCACGAGCGGAGGGGTCTCGTTCCCAGAGCCTGATGTGTCCAACATCGGGGGAATCACGGCGTGGATGAAGGTAGCTCACTTAGCCGAGGCGCATAACCTTCCAGTCACGTCCCACGGGGTGCATGACATCCATGTCAGCTTGCTGGCTGCGGTGCCGAATGCTTCTTACCTGGAGTTGCACGGATTCGGCTTGGAGCGGTTCCTGAAGCAGCCGCTCAAGCTCGTGGACGGCGAGGCGGTCGCTCCGGACCGTTCTGGCCTTGGGGTGGAGTTCGACTGGGAGAAGCTGGCCCAGTACCAAGTAAGGGCCTAAGGCTGCTGCCCGGGCATGGGTGAGCCCGAAGACGCCCCTCTCGCAGGACGGAGTACGAACCTTGCCGATAGGAATGCTCCCACGAGAAACACCGCCATTAACGGGAACACCCAGGGTAGCCCGTAGGCCTGGATGATGGCGCCGGCCAGCAGGGCTACCAGCGAACTGACGATGGGGCCAAGGCTGTAGGAGAGTGCAAAGGCTTTCCCGTGGATGCCTGGGGGAAGGTTCTTGGCGACGAGTGCGTTGATAAGCGGCGATGTGGCGTTGAACGGAATCCTGACCAGGGACGCCAACGCCAGCCATGCGGCCCCTTCCGTGGCGCCCATGAACAACAAGAGAGGGATGGGCAGCAGCGAGAGCACCGCGAGTGCACGGTGGGGCGAGAACCTGTCTCCCAGCCTTCCGCCAATGAGGCTGCCAGGGATCCCCACAAGGATGGTGAGGCCTAGGAATAAGCCGGTGGTGGACAGGCCGGCGACCCGGCCTTCGCCCAACCCTCCGATGACGGCGATGGCAGCGGGGAGGAACGTGGTGAAGCCGTTCTGCGCAGTCTCCATGAACGCCGAGGTCATGTACACACCAAGCACCCTTCTTTCGGTGAGTGTGGAGAGCAGCCGGGAGGCGGGAACATTGTCCTCCGACTTGACCAGCCGAGGCCTGTCGAACTGCTTCGGCACGAGGAAAAGCAGCGCCATCGGCACCAAGGATGCGCCGGCCGCGATGAGGAAGGCGGTCTTCCAGCCGAAGGCGATGCCGACACTGACAAGGACGACCGGGATGAGCCCGTACCCTAGGATGCCGGCAGCCTCGTGGATGCCGAGGGCTGTGGCCCGCTGGCGGATGTTGCGCGCGATGGTCGCCATCCCGACCGGGTGGTAGATGCCGATACCGACCCCCAAAATAAACAAAGCGAGGGCCAGCGACACCTCGTCTTGCGAGATGCCTACCAGCAGACTTCCCAGTGCGGACAGGACTGCGCAAGCGGCGAACAAGACACGGTTGCTGTAGCGGTCGGCGAGGATACCGGCAAGGATGGCTGTGATTGCCCGGGAGGCGATGACGACGTTGGCCAGGACCCCCAGGAAGAAGAAGTTCGGGTAGTCGAGGGCGATGAGGAATAGGAGCGAGGGGTAGAGGAGGTGCCAGGCGTCATTGAATGCGTGGGTGATGGAAACGTAGGTCAGGAGACCACGTTCCTTTTCGTCCACGGTGATAAGTTTGATAGGCATAGCCCCGGTTTCTTCCCGTATCTGCAATGGCCCTGGCTGTGTGTGTAAGGCAGACAAACGCAGGGGCGACCACTCCGGTCGCCCCCTTCACCGAGGCTATCATAGCTATAGCGATGATAGCCTGTAAATGGCTCGGCTCAGCCCATGTTCCGGCGTTATGGCAACCGTTGACTGGGCCACGCAGCGCATGGACATGGTCTGTGTAGGTGTTCAAGGTGTGCGTTTTGAGTGTATAATGAAGATGAGGGATGGGGAGGTTTCAAGGAAAAGGAGGTGCGGAGTGCGAGTGTCCCAACTATCAGCGGCGGGTCCCCTTCGAGCACCTCTCCCGGTTCTCGGTAGGTCGTCCGGGCGAGGAGCCGAAAGCCAGCGGCTCCGTGAATCTGGGTACAACCCATAGGCCCCGAGGGTTCGGGGCGTGAGACTCCGGTTGGTCTGACCGGAATGTACGGGGCCGGTGGTGAGTAGGATGGGGAAAAGGGGCGGGCGCGAAAGTCTCCGCGCCCGCCCCTTTTTGCTGCCGCCACAGCATGCGCCTAGGAGGCGGAGGGGAGCCATGCCTGCCGCAGAAAACTGTTGGATCTAAGGGTTTTGGAGGGTAAAGCCGTTGACGTCGGTGGTATGATAAGGGCAAGGGAAAGGGCCCATTCCCAAGCGCTCGGTAGAGCTGAGAGGAGGTCTAGGTGATAGCGAAGTTCGTCCTGAACCATCAGTGGCACTATCCATCTAGGCGCCCCTTCCGGCTCGAGGTGAGCGCCTCATGAGGTGCCAAGCCGGAAGGGGGAGCCAAAGCCAGCGGCTCCGCTCTTCAAAAAGGCAGGCCCGTAGGCCCCGAACCTACAAGTAGGGGCATGGCCATTCGGTCTGAATGACCGGGATGTGGCGGGGCTAAAGGTCGTCGGTCAAAGAGACGCAGAGGGCGCGGTTGTCAACCGCGCCCTCTGCGTCTCTGGCTAGGTCTTGTGGTCGTGCATCCGCAGTCGTAGATACTCCTGGAAGCGGGCTTCCAGTTCGGGCTTTGTGCGGAAGATGCCGCGCCGCGCGGTGGTCAACGAGAGGCTGGAGCGCTGTTGCACGCCACGGGCGACCATGCAGTAATGGATGGCCTGGACGACGACGATAACGCCGAGGGGGTGGAGGTGTTCGTCAATGGCTCTCGCGATCTGCTGAGTCATGCGCTCCTGCACCTGGAGGCGGCGAGCGAAGGTCTCGACGACGCGAGGGAGCTTGGACAGGCCAGTGATCACGCGGCTCTCCGAGTTGGGGATGTAGGCGATGTGGACGACGCCACGGAACGGGGCCAGGTGGTGCTCGCAGGTTGATGTGAACTCGATGTTGTCCACGAGAATCATGTCATCGGAGTCGAGGGGGTAGTCGTCTTCGTCCAATTGGAAGATGACGCGCAGGTGTTGCTGCGGGTCTTTCATGTTGCCTTCGGTGTAGGTGAGAAGGGCCTCGGCCCAGCGCTCAGGCGTCTTGCGCAGCCCTTCGCGCTCGGGGTCCTCGCCCAGTAGCACAAGGACGTCGTACAGGAGGGGCTTGAGCTTCTCTAGCCGTTCTTGTCTTTCCAAAGTTACACGTGCTCCCTTGTGAAGGCGTAGCTTGTCCGGTCGGGGACAGCGGCGCGGTGGAAGGCGTCCTGGCGCTCACGGCACTTGTTGCAGGCGCCGCAGTGGACGCCGCCGCGCGGGGCCATGCAGGTCAGGGTCAACTCGAGGGGCAGGCGGGCGTTCTGGCGGATGATGTCTTCCTTCTCGAGACGGCGATACGGAGTCTCGATATGGACTTCGTGGGCGAGGCCGAGCGAGAGGGCGCGGCTGTATTCCTGGAAGAACTCGGGTGCGGCGTCAGGGAACGGGGCGCCCCACAGGGTGCCGATGGCGATGCGGGAGACGCCGTGGGTGCTGCACCAGATAGCGGTCAGGCTGAGGAGCAGGACGTTGCGGCCCGGCAGGAACACCGACCAGCCGGCGGCTTCGGCCTCAGGGACGCCATCGCCGGTGATGCTCCAGTGGTCGTCGTAGAGGGCCTGCATCGGGGCGGTGAGGACGGTGACGGGCTGGATGTTGGAGTTCTGTATTGCTGTCAGGAAGGCCTGCAAGGCTAGGAACTCCTCGTCCTCCCAGGCCAGCCCAGCACGGACATAGATGGGGAAGGCGAGGTCTGTTCGGGCGATGTCCGCCAGGAGGATGGAGGAGTCCATCCCGCCGCTGACTAAAACGGCGACCTTTTTCACGTCAGACATTCGCTGGTTCTGGGCCGGAGAGGTGGACGCCGGCGTCCACCCGGACCGTCTCGCCAGTGATAGTCTCGCTCTTGAGAAGGGTGACGATGATTTCGGCCATCTCGTCCGGGGACGACTCGCGCTTCAGAGGGGTGCGGCCAACCACGTGGGTGCGCCAGGTCTGCTCACGGATGCCGGGCGGGCGGATGGTCGGGCCAGGGGCGATGGCGTTAACGAGGATGCCGTGTGGGGCAAGCTCCACGGCGAAGGCACGGGACATGAAGTCTATGGCCGACTTGGCGGTGAGGTAGGGGAGGTAGTCCAAGTAGGGGGTTTCCATAGCGGAGGAGTCGCTGAACAGGATGATGTGGCCGCGAGTTGGGCCGGAGTTATCCATCATGCGACGTGCCGCGTGAAGCGTCAGGAGGTAGCTACCCTTGGCGTCGGCAAGCGCTTGGTCCCATGCCTGGGAATCGAGGGTTTCCAGCGGCGTGCGGACGAAGCCGGAGGCGAGGTTGACCGCGAAATGCAGACCGCCGAGTTGTTCCGCGGCTTCAGATACCATACGGCGCACGTCTTCTTCGACGCTCAGGTCACATTGCACCAGGCATGCGCGCTTTGTTTTGGACGACGCAGCCTGCCGGAGGGCCTCCGCTTCTGTCCGGGAGCTTCGGTAGGCGATGGCGAGGTTGATGCCTTCAGCTGCCAGGCGCAGAGCTATCTGACCGCCTACCCTTTTCGTCCCCACGACGATAGCGCCCTTGCCGCGCAGGGTCTGCATGGCTCCTCCGCGAAGCTGTGTTGACTCCCGCTGAAACGCGAAACGTCTTTATCTTAGCATGCCCCTGGCGGATCTTTGCCCGTACGGGGCCAAGCTATCGTAGGTGCCACTGGCTGGCTGCTCTCGTTCAGAATGATTGGTGACACTGGTAAGGTGTCATCATGCAGATCAAGAGAGCGAGAGTACAAGGCGACAGGCGACCAGGGCGTATGGCGGCAGAGCTGTCGAGGGAAGCCAGGGTGCGGCTGCAGTGGATGGCCTACTACGAGGCGGATGGAGGCAACGCCACACTGACGAGCCGGCACTTCGGGATCAGCCGCCAGACGTTCT
>VGZR01000002.1 GCA_016872515.1 SAR202 cluster bacterium
GCTGGCCGCCTGCGCGGGCATCGCGGGGCCGACGGCCCACATCACCGAATACAGCGCCGCCGAGTGGGATAAGGTGTTCGCCGTCAACGTGCGGGGCGTCTTCCTGGCAGCCAAACACTGCCTGCCACCCATGCGCAAGCAGCGGAGCGGGAACATCGTCATCATCGCCTCTGACTCGGCGTTCGTCGCCGGGCTGAACCAGGTGGCCTATTGTGCATCCAAGGGGGCGGCGCTCCTGCTGACGCGGGCGCTGGCGGTGGACTGCGCCGCCGAGGGTATCCGGGTCAATTGTGTATGCCCCAGCATCGCGGACACGCCGATGGTACGGAGCTACCTGGAGGCCAAGCCAGGCGACGACCTGAGGAAGTTCGGCCTCGACCGCGTCCACTCGCCCGACGTCATCGCGGGCCACATGCTCTTCCTGGCCTCCGACGAGTCGGCCAACATGAACGGCCATGCCCTCGTCATCGACTTCGGCGGGCTGGCCAAGTCCACGTTCCCGTTCTAGCCCACCGCTTCCGTGGGCCGTAAGCCTTTCCCCAAAGGCGAGACCTCGCAGCTCCACACGGTCCTCCTCGGCTGGTACGCACAGCACCAGCGCGACCTGCCCTGGCGCAAGACCCGCGACCCGTACGCCATCCTGGTGGCGGAGGTGATGCTCCAGCAGACGCAGGTGGAGCGGGTCGTCCCCAAATACCAAGAGTTCCTTGAACGCTTCCCGAGCTTCGAGGCTCTGGCGGAGGCGCCACGGGCAGAGGTCATCCGCCGGTGGGCTCCGCTGGGGTACAACTTGCGCGCGGTACGGCTGCACGAGGCGGCGCGGCAGGTGGCAGCGCAGTTCGGTGGGAGGCTCCCTTCCGGCCTCGAAGACCTGCGCCGGTTGAAGGGGCTAGGGCCGTACACGGCAGCGGCCGTTGCCTGCTTCGCCTTCGGCCAGGACGTCGCGGTCGTGGACACCAACGTCCGGCGAGTGCTCAGCCGCATCCTGGCAGGAGTGGCTCCTTTACCCGAACGCGAGGTGCAGGCGAAGGCCGAGGCGATGCTGCCGAAGGGGCGGGCGTCGGCCTGGAACCAGGCGCTCATGGACTTGGGCGCGACGGTGTGCCTGGCCCGGTGGCCACGGTGTCCGGTCTGCCCGGTGAGGCAGCTCTGCAAGGCAGCGCCGCTCCTTTCAAAGGGCGAGGGACGTGTAGCCGAAGTACGGAGTGAATACCTTACCAAGCGCGAGCCGCCGTTCAAAGGCTCCAGCCGGTACTACCGCGGCAGGGTCGTGGAAGCGCTGCGACGGCTGGCCGATGGTGAAGCCATGACGCTCAAGGCACTGGGCGCGGCCATCAAACCGGAGGCGTGCGAAGGCGAGTTTCCTTGGCTCCTTAGCCTTGTGCGGAAACTCGAGGCGGATGGGCTTGTGAAGCTGACCGGCGATGCCGGCCTCGATGCATCGCGCTTGCGGGTCTCGCTGCCTTGGGAAGCGCTGGCGCATCGTGTAAGATAGGCGCCGGAGCCAGCCGAGGAGGAGAGATATGAAGCTCGGTCTTTTCACCATGCCGCTGCACCCGCCTGGGTCAGACCCCGCCAAGACGTTCGACGACGACCTGGAGCAGCTCGTCACGCTGGACAACCTGGGCTACCAGGAAGCCTGGATCGGGGAGCACTTCACGACGGTGTGGGAGAACATCCCAGCGCCGGACCTGTTCATCGCCAAGGCGCTGCCCATGACGAAGAACATCATCCTTGGGACGGGCGTGACGTGCATGCCGAACCACAACCCGTTCATGATTGCCCACCGCATCGCGCAGCTCGACAACATGGCGAAGGGGCGCTTCCACTGGGGCGTCGGCTCCGGCGGCTTCCCCGGCGACTTCACCGTGTTCGGGTACGACATGGCCACGGGCGAACACCGGACGATGGCCCGCGAGGCGGTGGAGCTCATCATCAAACTGTGGAACGACCCCAAGCCGGGCAAGTACGAGAGCAAGTGGTGGAGCTTCAACGTGCCTGAGCCAGTGGACGAGTTCGGGCTGCGCTTCCACCTCAAGCCGTACACAAAGCCGCACCCACCCATCGGCGTCGCTGGCGTGTCGGAGAAGTCGGATACGCTGGTGCTGGCGGGCGAGCGCGGCTGGATACCCCTCAGCATCAACTTCGTGCCGGAGCGCATCCTCTTGAGCCACTGGAAGTCCATCGAGCAGGGGGCCGCGAAGGCGGGCCGCAAGCCCGACCGCTCACGGTGGCGGATCGCTCGCGAGGTGTATATCGCCGACACCACGAAGGAGGCCCGCAAGGAGGCCATCAACGGCATCCTGGGCCGTGATTTCAACCAGTACTTCCTCCCCCTGAGCCGCCACCTGAAGGTGATGAACCTCTACAAGCACGACGTGAACATGCCCGACTCGGACGTGACGGTCGAGTGGCTGGTGGACAACATCTTCATCGTCGGGTCACCTGACGATGTGGCCCAGAAGATACGGAAGCTGCACCACGATGTCGGCGGATTCGGCGTGCTGTTGGCGATGGGCCACGAGTGGCAGCCGAAGAAGAAGTGGACCCACTACATGGAGCTGCTGGCGAAGGAAGTGCTGCCGAAGCTGTCAGATTTGAAGTAGTCCCGAGGAGCCCGGGCGCTCCTCTTAGGCTCGGCCCGGCCTCTCCCCGGGCTTGGTCAACAATGGGCTGGGGTATGATGTGCCCATGAAGCCGGGCCAGGTCATCGCCGTTCGCCTCAAGCAAGGCGTCACCATCACGCGCGTGCTGGACACCGGCGAATCGGACGTCGTCATCTCCCTCGGCCGGAACAAGCAGGCGCGTGTCCCGCTGGCTCGGCTGCTGATGGAGACGGATGCGGTGGTGTCGGCCGAGACCGAAGTGGAGGCGCTGCGGGAGCAGGCACGCTCCATCGCTACGGGCATCAACCTCGAGGAGCTATGGAAGCTGCTCCAGGGGGAGGGCAAGGCCCTCAGCATCGCCGACCTCGCCGAGCTGCACTGGGGCCGCCGACCGGACACGGCGCACAAGCTCGCGCTCCTGGTACACCTGGAGGAGGCCACCATCTACTTCGCGCGGGGCCAAGGCGGCTATGTGGTCCGAACCACCGAAGAGGTGGAGGAGACCAAGGCAAAGTCCCGCAGGCAGGAGGAGAAAGCGGCTGCGGCCTCGTCACTGATGGAGGCGCTGGCCAGTGGCACGCTGCCGAATCCGGTGACGGACTCGCAGCGCCCCCTGCTGGCACACCTGCGCGGCCTGGCCGTTCACGGAGACGGCTACGCCCGAGGCGAGCTAGCCAAGGATCTGTTGGGGTATCTCGGCCCCATCACCCGCGACCCGCAGCGCCGCGCGTTCGAGGTGCTGGAGGCTGCGGGTGTCCTTTCCCTGGACGAGCCGCTGGAACTGGAGCGGTACGACGTCCCCACGGAGTTTTCCAAAGCGGTGCTGGAGGAGGCCGGCTCGGTCGGCCTGGCGCCACTCCTGCAAGACCCGAAGCGCCGGGACCTGACCGGCCTGGCCGCGTTCACGATAGACGACGCCACAACGCTGGACAGGGACGATGCGCTGTCCATCGAGGCACTGGGCGAGGGCCAGGGATGGCGAGTCGGCGTACACATCGCGGACGCGGGCGCGCTGGTAGCGCCCGGCGGAGCGGTGGACAGGGAGGCGGACCGGCGGATGGCGACGCTGTACCTGCCGGAGCGACGGGTCGGGATGGTGCCGCCAGCGCTGGACGAGCAGGCGGGCAGCCTCGTGCCTAGAGAGGCGCGGGCCTGCTTGAGCCTGTTGGTGCGGGTCAACGAGGCTGGGAAGGTCGTGGAGCAGGAGGTGGCGCCGTCGGTGGTGCGTAGCCGCGTAGCGCTGTCCTACGAAGCGGTGGACGAAGCGCTACAAGACTCGAGCCATCCTTGGCATGCGGCATTGTCCGCGCTGGGTACGGTGGCGGGACGGCTCCGGGCTGGACGCGAGCAGGCGGGGGCCGTATCGTTTGAGCGGCCGGAGATGTCGGTAAGAGCAGCGAACGGCGAGATAGCCGTGCGGGTGGTCAGCCGCACGACTCCGTCGCGCATGCTCGTGACCGAGTTCATGGTCTTGTGCAATGCCCTTCTGGCAGAGTTCTGCATCGAGCACGGCCTGCCCGCCGCGTTCCGGTCGCAGCGCGCCTTCTCCGCTGAACTGGACGGCAAGCCGGTGGTGCCGCCCGGCACACCGGAGGGACCGTACAAACAGTATCTGATGATGCGGCGGTTGCCTCCCGCCGAACTCACCACCACTCCCTCCGCACACGGCGGTCTGGGGGTCAAGGCTTACATCCAGGCAAGCTCGCCTTTGCGACGGTACCCCGACCTGGTGATGCAGCGACAGATAAGCCACGCCTTGAGCAAGGGAACGCCGATGTATGCGGCGGACGCCATCGCGTCGGTGGCGCAGCGGGCCGAGGTACAGCTCAAGGAGCTGGCGGGGATTGAGGAGGAGAGGAAGCGGTATTGGTTCTTGAAATACCTGGCACGAGAGCATCTCGCGGATGCGCCCCCGGAGCGGCGCGACCTTCAGGCGATAGTGCTGGACACCGAACGGAGCGGCCCGGCACTGCTCGAAGTCGTCGAGTACCCTTTCCGCGTGAAGGCCGAGCTTTCAGCGGCATGCAAGCCAGGAGACACGGTCACCTTACGGCTGCACGGTGTGGACTTGTGGCGCAAGGTGGGCCAGTTCATCCAGGTGGTGAACCCCAAGTAGGGCAATCAGGCGCGGTCAACGCTGCGGTCTGGGACGTGGACGCGGACGCAGACGCCAGACGGCCAAGACAGCAAAGGATGCCCCGAGGCCGACGAGCGCCCACGTGGAGCCTGATGGCACTGGCGTGGGAGTCGGCGTTGGAGTCGCCGTGGCTGTGGACGTTGCGGTCGGGGTAGGTGTCGCCGGAGGGCCGAGCACGGTGAACACGTAGGCCGAACCTTGGTTGGTGCTGCCGCTGATGTCAGCTAGCACCGCACCAACAATCACGGTGTCGCTGTCTACAGCCACCGAAACGCCGAAGTAATCTTCGGCTGCGCCGTCGGACGCGGTGAGCTTATCTTGCTGGCTCCATACACCCGCAAACTGCGTGAAGACATAGGCGGATCCCTGGTCAACGTTGCCATCGATGTCGTCTACTACCGCCCCAACGATGGCGATGTCGGTGTCCACGGCCACGGATCGGCCGAAAACATCGCCGACGCCGCCGTCGGAGGCGGTGAGCTTGGCCTGCTGGCTCCACACGCCGCCTGTTCGGGTGAACACATAGGCCGACCCCTGGTCAGCGTTGCCGCCGATATCGTCGCTCAATGCCCCGACGACAGTAGTGTCGCCAACCACGGCTACCTCGTAACCAAATCCATCGGAGGTGGCCCCGTCGGAGGCTATGAGCTTGGCCTGCTGGCTCCACACACCGCCTGTTCGGGTGAACACGTAAGCCGACCCCTGGCCAGGGTTGGTGCCGATGTTATCCGAGTAATTGCCGATGATGGCGGTGTCGCCGTACAAGGCCACCGAAACGCCGAAGCTATCATCGGAGCCGCCGTCCGAGGCGGTGAGTTTAGCCTGCTGGGTCCACACGCTGCTCGACCGCGTGAACACGTAGGCCGAGCCGCCGATATCGGCCCCGACGGCCCCGAGGATGATCGTGTCTCCATCCACAGCCACGAACGTACCGAGCGCGTCGCCAGCGGCACCATCAAAGGCGGTGAGCTTGGCCTGCTGGGTCCACACGCCGCTCGTTCGGGTGAACACGTAGGTCGAGCCCTGGTCGAGGTTGGTGTTAACATCGTCGAACCATGCCCCGAGAACGACGGTGTCGCCATTCACAGCCACCCTGATGCCAAACTCGTCGCCGGCAGCGCCGTCAGAAGCGGTGAGCTTGGCCTGCTGGGTCCACACGCCGCCTGTTCGGGTGAATATGTAGGCCGAACCTTGGTTGGAGTTGCCGCCGATGTCATCCCAGAATGCCCCGACGACGGCGGTATCACCGTCCACGGCCACGGAGATGCCGAAGCCGTCGCCTACGGAGCCGTCGGAGGCGGTGAGCTTACCCGGAACCTTCGGCGTAGGAGTTGCGGTCGGCGATGATGTTGCGGTCACGGTAGGCGTGGCCGTCGGCGTCGGTGTGGCCGTGGGGGTCGCGGTAGCCGTCGCGGTGGGAGTCGGGGTGGGAGTGGGTTCCTGCGCCGGGGTGACGGCGTTGGAGGGGGTCGAGGTCGCGCCGGTGCCGATGGCGTTGGTGGCAGCGACGACGAAGGTGTAGGAGACGCCGTTGGTCAGTCCAGTGACGTTGGTGCTGGTGACGCTCGACCCGACGGATTTGGTGACGTTGCCGGGGGTGGATGTGACGATGTAGCCGGTTATCGGGCTGCCGCCGTTGAACCCCGGCGCGCTCCAGCTGACAGTCGCCTGGGTGTCGCCCGCGACGGCGGATACGCCTGTGGGGGCGTTGGGGGGCAGCGAGGGCAGTTGGGCAAAGCCATAGCCCCAGGTGTTGTTGGGGACAGCTCCACGGGGAAGGGTATAGGTTTTCAGAAGAGACGCTAGTTGAACCGGAGTGAGGCCGGGGAAGCGTTGCAGCGCCAGAGCCGCCATGCCCGCGACGTGAGGCGAGGCGAGGCTGGTTCCGAACCAGGTGCCTAGCGATACGGAGTCCGCGCCGTCGGCGCCGACGAGGTCGGGTTTCACCCTGCCGTTGGTGGTCGGCCCCTGGCTGCTGAACGTCTCGATGGTGGAGGTGGTGGCCCAGTTCGCGGCGCCGACGGCGAGCATGCCGGCGTTGGCGCTCTCGGCTGGGTTGATGATACTTGTGGCGACTCTGTACTCGAGTGTTTGGCGGGTGAAGGTCTGGACCTGCAGCCAACTCGGAATCGTCCCACCGAAACGAAAAACCGCGATGTGGTACGTGCCACCTGAGACCGGAGTGAAGCTGATCAATTCGTAGGGTATGTGTCCAGCCGAACCACTCTGCTCGCTTTCGCTGGCTGCTACCTGCACCAATCCGGAGTTGTAGAGATAGAGGTCGAGATCACGGGCGGCGTTCGTCCAGGAGTCATCCCAGCGGAGCTGTATGATGACCTGCTGTCCCGCAGTGAGAGTAATCGAGTTGGTCTCATCGGCGCCGGAGAAGTTATGAAACTGGTTCGCTTCTCCGTCTGAAAAGCTGCCATACCAAGTGGCTAGAGCCTCGTTTCCGGCCGCGTTTACCCACATGATTCCGCCCGCCACCGCAGTGTCAACCGCGTCCAGGGCGGTGCTCGAGAAGGGTGATGTGCCGTCCCCTGGGCCTTGCCAACCCCAACCGACCGAGTGGTTGATAATCTTGACCCCCTGGGAGACCATCCAGGAGGTGGCGGCGTTGAGGTCGCTGGTGGTTGACGGGTCGGAGATGTACAGAGTGACGTTGGGGGCGATGTCCACCAGCGCTTCGGCGACGGCGGTGCCGTGCTCTTCACTGTTGGAGCAGTTGGAGAGGGTGGAGTTGAACACCCCCGGCGAGGTGTAGCACCTGGCGACGACGGTGCCGGGCAGTTCCGTCCCCATCAGGCCGGCGTAGCCGTCGAACCCCATGTCAAGGATGCCGACCTTGACGCCGCTCCCCGTGTAGCCGCCCGAGTTCCAGATGTCGGAGCGGTGGACACCCGTCCCCTGGCTGGTAACGACGGCGGGTTGAGGAGGGAGGATGGTGTCCACACGGAGGACGTTCGATCTTGCGGCAAGGCTGGGCAAGACCTGTGTGGGTATGGTGGCCTCGATGTAGTCGTCGCCGACGTTGCCCACCACCGCGCCGTTGAGCCGCAGGAAGTCCACTAACTCCTGCACATCGCTCTGAACGCGGATTGTGACCGGCACCGACTGCCCGCTGCGCAGGCCAGCGCCCTGGGGGATGACGAGCTGTTGAGAGGCCAACTGGCTCAGGTTGGAGTCGAGGCGGGGGTACCGAGGCTTCTTAGCGGCAGGTCTGAAATCACCCATGTTTTGGATAACGATGGTCGGGGGGTCGTCTTCTGGTTCCGCATGCACTGCGACAGAAGACATGGCAAACGCACAGAGAGCCAGCAAAACGCCGACGACAGCCCGTACGGGCCTTGTCCGGCTCACGGCATGTCGTCTCACCTGGTTCTCCGAGGCGGGGAGGCGGTTCCGGTTAGCGCTAGGCTATGGACGGCCTGCTGCGGCACGGCCACGGCTCCTATGGAATCCTCAAAACATAACGCTGAATGGCTCCCATTGGTTCAACACGATGAACGCGGAAACGAAAGCGCCTTACTTCTTCATCCCCTGGGCGATAAGCCCGACAAAGCGGGCATGCTCCCTTTGGCGGTCAGCAGGTTCCACAGGGACAGGGAGCTTTTCCAGCTCGTCCCGCAGCCGGCCTCTGAGGACCGCCGCCTCTTGCGGCGAAAGGCCCCAGCGGGCCGCCACATCGTCTGCGCTCCAAAGCACCATCTGCCGGAAGCCGAAGTCGGCGATGGCCTTGTCTAAAATCTCCATCAATTTGTCCAAAAAGCCCTCCTACTTGGCGGCGGCCCGCTGCCCTCCGTCCACCGAGAAGGTGACCCCGCTGACGTAGGACGACTCGTCCGAGGCGAGGAACAGGATGGCGTTCGCCAGCTCCTCGGGGCGGGCGGCGCGCTTCATGGGGACGGACGCCTCGACACGGCGGAACTCCTCGGTGCTGCCGGTGCTGCCGCGCATCTGCGGCGTGTCCACCGGCCCCGGCGCGACGCAGTTGACGCGGATGCCCTTGGCGGTGTACTGCTCGGCCGCGATGGTGGTCAGGTGAATGATGCCGGCCTTGGCCACGCCGTAGGCCACGGAGCCGACGTTGCCGCGTATGCCGGAGACCGAGGAGATGTTGATGATGGAGCCCCCGCCGCCGCGAAGCATCTCGGGGATGGCGTACTTCATGGAGAGGAACACACCCTTGAGGTCAATATCCATCGTCATATCCCAGTCGCGCTCGGAAGACTCGGCCAAGGGAGGCGTGATGATGAGTATCGCGGCGGCTGTGAGCAGGACGTCCAGCCGCCCAAAGCGCTCCACCGTCTGGCGGACCATCCCTTCTACCTGGGTAGCGTTGGAGGTGTCCACTTGTACGAAGTGGGCTTCGCCAGCCTTCTGGTGGATGAGGCGCACCGTTTCGGTGCCGCCTGGCTGGTTGCGGTCGGCGACGACGACCTTGGCTCCTTCGCGGGCAAAGAGCAGGCATGTGGCCCGTCCGATGCCAGAAGCACCGCCTGTCACCAGAGCGACTTTTCCCTTCAGCCGGTCTGACAAGGCTTTCCTCTCAGTACAACAGCACAAAACCCAGGAATCGGGGCGGTGAGGATCGAACTCACGACCTCCTGGTCCCAAACCAGGCGCGCTACCGCTGCGCTACGCCCCGACAGGGCACTTGCCGTGCAACGAATCTGATGATACGGAGTGCAAGGGCTGGTTACAAGCCGTCAGCTACGAGTAAGCGCTATATCGAGAACAGCAACATCGCTACCATCGCTAATCCGGCGCCAAGACCGACTTTCCACGTGAAGGGCTCTCGCAGCACCGTGACGCCGATTATCGCGACCAGGATGGGATACAGCGCGGTCATCGGGACAACCACAGAGGCCCGTCCCCTATTCAACGCCATGTAGAAGAAGAGAGTGCCAAGGGTGCCCATGATACCGGCGGCGAAGCCAAGGGCGAGCCCCGCCGGCCTGCCTTCGATGTGGAAGCGCGCCCATATAGCGACGGCGAAGGTGACGACCATGTTGCCGACCCCTTGCGCCAACAACAGCGTCGAGGTATCGGCGTAACGCGTGGACAATTTCACCGCGACGCCCCATATGGTCCAAAGACCCAAGGCTATGAACGCAGGAATCAGCCAGGAATGCACAGGTACATGACCCTCCGCAACAGAGTGGGGGTGACTGCCGCCTCGCCGCCCGGTTCAGAGCGGGGGGTGCTTATGGTAGAGGCCCGCTGCCTGTTCGTAGGCGTGGGCGACACGGAAGAGGGTAGCTTCGTCGAACGGTCGGCCGATGAACTGAAGGCCGATGGGAAGTCCCGATTTCGTAAAGCCGCAGGGCACCGTTATGGCCGGGAGACCGGAGACGGACGGCGCGCTCATGTAGCGGCGGCTGCCTAGGTCGCGCTTACGGTCCTGATAGTAGCCGCCGGGTTTCCCCGTACCTTCCTCAAGCGTTGGCGCTGGTGAGGATGTGGTTGGAAGCGCTAACACATCAGTCTCCGAGAGGGCGGTCAGCAGTTCGCTTCGAACCAGACTGCGGGCCCGTTGCGCCCGGATGTAGGCGGTTGCAGGAACCAGCGAGGCTGACTCCAGCCGGACGCGCGTGCTCCAGTCGTAGTCATCGCCACGGGTGGTCAGCCATTCCCGGTGGTAGGCGGCGGCGTCCACGTCAGCAGTGGCGAGGAAGATAGCGCCGCCCCAGGGCGAGGTGGGCAACGAGACAGAACGAGTTGAAGTACCGAGCTCTTTCAACACCCTCACGGCCCGCTCGACGGCACATTTCGTTTCGGCCTCCAGTCCCTCGAAGTCGAACATCTCTCTCGGCAGGCCGAGCCGCACCCCACGGATACCTTTCCTGAGCGCCTCGCGGTAGTCGGGCACCGGCAGCTTGCTGGAGGTTCGGTCTCGGGGGTCATGCCCTGCGATGGCCTGGAGCATGAGGGCGCAGTCCTCGACCGTCCGTGTCATGGGGCCGATGGTGTCATAGGACCAGCTCATGGGCACAACGCCGTGACGGGTCACGCGGCTATACGTTGGGCGGATCCCGACGATGCCGCAGAAGGAGGCGGGCCCGCGGATGGAGCCGCCGGTGTCGGAGCCGAGGGCGGCAGCGCACAGGCCGGCGGCCACGGCGACTGCCGAACCGCTGCTAGAGCCGCCCGTCGCACGGGTCAAGTCCCACGGATTTCTTGGGGTGCCGAAGGGGTGCTCAATGGTGCCGCCGATGGCGAACTCACTCAGGTTCAGCTTGCCCAGCAGGACGGCTCCGGAGGCGCGTAGCCGTTCGACAAGGGTCGAGTTTTCGGGAGCGACGTATTCGGCCATCACCCTGGAGCCGGATGTGGTGCGGACGCCCCTGACGTGGATGATGTCCTTGATGGCTAGCGGGACTCCGGCCAGAAGGCCGACTGCCCCGCCGGAGGCGATGGCGCCCTCGGCCCTGCGGGCGGACGCTAGCGCGCCTTTGCGGTCTATGAGGATATATGCGCCCAGGCGCTCGTTCAATGCCTCGGCGCGATCGAGGAATGCGCGGGTCACCTCAACGGGGGATGCCTCCCGGCGGCGCATGAGGGCCGCCAGTCCGGCCAGAGACCGGTAGTGGAGCGGCGTCTCACTCATCGGACGAGGGCGGTTCGACGAGAAAGACGGGAAGCGGCTCAACACCAGCCAACCGCTCGTCTGGGATGGCCTCTAACTCCTCCAAGACAGCGTCGAGGCGGGAGGTGATGGTTTCGGCACGGGCTTTATCGAGATCGAGGCCCACCAAGGCGGCCAGGCGCTTCACTTTGGCCTTCGTCAGCTTTGACATGAGGTTGGTCTTCTCTGAAATCCGAGCCGCAATGATACTATAGAGCCTAATCATGCGCGACGCCGTGCCGAAGACCGCTGTGCCTCCTCAGCCGCACGGGCCACTGGCCCGGATAGGCAGTGCCCTGCTCGACCTCTTCATGCCACTGAAGTGTGTGGGGTGCAGCAAGAGGGGAGCGCACTCTGCGACTTGTGTGCTTTGGGGCTGCCCCGTCTTCGCGAGCCTTTCTGTGAGGTCTATGCCCGGCCAGGCACCGCTGGAACGTGCTACCCCTGCCTGGCAAACCCGCCAGACGTTGATGGCATCCGCGCGCCATTCCTCTACGACGGGGATGCCCAACAGTTGGTTCACCGGTTGAAGTACAACAGCGCTCGAGCATACGCGAGCCGGATGGCAGGATTGTTGACTGATTTCTTCGCCGCGAATGATTGGGAGGCCGACCTCATCGTGCCGGTGCCGCTGCGCACACGGCGGGAACGGGCGCGGGGATACAACCACTCGGCACTGCGTGCGCAGGGGCTTGGAAGAGCAGCCGGCACTGCTGTAATCGCCGCGGCACTCGTCCGCACCAAGGATACGCCTCCACAGGTCTCGCTTCGGAAAGCGGAACAGCGGCGACGGAATGTCCGAGGGGTGTTCGAGTGTCGCAGTGACATGGACGGCGCTAACCTGCTGGTCGTGGGCGACGTAGTCACGACGGGTGCGACGGTGTCCGCGTGCGCTCAGGCACTCAAGCGGGCTGGGACTGGCTCGGTCTGGGGGCTTGGCTTCGCCAGGAACCCCCCGCCAGCTTAGGCAGATACACCTGCATCCTTGGCTGGCGTCCCCAAAGGGATGGCGATGCAGTAGAGTATCCCTTATCGATCAACGATTCCAAAAGTAAGGCAAGGTTTTCTATGGCACGAGACAGGCTACGCATCATCCCACTCGGCGGGCTAGGGGAGATCGGCCGCAACATGATGGCGGTCGAGTACGGGAACGAAATCGTCGTCATTGATGCGGGAGTCCTCTTCCCTGACGAGAACATGCCGGGTGTGGACTTCATCATCCCCGACATCACCTACCTGGTCGAGAACAAAGAGAAGGTCAAGGCCGTCCTCATCACGCACGGCCACGAGGACCACACTGGCGCGCTCCCGTACGTATTGCCGGAACTGGGAGCGCCGCTCTACGCGTCACGGCTGACTCACGGTCTCATCGCGGTCAAGCTACGCGAGCACGGCCACCTCAAGACCTCCCGGCTCAACGTGGTGGAGCCGCATCAGCCTTTCAAGGTGGGTGGATTCCGCGTTGAGTTCTTCCGGGTCTGCCACTCGATACCTGACGCCATGGGCATCGCCCTCACGACGCCCCTAGGCACCATCATCCACACCGGTGACTTCAAGATAGACCACACGCCTGTTGATGGGCAGCCAACCGACTTTCTCAAGTTGGCGGAACTGGCCTCCCGCGGGGTGTTGCTCCTATGCTCCGACTCGACCTACGCGGAAGTCGAGGGCTACACTCTCTCCGAACGTGTGGTCGGCGAGGCTCTAGACCACTTCATTGCGCAAGCAGAAGGAAGGGTGATGGTCGCGACCTTCGCTTCGCTCATATCACGGATGCAGCAGGTGATAGACGCCGCGGTGAAGTATGGGCGGAAGGTCGCGGTTGTGGGCCGGAGCATGAGCAACAACCTGAACATGGCCATCAATATGGGTTACCTGGACGTGCCTCCTGACACCATCGTGAGCCTCAATGAAGCAACACGACTCCCTCGTAACCAGGTCGTCATCTTGGCGACGGGGAGCCAAGGCGAGCCGACGTCCGCGCTGGTCCGCATCGCCAACGGCGAGCACCAGGATGTCGAGATAGAACAGGGAGATCTCGTGGTCATTTCGGCTTCGCCAATCCCGGGCAACGAGACGGTGGTGTCCAAGACGATCGACAACTTGTACCGGCGCGGCGCGAAGGTTCTTTATAGCCGCATCGGGCTCGTCCACGTGCATGGACACGGCTCCCGCGAGGAGTTGAAGTTGATGCTGAACCTCGTACGCCCGAAGTTCTTTGTGCCGGTCCATGGAGAGCACAGACACCTGGTAACTCACGCGGCCCTAGCACAAGAGGTGGGCGTGCCGCCGGAAAATACCTTCGTACTGGATGATGGAGACGTTTTGGAGTTGACTGAGGAAGAGGGACGGGTGGTCGGGCAAGTCCCCGCCGAATACATGTACGTGGACGGGCAGCGTGTTTGGGCGAAGGGCGGCCAGGTCCTTGACGAGCGGACCAAGTTATCGAGGGATGGAGTGGTAGTGGTTTCGGCAGTGCTCGACCGTGAGACCGGTGAGGCCCTCAAGAGCCCGAAGGTTGCATCTTCGGGGTTCGTCGGACGCGGAGAAACACAGGAGCTTTTCGAAAAAGTTTCAGAAATGGTACAGACTCTGCTAGACCAGCGCGGAAAGCGTGCTCTAGAGTTGGACAAGGTGAAGGCCGAAGTGAACTCCGCTGTGTCCGACCTCCTTTACAAGGAGACGCGCCGGAGGCCGACGGTCTTGACCTTGCTCGATAGGGTTTAGACACCGCCACTGCCTATAGTCGGCTCAATGGGTCCATCGAGGGCAGTGGTGTAGATACGGAGTCTGGCTATGCTTGGGTCCAGCGCAGTTGCGGGTGTGGCGCAGGGCCTGGACGGCCTGCGCATGAGGTTTCCCTGGCTGACGCGGCCGCGGATGCTGGCTATCGCCGCAGGCGTTCTGCTGTTCCTGGCCCTGATCGGGTATTGGCAGCGCGATGCCATCGCGGGCGCATTCATGGCGGCGAAGAACGGGTTGGTGGGTACCCTGGGGCTGGGACTACTTCCGATCACCGGCTGGCTAGCTGCCTTCGGTTTCGTTGCCTGGAAGCGCCGCGACCTGTTCGCTTACTACAGGGCCTGGCTGGCAAGCGTTGGCGCACTTGCCTTCCTCCTCGGCCTGATGGGCTTTTTCTATCCGACTGATGGGTTTCTGGGTGCCTTCTCGCTCGGGGGCGAGGTCTCTTTGGGCGGCAAAGCAGGTGAGGCCATCGTAGGACACAACGTCTGGCTCGGCCCTTTCAGGTTGCTGGGCGTACTGCTCGTCACTATTTGGACCGCCTTCCCATACCAAGCCACGGACATCGCCCTTCGCGCCAGCATAGCCACAGGCAAAGGCGCCATGGCGGCGTACGCGTTCGTGGTCGTCGCAGCCACAGCGGCGGCAGCCCGAGTCGGACTGGGTCGCGGCCCTAAGCCGGAGCCACGCACCCTCTCAGTGGACAACCAGGATGAAGAGAACAGTGGGCTCGACGACCCTGATTCGGCGACCTTGGAGCGGTGGTCCCATGAGGTCCAGACAAGACAGGGCGTAACGACGGCCCAGGTGAAGGCGGACGAGGCCACAAGCCTGACGGAGGCCAAGTCAACCCTCGCTACAGCGCAGCACGCTCCAAAAGCCGCCGCAGCGCAACCTCCCGTGAAATTCAACAAGTATTGGACGCCTTCTGGCGCAACCCCGCAGCAGGCCATTATGCCAGCGGCGCCTGGTATTGCCGTTGCAAAGGAAGGCGCTAGCGAGCAGTCCTCTCCCGAGTCCAGAGAGCTCCAGGCGCTTATGGCAAAGAAAACCCTGGACGGCCCCAAGGCGACGGGCGTTCCCTTGACCGACAACATGGCCCATAAATGGCAGCGCCCACCGCGCGACATCCTCCAAGACGCTGAAGCCAGTGGCATCAGCGAGAAGGAGATGGAAAACACGGCGGAGACTATCCGCACCACCCTTTCCGACTACGGCGTGGAGGTGGAAATCGGGCAGATCCGTCCAGGCCCCGCGGTCACGATGTACGGGCTGAACCCCGGCTGGGTGCGCAAGTACAAGCAGGGCATGGCCCAAGATAAGGAGGGCCGCCCCATCCTCGATAAGTTCGGCAAGCCTATCAAGGAGCGCGTCGAGACCAAGATGCGTGTGAGGGTGGATAGCATCCTGGCACGGGAGAAGGACCTGTCCCTCGCACTCAAGACGCCTTCCATACGCATCGAGACCCCTGTTATGGGGAAGTCGCTGGTCGGCATCGAGGTGCCGAACCCGCGGCCGGACCTAGTGACCCTCCGAGGCATGATGGACAGCGACGACTTCCGCAAGCTACGACAGAAGGCACCGCTCTCTATCGCCTTGGGAAAGGGTAGCGGTGGCGAGAACGTGGTGGCTGATCTATCCAAGATGCCCCACCTGCTTGTCGCGGGCGCTACAGGTAGCGGTAAGAGCGTGTGCCTCAACACCATCGTCTGCACCCTCACCATGGAAAGGTCGCCCGCCGAGGTGCGTCTGCTGCTAATAGACCCCAAACGCGTGGAACTGACCCAGTACAACGGCATCCCACACCTGCTGACGCCTGTGGTGGTGGAGTCTGACGAGGTAGTCGGCCTCCTCAAGGGCATGATTCGCGAGATGCTGAACCGCTATAAGGCGTTCGAGACCGGCGGCGTACGCAATATCGACTCGTATAACAAGAAGATGACGGCGAAGATGCCCTACCTAGTAATCATCGTGGATGAGTTGGCCGACCTGATGATGACAGCGGCGTTCGACGTGGAGCACTCTCTATGCCGGCTGGCGCAGCTAGGCCGCGCCACAGGCATCCACCTCGTGGTGGCCACGCAGCGGCCGTCAGTGGACGTGGTAACAGGCCTAATCAAGGCCAACTTCCCCAGCCGCATCAGCTTCGGCGTGACGTCCCAGATAGACTCGCGTACCATCCTGGACTCGGTCGGAGCCGAGAAGTTGCTTGGCCGCGGCGACATGCTCTACATGCCTCTAGACGCCTCCCGGCCCAACCGCCTTCAGGGTGCATACGTGTCCGACACAGAGATACAGGACCTTGTCGCCTTCTGGAAGAACCTCCAGTGGCCGCCGCTTCCAAAGCTTGACCTCTCTCTGCCTATCGAGGAAGAGATGAGCGAGGACGGAGAAGGGAACGACGAGGATCTCAGCGACGATATGCTGGACAAGGCCATCGAGATGGCCCGGCAGCAAAAGAAGATATCTACTTCGCTGTTGCAACGGCGGCTCCGCATCGGCTATCCGCGGGCTGCACGGTTGATGGACGAGTTGGAGGACAAGGGCATCGTCGGGCCCAGCGACGGCTCCAAGTCCCGCGACGTCATCCTCAGCGGGTAGCGCCTCCTAGTCGCGGCCGCGCTTCAGGGCCCTCCCCGCCATCACGCCCGTATGCTTGCCATGGTCTAGCACCACCTGGCCGTTGATGATGACGTAGTCCACACCTGTCGGGAGCTGCTTCGGGTCACGCCGCGTCGTGGGGGCGCTGATGTTCTCATAGTCGAAGACCACGATGTCGGCCTTCATCCCGTCGCGCAGGACGCCACGGTACTTCAACCCCAGCCGCTGAGCGGGATAGGACGTCATCTTGCGGATGGCCTCGGGCAGGGTGAGCTTGCGCTCCTCACGGACATACTTCGCGATGATTACGGGGAACGTGCCATAGGTCATCGAAGGGGGAAAGTCGCCTAGGAGCAGGGCATCGCTGGCCACCATCTGCAATGGATGCACCACGTACTCCGGCAGGACCTCGGGGTCAATGGACTCGCCCTGGTAGGACACCTGGAGGTCTTCATCTAGCAGCAGGTCGCAGATGAAATCAACAGGGTCCTTCTCAGTCATCTCGGCGGCCTCGGCCACGGACTTCCCCTCGAACCGCTGGTTGTGCGCCTTCTTGAAGTAGGTCAGGTACACGATACTCCAGCCACCTCTGCCAAAGGACGGCTTTACTTCTTTGCGCAGCCGCTCGCGCGCCTCGGGAGACTTCAGCGACTCGATGATCTTTCGCGGCCCGCCGTCGTGGGTCCAAGGCGGAAGGTAGTAGATGAGCCGGGTGCCGCCATGGGAGTAGGGGAAACAGTCGAAGGTGATGTCCATCCCGTCGTCCCTGGCGCCCTCGACCAACTCGAATACCAGTTTGGAGCCGCGGTACTTCCCGTGACCGCCGGGTAGCAGGTGCGTGACGTGGATAGGGATGCCGCTCCTACGGCCAATCTCGATAGCCTCCCTGTAGGGGTCGAGGTAGCCATCGCCGAGGGGGTAGCGGACGTGGGTGTGATAGAACCCGCCAAGCTTGGCGCCCTCCTTGGAAAGTTCTACTAGCTCTTCTGTGTCGGCGTAGCTGCCCGGCGGGTAGTCCAGGCCAGTGGACATACCGAAGGCTCCCTCTTCCATGCTCTCCCGAAGAAGCCCTTTCATCCTGTCCATCTCGCGCCCGGTGGACTTGCGGTTGTTCCAGCCGACGGAGCCGATGCGAAGCGGGGAGTTGCCCACGATGTAGGCGATGTTTACGGATACTCTTGCGTCGTACACCGCCAGGTAGTCCGACACACTGGACCACGTGGCTTTGATGGGGGGTGTCCCCTCCAGGCCGGAGTTGAGCTGGATGAAGTCCTGGAGGTCGGTCGGCTTGGCAAACGGGGCATAGGAGTTGCCGTCTATGCCGATGAGCTCGGTGGTCACGCCTTGGTGGACCTTGGGTAGGTGCTTAGGGTCGTGAAGAATCATCAGGGCCGAGTGGGCGTGGAGGTCTATGAAGCCGGGACAAACGATACGGCCTGCGGCGTCTACGACACGTTTGGCCTTCACACCAGAGACGTCACCCCGGAGGATGCGAATGGTGTCGCTTTCTATGGCTACGGCGGCGTGGAACCATGGACTTCCCGTACCGTCCACCACCATACCGCCCTTGATCAGCATGTCCAGCATCGTCGCCCTCCGTTGACGGGGCGTTCCCCGACTTGGGCGAGAGGCTACATCGGCGGGTACGGGCTGTCAAACGGGCGGAATCGCGCTCTGAAGGGAGGCTACAGGCGGTCTTTGCATTCTGTGGAAACTTAGTCGACACGCCAAGCCTGGGGTTTACTAGCTAGGTGGGGTCTTCCATGCGCACCATGCACGAACGACTGCTTCCAGGTCGGCCTTCTGCGTCTGTACGTCCTTCACGCTCACAAACTTCATGTACCTCGCGGTATCAGCGCCACCTTCCAACTTGGGGTGTTTGCCAGGGATGTGTGCGCCGGTATGCAACAGCAGGCTTACGTGTGCCTTGCTCCGCGGGTTGAAGCTAGCCAGGTTGCCGTTGAAGGTGAAGGTGGGAGTTTTCCACTTGATACACTCTTCCATGCGGCGGTCTGCGTTCAGGATAACCTCTCGGACACGGAGCATGGCATCCTTGAGCGGATGGTCGAATGCAGCGAACCAGGCGTCTACTTCAGCGCTCTTGCCGATGAGTAATCGGCCTTATCGCGAGGACTTACCGGGCTGTGTGAGGACTCCGCCGTGAAGGTTGCGGCGCTTCTCGAAGGCGGTGATGTCCGCCTCCTGCATCAGCGTCAGGCCGATGTCGTCCAGGCCGTGGAGCAGCGACTGACGGCGGAACTCATCCAGGTCGAAGGTGGCGACGACATCCTCATCGTCGTCCCACACCCGTTTCGCTTCCAGGTCAACGGTGAGCCGATAGCCGGTCCGGGCCTGGGCGTTGGCGGTGATGCGCTTGACCGTCTCCTCCGGCAGCACCACGGGCAGGATGCCGTTCTGGAAGCAGTTGTTGTAGAAGATGTCGGCGAAGTTGGGTGCGATGACACACCGGAAGCCGTAGTCCAGCAGCGCCCACGGGGCGTGCTCCCGGGAGGAGCCGGAGCCGAAGTTGCGGCCTGCGACGAGGATGCTGGCGCCCTTGTAGCCGGGCTTGTTCAGCTCGAAGTCGGGGTTGGGCTTCCCGTCGGGGAGGAAACGCCAGTCGAAGAACAGGTACTGCCCGAAGCCGGTGCGCTCGATGCGCTTGAGGAACTGCTTCGGGATGATCTGGTCCGTGTCCACATTAATGCGGTCCATCGGCGCGACGAGGCCGGTGAGCTTGGTGAATGGATTCATTGCCCTTCTGTCCTGTTACGAGTGAAGTCCTAGTTCTTCCACTCCCGGATGTCCACGAAGTGGCCGGCAATGGCGGCGGCGGCGGCCATCTGGGGGCTGACGAGGTGGGTGCGGCCGCCCTTGCCTTGGCGGCCCTCAAAGTTGCGGTTGGACGTGGACGCGCAGCGCTCACCCGGCTTGAGGATGTCGGGGTTCATGCCGAGGCACATGGAGCAGCCAGCGACGCGCCAGTCGAACCCAGCATCCTTAAAGATGCGGTCAAGGCCCTCAGCCTCGGCCTGCTTCTTGACGGCGGCCGAGCCGGGGACGACCATCGCGTACACATGTTCGTTGACTTTGCGGCCCTTGACCACCGTGGCGGCGGCCCTCAGGTCTTCGATGCGAGAGTTGGTGCAGGAGCCGAGGAATACACGGTCTATCTTGATCTTCTGGATGGGGATATCCGGCTCAAGGCCCATGTACTCCAAAGCGCGCTCGGCGGACTGCCGGTCGCCCGCGTCGGCGTAGGCGGCAGGGTCGGGGACGCAGCCCGAGACAGGCGCCACCATGCCGGGGTTGGTGCCCCAGGAGACGAATGGTTCCAGCTTCTTGGCTTCGATGACGACGCGGCTGTCGTGCTTGGCTCCGGAGTCGGTGGCGACCTTGCGCCACTGCTCGACAGCGGCCTCAAACTCCTTGCCTAGTGGTGCGTGCGGACGGCCTCGCATGTAAGCGAAGGTGGTCTCGTCGGGGGCGACCATGCCGGCGCGGGCGCCGCCTTCGATGGACATGTTGCAGACGGTCATGCGACCCTCCATGGACAGTCCGCGGACGCCCTCTCCCGTGTACTCGATAACATGGCCGCGCCCACCGGAGACGCCGATCTGGCCGATGATGGCCAGGATGAGGTCTTTGGCCGTCACGCCGAAGGGCAGGGGGCCGTTGACGTGGACCTCCATCGTCTTGGGCTTGGTTTGCCGGATGGTCTGCGTGGCCAGGACGTGCTCGACCTCGGACGTGCCGATGCCCAAGGCGAATGCGCCGAACGCGCCGTGGGTAGAGGTATGGCTGTCGCCGCAGACGATGACCTTGCCTGGCTGGGTGTAGCCCTGCTCCGGCGCGATGACGTGGACGATTCCCTGGAGCGGGCTGAAGCGGTCGTATAGGGTGACGCCGGACTCGCGGCAGTTGGCGGCAAGGGTGTCGAGCTGCTGCTTGGCGATGGGGTCGGTGACGGGCAGCGACAGGTCCCAGGTGGGCGTGTTGTGGTCCGCTGTGGCGACGGTAAGGTCGGGCCGACGCACCTTGAGCCCAGCCAGCCGGAGACCTTCAAATGCCTGAGGGGACGTCACCTCATGCACTAGGTGGAGGTCAACGTAGAGTAGCGTTGGTTGCCCAGGCTCCGCGTGAACCACGTGGGAGTCCCAGATCTTTTCAAACATCGTCTTGGGCGGCATGTGTTCCTTCCAGCTTCTGTGTCTGTTGGAAAACGAGGCTAGCTGATCCTGGGCTGTGCAGCGCCCAACTGCGCCTGACCGGTGATGGCAAGGAGGCGGTTGAGGGCGTGCATGTAGGCCTTGGCGCTGGCGACGATGATATCCGTGTCGGAGCCCCGGCCCACATAGACCTCGCCGTCCTTCTCGATTCGGATAGTCACACTGCCGATGGCATCTATGCCCTGGGTTACGGCGTTGACGTTGAACTCTGTCAGCTTGTTGGGCACGGCGACGATGCGGTTGATGGCCTTGTATACGGCGTCCACAGGGCCGGTGCCGGTAGCGGCATCGGTCACGGACTGGCCGTCGGGCCTGGTGAGCCGGACAGTGGCCGTAGGAATCTCATGGTTACCGCTGGAGACCTGGACATGCTCCAGGGTATAGGTGACCGGCTCGGAGACGGTGCGGCGCTGGCTGGCCATGAGTGCCTCCAGGTCGGCATCGGTGACTTCGCGCTTGCGGTCGGCCAAGTGCTTGAAGTCCTCGAAGACGGTGTCCAACTGCTCTTTGGTCATCTGGTAGCCCAGGTCTTCCAGCCGGGCACGCAGGCCGGCCCGGCCACTGAGCTTGCCCAGCACCAACGAAGTGCCGCCCCAGCCGACTGTCTTGGGGTCCATTAGTTCGAATGTGGTCCGCGACTTCAGTACACCGTCCTGGTGGATGCCCGAGGAGTGGCGGAAGGCGTTAGCGCCGACGACGGCCTTGTTGGGCTGCACCGGGAAACCGGTGATATCGCTGACGAGGCGGCTGGTGCGGTATATCTGCCGGGTATCCACGTCGGTGTACACACCCAGAGCGTCCTTGCGGGTGTGGATGGCCATGATGACCTCTTCCAGCGCAGCGTTCCCAGCGCGCTCGCCAAGGCCGTTGATACAACCCTCCACCTGACGGGCACCAGCCATGACAGCGGCGACGCTGTTCGCTGTGGCCATGCCCAGGTCGTTGTGGCAGTGGACACTGATGACCGCCTTGCCGATGTTGGGCACCTTCTTCTTAATGGTCTCGATGCGCCGGTAGAACTCAGCAGGCACCGTGTAGCCGACGGTGTCAGCAATGTTGACCGTAGTGGCGCCGGCGGCGATAACCGCTTCCAACAGCTTGAGCAGAAAGTCCATGTCGGTGCGGGTCGCGTCCATGGGCGAGAACTCGACGTTCTCGCAGTGGCGCTTGGCGCGTTCGACCGACGACACCGCCATGTCAAGCACCTCTTCAGGGTTCTTGCGCAGGAGGTTGAGGACCTGGTTATCGGAGCTGGAGATGAAGGTATGGATGCGCGGTTTCTCGGCGCCTTTGATGGCCTCCCACGCGGCGTCGATGTCGCCGGGGACGCAACGGGCCAGCGAGGCGATGACCGGGCGGCGTACCTCGCTGGCGATGGCCTTGACGGCCTCGAAGTCGCCGGGCGACGAGGCGGCAAAGCCTGCCTCGATGATGTCCACACCCAGCCGGTCAAGCTGTCGCGCGACCTCTAGCTTCTCTTGAGTAGTCAGACCCGCGCCGGCAGACTGCTCGCCGTCGCGCAGTGTCGTGTCGAAAATCACGACCTTCTCTGGTTGTTTCGTCGTCATTGCTGTTTCTCCTTGGTGGTTGATGTCTTCGACCGTTCGAGTGCCCCGTCGGTGTCTGCGGACGAGGGTGAACTATCAAGTTGACTTGACAAGTTATTAAAGTCAACTTGATAAATCTGCCTGGTCTATGGTCGAAGGACAACGCAGTCCGCCCAGCCGAGCCGTGCTACGACCCGGCCGTTGCGGCGGACTACGCAGTCAACCTCCAAATAACGCCCCGCGTTTCTCCTCGCCATATCTATCAGGCTCCCATTAGTCGGGGTTCTTCAAGAAGCTCATCATGCCCCGGAGCTCCTTGCCGACCTTCTCGATGGGATGTGTGCTGTTCTCCTCGCGCAGCTTGTAGAACCGCGGCCGGCCCTCGTCGTTCTCCGCGATCCACTCCTTGGCGAAGCTGCCGTCCTGGACGGCCTTGAGCACCTTTTTCATGTTCTGACGGACATGCTCGTCAATAATCATCGGGCCGCGCGTGTAGTCGCCATACTCGGCGGTGTCGCTGACGGAGTGGCGCATGTAGCTCAGACCGCCCTGGTACATCAGGTCAACGATGAGCTTCAACTCGTGGAGGCACTCGAAGTAGGCCGACTCGGGCTGATAACCCGCCTCAACCAGGGTCTCGTATGCCGTCTTGACGAGCGCGCTGACGCCACCGCAGAGGACCGCCTGCTCGCCGAACAGGTCGGTCTCGGTTTCCTCCTTAAAGGTTGTCTCCAGGACACCGGCGCGGGTGCAGCCGACACCGCGTGCGTAGGCCAGGGCAACGGCCTTGGCCTTGCCGGAAACGTCCTGGTGGAGAGCCAGCAGGCCGGGGACGCCCGAACCCTTCTCGAAGACTTCGCGCATCCGGTGGCCGGGCGCCTTGGGAGCCACCATAGAGACGTCAACCGTCTTGGGGGGGATAATGGTCTTGTAGTGGATATTGAAGCCATGGGCGAACATGAGGGTCTTGCCCGGCGTCAGGTGGGGCAGGATGGCCTCGCGGTACACGTCACGCTGGGTGTGGTCGGGGATGAGCATCATGATGATGTCGGAGTCACGAGCAACGTCGGCTACCAAGCCGACCTTGAGACCCTTCTTCTCGGCCTCAGGCCAGCTCTTGCTGCCCTTGTACAGGCCAACCAGCACCTTATGACCATTGTCTTTGAGATTCAGTGCATGTGCGTGCCCCTGGCTGCCGTAGCCGATGATGCCGATGGTCTTGCCCTTGAGCAGGGAAGGATCGGCGTCGTTTTCGTAATACATCTTCGTCATGCTTTGATTCCTCTCCTAACAACAGCTGGGTTACAGGTATCCCTTGCTCGGCTTTAGCCGCCCGACCTATCGGTCCAGGTAGCGCGAGAGCTGGGTGTAGCGCTGGGGCGGCGGGGACGCGCCTCGTCGGTGCGGGCGCCAGTAGCCATGCCCCGGTTCATCGCGATGGTGCCGGTGCGCATCACCTCAACGACGCCGAAGGGCTTGAGCAGATTCTGGAGCGACTCCACCTTGTCTTGGTCGCCGGTGACCTCGACGACGACCGAATCGGGAGCAACATCTACAACATTGGCGCGGAAGATTCCGACAATCTGCATGATTTCGTTGCGGGTTTGGGCGTTCGCGCTGACGCGGATGAGGGCCAATTCGCGCTCCACAGTGTTGGCATTGGAGATGTCCGACACTTTGATGACATCTATGAGCTTATGCATGTGCTTGGTGACCTGCTCGACGGTGGTGTCATCGCCCTCGACGACGAAGGTCATCCGTGAGAGGCCAGCGACCTCGCTCTGACCGACGGCCAAGCTGGCGATGTTGAAGCCCCGGCGGCGGAACATGCTCACAACTCGGTTAAGCACGCCAGGCCTGTCCTCCACCAACGCGGTGATGGTGTGTTTGGGCAAAGCGCTGTCAGTGGTCATCGGCGTGACTCCTGACGGTGGGGCCTAGGTTCCTCAATCATGTCGTGGATAGTCTGGCCGGAGGGGATGAACGGATAGACGTTCTCTTCCTGTTCGACGATGAAGTCAACGATGGCCGGGCCGTCGTAAGCCATCGCCCGTTGGATGGCGCCGCGCACCTGGGACTTGTCGGTGACCTTGAGGCCAAGACAGCCGAAGGCATCGCCTAGCTTGGCGAAATCGGGGTTGCGGGTGTAGCTAGTGGCGACATACCGCCGCTGGTAGAAGGCCTCCTGCCACTGGCGCACCATGCCAAGGAAGCCGTTGTTGATGATGGCGAATTTGACGGGGATGCGGTTCTCGACCATGGTTGCGACCTCGGACATGGTCATCTGGAAGCCGCCATCGCCAGCAACTGACCAAACGACCTTGTCGGGCCGGCCCACCTGGGCGCCCAAGGCGCCTGGGACCTCATAGCCCATGGCGCCTGAGCCTCCAGACGAGACGAAGCTGCGTGGTTCTTTGAAAACATAGTGCTGGGCTGCCCACATCTGGTGCTGGCCCACGCCGGTGACGATGATGGCCTCGCCGTTGGTGGCTTCGGATATCTCTTTGATGACGCACTGCGGGATGAGTTTGTCTGTTTCGCGCACCAAGTGAGAAGGGTGCTGGCGCTTCAGTTCCTCGACACGGCCCAGCCACTCTACATGCACTGCAGCATCCACATGCTTGTTCAGCATCCGCAGCACACGCTTCAAATCGCCCACGATGGGCACGTCCACCTTCACGTTTTTACCAATCTCCGACGGGTCTATGTCTATATGAATCTTCTTGGAGTTGGCAGCAAACGCGCTGGGCTTGCCGATGATGCGGTCATCGAAACGCATCCCCAGGGCGATGACCAGGTCGGCCTCCTCGATGGCCCAGCTGGCGTAAGCCATCCCGTGCATCCCCGGCATGCCGACGCACAGCACGTGGTCCTCGGGGAAACAACTTATCCCCAATAGGGTGGTGATGACGGGTATCTGCGCCTTCTCAGCCAGATCTCGCAACTCCTCGTAGGCGCCAGAGAGGATGATGCCGTGGCCGGCGAGGATGACCGGGCGCTTGGCTTCGTTGATGAGCTTGGCGGCTTTCTTGACCTGGCTTGGGTGGCCATCCAGCGTCGGCTTGTAGCCGGGAAGGTCGAGCGAGTCAGGGTAGTCGAAGTCGGCCTTCTCGGTGAAGACATCCTTGGGTATGTCTATCAAGACCGGGCCCGGCCGGCCTGTGGAGGCGATATGGAACGCCTCCTTGACCACGCGGCCGATGTCGGCAGCGCTCATGACCAGGTAGTTGTGTTTGGTGATCGGCAAAGTGATGCCGGTGATGTCAGTTTCTTGGAAGGCGTCGGAGCCGATGGCGGCGCGCGCCACCTGGCCGGTCACCGCAACCATCGGAACGGAGTCCATCTGAGCGGTGGCGATACCGGTGACCAGGTTTGTGGCACCCGGCCCGGAGGTTGCCCAGGCGACGCCGGGCCGACCGGTGACGCGGGCGTAGCCGTCGGCGGCATGGGCGGCGCCCTGCTCGTGGCGCATCAGGATGTGGCGAAGAGCCGGATACTGGGGCAGTGTCTGGTAGAGGGGCAGGATGGCTCCGCCGGGGAGGCCAAAGATGACGTCCACGCCCTCGCGCAACATACTCTCACACAGGATCTGCGCGCCTGTCAGCTTCATACTACCTTCCTTATTCGCCATTCCACTCTAGCCTAACAACAAAAAATCCCGTCCCCAAAGGGACGGGACGTCTCGATTTCTCGAAGGCCGCTCCCGCGGTGCCACCCTAATTGTCCCGACTCGCCGGGACCTCCTCGTTCGACGATAACGGTGTCCGCCGCCAGCCCTACTTACCCGGTTGAGGTTCAGGCTAGGTGCTCCAGGGCGAGTTCACGGGGCCTATGGCGCCGGGTTTCCACCGTCTCCGGCTCTCTTTAGCCCAGGTTCCCGCTACTACTCCCTTTCAGCGCACGGTATGCTCTCAACCAAGACTTAGTCTATCACGCCCCGCAAGGCGAGTCAAACGCGGCAACGACGAGTTGAGAGACAAACGGGCTAGCGCAAGACGTAGCCCTGGCCACGGACAGGGTGGATGATGCGCGCGTGACCCCTCAACTCCAACTTCCGGCGTAGGTGCATCACCGTTGCGTCCACGGCTTCCGTTTGGACAGCATTCGGACCACCCCACACTTGCCGCGTCAGGTCGTCCTTGGAGAGTGTCTTTTCAGGCTGACGCAGGAAACAGGCCACAAGATCGTACTCCAGAGGCGTCAGGTCGAGTTCCACTATGCCGCGGAAGACCTGTCGAGTTCGGGGATAGATTGCGAGATCCGCGTACTGCATAGGCCGCTCACCAGGCTTGGCAGTGCCATCGCCAGGCAGTGGTTCCGCAGCGCTGGTGGAACGGGCCTGACGGAGGAGTACCTGGGCAAGACGGCCATCTTCCCAGGTCAGGACGCCTTGGTGGACGAAGGCGTCGTAGGACGTGAGGTCTTGTTCGGTGAACAGTTTGTTCCTGTGGAATACGATGGCTCCGCACACTTGGTCATCTATCTTGATAGGACAGACAAGACCGTACCTAAGCCCGCCAAGGCGAAACGCGATGGACACGATGAGCGGATGGACGATGCCGGCGGCCAAGCGTTCCACCGGCGCGGCCACGGTGTAGCCTTGCTGATAGCTCATACGGCTGAACTCGTTGACGCCCGAATGGAACGTGATGCCAGCGACGGTGAAGTTGGGAAAGCGGCGGCGGATGACGGCCAGCCCGCGTAGGAACGCTTGGGAACGCCAGCCTGCCATGCCCACCACTTCGACCAGGCCGGTGCCTGGCTCGTGTCGAGCCAGGCTGACGTAGCGGACACCCATGGCCTCGCGAGCACAATCGAGGATGTCATGGTAGCTTCCCCAGTCCTCAACGCGAGGCGGCGTCCCTGATTCCATCCGTGCTGTCGGCACGCTCTTGTTCAACATTTGAGTTGGAGTCTCGGCTCTTAGCTTAAGGTATCTGGACGAATGAATGGATTGCGGGATCTCTGTAGGTAGTTCACCTGATGCCACGCATTCCAGGCAGCGCTTGCTGTGGACAGTTGCACCCCAATAAAATGGGCGCGTTGTCATAAGAATGTTCTCCGGACCGGTCTGCACCGACCGTCGCGG
The DNA here is from genome assembly GCA_016872515.1 of SAR202 cluster bacterium. GTDB lineage: Bacteria > Chloroflexota > Dehalococcoidia > Lucifugimonadales > VGZR01 > VGZR01. The sequence goes on from VGZR01000002.1 coordinate 27,580, forward strand.
AGATTTGGTGGAGATGACATGAAGGCTGGACTGCTCATCATGGGCAACCACGCGCCGGAGCGGAGCAAGCTCCAGGCGCATCAATGGGACCTCGACACCATCATCATGGGCGACAAGATGGGGTACGAAGAGGTCTGGATAGGCGAGCATTTCGCCGCCCTGTGGGAGCCGCTCCCCACGGCCGAGTTCATCATCACCCAGGCGTTGATGAAAACGAAGAGGATCAGGCTGGGAACAGGGGTCTATCTCCTCCCATTCCACCACCCGGTGGACCTCGCCCACCGCATCAGCTATCTCGACCACCTGTCGCAAGGCCGGATCATGATAGGGATCGGCTCCGGCGCTCTGCCGGTGGATATCCGGCTGTTCAACATCAACTACGAGGCGGGACAGCACCGCGAGATGACCCGCGAGGCGCTGGAGGTCATGCTGTTCCTGTGGCAGGCGAAGGGGCCGTCCCAATATAAGGGCAAGTACTGGACGGTGAACGTGCCGAGCGACGACGAGTTCGCACACATGAAGCTGAAGATTAACTGCGAACCCTTCACGAAGCCGCACCCGCCCATCGCGGTGGCGGCGGGTAGCCCGCACTCCCAAACGCTGAAGCTGGCGGGGGAGCGCGGCTACATCCCGCTGACGCTCGGCCTCGGCTCGGCGTATCTGGCAAGCCAATGGGACTCGCTGGAAGAGGGGGCGAGGGCCGCAGGCCGCAAGCCCCCGCCGCGCAGCACATGGCGTGTGGTGCGTGACGTGTGGATAGATGATACCGACGAGAAGGCGTTCAAAGCCGTGCGCAAGGGGATGATGTGGCGAGCGTGGACGGAGTACCTCTATCCGGTCTGGTCATCGGGGCCGCAGCCCATCATCCCGAGCATGAAGCACGACGTCAGCGTCCCCGACAGCGCCGTAACGATGAACTACATCCTGGAGAATGTGTGGCTGGTGGGCAGCCCGGACACCGTGGCCCGCAAGCTGCGGGAGCTTTACAACATGGCCGGGGGATTCGGGATGATTCTCTTGATGGTGCTCGACCACTTCGATGACCCGAAGGGGTGGGAGAAGACAATGCGCCTCTTCAAGGAAGAGGTCATGCCCCGGGTAGCAGACCTGAAACCCAAGTAGGCCAAACTAGGAGGATATGATGGCCAACCCGCTCGTCATTGACGTGCACGTGCACTTCTTCGCGTCGCGGCGCGAGGGCAGGGAGCAGGTGAACTCGTACCAAGGCACGGAGTTCGGCGGGCCGCCCGTGCCACCGTATTGTAAGTACGACGGTGTGCTGGAGGACGTGCTGGACAACATGAAGGTGTCCAAGGCGTCCAAGGCCATCATGGTCCACTACTACCTCGGCGGACTCGACCGGTACAGCTACGTCTCGAAGTTGCCTGTGGCAAAGCGCGAGCAGGCCCTCAAGGAGTTCAGCGCGACCCACAAGGACGCCTTAAAGCGTTCGAACTACTGGGCCTGCGAGGTGCTCAAGCCGCACAAGAACCTGCTGCCGTACGTGTTCGTGGACCCGTGGATCCTCGGCCCGAAGGATGCGGCGGACCACCTGACCGACCTGGCCAAGCGGCACGGCGCCAAAGGCATCAAGCTCCACGCGCCATCGCAGATGTTCTCGATGGGCGATAAGCGGATGTGGCCGGTGTACGAGACATGCCGCGACCTCGACTTGGGCATCATCGCCCACTCGGGCACATCGGTGGGCCGGACACAGTACGGCGACCCGAAGGCGTTCGTGCCGGTGCTGAAGGCGTTCCCGAAGCTGAAGCTGGTGATGGCGCACCTGGGCAACGGCTCGTGGCGCCAGACGGTGGAAGTGGCGAAGGCGCAGCCCAACGCGGTCTTCGACACATGCGAGCTCATCGAGTGGCTCGGCAGGCCTGGCTCACCGACCCGACAGGAGTTCGCGCAAATCATCAAGGACATAGGCCCGCAGCGGGTGATGCTGGCGTCGGACTTCCCTTGGTGGGACACAAAGCACGTGGCCGATACTGTCCTCGGTCTGCCGGTGCTCTCCACGTCGGAGAAGGAAGGCATCCTGGGAGCGAACGCGGCCCGCTTCTTCGGCTTTTAACGGCCTTAACAAAAGGTCGAGCCGGACTAGTCGGCGCCTGACCGCTCCCAGATAGAATTGTGATAGCCAGAAGGCGGCCGGAGCGCGTATGGTGCAGGTGACATGTCAAGCAATTTGAATTCGGGAAGACCGGCGCGATAGTCCTCCAGGGTGGTCTTTTTCAGGACACCGTGCTGTCCTGGCCCTGCCGCAAGTTCCTTACCTTCCATCCGCTCTCTCAAGTAGGCCATGCTGGCCTGCTTATTCACAAAGCTCAGGTAGTGCCGGACCACATCAGGCTCCATCTCCTGAAACGAGTTGGCGTTCCAAAAAAAGTCAAATGGCCTGGTTAACAGTGGGTATTGCCAATTGCCCAGTATGTAGATCCGTCCATCAGGGTTAGGTAACGTTGTAAGGCCTCGTGTTTCCTGGTACGAAGCTACGGCATCTGAGAATACGGTACTCAAATACTGGTAGCAGATATACAGACTCGGGGCCAGATCGAATAGATAAAGGGTCAGCTCTGGATGCAGTTTCTTCAAAACCTCTGCTTGGCGTCCAGCACCCGACCCCAGTTCGACTACGGTTTGGATGCGCTCGAACTTGACATGCCGACAGCAGTAGGCATAGTTGATGTAGTAGTTCAGCATCGACCATGTGTAGTGGCGTCCATCAACCGAGATAGGATGTTCGGGGTTGCCGGCGAGAGAGCAGTCCAGATTTTCCAAACCTGCAGCCCCAGACTGCTGTCCGTACATCTGAGTAAACTCATAGGCAGCCGATCCGAGGTCGAGATGCACCTAGCCCTTAGGTTCCGAAAGGGCCTTTTCGAGGCGGCGGTTCCCCCAGAGGAGTAGTCGCTCCCAGCCGGGCACCTTCATCGAGACACGGTTCCAGAGCCGTGTCAGGCGCAGGTCCCCCCCCGACAGAGAACCACGGATCCACTGCACCCAAACTTTGCAGGACGGAAGTGGTCCGTCGACGAAAGTCCTTGAGTCCGTTTGCACGCATCTCCTTCTCTATCGGCTCTTCATATGCAGCCCAATAGTTGGTGGGCTTGTATGGAGGCCGCGCGTCGCTCGCGTCACGGAGCATCAGGTCTAGGAGAGCGAGGTCGTCTTGGACTTGGAGACCAACTTGGCTCATGTTGCCTAATATCCTCCAGCCCTTGGTTCCGATATTGTACAGACTAGGCTCGACCAGAAGAGTCTATCAAGTCCAACCTACTGATTCGACACCGTCCAAGGAAGTATCTATTTGCAGGAAAACTAAGGCACAGCCTGGCCTGCCAGGATGCCGGTGCAGCGGTCGTTGTCCACGGCGACCTGGCCGTTGACCATGACGTGGGGGATGCCCGACGGGTGGCGCCGCGGGTCGTCGTATGTGGCGTTGTCTATGACGCGATCCGCGTCGAAGATGGCGAGGTCGGCGTAATAGCCCTTGGCGATGCGGCCGCGCTTGGTGATGCCGAATCGGCGGGCGGGCCTGTCGGTCATGCGGCGGACCATCGCTTCCAGGCTGAGAGTGCCGAACTGGCGGCGCAGACGGCCGAGGAAGCGTGGGAAGGCCCCGTAAGAGCGGGGATGGCACATGGCGCCCGCCGGGGTGATGTCGCTGCAGACGTTGTAGTCGGGTCGGGCGAGCAGTTCCATGCTGTCGCGGCTCACTTGCCTCCACAGGGCGACGCTGGCGGGCGGCTTCCCCATGTAGCCGACCTTGAGGTCGTTCTCCAGCAATAGCTCACAGAAGGCCTCGACCAGCCTCTTGCCGCGCTGGGCGGCTATAGAGGGCAGGTCAGCCCCCTCGAGATGCGGCATGTTGGGCAGGCAGCAGAAGACGCAGTCGTTCAAGGACACGACCAGGGCTTCGGCTTCCAACTCAGCTTCCATGCGCTTCCGATGCACAGGATTGCGGAGGCGTTGGAGGATGGCGTGCGGGCCGCCTTCCTGTGCCCACGGGGGCAGTAGGCTGACAGGGATGGACGCACCGGTGGGGTAGGGGTAGATGTCGAGGCTGATGTCGGCCCCCTGTGCCTTGGCCTTGTCTATGGGAGCGACGCGATGCTCGACCTGGCCTGCGGTGTCGGGCGCGGTGCGGTGATGGGCGAAGTGGAGTTTGACGCCTGTGCGGCGTGCGACCTCCAGCGCCTCGGCGACGCCGTCGCGACGGAAGATGCGGGCGGCATCCGCGCGGCGCGGCTCGGCCATATAGACCTTGCCCGCCTCTTTGACGACCTTGGCTAGTTCGGCTATCTCCTGGGTCGTGCCCCAAGGGCCAGGGTAGTAGGAGCCGCCGGTGGAGAGACCAACGGCGCCCTGTTCGAGACCCTCGCGAACGAGCCGCTGCGCCTTCTTGAGAGCATCGCCGGTGAGTGGCAGATCGTGGAAGCCCAGGACCTCGAGGCGGACGGTGGCATGTGGTACGAGGTAGGCGGTATTGACGGAGCACTTCTTGTGGTAATTGGCGCGAAACGCGGCGACGCTGCTCATGTCCAGGTCTTCGGACGGGTTGCCGAGCAGGCCGCCGAGCCAGTGGCGGTAGAGGCGGTAGTTCATGGGCGACAAGGGCGCGTAGGACATGCCGTCAATGCCCAGGAACTCGGTGGTGATGCCCTGGCGGAGGCCGCAGGCATGCTGCGGATCGGTGAGAAGGTCGCCTTCGGAGTGGGTATGCGTGTCAATGAAACCAGGGGCGACAACGAGGCCGCGGGCGTCAACAACCCGGCGGGCGACGGCACCTCGAAGGTCACCGATAGCGGCTATCCTCTCCCCGGCGGTACCGACATCGGCGGCATATCCTGGCTTGCCTGTACCATCCACCACCATCCCCCCGGAGACCACAATGTCGAACATTCGCCCTCCTTACCTCACGGTGAGTTAGCCACCAACTCCTGGCAATCTGCGCAGGTCCACATCCTTGCCCGCAGCGATGAGGACGTCGGTCTCTCTGATCTGCTCATTGTCACTTGGCTGAAGGATAATCTTCCCTTCGCGCTGGATGGCAAGGATGGTCACCTTACGCTCTTGGTACAGCTTCTGGAGGCTAACCCGTTTTAGGACCTCCGCTGCCTGTATCTTCGCAACCCCAAAGTCACCGCTAATGTCCAGGTAGTCTAAGATCCGCGTGCCCAAGGTATGGACGAGTTGTTCAGCGCTCTCCTTGACGGGCTCGACCACTGCTTCGATGCCGATGGCACGAAGTAGTTCCGTGTGCAGCTCGCTCTCCGACTTGGCGATGATGCGCTTGATACCCAGTTTGCGGAAGACGAGTGCGGTCAGGATATTGGACTCCACGTTAGTGCTGAAGGCGACGATGCCGATGTTGGCGCCCTTAGTGGGCAGTTCGCCCCACAACGCGAAGCTGGTAGCCTCGCCGCGCATCGCCATGCTAACGACGTCGGCAAACTCCTTGACGACCTCCGGATTCCGATCTACCGCCAGAACATCGAAGCCGGCCTTGGTGAGACCACGAGCGACGGTGGAGCCGAACCTGCCCAAGCCAGCGAGTACGATCTGTTCAGCCATGTAAGGCCTCCTTCACAGTTACTGCCTTGCGTACACCGTAAATTACAAGGTCTACCCACCTCTAGCCGATGGCTACGTTCGCTTCGGGCGCTTCGTACATGCGCTCCCTGGCCCGCTGGGCCAACATGTAGGCCAGGGTAAGCGGTCCTAGGCGTCCTACGAACATGAGCACGATGACGGTGAACTTGCCCGCCAAGGACAGGTCTGCCGTGATGCCGAGGCTCAACCCGACGTTGCTCAGAGCCGACACTACCTCGAAGAGCACTTGGCGGAACTGAAAGGGCTCGGTGATGATGAGGATGAAGGTTGCCACGAAAATCACCAGAGCAAACAGGGCCGCGACGGAGAGAGCGCGGTACACGGTCCTGTGTCCGATACGTCGTCCAAAGATGGAGATGTGCTCGAACCCCCGGACCGCGACGATCGTCGCCAGCACCAGGACAACGAACGTAGTGACCTTGATGCCCCCCGCGGTGGAGCCGGTGGCACCGCCGATGTACATCAAGGCGATCTTCGCGAACTGTGTCTCTTCGTTACTCTCTGCCATCGAGATCGAGGCGAAGCCGGCAGTCCTGGTATCGGCCGAGTGAAAAAAGGCGTTGGCCGCTTTGTTCTGAATGGTCATCCCGCCCAAGGTAGCGGGGTTGTTGTACTCAAAGATGAAAACGGATACAAAACCGAACAAGAGTAACGCGAAGGACGTGAGCAGCACCAACCGGGTGCTCAGCGTCAAGACGCGCCACCGCCGTTTGCTGATCACGTCGAGCAAGAGCAGCATGCCAAAGCCGCCGAAGATGATGAGCACAGCAGTGACCATCAGGAAGGCTGGGTCAAAGGCGAAGGTGGTCAGGCTGTCGCCCTCCCGGAAGATCTCAAAGCCAGCATTGTTGAAGGAGGAGACGGAGTGGAAGGCAGCCTGCCAGATGGGTTGGGCAAGGTCATAACGCTCGTGGAGCCGGTACCAGAAAAAGGCTCCGCCAGCCAGCTCAAGCAGGACGGTGGCGATGATGATGACGATCACCAGCCCTCCCACGCTACGGATGGGGACAATGCCTGCCATTTCCCTGACGAGGAAGCGGTCGCGCAGTGAGATGGGACGGCCCAAGAGGATGAGGATGAGCATAGAGGAGGTCATCACACCGATACCGCCGGCCTGGATAAGCCCCAGGATCACGGCATGGCCAAAGGTGCTCCAATACTCGCTGGTATCGGTCACCTCAAGGCCGGTCACGCAAACGGCGGAGACTGAGGTGAAAAGGGAGGTGAGAAGGCTCCACTCGGTACCGGGCTCCCTTGCAACGGGCAACGACAGCAAGACCGTCCCGATGACGATGATGATGAGGAAGCCGATGACAACGCCGCCAACACCGAGGGCCTTCGGCGGCTTGGCGACGGACCGCCCAAGCTGGACGACCTTGACCAGCGGCCGGTGGACCGGTGCCGTCCGGGCCACGAGGCCTTGACCGCGGGAGCGTTCGGTTTTCTCAGGAGTTGGGGGTCCGTTCACTACTTTCCGGCCGTGAGTATTAGTCCACCACCACGTCGCGGAGGCAGTCTGGTAGGACTGGCTGTGATTCTACGCTCCCAGTCCCAGAAGCACTAGAGTCAGGATTTGATCTGGGACGTCACGTTGGAAGATGCTTTTGCAGCGGGAAGTGGCGAAGAAAAGGTCTATAATAGGGAGGCTTTGCGCGGCGCTCTGGTTGGCTGGGAGCGTCAATCCCATGCGAGGCATGCGTTCTTCGCTCGGGGAGGGCGGTTGAAGGACGGGGTCAAGAACGCTCGGACATCTGCCCCATCCGCGGCTCAGGCCGCCGCATGGGACGGTTACGCACCCCTGCCAAAGCGGCAAGTCCTGCTCACCATGGCGGGGGTGATGCTGGCGATTTTCCTGGCCGCCCTCGACCAGACCATCGTCGGCACGGCCATGCCCCGCATCATCGCCGACCTTGGCGAGTTCGACAAGTTCACCTGGGTCACGACCGCCTACCTGGTGACCTCCACCGCAGTGGTCCCCATCGTCGGCAAGCTCACAGACATGTATGGCCGCAAGGCCTTCTTCGTCGGCGGCATCGTCGTCTTCGTGGCTGGCTCCGTCCTATCCGGTGTCAGTCAGAGTATGAACCAACTCATCGCCTTTCGTGCCCTCCAGGGCATCGGCGGAGGGGTGCTCTTCGCCAACGCGTTCATCTCCATCGGCGACCTGTTCCCGCCCGCCGAGCGCGGGAAGTACATGGGGTTCATCTCGGCGACCTTCGGCGTCTCCTCCATCGTGGGCCCGGTTTTGGGCGGCGTCATCACCGACTCCCTCTCGTGGCACTGGGTGTTCTTCATCAACGTGCCCGTCGCGGTCCCCATCATCCTGCTCTTCATCCGCTTCTTCCCGAACATCCGCCCAGAGCAGAGGAAGCACCGGATAGACTACCTTGGCATCGTCCTTCTCCTCGTCGCAGTAACCTGCCTTGTCCTTGGCCTGTCATGGGGAGGCTCGCCCTACGCGTGGTCGTCGCCGCAGGTGGTTGCCATGCTTACCATCGCGGCGGTGGCAACCGTGCTGTTCATCGCGGTGGAACTGAAGGCGCCCGAGGCTATCATGCCGCTCGCTATCTACCGCAACCCCATCGTGGCCATCGCGATGGTGGCCGTCTTCTTCGCGGGGTTCGGCATGTTCGCGGGAGCCGTGTTCGTCCCCCTATACTTCCAGGGAGTCTTGGGCGAGTCGGCAGCAGGCACGGGAGGGATCCTCACCCCGATGATGCTGGGCACGGTTGTCGGCGCGACCTCCTCCGGCCAAGCGATGGCGCGGCTGGGCGGGCGCTACCGCGTCATCGGCCTGACCGGCCTCGCCCTCATGGGGTTTGGCATCTACCTCACCTCGCAGATGGGGTCAGATACCAGTCACGCGAGGTCCATCGCCTACATCGTCCTCATGGGGTTCGGGCTAGGGATCACACTGCCGACCTACGCTCTGGCGGTCCAGAATGCGGTGCCTTACAACATGCTGGGTGTCGCGACCTCGGCGGTGCAGTTCATCCGCTCCATCGCCGCCACCATCGGCCTGGCAGTGCTCGGCTCGGTCATGGCCAGCCGATTCGCCGCCGGTATCGCGGACAACCTTACACCCGAAGTGCGCGGCGCAGTACCGGCCGACCTCCTTGCCGAGTTGGGTAACAACCCGCGGGTGTTGGTTGACCCGGAGGCGATGACGACCCTCCAGACGACCCTGGGAGGCGATGACGGCGGCCTGGCCCAGAACGTTGTAGCAGGATTGCGGGAGTCGCTCTCAAGCGCCTTGACCGACGTATTCCTTGTAGCTCTAGGTATAGTTGCCGCCGCCTTCCTGGCAACGGTGTTCCTCAAGGAGATTCCATTGAAGCGGGGGCCTTCCCGCTCAGGGAAGCCAGGCACTGCATCCGCCGATGGCCCGCAGCCGCAGACCACTCCAGACGTGGCCGGACAGTCCACCCACTGATACAATGGGCCACGTCGGGGTGTGGCCCAGTTGGCAGGGCGCCACGTTCGGGACGTGGAGGTCGACAGTTCAAGTCTGTCCACCCCGACCAGCAAAACTCTCCTCACCCGCTTCTTGCTCTTCCGAGAGGAGCCTTCCTGTGACCGCCGACCGAACCCGCATCGGCAACGTTGAACTGATGTCGCTTTGCGATTCGTTCCTGGAGTTCCCCGCCGACCGCCTCTTCCCGAACGTTCCGGCCGCAGCCTGGGAGCCTTATAAAGAGTTCTTGGCCCCGGGTCACACCGTAAGGATGCAGGTAGCCTGCTTCGTCATCCGTTCGAAAGGCGAGACGATCTTAGTGGACACCGGAATCGGGCTGGGCCGGTCGAGGCCTTCGGCGGCATCCGCGGGCGGCTTCCCGAGGAGCTGAAGACCCGCGGTGTGCGCCCTGACGACGTCTCCCAGGTCGTTGTGTCCCACCTCCACAGCGACCACGTGGGGTGGAACCTGAAGAAGGAAAAGTTGGGCTGGCGTCCGTTCTTTCCGAAGGCACGGTACTCTGTGGCCCGGCTGGACTGGGAACACTTCCACAAAACAGCGGCGGAGCCGAACAGGGCCTATCTCAAAGAGACGACCACTCCGTTGCTGGAACTTGGCATCGTGGACCTGCTCGAAGGGGAAAAGGCGTTGACACCGGAGGTCACGGCCATACCAGCGCCAGGCCACACGCCGGGGCACATGGCCCTGGCAGTGGTGTCAGGCAGGGAGCGCGGCCTGGTGCTCGCGGACGCGCTACACGTCCCGCCGCAGGTCGAGCACAATGACTGGCAGGAGTTGGGAGACGTTGACCCCGCGCTGGCCGTGCGCACGAGGCGGAAGCTCCTCGAGCAGGCGGAGCGCGAGAAGGCCCTCGTCGCAGTGTCCCACTTCACCCCCGATAACCTCGGCCACGTGAAGAACACGGGTGGCCGTATGACGTGGCAACCACTATGACCGGCAAGACCGTCCAGGCCATCAATACCGCGCCGGTGAAGTCCTTGGGCTTGTCCCATCCGCAGAGCGTCCACGTGGGCCCAGCAGGCATCCTCGAAGACCGGCGGTTCTGCGTGGTTGACGAGCACGGCAAGATGGTGACGCAGCGCGAGATAGGCATGCTGGTGCAGGTACGCACCGAGTACCGGCCCGACCCAGAGCGGCTGGCGCTGCGGTTCCCCGACGGTGCTGTGGCGGAGGGCACACCGGAGCCTGGCGAGACGGTGGCCACCCGCGTGTGGGGGAGGGACGTCGCTGGCCGCGTCGTGGTTGGAAATTGGGCTGAGGCGCTGTCGGAGTTCTGTGGGAAGCCCCTGCGGCTGGTTCGTGCCGAAGAACTCGGCGGATATCTGGACGAGTTCCCCGTCTCCCTGCTCTCCCAGGCGTCCGTGGAGGAGTTGGGCAGGCAGCCATGGGGAAAGATCGCGTCCGATGGGCGGCGGTTCCGGCCAACACTGCTGCTTACGGGCTGCCAACCCCACGAGGAGGACTCGTGGCTGAACCGCAGGGTGCAGGTCGGCAAGGAACTGCGGCTGCGTGTGGTAGCGCGCGACCCGCGCTGCGCCATCACCACCCACGACCCGGACACCGGCGAGCGCGACGCAGACACCTTGCGCGTCATCCTAAGCTATAGACCCCACCCCAAAACAGCCTACTTCGGCGTCTATGCCATCGTGGAGCAGCCGGGGACGGTGGCCGTCGGCGATTCTGTGACGACGTCCTAACGCCGCTTCAACGCCCGGCCTGGCAAAGCGCCGGTGTGTTTGCCGTGGTCCACGACCACCTGGCCGTTGACGATAACGTAGTCCACGCCCTGAGAGAAGCGCCTTGGGTTGTCGCGCGTGGCGAAGGCCTTGATGCTCTTATAGTCGAAGACGACGATGTCCGCCTTCATCCCGTCCCGCAATAGCCCTCGGTCCGGCAGGCCGAGCCGCTGCGCCGGGTACGACGTCATCTTGCGGATGGCCTCGGGGAGCGACATCTTGCGGTCGTCGCGCACGAGCTTGCCGATGATGAGCGGGAACGTCCCGTAGGCCATGGCCGGCGGGTAGTCGCCGATGAGCAGGGCGTCGCTGCCCACCATGAACAGCGGGTTGGCGATGAAGTCGGGCATCAGCATGGGGTCCTGCCCGCTGGCGTGGAACGAAATCTGCAGGTCTTCGTCCAGCAGCAGGTCGCAGATGGTGTCCACTTCGCTCTTACCCATCATCTCGGCGACCTCGGCCACCGAGCGGCCCTCGTACTTCTTGTTCCGCTCGTGCTTGAAGTAGGTGAGCCAGACGTGGTCCCAGCTCTCCCGCAAGCCGAGCCTGACCTCCTTGCGCAGCCGCTCGCGCCCTTCCTTGGAGCGCAGCACCTTGATGATGTTGTCCACGCCGCCGTCGTGCGTCCATTGCGGCAGGAAATAGACGAGCCGCGTGCCGCCGTGGGGGTATGGGAAGCAGTCGAAGGTGACGTCCATACCCTCGGCACGGGCGTCCTCCACCATCTCGATCAGGGCCATGCTGCTGCCCGGATAGACCGCGCGGGGGAGCATGTGGGTGAGGTGGATGGGGATGCCGCTGCGCCTGCCAATCTCGATGGCCTCGCGGTAGGGGTCGAGGTAGCGGTCGCCCAGGCCGTAGCGGACGTGGGTATGGTAGAAGCCGCCAAGCCTGGCACCCTCTTTGGAAAGCTCCGCCAACTCAGCGGTGTCGGCGTAGCTTCCAGGCGGGTAGTCCAGGCCGGTGGAGACGCCCACCGCCCCCTCCTCCATGCTCTCGCGGAGCAGCGCCTTCTGGATGTCCATCTCCTTCTTCGTTGGCTTGCGGTCGCTCCAGCCCATAGCGCCGATGCGGATGGGGGAGTTGCCGACGATGTAGGCGACGTTGACCGACACCTTGCGGTCGTACCGGGCCAGATAATCGGAAACCGTGGACCAGGACGCCTTGATAGGGGGACAGCCCTCCAGGCCCGCGTTGAGCTTGATGAAGTCGTCCAGGTCCTGCTTCTTGGCGAAGGGTGCGTAGGAGTTGCCGTCTATGCCGATGAGTTCGGTGGTGATGCCCTGGTGGACCTTCGGCAGGTGCTTGGGGTCGTGGAGGATCATCAGCGCGGAGTGGGCGTGGACGTCTATGAAGCCCGGCGCCACTATGCGGCCCGCCGCGTCCAGCACCCGCTTCGCCTGCACATCCGACACATCACCACGCAGGAGCGTGACAGTGTCCTCCTCGACAGCGACGGCGGCGTGGTAGCCTGGGCTGCCGCTGCCGTCCACCACCATCCCATTTTTTATGAGCAGGTCGAGCATCTTCGTCCTCCTGAGCCTAGAGTTGTGGTCTCTGCCACCCTCCGAACGTTTCTTCCAAGAAGGCCGCCACGCCCAGGGCCACGTCGTCGCACCAGGGCCGCGTGACGACTTGCACGCCGATGGGCAGCCCCTCGGGCGAGGTACCGCAACGGACGACGGCGGCGGGCCAGCCGGTCAGGTTATAGGGATAGGTGTAGGTGAACCCTGGCAGCACCTCGTCGTTCCACATCTCCTTGTGGCGCGTCGCGGGGAAGGCCGCCACGGGGCACAGGACGACGTCGTACCGCTCGATGTAAGAGGCCATGGCGGCGCGGTAGTCGTCCACCCGCATCATCAGCCGCCACAGGTCGGCAGCGGTCGCAGGGTTGGAGGCCATCCACTTGCTGGCGTTCTCGAACATCCAGTGAAAGCGCTTCGTGCCTGCCGCCTTCAACGTCTCCCGGACAGCAACTCCCCCATCCGCCTGGAAGAGGGAAAAGATGAGGTCGCGGCACTGGTCCATCCCCGGGGGCATGGCCTGCTTGACGATTGCTCCCGCATCCGCCAGCGCCTTCGCGGCCTTGCGGACGTTCGCGATGGTCTCGGGCGTCGGCGACAGGACGCCGTTGTCGGTGTAGAAGGCCACCCGCAGTCCACTGACCTTGACGCGGCGGTAATCACCCAGCGGCACCGCGTGGGCGTGCGGGTCGCGCCAGTCCGGCCCCGAGACGATGGAGAGCACCAATGCGACGTCCTCGACGTAACGGGCCATCGGGCCGGCCTGGGTTAGCGGGTCGAGGACGCCGACGAACACGGGCCAGTGGCCTGTGCGCGGCACGCGCCCGCCCGTCGGCTTGATGCCAGCGATGCCGCAGAAGTGGCTGGGCACGCGGATACTGCCGCCGTTATCGCTGCCGATGCCGAGGGGCGACATGCCCGAGGCGATGGTGGCCGCCTCGCCGCCGCTGCTGCCGCCAGGGGTACGCGAGAGGTCGTAGGGGTTGCTGGAACGTCCATAGACCAAGTTGTCGCTCTCGAAACCGAGCGATGCTTCAGGCAGATTCGTCTTGCCCACTAGGATGCCGCCAGCCGCCTTCAGCCGGGATACCACGGTCGCATCCGTGTCAGGCACATAGCCCTTGCGGCCCAAGGTGCCGCCAGTGGAGACGATGCCCGCCGTCTCGAATGCATCCTTCATGGTGAAGGGAACGCCATGCAGCGGGCCGGTGGTGTCGCCACGGGCCAGCGCCCCGTCTGCCTCGCGAGCCTGCTCCAGCGCAGAGTCCGCCGAGACCTGGACGAGGGAGTTGAGTTTGGGATTGACGGTCTCGATGCGCTGCAGATGCGCCTCCACCACCTCGACCGACGAGACCTTCTTCTGCCGGATGGCCCGTGCGAGCTTCGTAGCGGAGGCGTAGGTCAGTTCTTCCATAGCTGCTAGCTCCTGAGGTCTTTCGTTGCTTCTGCGAAGCGGCGGAGGAGTTTGATGTGCTCGTCAACCGACCGCAGACCGGCGTTCATCGTGTCCAGCGAGATGTGGGACGCATCGAGACGGCGCCACGCCTCGGCCTCGGCGGTCAGCTGGTCAATCGTCCGCTTGGCGGCAGTGAGACGCCCCTCGACGCCGATGGACTTCGGCTCGCGGCCCGCTTTACGGGCTGCCTCGCGCACTCGTGCCAGCTTCTCCTCAAACGCCGCATCCGGTGGTTCCGTGGTGTCGGGGAACCATCCGTCCGCCAACCGGCCTGTCCGCTCCAGCACTTGGCTGGCCATCCCACCGAGCCAGATGGGGATGGGCCGCTGGACGGGCGTGGGGTTGATCCCCAGGTGTGTGAATTCGTGCCACTTGCCGGTGAAGTTGATAGCCTTCTGTGTCCAAAGCGCCCGGAGAACGGCGATCTGCTCCTCGCTCCGCTTTCCCCTATCGTTGAACGCCTCGCCCAGGGCGCGGTAGGCGAAGGTGTTCCAGCCAAGGCCGATGCCGAGCCGCAGCCGTCCGCGTGAGAGGATGTCCACCTCAGCTGCCTGCTTGGCCACAAGCCCGGTCTGCCGCGCCGTCAGGATCAAGACCGACGTGGCGAAGCCCAGCTTCTTCGTCACTCCTGCCAGGTAGCCGAACAGCACCAGCGGCTCGTGGAACGTGTGTTTGATGGTGTAGTACATCATGATGTCGTTCACCTCGACCGCGTCGGGGTCGGACTGGAGCATCTCATCGTAGGCGATGAGGTGGGCAAGCCCCATGTCCTCTAGCGCCTGGGCGTAGTCGCGGATGACCATTGGGTCGCTTCCGATCTCGGTGTGTGGGAAGACTGCTCCGATGTGCATACTTACCTCCTAGCCCTATTGGGCCAGCCCTATAGGGTGCTATGCGCCGGCTTGGCCGGAGAGCCGCGTCACGAGGAACGACTCGTCCGTGAACCAGAGGCCGTTGTACTTCCTCAGAACATCTCGTGTGACATCCAGATACTTCCTGTGGGTCATCGCATCCACCAGTTGCCTATCATCCATCTGCGCTACATAGATGGCTGCATTCCAAGCGGCCAAGAGAGCGGACGTGCCGATGGTGCTGCTGAGCTCGTCAGGCGGGAGCTGAAGGGAGAACTGGAACTCCGCCCTCGAGTCCATATAGCTCACGCACCGCAGGTCCGGCCGGTCGGTCTCCAGTTGGGACTGGAGCGCCCGTATGAGCTCCTGGCGTGGGGACCTGAACGGCTGCTCGCCGGGCCACACCCCCCGGATGATCTCCATCCCAGGGTCCTTGCCGGTGGACTGAACCGTCACCAGCAGGCCATCCGGGGCCAGGGAACGCGCAAGGGGGGCCAGCACGGTCTTGGCCTTGGCCTCTGCAGGCAGCCGCGCCCGGAAGGGCTGGGATGCGAGGATGAGGTCGTACTCGTGGTTGAGGTCGCCCCGTGCCGGGATGACCGACGCCAGCGCCTTCTCCTGGTCTTGGCGATAGATGACCATGACGGAGGGAGTCGCATAGATAGGATTCCCTGTCTTCGGACTCGTCTCAGCCCGCCACCACTCCCTGAGGAGGTGGTTGAGCTCCCTGAGTGGCCCTCGAACTCGAAGGCCGAGGTGCCGCTAAGCGGCAGGGTCAGCCAACGCAGCTTGGCCTGAGCCGCGGCGGACTTCGGGTAGAGCCAAGGCGCTTCGGAGTAGAACAGGTTGGTCACGACCAGCACTGTCTGCGGATGCTCCTGCAAGCGGTCGGGCATCTTCTCAAGGCAGATGCGCACGTCCTCGTGGCTTATCTCCTTACCAACGGCCAACAAAGGCATGCTGGGGAAACGGTAGTGCAGCAGCCGCATGATGCGTGTGAGCACAGTGCCGTCGCCCATGCCTGCGTCAAAGACCCGCAGGGCGTGCGGTTTGGGCTCCAGGTACTTGATCTCCATGCCGATGCGGTTCGCTATGACCTGTTTTTCGTCGCAGGTGTTCACGAAGAGGAGGTACTTCTCCCGGTTGTCGAAGAAGCGGAAGGCGTGGTTCTGTTCAGGGGGAGTGGTCATAGTGGCGCTTGCTGGTACGGCGGATTGTATGCCATGGCACCCAGCGTGCATAGGAGCGTGGTTCGCGTACAATATCGCCGCCGTTCGGCCATGCCAGTACCGAGCTGCGAGGGGGCGCGATGTTCAGGATCGGCATAGACGTAGGGGGCACCTTCACCGACTTTGTGGTCGCCAGGGACGGAGAGGCGCCTCGCTTTTTCAAGGCCCATAGCACACCAAACGACCCGTCCGAAGGGGTGATGACCGGCCTCGGCGACATCGCCGCCGCCTACGACCTCTCCCGCGACACCCTCCTAGCCGAGATCGCCACCATCATCCACGGCACCACCGTCGCCACCAACACCCTGGTAGAGCGCAAGGGCGCCAAGGTCGGACTGGTGACGACCAAGGGATTCCGCGACCTCCTGGAGATGCGCGAGGGGCTGAAGGAAAACCGGTACAACCTACACATGAAGCCGATGGAGCCGCTGGTGCCGCGCTACCTGCGAGCCGAGGTGCCGGAGCGGGTCCGCTCCAGCGGCATAGTGCATACGCCTCTCGACCTGGACGCGGTGGATAGGGCTCTGGAGCAGCTGGTGGCCGAGGGCGTCGAGTCGCTGTCGGTCTGCTTCCTATTCTCGTTCCTGAACCCCGTCCACGAGCGGCAGGTCGCAGAGCGCATCGCGGCAAAGCTTCCCGGCATGTTCACCTCGCTCTCCTGCGAGGTTCTGCCCCAGATCAAGGAGTACGACCGGCTGAGCACTACGGTGGTGAATTCATATGTCGGCCCGGTCTTCGGCCGGTACCTAGAGAACCTCAAGGGGCGCATCGGCTCGACGGGGCGGGCGCGTGAGGTGCTCATCATGCAGTCCAACGGCGGCGTCGCCTCGCTGGACGAGTCGGCGAAGCTGGCGGTGCGGGCGGTCCTGTCCGGCCCGGCGGGCGGCGTGGCGGGCGCTTCCGCCTACGGTCAGCTCCTGGGCCACTCGAAGGTCGTCGCCTTCGACATGGGCGGCACCAGTACGGACATCTCACTGGTGGAGGACAGCGCGCCGCACCTGACCACGGAGCAGTTCGAGGCGGGCTGGAAGATCGCGGTGCCGATGATAGACATCCACACCCTGGGCGCGGGCGGCGGCAGCATCGCCCGTGTCGGCGGCGGTATCCTGCGAGTCGGGCCGGACAGCGCGGGTGCCGACCCAGGCCCCGCGTGCTACGCCAGAGGCGGCACAGACGCGACGGTGACCGACGCCAACCTGGTGCTGGGTTACCTCGACGCGGCCAATTTCCTGGGCGGCAAGGCGAGGCTCGACCCTGGGCTGGCGCGCAAGGCGGTAGCCGAGCGGGTCGGCAAGCCGCTGGGTCTGAACGAGGCGCAGGCAGCCTACGGCGTGCATCAGGTAGTGTCCACCTCCATGGCTGAGGGCATCCGGCTCGCGTCGGTGCGGCGTGGGGTTGACCCGCGCCGGTTCACCCTCATGGCCTTCGGCGGCGCGGCAGGGCTGCACGTGAGCAACGTCGCCCGGCAGCTCGGCATCGCCCGCGTCAGCGTTCCCGCCGCCGCGCCCGTGTTTTGCGCCTACGGGATGCTCTCCACTGACCTCCAGTTCGACCTGTCGCGCTCCTACCCGGCCAGCCTCCATACCGCTGACCTCGTGGCAATCCGCGCGCTCCTGGGCGAGCTCCAAGGCCAAGGGCAGAGCAAGCTGGCTGCCCAGGGCGTGGCCCGCCACGACATGGGCTTCGCGTTCTCGGCGGACATGCGCTACCTCGACCAGATCTACGAGGTGACCGTGCCTATCCCAGACATGGCGCTGGACAGCGCGGTGATGGTGCGAGAGTGGGCCGCCAACTTCCACCGGCGGTACGAGGAGCTGTACTCCTACCACCAGCAGGGCCAAGAGATACAGCTGGTAACGCTGCGAGTGAAGGCCACAGGCCGCCTGAGCAAGATAGCCCTGCCCCGCAAGACCGCCGCAGGCCCAGCCGATGCCGCATTGAAGGGGCGGCGCCGCGTCTACCTCGGCGAGTGGCACGAAGTGCCCGTTTACGACATGGACCGACTGTCGCCGGGAGCAACGGTGCGCGGTCCGGCCATCATCGAGTCTGATTTCACCACCATCCTCGCCGACACAGGCGACACGGCCACGGTTGACCCGTACGGCGGCATCGAGCTGCGGGTGGCACTTGGACGCGGCTCGGCATCGGAAACCAAGGCCGCCGAAGGGCCGGACCCGGTGACCGTCGCCGTGGTCGGCAACCGGCTCGACTCCATCGCCGCCGAGATGATGGAGGTCATGCTGCGGACCGCCATGTCGCAGATCCTCAACTCCAGCCGCGACTTCTCCACCGCCATCATAGATGCCGATTGCCAGCTCGTGGCCCAGGGCGAGGGCATCCCCGTCCACACCAGCGCGCTGCCGCTGGCGGCGGCGTCCGTCCGCGACTACTTCGGGAAGGACATGGCCGAGGGCGACCTGTTCCTCCTCAACGACCCCTACTTCGGGGCCAGCCATCTGCCCGACATCACCGTCATCCGGCCCGTGTTCCACGACGGCAAGCCGCTGTACTACGCGGTGAACCGGGCGCACCACAGCGATGTCGGCGGCGCCACGCACGGTGCCTACAACCCCGAGGCCAGCGAGATCTACCACGAGGGGTTGCGCATCCCGCCACTGCGTATCTACGACAAGGGTATGCCGAGGCAAGACCTGCTCCAGATGCTGTCAGCCAACGTCCGCCACCCAGAGAACTTTCTGGGCGACCTGAACGCCCAGATCGGCTCGGTCGAGGTGGCCGTGCGGCGCATCAGGGCGCTGCTGGCCGACTACGGCCCCGACCGGCTCGGCGCCTGCATCGAGGAGCTGCTGCGCGCCGCCGAGACGGATGTGCGGCAGTTCATCGCCCAGTGGCCGGAGGGTGTGTACAAAGGCGAGAGCATCATCGACGACGACGGCTTCGAGTTCAAGGACATCCCCATCCGCGCGACAGTCACCATCAAGGGCGGCGAGATGACCGTGGACCTGAGCGAGTCGAGCAGGCAAGTCACCGGCTTCCTCAACAGCTCCTACGCCAACACGCGCTCTATCGTCCACGCGGCGATGCTGTACATGGCCCCGTCGGACGTGCCGAAGAACGAAGGCTCGATGCGGCCTGTGAAGGTCATCGCGCCTGAAGGGCTCATCGTTCACGCACGGCCTCCCGCGCCGGTATGCATGAGCACGAACCACTGTGCCGAGGAGATCACCGAGGCCATCTTCAAGGCGCTGGCGCCCGTAGTGCCCCACGCGGTCACGGCGGCCTGGGGCAGGCGGCTGCGCTACGCCATCACGGGCGTGGACCCGCGCAACGGGCGGCGTTTCATCTGGCACTTCTTCCTGGCCCGCCCAGGCGGCGGCGCGTGCCAGGACTTCGACGGCTGGTCCAATGTCGGTGAGCTGAACGCCCCAGGCGCCATCCGCGCGCCCAGCATCGAGGTCACCGAGGAGCGGTTCCCCTTCCTCATCCTGCGCAACGAGCAACGCCCCAACTCCGGCGGCAAGGGGATGCGCCGCGGCGGCCTGGGTGGCATCTGCGACCTGGTGTACGAGGGCGAGGGCATCGCGCGGCTGAACACCGCCGGCGACGGCATCCACAACCCGCCCTTCGGCCAACTGGGCGCCGGGCCGGGCAAGCCCCACAGGTACTCCATCATCTCCGACGGGAAGGAGCGGGTGCTGCGGTCGAAGCAGGCGGGCGTGGTGGTCAAGCCGGGCGACATCATCCGATGTCTCTCGGCGGGCGGAGGCGGCTTCGGCGACCCGCGCAAACGCTCCCGTCCCGACAGGCAGCGGGACAAGAAGAACAGGTACGTGACGTAGAGGCAGGGCGATGGCTGGCAACGAGTACGCATTCCTGACCAACTGGCGGGTGCAGGGCACCGCGCGGGAGGTCTATGACATCCTGAGCGAGGCGCCCGACCTGGTGCGCTGGTGGCCGTCGGTCTATCTGGACGTGAAGGAGCTGGAGCACGGCGACGCCGACGGCGTGGGCAAGCGCGTCAGCCTCTACACCAAGGGCTGGCTGCCCTACACCCTGCGCTGGGATTTCGTCGTCACCGAGGTGCGTAAGTACACTGGCTTCAGCCTGGAGGCGCAGGGTGATTTCGTCGGCAGGGGCGTGTGGACGTTCACCCAGGACGGCGACTGGGTGGACATCGCCTACGACTGGCGCATCCGCGCGGACAAGCCCCTGCTGAAGTACCTGTCGTTCATGCTCAAGCCGATGTTCTCGGCCAACCACCGCTGGGCGATGGCGAAGGGCGAGGAGAGCCTGAAGCTGGAGCTGATGCGGCTCCACGCGGCCAGCGACACCGAGCGGGCCAGGATAGCCGCGCCGCCGAAGGCGACGCCGCGCTCGACACTGGGGTTCCTCGGCTTCCTGGTGCTCAGAGGCGGACGAGGGTAGGCTGAACGGCCTTACTTCTTCTGGGCCTTCTGACGAGGAGTCCGTAGAGCTTCCCCATCGGGAGAGGACGACTCTGCCTCCTCCAGCCCCGTCACCTGGAGGGGGTCGCGGCGCGAGCGGTCAACGGTGACCTGGAACACATCGGGGCGGGCGTAGTGGCCGGCGATGTCGAGGCTCTGCTTCTGCTTCGGAATCTCGGTCAGGTCGAGGTCGGCGTAGAGGATGTCCTCTCCCTCGTAGGACGGCCCGGCCAGGTAACGGCCGTCGGGCGCGATGATGGCGCTGCCGCCCACGAGCAGCCGGTCGGGCCACTCCCGCGCCTCCTTCGCTAGCTCGAAGTCTCTCGGCAGCTCGTCCTTCTCCAGCCAGCCGCAGGCGGCGACGACGAAGCTGCGCCCCTGGAAGGCGTAGTGGCGGCTGGCGGTCTGGACCATCTCGCCCTCGACCTCGCCGAGGCCATAGACGGACGGCCACAGCGCGGCGTGGACCTGCTCGCCCTGGGCGGCCAGCGCGTACGCCGACAGGGGCATCCAGTGCTCCCAGCAGATGAGGCCGCCGAGGCGGCCCGCGCTGGTGTCGTGGGGGCCCAGGCCACTGGCATCGCCCGGCGCCCAGATGACGCGCTCGTGGAAGGTCGGCATGAGCTTGCGGTGCTTGCCGAGCAGGCGGCCGTCGCGCCCGAAGTAGAGGATGGTGTTGTACAGGCTGGCCCGGCCGAAGTCGGCGTCACGCTCGTTGACGCCCATGACCAGGTTGACCCCGGCCTTGCGGGCTGCGCGGCCCAGGGCTTCGGTGGCGGGACTAGGCACCTCCACCGAGTTCTGGGAGAGGCGTGCGAAGAGGCGGCGGCCGGCCTCGTGCAGCCGCCAGGCGGGGATGCGGCTGGCCCAGACGGGGTAGCCTGGCAGCCACGTTTCGGGGAAGACCACGGTCTCGGCGCCCTTGGCCGCGGCCTTCTCGGTCAGCGCCACCGCCTTCTTCACGGTCGCGTCCAGGTCCAGGAACACCGGCGATGCCTGGACGGCCGCCACCCGCGTCTTCTTCGGCTCAGTCATGCTTGGCCTCCTCATCGCTCACTGGGGACAGTCGGACATCGTTCACTCTTGCTCACCGGTCTGACAGTAGTCTCTGAAACTCCAGTCCGGTCATATCAACGTCCCTCAAGATCTTTGACAGAAGACCAGGTCCCAAAACCTCTCGGGCATGAACGGGAACCACGGTGCTTCTGCCATCTTCATGGCGCAAGAAGAGGTGACTGCCCCGCTGGCGGACTACGCGAAACGATGCCCGCTCTAGGGCTTGGACGACTTCCCGTCCGGTGACCCTGGGCAGACGAGGCATCTAAACGATAACCCGATGAATGCCCACTAGGGTCAACGATTCGACACCGTCGTCGCCTTGGACTTCTAAACAAAGGGAAATCGCTTCTCTTATTCTCTCTTCAAGTTCGTCGAGCGACTTTGCTTGCGTATGGCATCCGGGCAAAGCGGGGACGGTGGCAACAAAGTATCCATCCTCGTCATGTTCGATGACGACGGTATATTCCCTTGCCATGTGTACCTCCTCCGAGGACTAATACTACCCCACCTCGGTGTCCCGTAACGTCCCTGCGCATTGAGACAGGGACAGTCCACCTTGAGCCGCGCCTACATCATCGCCCTGCCCGGACCATCGGCTCCAGGACGCGCACGAACGCGGCAAGCCGCTGCGACACCACGAGCAGCAGGTCCTCGTCCAGCGCCTCCATCCGCAGGTGCTCGTGGACGCGGGTCCATGAGGCCGTCCACTGCTCCAGCTCCACGGTCGGGCCTAGACTATCCACGATCTCCTCCGCGTGCCGCGACAGCGCCGCCAGTTGGCGCGCGTTGGCGTCGGGAGCGCCCTCGAAGTGCAACCCGACCTCCACCAGCCCGGCTCGCCGTTGCAGCCACACCTCGTAGTGGACCGCAGGGTCGCCGTAGTGCAGCTTGACGAGGGAGAAGACGGGCCCGACCACCTGGACGTCCCGCAGGCCGTCTGGGAGCTGCATCTGCGTCAGCTCCACGACCTCCGCGAGGAAGTCGCGCGACTTGAGCGCGGCGGGCTTGCGGCCTGTCTGGATCCGGCTTGGCATGAGGCAATCTTAGCGTGTGGACACCAGCCTTGCCAGCCTCAGTAAACGTCAATACTTGACACAGAGCGGTGGGGGCCATAGGCTGACAAGGTAGCTGATCCTGCGGCCGCCGACGGGACTCGCCGACTGGCATGTGTGCTCGGGGCGCCCATTCAAGAAGCAGCCCTTCCTAACCAAGCCACGCGCCTGGAGTCATACGAATGCAGCATGCGAGGCCAGCCGTACGCTGGTTTCAGGATATTGGCAAAGAAGACGTCGCTGGGCGCCGCCTGAAGCGGCCTTCGCCTGCGATGGTCCGCGAGGCGGGCGGCAAGGGCGCCAACTTGGCCGAGATGGTCAGGGCGAATATCGTCGTCCCACCCGGCTTCGTCGTCACCACCGACAGCTACTTCGAGTTCCTCGATGCCGCTTCCCTCAGGCCCACGATGGAGGCCGCCTTGTCCGGCCTCAACGTCTCCAGCTCCGCCGAACTCGACAAGGTTGCCTGCCAGATCAAGCAGGCGATAGAGGCCTCGCCCGTCCCCCTCGGCATCGTTGAGGAGATACGGCGGGCCTACCGGGAGATGGAGGCGGGCCCTGTGGCCGTGCGCTCCTCGGCCACGGCGGAGGACATGCCCGAGGCGTCCTTCGCGGGCCAGCAGAGCACCTTTCTGAACATCGAGGGCGAGGAAGAGGTCGTCAGGACCGTCCGGGCGTGCTGGGCCAGCCTGTTCGAGCCACGCGCCATCTTCTACCGCACCGAGAACAAGATAGACCACATCTCCACCGGCATCGCCGTGGTCGTCCAACGGATGGTCCAATCCGAGGTCTCGGGCGTCATGTTCACCGTGGAGCCGGTCACCAACGACCCTTCGCGGCTGTGCATAGACGCCATCTACGGCCTCGGCGAGGCGGTAGTCTCTGGCCAGGTGACCCCGGACTCGTACGTGGTGGACGAGGGCGCGGGCAAGGTGCTGTCCACCGTCGTGGTGCCGCAGGACTGGCAGCTCATCCGCAACTCCGACGAAAAGACCAACCGGACGCGAGCCAACTTTCGGTCCGACGTGCCCCGGGAGAAGCGTGGCCGCCAGAAGCTGACCGAGGCGCAAATCATCGCCCTGGCCAATCTTGGCAAGCGGCTGGAGAAGCACTACGGCCACCCCCAGGACATCGAGTGGGCGATGGAGAGGGGCAACTTCTACATCCTCCAGACCCGCCCGGTGACCACCTACGGCCAGGCGACCCACGTCGCCATGAAGACGGGCGTGTTGGGCACGGTCATCCTGTCGGGGACGGGCGCCAGCCCTGGCATAGGCTCCGGCGCCACCGTCGTGGTGCGCAGCCCGTCCGAACTGGACAAGGTGAAAATGGGCGACGTGCTGGTGGCCGAGATGACGACGCCGGACTTCGTGCCCGCCATGAAGCGGGCGGCCGCCATCATCACCGACCGCGGAGGACGCACCTGCCACGCCGCCATCGTCAGCCGCGAGATGGGCGTGCCCTGCATCGTCGGCGCGGGCAAGGCAACACACCTCCTGAAGAAGAGCCAGACCGTGACGGTGGACGGCACCGCGGGCTACGTGTACGAGGGCGTGGTCGAGGTGAAGCCTGTCCAGGCCGCCAAGACGCGCTACAAGAAGACCCGCACCAAGGTCTATGTCAACCTCGCCGACCCCGCGCTGGCGCAAGAGGTGGCCGCCAAGAACGTGGACGGCGTCGGCCTGCTCAGGGCCGAGTTCATCATCGCCCACATCGGCGAGCACCCCCGCCACATGCTGGAAGAGGGCAGGGGCCACGAGTTCACGCGCAAGCTCGCCGCCAGCATCCAGCAGTTCGCCTGGGCCTTCCACCCGCGCCCGGTGGTGTACCGCACCTCCGACTTCAAGACCAACGAGTACCGCAACCTCACCGGCGGCGAGAAGTACGAGGACATCGAAGAGAACCCGATGCTGGGCTTCCGTGGCTGCTCCCGCTACCTGGCCGACCGCGACGTCTTCCGCCTCGAGGCCGAGGCCATCGCGAAGGTGCGCCAGGAGTGGGACAACCTGTACGTCATGCTGCCCTTCGTGCGCACGCCCGACGAGCTGGCCAGGGTCAAGGGCCTCCTCAAGGCCGAGGGCGCGGGCGTCCATAAGCTGTGGATGATGGCCGAGGTGCCCTCCAACGTCATCCTGCTGGAGGAGTTCCTCAAGGTCGGCGTGGACGGCATCTCCATCGGCTCCAACGACCTGACCCAGCTCGTCCTGGGCGTGGACCGCGACAACGCCAAGTACGCCGACCTGTTCGACGAGCGCAACCCGGCCGTCATGTGGTGCGTTGAGCGCATCATCACCACGGCCCTTGGCCGGGGCATCACCTCGTCCATCTGTGGACAGGGCCCCTCGTTCTACCCCGACATGACCGCCAAGCTCGTCACCAGGGGCATCACCTCGGTCTCCGTCAGCCCCGACATGGTGGACCGCACCCGCGACATCGTCGGCGAGGTCGAGGAACGCCTGGGCATCCTGCCGCAGCAGTAGCCCCCCGGCATTGGCAAGCCTTCCTGCCTACCGGCCGAAGGTGGCGTCCGTCCGGTGCTGCTTCACGAACCGCTCGGCCTGGTCCACGATGTCCACGCCCACCTGCTCGCTCCAGGCCGCCAGGAGCTGCTGCGTGATGGGGCCGGGCTTGCCGTCGCCGATGGCGCGCTTGTCCACCTTGGTCACGGGCAGGACGGAGAAGGGTGTGCTGGAGAAGAAGGCCTCGTCCGCAGTGTACAGGTCGTAAGGCTGCAGCGCCTCCTCGGAGACGGTGAGGCCGAGCTGCTTGGCGACCTTGAACACCGCCATACGGGACACGCCCTGGAGGATGTCGCTGTCGCCGGGGGTGCGGATGACCCCGTTGCTGACCAGGAAGAGGTTGTAGCCGACGCCCTCGGTCAGGTTGCCCGACGTGTCGGTCAGCACGGGCCAGCCCTTGGGATCTATGTCGCCCGCCTCCAGCTCGGCCAGGTTGAAGTTCATCCGGCTGTGGTGCTTGATCTTGGGGTCCACCATCTGCGGCGAGTAGCTGCGCGTGCGGGCGATGACGGCGTGGGCGCCGGGCTTGTAGAAGTCGGCGAACCAGGCCCAGGGGTTCGTGCCGACCTCGATGATGACGGTGGCCGGCCCCGCGCTGTGCGCCCAGCGGCCCGGCCCGCGGGTGATGGCGTGCCAGATGAAGAAGTCGCCCGCCTGCTTGAGCATGTGCTGGTTGCGCTTCAGCGCGTCCTCGGTGACGTCAGTCATCTCCTGCGCCGACATCCCCACGTCTATCCGTGCGTACTTCATCGAGCGGTAGAGCCGGTCCACGTGCTCCTTGAGCATGAAACTCTTGCCGTTGAACGTCCGCGTCACGTCGAAGACCGTGTCGCCGACGCGGAAGCCCCGGTCCGACACGTCCACCTTCAGCTCCGACCTGGGGATCCACTTGCCACTGAGATAGGCCACGTACCCTTGCTGCGTCATGCTCGCCTCCTCGTAGTGCGCTCTGCTACCAGGCTGCCGCTCTTGGCAGTGATTCTATACCGCCTCTGTGGTAAGTTGCCAGCGCACGGCCCTCACACGTAATGGCGGCCCCGCGTGGCCGCCCAGGGCGCCCACATAGGGGCACCCCTGCATTCGCCAGGCTCCGCTCCGGCACGATGTCGCCAGTCCTGGTGGACCGGAGTACCGTGGCGGTGAAGGGCCGTCATCACGGAAGCGAGGAGCATCTAGGAGGTAGGCATGGAGAAACAGACCGCGCCGCATGGCTCGTGGAGGTCGCCCATCACGACCGACCTCATCGTGCAGGGCACCGTCGGCCTGAGCCAGGTGTCGCTGGACGGCGAGGACGTGTACTGGGTCGAGTCGCGGCCTGCGGAGAAGGGCCGGGCCGTCATCGTGCGCCGCACGTCCGACGGCAGGACGGCTGACGTGAACCCGCCCCCGTACAACGCCCGCACGCGCGTCCACGAATACGGCGGCGGCGCGTACCTGGTGGCCGATGGCGTGCTGTACTTCTCTAACTTCGCCGACCAGCGCCTCTACCGCGCAGCATCTGGCTCGTCCTCTCAACCGCTGACCCATCCGACAGGCTCAGGGCAGGCCCCCGAAGGCAACGTCCGCTACGCCGACGCCGTCCTCGACAGCCGCAGGCGCCGCCTCATCTGCGTCCGCGAAGACCACTCCAACTCGTCCCGCGAGGCGGCGAACACCATCGCCGCCGTGTCCCTTGACAGTGGCGCCAGCACCGTTCTGGTCTCGGGCCGTGACTTCTACTCCAACCCGCGCCTCAGCCCGGACGGGTCGCGGCTGGCATGGCTCCAGTGGGACCACCCCAACATGCCCTGGGACGGCTGCGAGCTGTGGATGGCCGAGGTGCGTGGCGACGGCTCGCTGGGCCAGCGCGCGCTCGTGGCGGGCGGCAAGGACGAGGCCCTCTTCCAGCCGGAGTGGTCGCCTGACGGCACGCTCTACTTCGTCTCCGACCGCACGGGCTGGTGGGTTCCGTACCTCTGGAATGGGAAGGTGTCAGTGCCTTTGGCATCCATGGAGGCCGAGTTCGCCACGCCCCAGTGGCTGTTCGGGATGCGCACCTACGCCTTCGAGTCGGCACGCCGTATCGTCTGCGCCTACAACCAGCGGGGACGGTGGCACCTGGCCTCCCTGGACACGGTCACCAGGCGTCTCACGCCCTTCGACCTGCCCTTCACCGAGTTCTCCGGCATCCGCGCGTCGCCCGGCCAGGCGGTCTTCATCGCCGCATCGCCGGCGCACCCGTCGTCGGTCGTCCGCCTCGACCTGTCCACCGGATGGCATGAGGTCTTGCGACGTTCCTCGGAAGTGTCTCTCGACTCAGGCTACCTGTCCGAGCCGCAGGCCCTCGAGTTCCCTACCGAGGGAGGGAAGACTGCCCACGCCCTCTACTACCCGCCCAAGAACAAGGACTTCACCGCGCCCGAGGGCGAGCGGCCTCCGCTGCTGGTCAAGAGCCACGGCGGGCCGACGGGCGCCGTCTCCAGCAGCCTGAGCCTCACCATCCAGTACTGGACGAGCCGCGGCTTCGCGGTGCTGGACGTGAACTACGGCGGCAGCACGGGCTACGGCACGGCGTACCGCAGGCGGCTGGATGGCCTGTGGGGCATCGTGGACGTGGACGACTGCGTGAACGCTGCGCGGTATCTGGTGGAGCGCGGCCTGGCCGACAGCGAACGGCTGTGCATAGACGGCGGCAGCGCCGGAGGCTACACGACGCTGTCCTGCCTGACCTTCCGCGACACCTTCAAGGCAGGCGCCAGCTTCTACGGCGTCAGCGACTTGGAGGCCCTGGCCCGCGACACCCACAAGTTCGAGTCGCGCTACCTCGACCGGCTCGTCGGGCCGTACCCGGCGCGGCGCGACCTGTACACCCAGCGCTCCCCCATCCACTTCGTGGACCGGCTCAACTGCCCGGTCATCCTCTTCCAGGGCCTGGAGGACAAGGTGGTCCCGCCCAACCAGGCCGAGATGATGGTGAATGCTCTGCGCCGCAAGGGGCTGCCCGTCGCCTACGTCGCCTTCGAGGGCGAGCAGCACGGCTTCCGCAAGGCCGACAGCATCAAACGCACCCTCGACGGCGAACTCTACTTCTACTCGCGCATCTTCGGCTTCGCCCTCGCCGACCCCGTCGAGCCGGTGAAGATAGAGAACCTATAGGGCTAGAGATTCTTTGGGAAGGCGGCGGGAACCCTTTCTTGGGCATGAAAGGGTTCCCGCCGCCTTCCCAAAGAACTTCAGAGCAATCTCGGGATGACGCAGCCGGTCGTCTGCTAAACTACGGATACTTGAGGTGCTGTGATGAAAGAGGCTGCCATCGCCGTTCAAGTTGAAGAACTGCCAGGGGGCGGCTTTCTTGCCACAAGCGACGAATTGCCGGGTCTCGTAGCCCAGGGACGCACGCTGGCCGAAACGCTGGAAATCGCTCAGGACGTGGCACGCAAACTGGTCGAGTCCTACATTGAGCACGGGAGCCCGCTGCCCACCGACCGAGCCAGAGGGCTTTGAATCTCAAGATGCTAGTTTGTAGTTAGTGCAAAACTTCCTATGAGTTCCTCTACTAACGGGCGGAGGCGCCCTTCCTGAGTTTCCTCGATGATTGCAGTCAGCTCGTAGTAATTACCTCTTGCAACTGCAGTCACTACTAGAAATATCCCTTCAGCACCGTCGTTGAACTCTAGCGACCCCTCCAAGAGAGTAGCTTGAGACGCACCCTTGACAACAGTGGGTGTGCGTTGCTCGACCCTTACGTTCTTGTACGCTACCTGAACTAGCTCAAGAGCCTCCCCAATTTTTCCTGGGTCCCGCCCTATGGTAATGGAGACAATAAACGACTGGCTATCCTCCGGATCGGAGATTGTGAAAAGTGTCTCCCCCAACGAGCCTACCAGCCAACGTCGGGGGTAACGGAATGAGAATTCAGACTGTGGTGAGGCGAATATAGCAAAATCCTGGTCATCTTCTAAGTTCGATGGCAGAACGAAGTTATCAGTCTCAATTTTCAGTGAGTCCCAAAGCATCCCTATGGTTTGTCTGTTGGCAGTCGTCAGTTCGCCAGCTACGTTGAGCGCTAACAGGGAAAACCCCGACTTGACCAAGAAGAACACCTGCTCAATTTCAAACTCGAGACTCTTGGAAGTACCCTCAAGCCTAAGTCCACGCCAGGAATCTTTGCTAACTGGCACACTGCTCTTCTCGCGAAAGCCGGTTCTTTGGAGTTGAGCAGCGTAATCGGCTACTGTCTGAGAGGTCATCGGATTGGCTATTAACACAACGCGTAACGAATCACCATCTATCTGAACGCCTGACGTAATCGGGTCATCAACGAGAATTTTCCAGTCCGAAGGGTAACGAAATGAAAGACCTAGAGAAGGGTTGTCATAGTCACTCCAACTAGCTGCCGGGAGGGGAGTGGTGTCACTTCCAATCTCGGTAGCCGCCTTAGCACACGCAACGGACGTGATTCCAGTTATCAGCCACAGTGCCGTGAGGATTGTGCCAGCAGTGATTAGTACAGATTTAGTGTGAGGCCAAGTACTGAATTGCAACGAGGTTCTCCCCTATTGCCTCTCCCTTGCTGTCTAGTTACCGTTTCCTAAGATACTCCGGCAGGGGCTTGACGTTGTAGTCGGCGACCGAGGCCAGGCTCTCGGCGGCGGCGCGGGCCGTGTCCAGCGAGGTGAAGCAGGGGATGCGCCGCTCGACGGCGGCCCGCCGGATCTGGAACCCGTCCTGCAGCACGTCGCGGTCTCCCGTCACCGTGTTCACCACCGCATTCACTGTCCCGTCATTGATGACGTCCACCACGTTGGGGTGGCCCTCGTTCAGCCGCTTGGTGATGGCGACGACGGGCAGGCCGAGCGCCCGTATCATCGCCGCCGTGCCTCCCGTCGCGTACAGCTTGTACCCCGCAGCGGCCAGGTCTTTCACGAGAGGCACCGCCTCCGATTTGTGCCGGTCTGAGATGCTCAGCAGGATGGCCCCCTTCGGCGGCAGCATCAGCCCCGCCGCCATCAGCGCCTTCGTCACTGCGGGGCGGAACTCGTAGTCTATCCCCATCACCTCGCCCGTGGACTTCATCTCCGGCCCCAGGAACGTGTCCACGCCGATGAGCTTGGACATGGAGAACACCGGCGCCTTGACCGCCACCAGCTTCTGCCGCTTCCACAGCCCGCCCTTGTAGCCCTGGTCCTTCAGCGGCAGGCCCAGCATGACCTTCACCGCCAGCCGCACCATCGGCACGCCCGTGACCTTCGAGATGAAGGGCACCGTTCGGCTGGAGCGTGGGTTGACCTCCAGGACATACACCTCGGGAGGACGGTCTGTGCCGCCGTTGTTGGCGTTGGGGCTGCGGTAAGCGCCACCGCCCATGAGGACGTACTGCACGTTCATCAGGCCGCGCACCCCTAGCGCAAGGCCGATGCGCGTCGTGTAGTCCACCACCGTGTTCACCTCGGCCTCGGTGAGCGTCAGGCCGGGGTAGATGGCCATCGAGTCGCCGCTGTGGACGCCCGCCCGCTCGACGTGCTCCATGATGCCGGGGATGAGCACGGCCTCACCGTCGCAGACCGCATCCACCTCCACCTCGCGGCCCTCCAGGTACTTGTCGATGAGCACCCTGCGGCCGCTGCCCGCCTCGAAGGCCGCGCTCATGTACCGCACCAGCTCCGTGGCGTTCTGCACGACCTCCATGGCGCGACCCCCCAAGACGTAGCTGGGCCGCACCAGGACGGGGTAGCCGATACGCTGCGCCACCTCCATGGCCTGCTCCAGCGTCACCACCGCCGTGCCGGGTGGGTTGGGGATGCCCAGCCGCGCCAGGAACTCCTCGAACAGGTGCCGGTCGGAGGCCACGTCTATCGAGTGCGCCGTCGAGCCGAGGATGGGCATTCCCGCCCGGTCCAGCGACTGGGACAGATTGATGGCCGTTTGGCCGCCGAACTGGACGATGGACGGCGGCGCCGCCGCGTCCTGACCGTCCACGGCCACCGTCTCGTTTTCCAGGATGTCCCGCACGCTTTCCGCGTCCAGCGGCTCGAAGTAGAGCCGGTCGCTGGTGTCGAAGTCGGTGGACACCGTCTCCGGGTTGGAGTTCACCATCACGCTCTTGACGCCTTCGGACTGGAGCGCCCACGCGGCGTGGACGGAACAGTAGTCGAACTCGATGCCCTGGCCGATGCGGATGGGCCCGCTGCCCACCACCAGCGACTTGGCCTCGGCGATGGGCACCGCTTCGTTCTCCTGCTCATAGGTGGAGTAGAAGTACGGGGTCTGCGCCTCGAACTCGCCCGCGCAGGTGTCCACCATCTTATAGACGGGCCGGATGCCCCACTCGTCCCGCAGCTTGCGCACCTGCTCCGCCGTCCGGTCGGTGAGCACCCCTGCCTTTTCGTCGGAGAAGCCGAGCCTTTTGGCATCCCACAGCAGGTCGCGGGTCATGTGTTCCGACAGCAGCCGCTGCTCCATCAGAGCGATGCGCTGGAAGGCACGGGTGAACCACGGGTCTATGCCGGTGCGGCGCGACAGCTCCTCCGGCGCGATGCCGCGGCGCAGCCCAGCCATCACCGCCCACAGCCGCTCGTCGTGCGCCCTCAGCGGCAGCCGCCCCAGCAGCGTCTCCGGGTCCTTGCTCCAGTCGGACTTCTCCCACAGCATGTCACGGCCCGTGATCTCCAGGGAGCGCACCGCTTTCTGGAATGCAGCCTCGAAGGTGCGGTCTATCGCCATCACCTCGCCCGTCGCCTTCATCTGCGTACCCAGCGAGCGGTCGCCGCGCGGGAACTTGTCGAAAGGCCAGCGGGGTATCTTGACTACGCAGTAGTCCAGCGCGGGCTCGAAGGCGGCCAGCGTCTTCTGCGTAACCGCGTTGGGAATCTCGTCCAGCCGCCTGCCGACGGCGATCTTGGCTGCCACGCGTGCGATAGGGTAGCCGGTGGCCTTGCTGGCGAGGGCCGACGAGCGGCTGACGCGCGGGTTGACCTCGATGACGTAGTAGCTGCTCTCCTTTGCGAAGCCGGGCGGCAGCGTCTTGGCGACCACCTCACCCGGCGCCAGCGCGAACTGGACGTTGCAGCCGCCCTCGATGCCGAGCGCGCGGATAATCTTGAGGCTGGCCGTGCGGAGCATCTGGTACTCCTTGTCGGTCAGCGTCTGGCTGGGCGCGACCACGATGCTGTCGCCGGTGTGGACGCCCATCGGGTCGATGTTCTCCATATTACAGATGGTGATACAGTTGCCCGCGCCGTCGCGCATCACCTCGTACTCGAGCTCTTTCCAGCCGACCAGGGACTTCTCGACGAGCACCTGGTGGATGGGGCTGGCGGCCAGGCCGCTGGACGCGATGGCGCGGAATTCGTCGGCGGTCGTGGCGATGCCGCCTCCGGTGCCGCCCAGGGTGAACGCGGGCCGGATGACCAGCGGCAGGCCGAGCTGTTCAGCCGCGCGCAGCGCCTCGTCCATCGAGTTGGCGATGACGCTCGGTGGGACCGGCTCGCCGATGCTCACCAGCATGTCGCGGAACTTCTCCCTGTCTTCCGCCATCTCGATGGTGCGAACGTTCGCTCCCAGCAGCCGGACGTTGTACTTGTCCAACACACCCGCCTTGGCCAGGTCCATGCCCAGGTTCAGGCCCGTCTGCCCGCCCAGGGTCGGCAGCAGGCCGTCGGGCCGCTCCCGCTCGATGACCCGGGCCAGCACATCCACCGTCAGCGGCTCGATATAGACGGTGTCGGCGATGTCCAGGTCGGTCATGATGGTGGCCGGATTGGAGTTGACCAGGACGGTGGTGACGCCCTCCTCGCGGAGCGACTTACACGCCTGCGTGCCGGCGTAGTCGAACTCCGCCGCCTGACCGATGACGATGGGGCCGCTGCCGATAACGAGGACCTTGGAGGGCTTAGAGGTCATGTGGTGGCTGCCCTCTCTTGCTTGTTTGAGGTGAGTCTTAGATACTCCACCAGCTTGTCGGGGAAATCGAGGATGATGCCGTCCGCGCCGACGGCAACCAGGCGCCGCATCTCAGCCTCGTTCTGCACGTCCCACGCGACCACGGCCAGGCCCTGCTCTCGCAGGTGGCGAATGCTGTCCGCCGCAAGGGAAGCACCACGGGCATAGAAGGCCCGGATGCCCTTCGCCACTGCCCGACGCGCGTCGGCCTCATCCGCCCGCTGCACCAGGAGCCCAGCCGGAATCTCCGGCGCATACTCGCGGAGGTGTTCGATAAGTCCGCGGTGGAACGAGATGACGGTGACGGACTCCGCCATGCCGTGGCTGCGCACCAGGTCGGCTACCCGCCCGGCAACAGCTTGGATCTTCGGCTTCAGCTCGATGTGCAGGTGCAGCCGCCCCCTGTACCGCTCCAACACCTCGTCTAGGGTTGGGATGCGCTGACCCGCGAACTCCGCCGAAAACCACGTCCCCGCATCCAGCGCCTTGAGCTGCGCCAGTGTCAGCGACGCCACCGCGCCAGCGCCGCCCGTGGTTCGGTCAACGGTGGCATCGTGGATGACGACGACCTGCCCATCGCGGCTCAGGTGCACGTCCAACTCGGCCTCGTGGGCGCCCAGGGCGAGCGCCTTGTCGAAGGCCGCGAACGTGTTCTCCGGCGCGTACGCCGACGCACCCCGGTGGGCGACGACTCTTACCCTTTCTGGCAACATGTGAGCCGACACATCTAGCTTATGTTTGGGGACTATACAGCCGAAGACCAGGAACCTGCCGGATGTGATCGTCGAGGGTATAGACCTCATGGTCATGCTCGATGGCGATGGCCGCGATGAGCAGGTCAAGAAGTCCGAGCGTCAGGCCTCGCTGCCGCATCTGATACGCAAGCGCACCCGACATCACCCAGGTCTGCCGCGATTCCGCAACATAGGGCAAAGCGGCCCACTCATCGCGCAGGTCTTCGAATTCGTTAGTGCTCCGAGCTCCCTGGAGAAGCTCAGCCATTACTGGACCGACCATGACTAGTGATTCCTTGGCGAGCAGACTGTCCACTTCGATTTTTTCGAGAGAGTCTGCGGCCCTGAGGGCCTGGACCCAGACGGAGGTGTCTACGACAACCATAGGGCCTACCGGGGCTCCATGTGGCGAAGTTTGTACCAGCCATCGCCCAGGTCAATGCTCCCGAGCCGTGAGCGCAGCTTTTGGATGCGTTCGTGCCTTACAAACTCCTCCAAGGCCTTGTTCACTGCCTTAGTTTTCGTCTTCTCTCGAGTGAGCTTGAACACTTCCGCCAGCAGCCTTTCGTCCAGTTCTATCGTGGTGCGCATCAAACTACCCCATCACATAATGATGTATAAATCATACATCATTTGTCTGCATCATGCACTAGCTTCAGAAACTCATCGAAGATGTACTCGTTGTCGCGTGGCCCAGGCGATGCCTCCGAGTGGTACTGGATGCTCATGATGGGCAGAGAGCGGTGCCGCAGCCCCTCCACGGTCGTGTCGTTCAGGTTGACGTGGGACACCTCGACCTCCGAGGGCAGGCTGTCGGGATCAACGGCGTAGCCGTGGTTCTGCGCGGTGATGTGGACGAGACCGCTGCGCATATCCTTCACCGGATGGTTGCCGCCCCGGTGGCCGAACTTGAGCTTGTACGTCTTGGCCCCGAAGGCGCGGCCCAGGACCTGGTTCCCCAGGCAGATACCCAAGATAGGTAGTTTGCCTGTCAGGCCGCGCGCCGTCTCGACGGCGTAGTCCAGCAGTTCGGGGTCGCCCGGCCCCGGCGACAGCACGACGCCGTCGGGCCTGTGGCGCAGCAGCTCGCCCGCAGTGGCCATGGCGGGGAAAGTCATGACCTCGCAGCCACGCCGCGTGAGCAGCCGCATGATGTTGTACTTGACGCCGTAGTCGCTGACCAGGATGCGGTGTTTGAGCGGCGCATCCAGGCCGGCCTGACGCGGCCAGGTGTACACCTTGTCGGTACTCACCTTCCGCACGTAGTCCACATCGCCGTAGCCCGGCATGTCCCGCAGCCGGGCCAGCGCCTCTTCCGGCGCTAGGCCCACCGCGATGGCGCCCATCATCACGCCGCGCGACCGCAGCCTCCGCGTGATGGCACGCGTGTCCAGGCCGCTGACCCCCGGCACCTCTTGCGACGCTAGGAACTCGTCCAGCGTCATCGTGATGCCCTCGTGGCTCGGCTGGAGGCAGTGCTCCCGCACCACGAAGCCCGCCACCTGGATGCGTTTCGACTCGAAGTCCTCGGCGTTGACGCCGTAGTTGCCCTGGAGCGGGTAGGTCGGCACCAGGATCTGCCCTGCGTACGACGGGTCGGTCAGCATCTCCTGGTAGCCGGTCATCGAGGTGTTGAAGACCACCTCGCCGAAGGCATCGCCCTCGGTCCACCCGAAGGCGATGCCCTCGAAGACCGAGCCGTCCTCCAGGACGAGGTACGCCTTCTTCGTCACCTACCGACATCCCTCGAACACGCCGCGCGGCGTCGCAGTCTCCGTGGCCTGCACCCAGGCCGATAGCATGTCCAGGTTCGCCTGCACGGTCGCGTCGGGCAGTGGCGCGTTGGAAGCCTTCTCCCACAGGCACTTCATATACACGGGCAGTGACCCGGGGTAGTTCACGCCCTCGCGGTCCAGGGCCTTGTACAGCGCTGGCGCGCCGGTGCGGTCGCAATCCGTCCAGCCGACGCCCAGCGGGTCGTAATGGATGCGCCATCCGCCCGTCGTCTTCTCAACCTGCAGCTTCTGGCTCGTCCCCCACTTGCGCGCGTAGATGGAGATAATCATCGTGTCTTCGGTCCACCCCCAGCCTGCTCATAAACTACCTGCCCGCCGTAGATGGTGGCCACGACCCGGCCCCGCAGCGTCGTGCCGTCCAGCGGTGTGTTCTTGCCTTTGGAGACGAACTGACGGGCATCCACCTTCCACTCGGCGTCGGGGTCGAAGACCACCACATCGCCCGCCGCGCCTTTGGCCAGGGTCCCAAGGTCATCGCGCTTCAAGAATCGCGCAGGCGCCGCCGTCATCGCCTCCACCAAGCGCAGCAACGGCATGCGGCCCGAGTGCGCCAGCGACAGCAGGGAGCCGAGCGCCGTCTCCAGGCCGCTGATACCGAACGCCGCCTCGGCGAACGTACACTGCTTGTCCACCGTGTTGTGCGGCGCGTGGTCGGTTGCTACCACGTCTATGGTGCCGTCGCGCAGCCCTTCCACCACCGCGTCCACGTCGGCCTGCGACCGCAGCGGCGGGTTCACCTTGGCGTAGGTGTTGTAGCCTTGCGGCGTCAGCGGGTCGAACCGGCCGCCGCCGTTCCGGCCCAGCGCGGCCTCCTCGGTCAGCGTCAGGTGGTGTGGCGTGGCTTCGCATGTCACCGGGACGCCCTGCTCTTTGGCGCGACGCACCAGCTCCACCGTGCCCGCGGTGCTCACGTGGGCCAGGTGGACTCTACCGCCCGTCAACGCGGCCAGGGAGATGTCCCGTGCCACCATCGCCTCCTCAGACGAGTTGGGGACGCCGCGCAGGCCCAGGCGCGTAGCGACCCATCCTTCGTTCATCACGCCGCCCTGGAACAGCTCGTCCACCTGGCAGTGGTTGATGATGGGCAGTCGGAAGGCCGAGGAGTAGCTGAGGGCCTGCCGCATAAGGTTGGCGTCGTTCACCGGCCGTCCGTCGTCGGAGAATCCTATGACGCCAGCCTGGGCCAACTCTCCCATCTCCGCCAGTTCCTGGCCCATGCTGCCCTTGGTGACGCAGCCGATGGGTAGGACGCGCACCGTGCCCTCCTCGCGTGCCTTCCGCAGCACATACTCCACAGTGGCGGGGCTGTCTCCCAACGGCCTTGTGTTCGGCATGGCGCAGACCGTGGTGAATCCGCCCTTGGCCGCCGCGCGCGTGCCAGTGGCGATGGTCTCTTTGTCCTCATATCCCGGCTCGCGGAGGTGGCAGTGCAAGTCCACGAAACCAGGGCACACCACCAGGCCTTTCGCCTCGACGATCCGTGCGCCGTCCGGCATCGCGATGTTCCGCCGCACCGCTACCACGACGCCGTCCTTGAGCAGCGCATCAGCGACCGAGTCATGACTCCTGCTGGGGTCAATGACCCGCCCGCCTTTGATGAGTATCGTTTGGGGCTTCATCAGGGAATGTGTTCAGGTACTAATGTTAGAATCGGCTCTACATGCCAATCAAGCGGAACTTTTTGTTTCATATCCCACCACATGAAGGCATCCACCTCTTTCCCATCTGCTGAGACATTACCGTCCGCAACAACCAAGAATGCCAGATGCCAGGCGGACCTACTTCTGATGTTACCTACGTGTCTGACCTCAGTTGCGAGCAGACCAGTCTCCTCCCGTAACTCCCTTGCCACAGCCATGTCAGGGGACTCCTTTTCCCTAGGGGCCCCTCCAGGGAGTGAGAAACGCCTGCGCCCGCGGTGCCTCACCAAAAGTACTTGACTGCCTCGAAAAACCACTGCCGTAGCTCTGAGCCGAAGACTGTGCCCCCTCCCTTTCCGGTATCGCCTTCTTGGAGAGTGAGTTCGTTTAGCACTCATCTCTTGATCCCGATACCATAGCCCGACTGGGGGTTCCCGTCCTGGAGGAATGACTATCTCTGCATCTCGAGGGGACATGAAGACGCGATTGCACCTCCTGCACCTCCATCTGGCAAGCAGATGAAACCCTCGCCTATGTCGAATCTTTCCTGAGTGGCAGTGCGGACATACACTGATTAACTCGTAGTGTTCGCCTCCGTTGGGCATTGCCACAATCCTCTATCTGCCGCTCCGCACAGGCGTCACCACACCGTACAGCAGGGCCATCCGAGCGGCCACGCCGTTGGTCACCTGCTCCTCGATAACCGACTGGGCGCCGTGCGCCACCTCCGGGTCAATCTCGATGCCCTCGTTCATCGGCCCCGGGTGCATCACAAGCACATCGGGCCGCGCCAGCGCCAGCCGCTTCGGGGTGATGCAGTACAGCCGCGAGTACTCACGCAGCGACGGCAGGTGCCCCGCCTTCTGCCGCTCCAGTTGCAGCCGTAGTGCCATCACAACGTTCGCATCCTCCAGCGCCCTCTCCACCTTCGTCTCCACCTTCACCGCGGCGAACGGGTGCTCCTCAAGAGCACGGCGGGAACCGAGAAAGTCAGGCGGCAGCAACGTCGGCGGAGCGCACAGCGTCACCTCGGCGCCCATCTTGGTCAGCCCCCACAGGTTCGACCGCCCCACTCGGCTGTACAAGATGTCGCCCACGATGGTGACTTTCAGTCCCTGCAGCCTTCCGAAGTGGCCGCGCATGGTGTACATGTCGAGTAGCGCCTGCGTCGGATGCGCGTGCGTGCCATCGCCGGCGTTGATGACGCTGGCCTTCAGGTGGCGGGCCAGGAAGTACGGTGCACCCGAGTGGGGATGCCGCATGACGATGATGTCCGCGTTCATCGCCTGGAGCGTCAGCGCGGTGTTGTACAGCGACTCTCCCTTCTCGGCGCTGCTGCCGCTGGACGAGACGTTGATGACATCCGCGCTCAGGACCTTGCCCGCCTGCTCGAAGGAGACGCGGGTCCGCGTTGACGCCTCGTAGAACACGGTGATGATGCTCTTGCCGCGTAGCGTCGGAACTTTGCGTATCTCGCGTCCCAACACCTCTTTCATAGCGTCGGTGGTCTGGAACACCGACGCTATCTCCTCAACCGAGTAGTCGTCCAGGTCGAGGATGTTCCGCCGCAACGGCAGCGGCGATGGCTGGACGGGGGCTGTGGTTTTCATGGACTGTGTCGTTGCAGTCATATCAGGGCTTATCCTTAGAAATGATCGTGACCTCGTCCACGCCATCGGTCTCCACCAGCCGCACGGCCACGTCCTCCTCGAAAGCAGTGGGCATGTTCTTGCCCACGTAATCGGCGCGGATGGGCAGCTCCCTGTGGCCCCTGTCCACCAGCACGCCGAGCTGGATGGCACTGGGCCGCCCGAAGTCCGTGAGCGCGTCCATGGCTGCGCGGATGCTGCGTCCCGTGAACAGCACATCATCTATGAGGATGACGCACTTGCCTTCGATGGGGAAGGGGATGTCGGTCCGCCGGACCGTGGGCCGCACCTTGCCCGCCAGATCGTCGCGGTACAGGCTGATGTCTAGCGCGCCCACCGGCGGGGCCTTATGCTCGAACCGCTCGATCCACTCCGCCAGTCGCTTGGCGATGGGGTAGCCCCGGGAGAGGATGCCCACCAAAACCACAGCCTCGACGCCGCGGTTGTGCTCCAAAACCTGGTGCGCCATCCGCGCCAGGGCCCGGCGTATCTCCTCTGCGTCTAGAACCGCTCTCGTAGGCACAAAAAAACCTCTCGCCTTCGGCCGGCAAGAGGTCCGTTACTTCGGCTGCCGCCTCAGATTCACAAAGGGACGGACAGCCATCTCCGCTAGTCGCGCCTTGCCAGCCTCTCTGGACTGTCTTAAAGGACCGCGCGCTCGCGGGTACTAGCGACGTACTAGACCAATTGTAATGGCTGGCCGCTCTTGATTCAAGGGCGTGTTCCGCAAGTCCGAGCGGCGACTTTTGCATTGCGGCACATAGTGATTCTAGATATGATGCGGGGAGTGGATGCAGCGGGCTCCAGGCCCGGCTGTGAATCTCTTGTGACCTGAAGGCCGGATGGAACAGAAGCGTAGCGTCAAACAACTCGTGGCTGCGGGCGGCCTGGTGTATAGAACAGTGGAGAGTGGAATCGAGGTCGTGGCTTGCGACCGCTTCTCGCCCCAACTCAGAGCGTTACCCAAGGGCACACCCGACCCCGGCGAGACACGAGAGCAGACCGCGTTGCGCGAGGTGGGCGAGGAGACCGGCCTCGATGTAGAGATCGACGGCTTCATCCAGGCCATCCACTACTGGTTCTCTCCCAAGGAGGAGAACCAGCGTTATTATAAGTCTGTGTACTTCTATCTGATGCGCCCGCGTGGCGGTGACGTGTCCAGGCATGATGCTGAATTCGACAGCGTCGCATGGCTTCCCGCGAACGAAGCGCTCAAGACTCTCAGCTACGAAAACGAGGTCAAGGTTGTTCAAAAAGGCCTTTCCATGGTCGCGCAGAGACCAAGAGCCTGACGCGTCCGGCAACGGCAGCGCGCAGTTCTTCGTGGCTGGCGAGAAGGTCATCCTCCGGGACAAGCGCCTGGAGGACGCGGCCGACGACTACGCATGGCGCCGCGACCCCGAGCTGTCCAAGCTCGACGCCACGACGCCCATCCAGATGTCCTTCAACGAGTACTACAAGTACACCGAGGACGAGGTGGGCTACACTAGCAAGTGGTCGCGCCGCTTCGCCATAGACACCCGCGATGGCGTCCACATCGGCAACTCCATGTTCTACGACATAGACCTTCGGCGCGGCGAGACCGAATTGGGCATCATGCTCGGCAACCGCGACTACTGGGGCAAAGGCTACGGCACCGACGCCGTCATCACCCTCCTGGACTACATCTTCACGACCACCACCTTGAACAGGGTGTACCTGCACACACTGGACTGGAACACGCGGGCGCGGCGGAGTTTCACCCACGCAGGCTTCCAGGAAGTGCGGACGGTGCGCCGCAGTGGCATGGACTTCATCCTGATGGAGGTGTTGCGTCCCGACTGGGAGCGGCACCGCGCCCAGGAGTCCAAGAACGGTAGGAATCCG
Organism: SAR202 cluster bacterium; assembly: GCA_016872515.1. GTDB lineage: Bacteria > Chloroflexota > Dehalococcoidia > Lucifugimonadales > VGZR01 > VGZR01. Next base: position 68,110 of record VGZR01000002.1, read on the forward strand.
GAGGAAGCGCCATCTGGTAACAGTGCCACGAAACCGCCTGTTACCGAGTAGCACACCCTCCCCCCAGGTCAGGGGGCGCCCGAGCTCCGGCTTCGAGGAATACCCAAAAGCATGACCGTTCTCGTAACAGGTGCTACAGGCTTTGTCGGCCGCCGTGTCGCCGCCGGGTTGGCATCGCGTGGCACGCCTGTGCGAGCCCTGAGCCGCGCTTCCAAGCACGCCCCCCAAGGCATTGAATCTCTCGGCGGCGATGTCCTCGACCCGCCCTCTTTGGCAAAAGTCTTTCAGGCAGTGGACAGCGTCATCCACCTCGTCGCGGTTATCCGCGAGCAGGATAGGCTGACCTTCCAGCGCGTCAACTATGAGGGGACACGGAACGTCCTCGATGCGGCCCGCGCCGCAGGTGTGCGGCGGTTGGTGTACGCCAGCACCATCGGCGTCACTTCCGATCCGTCGTATCGTTACCTCCACTCACGCTGGCTGGCCGAGCAGGATGTAGCCCGAGCGGGCATCCCCTTCACCATCTTGCGCTTCTCGGTGGGCTTCGGCGAGGGCGATGAGTTCTTCAACGTCCTCGCCGCTCAGGTCAAGCTTGCCCCTGTCGTCCCCGTCATCGGCACGGGTAGGGCCCGCTTCCAGCCCATCGCCGTGGATGACGTAGCCCGATGCCTCATCGCCTGCCTTGACAGGCCGGACCTGGTGGACAAGACGTTGGAGGTCGGCGGGCCAGACCATCTCACCTACGACCAGATGCTCGACCTGGTGAGTCAAACGGTAGGCGCACACACCCTCAAGCTCCACCTGCCTGCAGGCATGGCGAAGCCCGCTGTCTGGGCCATGGAGCGCATCATGACCAGGCCGCCGGTGACCCTCGAACAGCTCAAGATGCTCCGTCACGATAGCGTGACCGGCCTCGACTCGGTGGAGACGGTGTTCGGGTTCCGGCCCCAGCCGGTGAAGGGCAATCTTGACTACATCAAGCGCATGGGGTATCTAGATGCGCTGAGGATCAATATGGGCTGGATGCCCCGCCAGGTGCGCGACCACTGAGAAGGGTAAAGGAAGAGATTACGGGTAATACACCGAGCAAAGGCTGCACCGTCGCCGCGAAGCTGGACTACGAAGCTGCCCTGGCAAAAGTCATGGGCCTCGCCGACTTCGAGCGCACGGCCAGCCACGGCCACGAGTTCCATCTCGACCGGATGGGTCTCCTCCTCGGCGCGCTGGGTGACCCCCACCTGGGCAGGCCCACCGTCCACGTCGCCGGTACCAAGGGCAAGGGCAGCACCGCCGCCATGGTTGCTTCCGTCCTTCAGGCCCAAGGGTACCGCGTCGGCCTCTACACCTCCCCCCACCTCCACAGCGCCGTCGAGCGCATCCAGGTCAGCGGCCAGCCCATCGCCGGAGCGGACTTCGCTGCCCTCGTGGAGCAGGCCTGGCCAGTGATGGAGCGGGTCAACCAGGATGGCGGGGTCGGCGGCGTCACCACCTTCGAACTCCTCACCACGCTTGCATTTCTCCATTTCCGGCAGGCCGGCGCTGACTTCCAGGTCATCGAGGTCGGCCTCGGCGGGCGCCTCGACTCCACGAACGTCGTTGAGCCTGACGTGTGCGTCATCACTCCCCTGAGCCTCGACCACACCGAGATCCTCGGCCCCACAGTCGCCTCCATCGCCCGCGAGAAGGCGGGCATCATCAAGACTGGCGTGCCTGTGTTGACGGCGCCACAGCCGCCCGAGGCCATCGAAGTCCTCCATCGTATCGCCGCCGACCGTGGCGCGCCGCTGACCGAAGTGGCACGTACCTACGCCTGGTCGTGGCTCGGTGGCGACCTGCACGGCCAGCGGTTCTCCATCACCGGCCCAAAGGGCGCGCGCCAACTCTGGATCCCCCTTCTCGGGGGCCACCAGGTCGAGAATGCCGCCACAGCCATCGCCGCCCTCGATACCCTTGCGCAACAAGACCACCCTGTCTCACAGGCCGCCATCAAAGAAGGGCTGCGGGCTGTGCAGTGGCCCGGCCGCATGGAGGTTCTGGCCGACGGAGGGCCACTCATCATCGTGGACGGCGCCCACAATCCCCATTCGGCTTCCAGGCTCGTCGAGGCGGTTGAGCATATCCGGCGCCTCCACCAGCCTTCCTCTCTCGGGCGCGTTATGCTGCTCTTTGGCGCCCTGACGGGCCACGACCTTCCGGGAGTCCTGGCAGAGTTGGCCAGGCTGAAGCCCATTGTGGTGGCGCTCAGAACGACTCACCCCCGCGCTAAACCGTGCAAAGATATCGAGAAGGCCGCCACCGGCCTCGGGCTGGAAGTAAACTTCCAGCCCGACGTCGTGGCCGATGCCGTTCGCCGCGCCGTCGCCATGGCGAGACCGGAAGACGTCGTCCTGGCCACGGGCTCGCTCTCCGTGGCTGCAGAGGTTCGTGCCGCAGTCAAAGGCATCACACAAGAGACGTATCCGAACTTGAAACAACCGGCCAAATGATGCTGGGACGAAAAGACCAACGATGAATAGTCACCGAAGAAGGGTCGTCATCACCGGTATGGGGGCCATGACACCGCTGGGCGAGTCCCCCGAAGAGTTCTGGGCGGGTCTGGTTGCCGGCAAGTCCGGCATCGGCCCTATGCAGCGGTGCGACCCGTCGCCGTTCCCCTGCCGCATCTCCGGCGAGGTCTGGGGTTTCGACCCCTTGAGATACATGGACCCCAAAGAGGCGCGCCGCCAGGCGCGTTTCTCCCAACTCGCCGTCGCCGCGGCAGGCCAAGCCATCAAGGATGCGAGCCTGGACATGGAGAAGGAAGACCGCGAGCGGGTCGGCGTCGTCCTGGGCAACGGCGCGGGCGCATTTGACACCATCGAGGAGAACGCCCGCACCCTTGTCGAGAAGGGCGGCATGAGGGTCAGTCCCTACTTCATCACGATGATGCTCGCCAACATGGCGGCGGCCAACGTCAGCCGTCTCTACGGCACCAAGGGCTACACCAACACCGTCGTAACCGCGTGCGCCGCGGGTACCCAGGGCATCGGCGAGGCCATCGAGGTCATCCGCCGCGGCGCCGCCGATATCGTCCTGGGCGGTGGCACCGAGGCGGGTATCTGTCAGCTCGGCCAGGGCGGCTTCAACGTCATCCGGGCGCTCAGTCGCACCAATGAAGACCCCACCAAGGCCAGCCGCCCTTTCGACGCTCAGCGCGACGGCTTCGTCCCCGCTGAGGGCGCGGGCGTCCTCATCCTCGAGAGCCTCGAACACGCCCGGCGGCGCGGCGCACGCATCCTGGCCGAGGTCATCGGCGAGGGCGTGTCTTCCGACGCTTTCCACCAGGTGCAGCCTGACGAGACGGGCGAAGGCCCCGCCCGCGCCATCCGCTGGGCGCTGGCCGACGCCGGCATCACCCCAGCCGATGTGGACTACATCAACGCCCACGGCACCTCTACACAGATCAACGACGCGGTCGAGACGCTGGCCATCAAGCGCGCCTTCGGCGAACGCGCCTACAAGGTGCCCATCAGCTCCACCAAGTCCATGATCGGCCACGCCTTAGGCGGCGCGGGCTCCGTCGAGGCCGTCGCCTGCGTCAAGACCATCCTGGACGGCGTCATCCACCCGACCATCAACTACGAGCACCCAGACCCGGCCTGCGACTTGGACTATGTCCCCAACGTGGCGCGCCACCAACGCGTGGATACCGTGCTCTCCAACAGCTTCGGCTTCGGCGGCCAGAACGCCTGCCTCGTCATCCGCCGCTTCGTGGAGTAGGCCTGTGCGCATCGCCGTCATCGGCCAGGCGGCCTTCGGTCAGAGCGTTCTTGATGCCCTGGTGAAGAAGGGTGAGCACGTCGTGGGGGCCTTCTGCCCGCCCGACAAAGAGGGGAGGCCCGCCGACCCACTCAAGACCTCCGCCCAGGGACACGGCATCCCCGTCCTCCAGTTCAAGCGGATGCGCGACCAGAAGGCCATAGACGCCTTCAAAGCCCTCAGAGCCGACCTATGCGTGATGGCTTTCGTCACCGACATCGTCCCCATGGCCATCCTCCAGGCGCCTACCAATGGCACCATCCAGTACCACCCCTCGCTGCTGCCCAAGCACCGCGGCCCAAGCTCCATCAACTGGCCCATCATCCAGGGCGAGACCAAGACCGGCCTCACCATCTTCTGGCCAGACGATGGTCTCGATACCGGCCCAATCCTGCTCCAGAAAGAGGTCGTCATCGGCCCCGACGACACCCTCGGCTCCATATATTTCGACCGGCTCTTCCCGATGGGCGTGGAGGCAATGGCCGAGGCGGTGGAGATGGTGCGGAAGGGCACCGCGCCCAGGATCGGCCAGGACCACTCCCAGGCCACGTACGAGGGCTGGTGCAAAGAGGAGAACGCAGTCATAGACTGGAGCATGCCCGTCGCCGAGGTGTACAACCTCATCCGTGGCTGCGACCCATCGCCCGGCGCCAATACCACGGTCGGCGGCGCGAGAGTGCGCCTCTACTCCGCCGAGCGCCGCGACGGTGACTCTGGCGCAGCGCCAGGACGAATCGTTGAGGTCGCTGACAAAGGCTTCCGCGTCGCGGCCAAGGGCGGCAGCATCTTCGTCAAGCGCGTCCAGCCCGATGGCGGCAAGAAGGCCAGCGCTGCCGACTGGGCGGCCCTTGTCGGCCTCAAGCCCGGCGCCCGCTTCGGGGCTTAGCCCCTCACTTCTTCTTCGGCGACCTAATCCTGCTCTTCTTGCCCGACGACTTCAACCGGCTCTGTCTGATCTTGAAAGGCGTCGAGGCGTGGGCTTTGTCCTCCACCAGCTCGATCCAGTTGCCGTCCGGGTCCTCCATATAGCACGTCTTGTGTCCGGGGATGGTCTCGATAGGCGGCGGCGCCGTCGTCGCACCCATCTTTTTCAGCAGCCGTAGCTCTTCAGCGCGTTCTCGACCATGAAGGCGATGTGCGTGGACCCGCTCATGGTGCGGTGGTCTTGCTCTTCTTTGTCTCGTATCTTGACCTTCGGATTGAGGTACTGGGCCAAGACAAGAAGCACGCCATCGTCGGCCACCAGGCTCGCCACCCGCATCTTGGCATTCGGAACGCCCACCACTTTCGACAGCAGCTCTCCCTCCGCCCCGAACAGCTCCTCACACTCCAGTCCCAATCCTTCTGTATAGAACTTCACCGCCTTATCGAGGTTCTTCACCACCACGCCGATGTGGTACACCGTGATACCCACGGAGGGTTCTCCTTGCGAATCAGGTTAGTTTAACGGCACGAGAGGAGAACTACTTCTCTGCGATGACAGGGTTCCGCAGAACGCCGATGCCGGCAATCTCGATTTCCACGGTGTCGCCGGCCTTGATGGGCGGCAACGTCGCGCCAGCGGTGCCCATCCAGAGGACGTCGCCTGGGAACAGGGTGAGGTGATGGCTCATGGCGCTGAGGTACTGTCCGACCCTGAAGATGAATTCGCCTGTGCGGAAGCCGGTGGCCACCTTCCCGTTCAGCCGCACCGTCGTCACCGCCTTGTCCACCTCCAGGTCCGTCTCGATCCACGGCCCCATCGGCTTGAAGGTATCGCTGTTCTTCGCCCGCCACCATGTATCATCCCCGAACTGCCAGACGCGCTCGCTTACGTCGTTCCCGATGGTGTAGCCCAGCACGCCGGCCAGCGCCTCGGCCTCTGAGGCGCGTTTCAGCTTCTTGCCGACCACCACCACCAGCTCGCCCTCGTAATGGAGGTCCTTGGCGTTCTTTGGATAGACGATAGGCTCACCCTGGGCGATGAGCGCGTTATTCGCGCGGTAGCCAACATGAGGCGCCGTCGGGCGCTTGAAGTTCCTGTTGAAGTGGCTGTTGACCCACGTGATATGGTCCTCGTAGTTCGGCCCGCCTGCGGCGTAGAAGCCGGTCGGCCAGCACGGCACCAGCAGCTTCACCGCGGCCAGCCGATGCGTCTTGCTCGTGCGGTAGTGCCGCCCGAAGGGCGACCCGCGCACCTCTCGCACGCGCTCGCCCTCCACGATCCCATACGCCACCTTGTCCTTAACCTGAAAACGGCACCATCTCATGGCATTTGCTCCTGCTTCGCTGACTTACTCCAGGCCCTTGCTCACTTCCTTCAGGAAGTGCTCCACGTCCGGCGCGAGCGCGGGTGGCCCTTCTCCGGGCCCGATGGCCTGGGTCTTGTCGTAGTAGGCTTCAAGTTGAGTGATCAGCGTCTTCACGTCGGGGTTGATGTCCACGGCGCGGCTGACCTCCATGTACTGCCGTTGGCCCGCAGTGCTGTCGGCCAGCTGCGGCGGAAAGCCGAACACCGCACACAGCACCTGCATCACGCGCGACACACCCATCTCGTCCTCTTCCAGACGGACGTACTGCGGCAGGTGGACCATCGCGCTGGACACTGCGACCTCCGACTGGGCCAGCAGGTCACCGACCAAATTCACGATGCTAGTCGGCCCCTGGTACGTGTTACGGCGCGGCGAGACGAGGCCCTTGGCCAATCCCGCCTGCTCTTTGCTCAGGGTCGCCGTCACGACGAGCGGCCGGGTGTGGGGGACCGCGTCGTAGAACCCTCCGACACGGCAGTACTCCACTATATGGAAGTGTTTCAACAGCTCGACGATGGCCTCGCAGTACTCCTCACCGAAGGCGTGCGGTTCGTGGATGTGCAGGAAAAGATACCCTTTGCCGTCCGGCCCGGTCGCGTAGTTCACGACCGTGTTGGGGATGGTCAAGACCCGTTTCCCGCCGACGTAGCCCAGGTACGGCCGGTAGCGCGTGAAGTCGAAGAAGGTGCCGGAACGGGCCAGTTTACCCAGTTCTCGCGCGCCGAGATGACGCTCCAGCCGGTTCAGCACCAACGTGCCTACCCGGCCCACGTCCACCCACGGCTTCAGCATCGCGAACGCCCGCGCATCATGTAGTTCTGGGACGGGTTCGGCCAACTCGAAAGCGCCCACTCGCATGGCCATATCGTGCCAGAGACACCGCCACCACGCAACCAAAGCAGGGCCCTGGACCCAAGAAGGTGCCAGGAAAACCTGACTTTCAGAGGTACCATTGGATGGCCAGGGAAAGGCTGGACACACCTTTCAACCCTCAAACCCATGACGGTGGCATAATATCCGCATGGCCGAACCGCACACGACCACCACCGACTATGCCGATGACCTCATCAAGGTGCCGAGGGCGCACCTCCGCCTGGAGCTGACGCAGGACTCGGACGGCCTGCTGCTCGAACACGACGGTAAGTCGTTGGCGCGTTGCTACCTCACCGAACAGGGGATGCTGGCCGGCGGCTTCATGGCCGAAGCCCTGGGTGTCAAGCTCCCCAAGTTGAACGAGACTGTGAGGGTCGCCGTCTCCACTGGCGTCCTCTTCCGCGTGCTTTCTATCGCCAGCCTCGACTTCACCAACGAAGCCTCGTATGAACTTCTCAACCGCTGGCTGGAAGAGGCGCGGATGCAGCGCGGTTCCTCGGCTTCCGAGGCCTAACGGCGTTGCCTCTCTGCCGCCTGTACGGCTATAATCTGGCAGACTCGTCGCCCGCGGTCTGTTGATGCCTGTTGACTACGCCAACCTCAAGCCCGGCCAGGTGGTCTCCCAGCAGGCCTGTGTGCTTGACGCGGCAACGGTGGCGCGGTACGTGGAGGCGGTAGGCGACCAGACCGCCGCCGGGCCGGTCTTGGATGCGGGAGGCGGCGCCCGCTACGTCCCGGCCATGACCGTCGCCGCCATCAGCGTCCGCGGCGTCGTCAACGACCTCCAGATACCAGGCGGCACCCTCCACCTGGGCCAAGAGGTCGAGTTCACCGATGCGGTGAAGGTGGGCGAGACGCTGACCTGCAGGGCGACGCTGGCTCAGAACTCCGTCCGAGGCGGCCAGCGAATCCTGGTGGTCATTCTGGCGGTGGAGGCTGGCGGTAGCCGCACCGTCATGACCGGCAAGAGCACCATCATGGTGCCGCCCTGATGAAGCCTGCTCTGGTGAGGTTCGAGTGAAAGAAGGCGATGCCCTGAAGCCTGTAACGCGAGAGATTACCCAGGAGCGCATCGAGCGCTACGCGGTGGCCGCTGGCGATTTCAACCCTATCCACATAGACGCCGACTTTGCCTCCCGCTCCCACTTCGGCCGACGTATCGCCCACGGCATGTTGGTGGCCGCCACCATCTCCGAGATGATGACATTGAACTATGGGCAGCCTTGGTTACGCAGCGGTAAGCTGAAGCTACGGCTCAAGGCTCCCGTGTTCCCAGGTGATACCGTCACAGCCAGAGGCCAGGTCAAGTCGGCCAAGGAAGAGACAGGCACCAGGCACGTCGCCTGCGTCGTCGAAGTCGTCCGCCCTGATGGCGAAGTTGCCATCACGGGCGAGGCAACGGTCACCGCAGCCTGAACGCTTGGAGCAGGAGAGGCACGTGACACAGGCACACCAAGGTACCCGTATCGCCGTGGATGCCATGGGTGGCGATTTCGCTCCCGCCGAAATCGTGGCCGGCGCCGTCCTGGCGGCACGCCAAGGAGGCGTTCAGATAGCTCTCGTCGGTGACTCAGACAAGGTTAACGCCGAGCTGGTCAGGCACAATCCCAAGGGCCTCCCCATCATGCCAGTGCCATCCGAGGGCGTCATCGTGGAGGGCGAGCCTCCCGCCTTGGCGCTGCGCCAGAAGCCCAAGGCCTCTGTCCTCGTCGCCACGGGCATGGTCAAGAAGGGGTTCGCGGACGCCTGCGTCAGCATGGGCTCTACCGGCGCGGCCATGGCCGCGGCCGCCGTGGTCCTCGGCGTCATCGAAGGCATCGAGCGCCCGTGTCTTGGGGGTCCCATCGTCGGCCTGGCCCCGCGCACCGTCATTCTCGATGTCGGCACCAGCGTGGACTGCCGTCCCACCCAACTCGTCTCCTTCGCCGTCATCGGCGATGTCTTCGCACGCCAGATCTGGGGCATCGAGCGGCCTCGCGTCGCCCTCCTCAGCGTCGGCGCCGAGACTGGCAAGGGCAACAAGCAGGTCAAGGAGACCACCGACCTCATGGCGACTGCCGGGCTCAACTTCATCGGCAATGTCGAGGGGTACGACCTACCCACCGGCAAGGCCGACGTCGTCGTCTGCGACGGCTTCGTTGGCAACGTCGTGATGAAACTCACCGAGGGCCTGGGTGCGGCCATCGCCGAGCGGCTGCGGCACGCTAAACTAGACCAAGCGGCCCGCGAGGTCTTCGAGTCCATGAACGTCGTCGAGACCTATGGCGGCGGCCCCATCCTCGGTGTCAACGGCGTCAGCGTCGTCGGCCATGGCCGCGCCAAGGCCGATGCCGTCGCCAAGGCCATCGCCACCGCGAAGATGTCCGTGGAGAACCGCCTCGTCACCCAGCTCAACCAGCGCCTCACTGCCATCAAACCCCACATCCAAGGTTGATCCTGATGCCAAAATCCGACATCGAAGGCAAGACCGCACTCGTCACCGGCGCCGCCAAAGGCATCGGCCGCTCCTCGGCCCTGCGGCTGGCCGAACTGGGTGTCCGCGTCGCCATCAACTACAAAACCTCCAAGCAGCAGGCTGAGGAGTTGGCCCAGACCATCTCCGGCACGGGCGTGGATGCCTTCACCGTCCAGGCGGACGTCGGCAACCTCGACCAGGTCAGGGCCATGATAGACGCCGTCTATCAGCGCTTCGGCAAGATAGACATCCTGGTCAACAATGCAGGCATCATCAAGGACACCCTCATGCTGCGAATGAGCGACGACGACTGGCACAAGGTCATCAACACCAACCTCAACGGCACCTTCTACTGCACCCGCGCCGTCCTCCGCAGCATGCTCAAGGAGCGCTGGGGCCGCATCATCAACATCAGCTCCATCGTCGGCATCCGTGGCAACCCCGGCCAGGCCAACTACGCCGCATCCAAAGGCGCCATCAATGTCTTCACCAAGGCGCTCGCCAAAGAGGTGGCGACGAGGAACATCACCGTCAACGCCGTGACGCCGGGCTACATCAACACCGAGACCGTCAACATCCTCTCCGATGACCAGAAGAAGCGTGTCCTCACCCACGTTCCCATGGGGTTCTTCGGCGAGCCCGACGACGTCGGCCACATGGTCGCCTATCTGGCCACGGAAAAAGCCCGCTACGTCACGGGCCAGGTCATCAGTGTGGACGGCGGCCTAGCGGTGTAGCTGTGCAGCTATGAAGCGTCAGCAGCTATTGGACAAGCTGGACCGCGAGTGGGGCGCCTTCTCCGCGTCCTACGCAGGTCTGACCACTGGGGAGTTGGAAGAACATGGCGCCGTGGGCGAATGGTCTGTGAAGGACATCCTAGGTCATGTGACGACCTGGGAAGACGAGTGCATCAAAGCGTTGAAGCTGTTCCAGCAGACCAAGCGTCCTCCGCGCTACGGCGGGGTGGACAAGTTCAACGCCGTGGAGTGGAAGCGCGGCCTTCCGCTCCGGCAAGTCGTGCGTGAGCTGCAAGAGTCTGACCAGCGTACGGTCGCGTTCATCGGCACGCTTCCAGAACAACACTTCGCCTATGACCGACCGTTCCGGCACCGCATCCGCCTGGACACCTACGGCCACTACCCGGAGCATACCGGTTCCTTCCTAGCCTGGCGCAAGAAGCGCGGCACCTGAGCATGTCCTTTCGTGGCAAAGTCGTTCTGGTTACCGGCGGGTCGCGCGGCATCGGGCGCGCCATCGCTCTGGAGTTCGCCGAGCGCGGCGCCGACATAGCCTTCAACTACTTCCGGTCGCATGAACAGGCCGCCCAGACCCAGAAGGACATCGAGTCGCTGGGCGTCCGCTGCATCCGCATCAAAGCCCACCTGGGAGACGCCGACAAGGTCCGCGAGATGTTCGCCGAGATGAACAACGCCTTTGGTCGACTCGACATCCTCGTCAACAACGCCGCGTCAGGCGTCCAGCGGCCCGCAGAAGAGTTGGAGGAGAAGCACTGGGACTGGACGATGGACGTGAACGCCAAGGGGCCGTGGCTGTGTTCCATCGAGGCCGCCAAACTGATGAAAGACGGCGGCCATATCGTCAACATCACCAGCCTCGGCTCCCAACGCGTCCTGCCGTATTACCTCTCGGTGGGCACGTCCAAGGCCGCGCTGGAGGCTCTCACCCGCTATCTGGCGGTGGAGCTGGCGCCCAAGGGCATCGTGGTCAACGCCGTCTCAGGCGGCTACGTGGAGACGGAGGCGCTGGAGCACTTCCCGAACCGCGAGGAGATGCTGGCCGCAGGCGCCCGCACGCCTGCCGGACGCATGGTCGCCGCCGAGGACATCGCCAAGGTCGTTGCCTTCCTCTGCACCGATGACGCGGCCATGATCCGTGGCCAGGTCATCGTCGTGGACGGTGGCCTCACCTTGGGAGCTTAGGCACTACTTGTCGGGTACGACTTCTATCAGGTTCGCCTGGAGAACGTTGCCGTCCGCAGAAATGCCAACCCCTCCCGACCTAGGGACACTCTTCTTCACATAGCCGAGCCCAACGTTGATGATTAGACCTGTCGGCAAGCGTGCGAAGGAGGTCAAGACGCCGACGACTTGGCCGTCCAGCTTTAGTTCCGCTCCAGCCTTGACAGGGGCATCTGTTCCCCACTTGAGGCCCACCAGCCGCCGCTGCGCCTTTTGGTACGTATTCAGCCGCGCTACCACCTCCTGACCCACATAGCAGCCCTTGGTGAAGCTGATAAACGGCTTCAGCCCCGCCTCGAGAGGGTTGAAATCTTCGCCGAGTTCATGCCCATGGACAGGTATGCCCCGCATGATTCGCACAGTCTCAACCACTCTCCCACTGACGTGGGGAACACCCGCAACCTCTAAATATTCCCAGGGCTGGGCCTCGTGTTCTAAAGGAACAATCAGGTCGTACCCGGGAAGGTCGAGGGAGTCTGTACGTAGAACGGTTGTTGTCACGCCTTGGATGTCGGCGCTTGCCGATTCATACAGATTCAACTCCACAGAAGCGAGAGGGGGCGACTCGCTTGCTAACGGACCACACACCGAAAGCATGGACGTCGAGTCTGTAACGTCCTCCACGTGAACGTCCTCGCCGAAGGTATAGAAGTTTATGTGCTCGGCCACCTTCTGCCGCGCCTCGGCCGAAGTCAGGACGAGCAGGTACCCCTCCAGCCGGAAGACCGTCAGGAGGTCTATGATGCGGCCCTTGTTGGACGTGAGAACGGTCGGCCTGCCCTGGCCCAGCGCCAGGTCGAGGAGCTGGTTGGTGGAGAGCCGGTTCAGGAGATCAAGGGCGTCCTTGCCATCGAGTCGCAAGCGTCCGACAGCGGAGCGGTCCAGAAGCGCTGCGCCCTTCGTCAGCGCCTCGTACTCCTCGGCGGTCGAGGTGGTTTGTTGTTGGGAACGTACCATAGCCTCAGACTTCAACGAGAGGGGAGACTTACGGGGAAACGCAACGGCCCAGGTGGGCTTTAGACGCTGCCCTTAAACACTGAAGGAGGTGCCGCAGCCGCAGGTGGTCTTGGCGTTGGGGTTGTTGAAGACAAACCCCTTGCCGTTGAGGCCGTCAGAGTATTCGAGGGTCGTGCCAGCCAGAAAGATGTAGGACTTCTTGTCCACGCAGAGCGTCAGGCCGTGCTCCTGGATGACCTTGTCGTTCTCGCCGGGGGCGTCGGCCAGGTCGAGGACGTACGTGAGGCCGGAGCAGCCGCCGCCTTTGACGCCCACGCGCAGAACCGACGCGGTCTTGCCCGCCTGCTCCGCGAACTTGCGGATGTGCTGCGCGGCCTTCTCCGTGATGTGGATGGTAAGCGGTGTACGCTCTGCTGTCTGTGTCGTCATCCTGCCCCCTCCGTTCGGCGAGTCCACAGCCTCATCGCCGACCTCCGGAGTCTTACTGCCCATTCTACGCACAAGGCCGAAGAAGGTCAACGAATAGCTACATCTGATATTCTCTCGATGAGGTGAAGGTTTCGATGGCACTACGCATCGGGACGGGGTTGTTTGGGTGGCCGTTCGGCGACAGGGGGCCGGAGGCGCTGTGGGAGTACGTGGACGCCGCCGAGGCGCTGGCCATTGACTCGGTCTGGCTGACGGACCGCATCGTGTCCAACGACCTGAACCTTGAGCCGGTCACGGCCCTTTCGTTCATCGCGGCCCGCACCAAGAAGCTCAAGTTCGGCACGAGTGTACTGGCGCTGCCGCTGCGCAACCCGACGGTGCTGGCGAAGGAACTGGCGACGCTGGACTGGCTATCCGGTGGACGGTGCCTGCCCGCCATCGGGCTGGGCACGGAGGACGACCGCGAGTACGTCGCCTGCGGCGTGTCGAAGGCGGAGCGCGCGGGCCGGACCGACGAGGCCATCGAGGTCATGCGCCGCTTGTGGACCGAGGACGCGGTCACCCACAGGGGCCGGTACTTCACGCTGGAAGGCATCTCCATCCAGCCGAAGCCCGCTCAGAAGGCCCTGCCCATCTGGATCGGGGGCCGCACTGAGGCCGCGATGCGTCGCCTCGCCCGCCTGGGAGACGGCTGGCTCGTGTCGCAAGCCACGCCCGCCGAGGTGCGCCACGGCATCGCCCGCGTCAACGCGATGGCCACCGAGTACGGCCGCGCGGTGGAGCAGGACCACTTCGGTGTGCTGTTCACCTACTGCGTCGCCGCCAGCCGCGACGAGGCCCGCCACATCGCGGAGCCACACCTGCGGTTCCGGCGCACCGACGTGGACCCGTCGGAGACCGCGATCTTCGGCACGCCCGAGGACCTCGTCGCCCGCATCCGCGAGTACGTCGCTGCGGGTGCCACCAAGTTCGTGGCCCGCGCCGCCTGCCCGCCCGAGCGCATGGCCGAGCAGCTCAGGCTCCTAGGGGAGGAGGTGCTGCCGATGTTTCATAAGGGCTGACTCACCCCCACCTTAGTCCTCTCCCCTCGAGGGGGGACAGTAGCGACCCCTCACCCTTCGGCCCCGATTCGTCGCGGCCGAAGGCCTCTCCCGCAAGGGGAGAGGAGGAAGAAAATACCCCCACCCTGTTCTGTAATGGAAGGAACTCTTGGCTTGTCGGTATTGTTCCGTCTCTCTACAATGCTCTCCAACATTCGCGGAGGGATTGCATGTACGCCATTGACCTTTCGGGCAAGAATGCCGTGGTGTTCGGCGTGGCGAACCACCGGAGCATCGCTTGGGCCATCGCCCAAGCGCTTCAGCAGGCCGGCGCGCGGATGGCCGTCGCGTACCAGAACGACCGCCTCCGCGAGAACGCCGAGAAGCTGGTGGCGCCGTGGCAGGACGCCATGCTCGTCGAGTGCGATGTCGCCACCGACGCCAACGTCGAGGCCGCCTTCGCGACCCTGAAGGAGAAGATGGGCAGGGTAGACATCGTCGTTCACAGCATCGCTTTCGCCAACCGCGAGGACTTGGGGGGGCGGTTCGTGAACACGCCGCGCGAGGGGTTCCGCCTCGCACTCGACGTCAGCGCGTACTCGCTCATCCCCATCGCCCGCGCAGCGGCGCCGCTCATGGCTCCTTCGGGCGGCAGCATCGTCACCATGACCTTCCAGGCCTCCGAACGGGTGTTCCCTGGCTACAACGTCATGGGGACGGCCAAGGCGGCGCTGGAGAACGAGGTACGCCAGCTCGCCTCGGACCTGGGGCCGGAGAACGTGCGGGTCAACGCCATCTCCGCCGGGCCAGTGGACACGCTGTCGTCGCGGGTCATCAGTGGGTACAGCGTGATGAAGCACGCCCACGCCGACCGCGCGCCGATGCGCCGGAACATCACGGTGGAGGAGGTCGGCAAGACGGGGCTGTATCTGTGCAGCGACCTGTCCAGCGGGGTCACGGGTGAGGTCATCCACGTGGACACGGGCTATCACATCATGGGGATCTAGGCCCACCAGAGGGCTGGACCAAGGGCTAGACGATGCCTGAGACGATGTACCTGGAGGTCGAGGAGAACCCGAACTGCTCGTACATGCCGATGCAGGCGTATGAGCGGCACGAGGAGCCTGTGCCCGTCTCGCGGGTGCGGCTGAGCGAGCCGGGGAGGCCGTCGGCCATCTACGCCGTGACGGGCTGGAGCAGCGAGGGCGGCGGGACGCCTTGTCCGGCGATGTACGCGCCGGTGTCGGACTCGGGGCAGGCTGCGGTGCACCTAGTGTTCGGCGGCGACTGGGGCGTGCGGCTCAAACCCGAGTCCGGCGAGGAGAACTGGGACATCGCCAGCGGGGGCCAGTTCGGGGAGCCGTACCTGATGCTCACGGACCCGGCGGACGTGCTGCTGGACGGCTGACCTAGCGTCTGCGGGCGGCGGCTTTTTTCTTGGGGCTGGCGGTCCTGCGCCGACGTGGCGGCTCGCGCTTGACGAGGCCGAAGAGATTGTCTTCGGGGTCAGCGAAGATAGCGGAGGTGGGCGGCTTCCTCATAAGTGTTATCGTGCGGGCCTGTCGATTAAGGTGACTAGGCACAACGGGTACAACGCATAAAGGCGTGTCTTGGTACCTTCGTTGGGCTGAGGACGAGAAGGTGCGGCCCGGTGCTGACCACACGGAAGTGTATTCGCATGGGATCCCTAGTCGCGTTGGTGCGAGACCTACGAGTTGCCCTGCCTCCCCCTGTTGGCGAGCATCAATCACCGGCCTGGATTTGTCGGTTTTGCCTTGGTCGTGGTGCTGGCTCTGCTGAGCCTCTCTGCAGCGGCTCAGCGTTTGGATGATCGTGGCCCTGAAGCAACGGCCACTTCTACACTCGAGAATCTCGCGGGTATGCCCAAAGGCAGCCTAATCGCGTTCACATCCCAGCGGGATGGAGTTCCAAAGATTTACCTGGCGACGGCCGATGGCTCGCTGACCAGCCTACTAGTCAATGAGCGTAGCGTCAATCCAGCTTGGAGTCCGGATGGCAGCAAGATTGCGTTCACTTGCCGCATGTTGCCACCTTTCAACTCGGATGTCTGCATGGTGAATGTGGATGGCTCCGGACTGACGTATCTAACCGATAGTCCGTTCAGGGAAGAAAATCCTGTCTGGTCACCAAGCGGAGACACCATTCTCAGGCACCAGATGGCCTCACTATAAGAATGGAATCGAGTGTACCGGCTCCGACGCTGTTCGGGAAGCGGGCGAAGGCGCGGTTAGAACATGCTCTGTTGGCTGGGCTTGCCCGTGTCTTTGCCTTTGGGCAGCGCGATGCCCAGGTGCTGGTACGCTCTCGGCGTCGCGGCACGGCCCCGGGGCGTCCTGTCCAGGAAGCCGAGCTGCATCAGGAACGGCTCGTACACGTCCTCGATGGTCTCCGCCTCCTCGCTGATGGAGGCCGCGACCGTCTCTAGGCCGACCGGCCCGCCGCCGAACTTCTCGATGATGGCGCGTATCACCTGCCGGTCTATGTCGTCCAGCCCGAGGTCGTCCACCTGGAGGCCTGACAGCGCCTCCTTGGCCACCTTAACCGTGACGACGCCGTCCGCCTTCACCTGGGCGTAGTCACGCACCCGCTTGAGCAGCCGGTTGGCGATACGCGGCGTTCCCCGCGCGCGCCGGGCAATCTCGCGGGCGCCGTCGGCCTCGACCTGGATGCCCAGGATGCGCGCGGAGCGCCGGACGATGGCGTCCATCGCGTCCTCGGCGTAGAACTCCAGGCGGTGCACCGAGCCGAACCTGTCGCGCAACGGGCCGCTCAGGGCGCCGAACCGCGTCGTCGCGCCGACCAGAGTGAACGGCTGGACGGTCAGGTTCACGTTCCGGGCCTTCAGCCCCTTTTCCATCACCCACGAGACCGCGTAGTCCTCCATCGCCGAGTACAGGACCTCCTCCACGACGCGCGGCAGCCGGTGGATCTCGTCAATGAACAGGACATCGAAGCGCTTGAGCTGGGTGAGGATGGCGACCATGTCGCCCGCCCGCTCTATGGCCGGGCCGGAGGTCGTCTTGACGGAGACGCCCATCTCGGAGGCGATGATGTGCGCAAGGGTCGTCTTGCCGAGGCCGGGCGGCCCGTAGAGCAACACGTGGTCCAACGGCTCATCACGCTGGCGCGCCGCCGTCACCTCGATCTGCAACAGCCCCTTCACCCGCTCCTGGCCTATGTACTCCGCCAGCCGCCGAGGCCGCAGGTTCGTGTCGAGGGCGGCATCTTCTTCGAGATGCTCCCCCGAGACGACGCGCTTAGCTGTCTTTTCCACCATCTGCTGTCCTCTTCTGAGCAGGGAAGAACCGCCCGCGCGATGGCCGTTCAGGCGCCAGCGGCATAGCCTGTGGCTTCGTGAGAGAAGCGGTCAACGGCGAAGGCGGCCTGGCCCGCCGCTGCCTGGTTGGGGACGCCAACGGGGTCGGCCTGTCCACAGACCAGGTCAGCTGAAGATGAAGCGCCCGCTTCATGACCACGTTCGCGCCTCTTAGAACTGGTGTTCATTCTAGGTATGGCTCCTTGACGGTGTCAAGGCGGATAGCGTGCAGCTACGTTGCGCTCATGGCCCACACGGTTTCCACACGAATGGGGGTCGGAGATGCAATATTGATGGAACATGGACAACTGGAACGGCTTCAATGAAGTCTTAGGGCAGGCCCGGGTGGCGATGGGCGCCAGCTACGTCAGCCTCGTGCAGTTCCACCGCCCGACCGGCATCGCCCGTGTCGTCGCCATCGCAGGCCCTCAGTCCCAGTCCCTTATGCGCTCCCTCTCCACCGTCAGGCGTCTCTTCCCGTCCTTTGATGTCCCCGGCGTGACGTTCCACTCCTCCGCCAACGACCTGGCCCGCGCCGCCTACCAGGAGGGGCGAGTGGTCAACGCGCCGGTGGAGGAACTGGCTGAGGGCATCATCAGGAGATTCATCGTCTCCACCTCCATCCGCCTCGGCGGGTTCAAGTACGGCTTCGTCTGCCCCGTGAAGGCCAACGGCGCGGTCATCGGCGCGGTCGCGTTCCACACCCTTAAGTACCTCGACCCCCAGCAGGTCGAGGCGTGCACCAAGCTGGTCAACGACATGGTGCTCGCCTGGCAGAACGGACGGCTGACCGAGGCGCTGCGGCACGCGGCCGATGCTGAACGCCCCGGCGTGGCCACCGAGGGCGAGCTGAGGTTCGCGAACCTTCTGCTCGATATGAAGAATAAGACGGCCTCTGCCGGAACGCGACGCCTCGCCCTCACGCCCTTCGAGTTCAACCTCCTGGCTTACCTCGTCCAGCGGCCCAATAAGACCGTCCCCCTCGGCTAACTTACCCGCGAGGTCCTCGGCAGCTCCGACCGCTCGGTCCGCAGCATCGCCGACCTCACCATGGAGAGCCTGCGGCAGAAGCTCGAAGCGGACGGCTCCGCCAGGCTCATCCACTTCGCCAGGGGCAAGGGCTACACCCTCCGCCAAGACAAGCTGTCCTAGCAAGCGCGGCTGACTCCGCTCAATTCAAGAAATACATCGCAGACCCGCGGCCGTTTTGACACCCTCCGCCCGAACATCTACACTCGGACGTAAGTCCCGTCCACGGAGGCGGCCATGCCCAGCAAATCTCGAAGCCAGTGGGAGAAGGAGTCCCTAGAGCCCTCCCGCAAGCGCGTCCCTGAGCGGCAGAAGCGCTTCGAGACGACGTCCGGCATCGAGGTGAAGCCGCTCTACACATCGGAGGACCTGGACGGCTGGGACTACCACGAGAAGACCGGCTACCCCGGCGAGTACCCGTACACGCGCGGCGTCCAGCCCAACATGTACCGGGGCAAGGTCTGGACGATGCGCCAGTACGCGGGCTTCGCCTCGCCCGAGGAGTCCAACCGGCGCTACCGCTATCTCCTGGAGTCCGGCCAGACCGGCCTGTCCGTGGCCTTCGACCTGCCCACCCAGACCGGCTACGACTCCGACCACCCGCTGGCGGCGGGCGAGGTGGGCCGCGCGGGCGTCCCCATCTCCAGCCTGACCGACATGGAGGTACTGTTCGAGGGCATCCCGCTCGACAAGGTCTCCACCTCCATGACCATCAACGCCACCGCGTCCATCCTCCTGGCCCTGTACATCGCCGTCGCCAAGAAGCAGGGCATCGGCCAGGAAAAGCTCAACGGCACCATCCAGAACGACATCCTCAAGGAGTACATCGCCCGCGGAACGTACATCTACCCGCCCAAACCCTCCATGCGTCTCGTGACCGACACGTTCCAGTACTGCGCGAAGCACGTCCCGAACTGGAACACCATCTCCATCAGCGGCTACCACATGCGCGAGGCGGGCGCGACGGCGGTCCAGGAGCTGGCCTTCACCTTTGCCAACGCCATTGCCTACGTCCGTGCCGCCGTGGACGCCGGGCTGGAGGTGGACGCCTTCGGCCCGCGCCTGTCGTTCTTCTTCGTCGCGCAAAACGATCTGTTCGAGGAGGTGGCCAAGTTCCGCGCTGCCCGCCGGATCTGGGCGCGAGTCATGCGCGAGCGGTTCGGCGCCGAGAGCCCCCGGTCATGGATGCTCCGCTTCCACACCCAGACCGCGGGCGTCGCTCTGACCGCGCAGCAGCCCGACAACAACGTCGTGCGCACGACCGTCCAGGCCCTCGCTGCCATCCTCGGCGGTACCCAGTCCCTCCACGTCAACTCCAAGGACGAGGCGCTGGCCCTGCCCACCGAGGAATCGGCGCAACTCTCGCTCCGCACCCAGCAGATCCTGGCCCATGAGAGCGGCGTCTCCGAAACGGTGGACCCGCTGGCGGGCTCGTACTTCGTCGAGTGTCTGACCAATCAGCTGGAGGAGAAGGCCTGGGAGTACATCCGCCGGATAGAGGAGGCGGGCGGCGCCGTAGCCGCGCTGGAGCGCGGCTACCAGGCCCGCGAGATTCACGATAGCGCCTTCCGCCTGCAGCGCGAGATCGAGCGCAAGGAGCGCGTCGTGGTGGGCGTCAACGAGTACGCGGCGCCGACGCCGCCCATCGAGAAGATCCAGCGCATCGAAGCCGAGCAGACCCGCCGCCAACTCGACCGGCTGGCCCGCGTCCGGCGCGAGCGCGACAACGCCCGCGTCCAGGCCACGCTCCGCCGCCTCGGCGACGCCGCACGTGGCACGGCCAACACCGTCCCGCCCATCCTCGAGTGCGTCGAGTCCTACGCCACCGTCGGCGAAATCGCCGACACCCTCCGCTCCGTGTTCGGCGAACAGCACGAAGTCGCGCCGTTCTAAGCATCTTCGCGTCTTCCTGTAGAATTGGGGCCGAGGGGGAGCGATGGCTCGCACTGCTGTCCAGACACTCAGGGTCTGCCCCGCCTTCGGGCGCCAGTTCGCCACGCCCAAGCAGTGGCGCTCATGCTTGGCCACCTCAATAGACGCCCACTTCGCGGGCAGGACTCCCCGGCTTCGCGAGACATTCGACGCGCTCGTTGCCGAGATGGAGCGCTGGGGGTTCGCTGAGGGTGGACGCGGTCAAGACCTCCATCAACCTCGCGGCCCGCGCCCACTTCGCCGGCGTCACGGTCCAGAAAGAGGCCCTAACCGTCGGATTCGTCCTAGCCCGCCGGGTCGAGGACTTGCGCATCGCGCGCCACGCATTCCTGGGCGGCCGCTGGATCGGCCATCGTGTCCGCGTCGCCAAGCCAGATGAACTCGATCCCCAACTCCTGGACTGGCTCAAGGAGTCGTACGACCTGAAGTTGTAACACGACAGCAGATGAGATGAATTGAGGAGAACGATATGAGCCTTCAACACACTGTGAAGGCGGTCGTACGCAAAGGGGAACAGTTCTATGTTGCCGAGTGCGTCGAGATCGCTGTGGTAACCCAGGGCAAGACTCTCGACGAGGCCCTTACGAATCTCCAGGAGGCTGTCGACCTTCACCTCGAAGGAGAAGAACCTTCCGAGTTCGGCCTCGTCGCAAGCCAGACCACTCTGGTGACGATGGAACTGGAGCCTGTGGGTGCCAAGGCTTAGACGCTTTTCAGGTGTCCAGGTCGTTGCCATTCTGGAGCGGTTGGGCTTTCAAGCTTATTCTCAGCGGGGTAGCCACGTTAGCTAAGGAACATCACAAGCTCTGGCGCTAAGCAGACCTTAACCATTCCTAGACACCGAGAGTTAGATACTGGTACGTTACAGGCCATATTCCGTCAAGCGTCTCGATTCGTTCCAGAAGAGGAGCTGCGCAGAGAATTCTAAGTGAATTGAGACTTCTCGCCCGGAAAGGTTGCTGCCATGACTGACATGCTGCTGACTGAAGACGAACTGCTGTTGCGCAACACGGTGCGCGACTTCGCCGACAAGGTGCTTGCACCCCGCGCTTCCCACCACGACCAGAGCGGCGAGTTCCCCTGGGAGAACGTTCGGGGCCTCGGCGACCTTGGCCTCTATGGCCTGACCGTGGACGAGCGGTACGGCGGCTCCGGTGGCACGATGGCCCAACTCGCCATCGCCGCGGAGGAGGTCGCGCGGGGGTGCGCCGCCACCTCAACCATCTGGCTCGCCCATCACTCCCTTGGCACCAAGTTCATCGAGCGGTTCGGCAGCGAGGCGCAGAAGCACAAGTACGTGCCGCCGCTGGCCCGAGCCGAGAAAGTCGCCGCCTTCGGCCTCACCGAGCCAGGCGCAGGCAGCGACGCCGCAGGCATCCAGACCCTCGCGGTGCGTTCTGACGGCCGCTACCTCATCAATGGGGCTAAGACGTTCATCACCAATGCCGCAGAGGCAGAGGTGTTCGTCGTCATGGCCACCCTCGACCCGGCCAAACGGGCCAAGGGCATCTGCGCCTTCGTCGTCCCGCGCGGCGCACCCGGCTTAACCGTCCGCCCGCTCCACGGCAAGCTGGGCATCCGCGCCTCCTCCACCGCAGAGTTGACCTTCGAAGACACGCCCGTATCGGCCGAAGACCGCATCGGCGCCGAGGGCGAAGGCTTTCGCGCGGTCATGCAGCTCCTGGACGCCAGCCGCATCGGCATCGGCTCCCAGGCCGTCGGCATCGCCCAGATGGCGCTCGAAAGCGCCGTCTCCTACGTCAAGAAGCGCCAGGCATTCGGCAAGCGCCTGGCCGAGATGGAGGGCATCCAGTTCCAGTTGGCCGACCTGGCGACCCAGGTGGACGCCGCCCGCCTCCTCGTCCGCCGCTCAGCGCTGCTCTGCGACGCGGGCAGGCCATTCGTGCCCGAGGCTGCCATGGCCAAACTGTATGCGTCCCGCACCGCCGTCCAGGCCGCCGACCGCGCATTGCAACTCCACGGCGGCTCCGGCTACTTCGCCCCCGCCACACCCGAGCGCCTCTATCGTGACGCCAAGGTCACCGAGATCTACGAGGGCACGTCCGAGGTCCAGAGGCTGATTATCGCCCGGCACCTACTGGAGTAAGATTCTTTGGGAAGGGATGTGGGAGACCCTTTCTAAAGAACTTTGGAGCATGTGAATGACCGGTCCTTGCGTCGCACAGCACATCAACCACGTCGCCATCGCGGTGAAGGACATCGCGGCGGCCCTCGCCATGTACCGTGACCTGTTCGGCGTCGGAGCTGGCGCCCAGGCCGTGGACATCGCCGACCAGAAGGTCAGGGCCGTGCTCGTCCGCATCGGCGGCTCGCAGGTCGAGTTCATCCAGCCCACCGACCCCAACTCCGGCGTCGCCCGCTTCATCGAGAAGCGTGGTGAGGGCGTTCACCACATCTGCTTCGAGGTGGAAAGCCTCGCTGACCGGCTCCAGGCCCTCAAGGCGAAGGGCGTGGAACTGATCGATGAGAAGCCGCGCCACGGTTTGTCCGGTCAGATCGCCTTCCTCCATCCGAGATCCACGGGCGGCGTGCTCATCGAGCTGGTGGACCAGGACACGGCACGCAGGTGATGCCGCTCATCGTCATCCCCTACAACCTCGGCTACCCAAAGGTCTTGCCTGAGGGCCTCACACACGGCCTGGGCGAGGTCAAGCACTTCAACGACATCCCCGGCGGCGGCGGCAGGATGGCCGCCCTCGCCCGCGCCTTCGGCATGCGGGTGCTGTGCACCACCGCGCATCCCACGCCGGAGCGGGCGCGCAGGCTCGGCACCGAGTTCGTCCCTCTGGAGACGCTCCTCCACGACGCGGACTTCGTGAGTCTCCACGCAGCCCTCGACGGCCAGACCCGCAGCCTGATCGGTGCCAAGGAACTGGCCTTGATGAAGCCAACGGCTTATCTCGTCAACACCGCTCGCGCCGAGGTCGTGGATACCGCGGCACTCGCCCAGGCCTTGCGCGAGCACCGCATCGCGGGCGCTTCCACCGACGTCTGGGATCACGAGCCGCCCGCGCCCGACCATCCGCTCCTCGGACTGACCAACGCCGTGCTCGCGCCCCATCTTGGATGGAACGCCGACACCGCCAAATGGCGCATGAAGGACCGCCCACAACCATCCGGTTCATGAACGCAACCTCTAAATCTGTCCAGGTTTTCTGGCTAAGCTTCGAGGGCGAACGTGTCCATCTGGCCACTCTGCTGGCCGGACAGTCAGTAGGAATGAACTCTTTTGAGAGTTATCCCTTCGTCTTGGTTGACCCCCAAGACGTCTGCCTTGCCGTCTACACGTCATGCACGGGAGAGACCCGTGTCTTCTGGACCGGCAAATAGGGAGGGAATGATGCAGCACGTGCGACTTGGTAAGTCGGGCCTCAAGGTGTCCCGCATCTGCCTGGGCACCAACATGTACGGCGCGGGTTACGTGGACGACGAGCGGGCTGTCCGCGTCATCCACGCCTGCCTCGACCACGGCGTGAACTTCATCGACACCGCCGACGTGTACCACGCGGGCCAGTCAGAGGTGGTCGTGGGCAAGGGCATCCGGCACCGCCGCCACGACTACGTAGTTGCCACCAAGGCGGGCTATCCGATGGGCTCCGGCCCCAACGATACCGGTCTCTCCCGAAAGCATCTCGTCAATTCCGTCGAGGCCAGCCTGCGCCGCCTCGGCACCGACTACATAGACCTATTCCAGGTGCACCGCTGGGACCCGGACACACCCCTCGGGGAGACACTGACCACGCTCGATGCGTTGGTGAAGAAGGGCGCCATCCACTACATCGGCTGCTCCAACTTCGCCGCCCAGCAGCTCAGCGAGGCGCTCGGAATCAGCGAGCGGCGTGGCCTGGAACGGTTCGTCTCCGTTCAGCCACCCTACAACTTCAGCGAGCGCAGTATCGAAGCCGAACTGCTGCCCCTGTGCCTTGCCGAGCAGGTCGCTGTGCTGCCCTACCTCGTGCTTATGGGTGGCGTCCTCACCGGCGCGTACCGGCGCGGCCAGCCTCCTCCCGCCGACAGCCACCTCGGCTCGAAGCACGCGCAGAGCGCCAGGCAGAAGTACATGGACGAGAAGCGGTTCGACATGGTCGAGCGCATCACGGCCATCGCCCGCGACCTCGGCCACGAGCCGACCCAGGTCGTTTTAGCCTGGGTGCTGTCCAAGCCCGGCATCACGTCCGCCATCGTCGGCGCCAGCAGGCCGGAGCAGGTCGCGAAGAACGCGGCCAGCGCGGACATCGGCCTTCCGCCCGACGTGCTGCGGCGCCTGGACGCGCTGTAGGTCTCTGATTCCGCTCGTGGTGAGCCTGTCGGACCACGGGCGGAACCTCCGTTCGTTCCTTCGACGAGCTCAGGACGAACGGTAGGCATCCCTACCGCATTGCCCGTACCTTCGGCACGACGGCTGAGACAACTCCAACTGCCGCCAGGAGCACGCCAGCGCCGATGCCCACGGCTGTCTGCACTCCGATGCCGCCGGCCAACGCACCCATCGTCAGCGGTCCGACAGGGCCGACGCCAGATGTGACCTGCAAGGCGCCCACGGCGCGGCCACGCATCCCCTCTGGCGCGTGCTCCTGGATGAGCAGGATGGTGAGGGTGTCGTAGGCCGCCAGCGTCAGCCCGAATACGGCCAGCAGCACGACCGATAGGGCGAACCAGTCGGACTGCGAGAACCCTGCCAGCACCACTGCGGCGGCCACGATCGCCAGCGTGAGCACCAGCCCCTTCCGGCCCACGTCTCGCACCGACGCCAGCGCCGCCGAGCCGACCACGCCGCCCACGGCGAACGCCGCCGTCATGATGCCCAAGCCGCGAGGCCCAATGTCGAACACCGCGTCGGAGGCGAAGACGGCAAACAGCGAGACCACGCCCCAGCCGAAAGCCTCGGCCGCAGTGGAGAGCACCACTAGGCTCGTCAACTCCCGCGAGCCGAGCATATACCGCAGCCCCGTCTTCAGGTTCTCCATCATCGAAGCACCCGGTTCCACACTGATCCTGGAGCGGTAGCGCATCAGGGTGAACACGCCGCCTGCCAGCACGTACACCCCGCTGGACGCCGCGAAGGCCGGCCAGATGCCCACCTGCTCGATGACCTCGCCCCCCGTCAGCGCGCCCACGGCGCCCACCCCGCGGATGCCCACGAACCACAACGACAGGCCATTCATGGCGTCCTTCGGCCCCACCACGTCGTAGATGATGGTCTGCACCGACACGAAGTTGACGGACAGGGCCATGCCGAGCAGCACGGCGATGAGCATCACTAACCACGCGGGGTCCGTTCCGGTGGCCACCATCACCGCGAGCACCGCCGTACCGGCGCAGGTTACCGCCTGTGCGCCCACGAGCATAAGCTTGCGGTTGACCCTGTCGGCCAGCGCCCCCGCGAAGGGGCCGAGGATGACGTACGGCGCCTGCGGCAGCGAGTAAGCAAGCGCCACCAGCAGCGGGCTGTCCGTCAGTTCCAAGACGAGCCACGAGATGGCGATGCGCTGCATCCATACGGCGGCGGCCCACAGCAGCGTACCGGCCCACAGGAAGCGAAAGTCCCTGTACGCGAAGGATCGGAAGGGCGTCATGCCGCCCAGACGGCGGCCCAGCGAGGGCTGATTCGTTGCGTTCGTGAGTAGTTGTCCCTCTTGGCCCAAGCCAAATGAGGGCCATTATAGCCTAGCGCGGTTAGAGCTTCGGGAGCAAGAACTCCTCGATGGCGATGGCCAGCCCGTCCTCCTCCACCGAGGGTGCGACGAAGTGGGCGATGGCTTTGAGCGCATCGGGGGCATCGCCCATCACCACACGGACGCCGCACGCCTCCAACAGCGGCAGGTCGTTGAAGCTGTCGCCTACAGCGGCGGTCCTGTCCAGACCAACCCTCGCCTTCCCGCCCACCCAGGCAGCTCCGACGGCCTTGTTGACCTGCGCATGGGTGAAGTCCACGGCCCACAGGCCGTTGTAGGGAAGGAACGACTTCACGGCATGGACGTCGGGGTCGCCGGTGAAGCGGGCGACCAAAGCCTCCGCCGCGTCATGGCCGAGGTCGAGCGCCGAGATGCGGTTGAAGTCGCGGACGAGCACCTCCAGGCCGGACCCGTTGGCGTGGGTGAGAACGCCGGTCGGGTGTGTGGCTACGAAGGCGGCCTCGGCTGACCGGAGGCCATCGAGGATGTCTCCAGCCTTCTCCGGCCTCAGCGGCAGTCGCCAGAGGTAGTCCCCGGTGGCCGGGTCCAGCACCGATGCGCCGCCGTCGCAGACCTGTGGCGTCGTGAGGCCCAGCTCCCGCGAGAACCGCAGCACGTCGGCTGGTTCTCGGCCTGTGACAATGCTGACGGGGACACGCTGCGAAGCCTCGCGGACGGCCTTCGCCACCCTGTGGGACACGCGCTCTTCCCGCCCGATGAGCGTGCCGTCCAGGTCGAGGAGGAGGGCCGCGGTACGGATGGGCTTCGACAACTATGCATTCACCGCTGGCATCACGAACTCATCGATGGCGGTGGCCAAGCCGTCCTCGTAGGTCGTGGGCGCGATGTAGTCGGCGATGGCCTTCAGCTCGGGCACGGCGTTGCCCATGGCGATGCGCAGCCCGCATGCCTGGAGCAACGGCAGGTCGTTGAAGCTGTCGCCCGCCGCGATAAGCTGCGACGGCTCGGCGCCAAGCAGGGCCGCCAGCCGCTGCGCCGCCGACGCCTTCGTCACCTCGGCATGGGTGAAGTCCACCATCCAGTGGCCGTTGTCTGTGCGGATGATGAGCGCGGTGTGGACGGTGGGCCACTCGCCGAACCGCGCCGCGATCTCCTGGGCCTGTGTCGGCGTGAGGCTGGTCGCGGTCACGCGGGTCATGTCCCACTCAGCGATGTCGGCCTGTGAGCGCACGCGCTTCGCTCCGTCCACGGCGGAGAATTCAAGCCCGCTGTCGTGAAGGAAGCCGGCGATAGCGCGGGCATCGTCGGGCTCCAAGGTACGCCTCCAGAGCGTCTGGCCCGTCGCCGGGTCGAAGATGCGGGCGCCGCCCTCCGACACCTGCGGCGCAGTCAGGCCCAAGCTCGTGGCCAGCGTGCCGATGTCGTGGTGGTCGCGACTGGATACGATGCAGACCGGTAGCCGCTTGGCCAGCTCTTGTACACTCGTCCGCACTCGTAGGGTGACCTTCATGTTGGCCGGCGCCAGCGTCCCATCGCAGTCCACCAGCAGCGCCCTGTAGCCGTTTCGGACCATGTGTTATGCGGAGCCGATCATGGACAAGCAGGTGACTGTGCGGACGATGCCGCCGATAGTGTGGACTTTATTGGTCACCAACTCGCCGACCGAGTTAAGGTCGGGGGCCGAGACGACGGCGATGATGTCGTACGGGCCGGTGACCGCGTCCACCTGGGTGACGCCCTTCAGTTTCTTCAGGGCTTCGCCCACGTCGCGTGTCTTCCCTACGGATGTTTCGATGAGGATGAAAGCCTTCGTCGGCATGGTTCCCCCTCCCTGATGAGATAGCCTGGAACGGCTCCAACCTGTCCGCATTCTAGCCCCAACGCGGCCAGGGATTCAAACGGCGAACCTATCGCGCTGCGGACGGTGCAGCTATAATCAGCGGCACACGGAAGGAGGCTTCGATGCCCGACGCGCAGCAGTTCCGCCAGGCCTGGTCGCAGTTCGCGACCGGCGTGTCCGTCATCACCACCCGCGAGGCCGACGGCCACTTCCATGGCATGGCGGCCAACGGCATCTGCTCGGTGTCCCTCAACCCCATGCTGGTGCTGGTCTGCGTGGACCACCGCCGCCAGACCTACCAACTCATCAAAAGGACCCAGCGCTTCGCCATCAACATCCTAGCCGAGCACCAGCAGGCCATCGCCGAGTACTACGCCCGCCCGCCCGAGAAGCGCACCGGCGACGTGGAGGCACCATTCAACTTCACTCAGTGCGGCTCGGCGGTGGTGGACGGCTGCCTCGCTTACATGGACTGCCATGTCGTCCAGGAGGTCCTAGCCGGCGACCACACCATCTTTCTCGGCGAGGTGGACGAGATCCAAGTAAACCCGGGCCGCCCGCTGCTGTACTACCAGAGCGCGTTCAACCGCCTGCCCCAAGAAGGCTGAGTCTGTGGGGTCGTAGGGGCGCACGGCCGTGCGCCCCTACGACCCCACAGACTCGTCCGCAGAGGACTTACGAAGCTGCAATACATGTAGCGCCCGGGTAGCGTATCGTAGCTCCCTCTTTCCTTGGGTTGGGCAAGGCATCACTACAGACCAGGCCCCAACAGGGTGCACAGCGCCATCGTGTATTCCAAGCAAGCCCCCGTCGCTTGCGTATCGCGTAGCCAGAGTCACGGCAACATCGGGATGCAGGCTTGCGGCACGCGGCGTCGTACTCTCTGGGGTTGTGTTGTGCTAGGTACGGTCGGGCGAAGCATGACAGCGCAGCCCAAAGTGCGCAGCATGCTTCGCCCTGTCGTGTCTTGTATCGGTACGGTGGAGTACGGTTGCGCTGTGTGCGGTACTTTACGGTTGTGTACGGTACGGTTAGGTAGAGCGTTACAACACGGCCACCGGAGCGTTTGGTAACGCGTTACAGGGGCGAAGGTCGCAGGCCCTGCAGCCGGTGGTAGCGACTCCGCAGGGCTGCCATCAAAACGTACGACTAGGAGGGCAAGCTCCGCAGACCTGCCGCCGCCCAAAGACACCCCACCGACAAGTGGCCTGCCACCCTCCACCAACTCACCGGCTGACGGTCTGGAGCAGCTCAGGCTTGATGAGATAGATGTCCACCGGCGTGCCGTCGCAGCAGACCTTGTCCATGAGCACGGCCATGTAATCGAACTTCAGGATGCCCTCGGGGGGGTAGTACGCCCGCTCTAGAGGACCGACGTAGATGTACTGGACGTTGTACTTGAGTGCGATGGTTATCGCCACCGACGGGTCGGGCGTCGAGTAGAACTCCCTTACCGCGATGATGCGCTGGGCGATGTCGTCCTGGTAGTCCCACCGCTGCTGCTCCTGATGCCACTGCCAGCCCACCACGGCTGGCAGGCCGGTGTAGATGGAGATGCGGTTCCCCCAGCGGTAGGTTGGCGTGTGGCCTTCCATGACCACCGGCGACCCTTCCATGTTCTGCTGGAGCCAGCGGATGCCGGGGTAGTCGTCCCATAGCCGCAACTGTCCCTTTTCGTCGTCGTACACTGCATCGCGCATGTACGCCATGCCGTCCAGGGTCATCGGCAGCAGGCGCCCGTTGAAGCGGTCACGCAGCCGCTCCTGCGTGCCCTCGATGGTATAGACACCCGCGCTGACCACAAAGAGCACGAGGAATGCCGTCCATGCCCAGGCCGCCAGGCCCATCTTCGGCATCGGAAGCCTAAGACGGCCCAGCGCGGCCCACTTGACCCCCTGGGCCAGCCGCCACAGCGCGTAGGCCGACCCGACGCCAAGCAGCACCCAGACCTGGAGATAGACCTTGAAGATGCTGTTCATCCGGTCTATGTCGCCCTCGACCCGGTACAGGTCCAGGCCGAGGCCCAGGGAGAACGCTAGGCCCGCCATCAGACCCATGAAGGCCAGCGGCGCCGCGTCGGGCCTCCATGAGAACAGCCACCTGGCGCCCACCGCGGCGATCAGCGCCAGCAGCAGCGCCATGAAGGGGACGGTACTACCCAGCGGGGCCGATGCCCACACCGCGACGGCGTAGCCGATCCCCGCCAATACCAGCGCCAGCGCTGCGATGCGAATCACGCCGATGGGGAAGAGGCTCATCCCAGCCGGGGCGGGCTTGAAGTAGTTCGCCTCTCCCAGCTTGGCCAACCGCTGCCCCAGCGTCAGGCGCAGCACACCGCGCCAGGCCGACGCTAGCCAGTCGCGCGTTTCTGTCAGCAAGAACGTCCCCAGGATGAAAACAAACAGCCCCGTGATGGCCAGGTAGTGCCACAGGATGGTCCGGTTCGTGGTGGCCTCCAGGCTGTCGAAGAAGACTTTGTTGTTGAGAAGGAACGGCAGGAAGGCGACGTAGGCGACGCTGTACACGAAGACTGCCCGCACCGCCGACTCGGCCACCATCCACAGGCTCAGGCCGCCGTGCCGGAAGAAGCCGGCCAGAAAGACCGCCCCGACTCCGAGGATGAGGTAAGTGGGATAGTCCCATGTGTTGATGGCCCGCAGCGCCCCTATGGCGATGCCCAGCGCCGCCAGCAGCAGCCAGCCGTCGAGGAGGCGTGCCCCACTCGTCCTGAGTTTGTCGAAGGACCACGGGGCACCACCCTCAGTACTTGAGGCAGGCGGTGCGCGGCCCTTCAACACCACCGCCAGGGCGAGAGCTACCGCCAGGAGCGTGAACGGCATAGCCATCAAGTGCGGGTGCAGGTCGGCGAACAGGAAGGTGAAGTAAGGGAATTCGGTGATTTCGAAACCTGGCGGGTCAGGCGGCATCATGCGGCTGCTCTGCCAGAAGTCGAAGGTGCCGTACGGCTCGCCCAGGAACGCGGCCCGCTTGATGGCGTGGCCCATCTGCATCGCGCCGTCCAGGTTTCCCAGCACAGTCACGAGCACCGCAGCCGCCAGCCCTGCCAGCACCGGCGACCACGGGACGCTCGTCTTAACCTTCACGGTGAGTCGTTGCCGGGTCGCTTCGGCCAGGTTGTAGGCTACGCAGAACGCCCCAGCCACGGTGAGCGCGAAGAAGAGCGGCACCGCCAGGTTGAAGGCGTACCGCACGTCTATCCCCGTCGCCTTCACCAGCATCCCAGTCAAGAACTGGCCCCAGTAGTAGTAGTTGAGGTAGCCGCCGGAGAACCACGGATCGTATGGCGGCATATAGGAGGAGCGGATGACCGCGTTCAGGTACGCCAGCTCCATAGGCTTCTCGCCGCCGCGGTAGGGGTGCCAAAGGTCGGGGTTGGCCATGCGGATGGCGACGAAGGAGAAGAACGCCGTCAGGAACACCGCCTCGCCGATGAGGACGACACGCCAGTTCTCGCGCAAGAACGCCAGAATCTCCCGCCGCCGGAACGCCAACACCAACCCCGACGCGCCCGCCAGCAGCGCCGCCGCCAGCATGATGGAGCCGGACGAGAACGCCATCCACTTGAGGCTGGCCAGCCACCACACCACCAGGCCCACGGCCAGCAGCCCCACAGCCTTGGCCAGCAGGTAGCCCCGGTCGGGCAGCGGCCGGAACAGGAACAGCGTCAGCGGCAGCGCCAGCAGCGACAGCCCCTCCACCACGATGAGCCACGCCAGGACGGGCATCCGGTTCGTCCAACTCTCCTCCCGGATAATCTCGCTCCACGTGCCGCCGCTCTGCTGGACCGCCGCGTCCTCCGGCGTGTACACGGGCCCAGGGTCAGCCTCCTCGCGCCCTTCCAGACCGCCGTCCACCGATGCCTCGATGACCCGGGCGATGGTGAGGCTGTCGTACCGCTTCACGTTCTGAAATATCAGCACCTTCGGGTGGTCATAGACCGTGAAGCTCTCGTCGGCGAACCCCAGTCCCAACGTCAACGGCGACGGCTTGTAGCCCTCCAACGGCTCCGGCACCGGCACGCCTGGACGATTGAAGGTGTCGTCCACGAAGCTGACCCCCCAAAGCGTGGGGTAGGAAGTCTCATAGTGGACCAACTCGTACCCCAGGCGGCCGGAGAACAGCAGGTCGTAGTACTCGCCAGCCATCGGGTAGCGCCACGGCAGGCGAGGCAGGTTGGCGTACATCCGGTTGCTGTAGAAAGCCAGGTAGTCCGCGCGCGATAGCTGCCGCGACATGTCGCCGAGTTTCCGCCGCCCGTCTGGCTCGTACATGGGCAACTCTTCCCAGCGGAACTGGTGCAGCTCCGGCAGGCTCTCCTCCCAGTGCTCTTTCAGCACCGACGAGCCGTCCGGCGCGTTCGCCTTCATCCAAACTGCCGCGCTCACCGCCGGGTGCGGCTTCGCGTACACCGCCATGTACGACGCTGCGTAGAAGGCGGTTGCTGCCACCGCCAATGCACCGAGCACCAGCAGGGCAGGGCGGAGTGGCAGCCGCGGGAGCAAACCGTGGGCTCCATCCCACAGGGCGAAGGCCATCTGCACACCCAGGACCACCAGGAACGGCGTGATGGGGAGCAGGTAGCGCAGGAACTTAACCTCGAACGCCCCGATGATGAGGAAGTAGGGCACGACCCACGCCAGCAGCAGCACGCCCAGCCGCGTGTCTGGCCTGCGCACCGGCAGCGTCGCCAGCAGCGCCACGCCCGCCACCAAGCCCGCCAGCGCCATCACCTTCGTGTCGTGGGAGAGCAGGAGCATCGCCATCGGCAGAGCGACGCCGCCCGCGACGTACAGCGCCGCGTGCCGCCACCTCAGCCCGCGCAGCGCCGCGAAGGCTAACCCCGCCCAGGCCACCATGCCCAGCGGCCAGCCGAGGCCCCACGTTGCAAGCTGCTGCACCTGGTTCCAGTAAGGCGGCGTGTTGATGTACTGCCTCG
Source organism: SAR202 cluster bacterium (assembly GCA_016872515.1). GTDB lineage: Bacteria > Chloroflexota > Dehalococcoidia > Lucifugimonadales > VGZR01 > VGZR01. The sequence goes on from VGZR01000002.1 coordinate 100,684, forward strand.
TGTACGGGTAGTCGCGGATGCGCTGCACCATCTCCGACTGCTCCACCCAGTCGGCGGAGAAGCGCGCCCAGTCCAGGAACGCGTACGGCTCGGCGATGAAGAAGGCCAGCGCAGCGACACCGAGACCCAGTACCGTGCCCTCGGCAGCCTTCTCCAGCCGCTTGAAGAAGCCTGGCTGCGTGTCGTACGGCTGCCCCGTCCACTGGAACAGGTACATCAGGTGGGCGATGCCGAAGGCGATGAAGATGGGCAGCAGGCTCGTCTTGGTCGCCAGCCCCAAGCCGATGAACAGGCCCGCCAGCATCGAGTCTCTTAGCTTGCCGCGCGTGGCAACTCGGTACATAAAGAAGATGGAGGCCACGGCAAACAACGTCAGGAGAGTGTCCACGGCGTAAAAGTGGCTGAGCTGGATATGCAGCACCGCCACGGCCAGCAGGCCCGCAGCCGCCAGGCCGACGCGCCGCCCAAACAGTCGCGACGCCAACAGATAGGCCACCAGGATGGTCAGGACGTCCGCCAGCGCCGAGATGGCGCGGCCCGGCACCCGGAGGTCGGTCAGGCCTTTCGCGGGGAGTTTGTCATAAACGAGCTCGACCCCCTTGAGCAGGTACAGCGGGAGACTGCCATAAGGAAACCACTTGGGGTTCCAGGTGCTCTCCTCCTTGTCGAGGAGTTGGCCCAGGTCGCCCGCGGGCGGCAACGCAATCTCGTCCACATGCTGAAGGATGGCCCGCTCGTCGGGGTGCGGCGTCCACGGGTAGCCGCTGTCCCAGGCGATGCCGTACAGCCGCAGCACCAGCGCCGCCGCCAGGATGGCCAGCAGCGCGGCCAACACGACCTGGTTTCGGCTCAGGCCGAGCACTCGGCCCTTCGGCCCGCCTGCGGCGCCCTCCGTCCCTTGCACACCCATATCCAGCATTCTACGGTACGAAAGCTAGCTTCGGTTTCGCAGGAGGGTGTCTTATGGCCTCCGGCTTCTCAGCCCCTGGCGAAGCGTTTGGCCTGGGTAGCGATGTCCACGCCGGTCATCTCGCTCCAGGCTGCCAGAAGCTGGTTCGTGATGGGGCCGGGCTTGCCATCGCCGATGGGCTGCTTGTCCACGCGGGTCATGGGCAGCACGCCCGGGCCGGTGAAGGCCATGAAGGCCTCGTCCGAAGTGTACAGGTCGTAGGGCTGCAGCGGCTCCTCCACCAGGGGGATGCCGAGTTGCTTGGCCAGGTCCATCACCACCGATCGGGAGATGCTCTGCAGTATGCTCTCGTCCGTCGGCGTGCGGATGGTGCCATTGGTCACCAGGAACACGCTGTTGATGGTGCCTTCAGTGAGGTTCCCCTCCATGTCCAGCAGGATGGGGAAGGCGTCGGGGTCCACGTCTTTGGCCTCAAGCTCAGCCAGGTTGAAGTTCATCCGTGCCTGGTGCTTGATCTTCGGGTCCACCGACTGGTGGGAGTAGCTGCGCGTCTTGGCGATGACGCCGCTGGCGCCGCCGTCCATGAAGGGCGCGTAGCGGTGGAAGGGCAGCTGGTACGCCTCGACGCCGATGGTCGGCGGCCCGGCGATGTGCGCCCACATCCCCCTGCCGCGGGTGACGAACATATAGACCTGGAAGTCGCCTTCCTCCGCCAGCAGGTGCCTGTTCCTCCCCACCGTCCCTTCGACGATGGCGGCCATCTCCTCCTTCGTCAGGCCTGGGTCTATGCGGGCGTAGTGGAGCGAGCGGTAGAACCGGTCCATGTGCCGGTCGAGCTTGAACAGCTTCCCGTCGTAGGTCCGCATCGCGTCGAAGACCACGTCCGCCGTGCGGAAGCCCCGGTCGCGCCGGTCGAGCTTCATCTCATCGGCGGGAATCCACTGTCCATTGAAGTACGCTGTATACTGGGCCATGCTGGCTCCTTCTCCTAGCGCTTGGCGAACCGCAGCGCCTGGTCCACGATGTCCAGGCCGACCTTCTCGCTTCAGGCCGCCAGGATCTGCTGGGTGATAGGCCCTGGCTTACCATCGCCGACGGGCCGGTTGTCGGCCTTGGTGACGGGCAGCGCGCACATGGGCGTGTTGGTGATGAACGCCTCGTCCGCCGTGTACAGGTCGTACGGCTGCAACTCCTCCTGCACTGCGGGGATGCCGAGCTGCTCCGCTAGCTCGAACACCGCGCCGCGCGAGATGCCCTGGAGGAGCGCGCTGTCGCCGGGGGTACGGATGATCCCGTTGCTCACAATGAAGATGTTGTACGCCGTCCCCTCGGTCAGATTGCCCTTCTGGTCGAGCAGCACGGGCCAGCCCTCCGGGTCCACGTCCCGCGCCTCCAGGTCGGCCAGGCTGAAGTTCATCCGGCTTTAGTGCTTCACCTTGGGGTCCACCGTCTCGGGCGAGTAGCTGCGCGTCTTGGCGATGACCGCGTGGGCGCCGGTCTTGAACTGGTGGGCGTAGATCTTGAAGGAAATCGGGGCACACTGCACGATGACCGTGGCCTTCGTCGGCAGCTCTCGCCAGCCTGCCACACCCCGCGTCACCGCCTGCCACACGTGCCAGTCGCCGGCGTCCTTGCGGAACTTCTCGTTGCGCCGCACGCACTCCTCGCTCACCTCGACCATCTCCTCGGGCGATAGGCCTGGGTCTATGCGCACGTGCTTGAGGGAGCGGTACAACCGGTCCACGTGCTCCTTCATCTTGAAGGACTTGCCATTGAACGTGCGGGCCAGGTCGAACACCGAGTCGCCGATGTAGAACCCCCGGTCGTGCACGTGGACCTTGATTTCACTGAGCGGCACCCACTCGCCGGTCAGATAGGCGATCGTCTCGATTCCCTTCGCCATTCGGTCCTCCTCTAGCTCAGCACTTTGGTCTGTTTGGGAGCGAACCGGACGGCCTGGTCCACGATGTCTAGGCCCACCTTCTCGCTCCAGGCCGCCAGGATCTGCTGGGTGATGGGGCCGGGCTTGCCGTTCCCGACGACGCGGTTGTCCGCCTTGGTCATCGGCAGGATGCAGGTCGGGGTGTTGCTGATGAACGCCTCATCCGCTGTGTACAGGTCGTAGGGCTGCAGCTCCTCTTGGGTGTAGGGGATGCCGAGTTGCTCGGCGACCTCGAACACCGCGCCGCGCGACACCCCTTGGAGCAGCACACTGTCCCCCGACGTGCGGATAACTCCGTTGGTCACGATGAAGACGTTGTAGCCTGTGCCCTCCGTCAAGTTGCCCTTCTGGTCGAGCAGCACGGGCCAGCCCTCAGGGTCCACGTCCTTGGCCTCGAGGTCGGCCAGGTTGAAGTTCAGGCGGCTGTAGTGTTTCACCTTGGGGTCGAGCATCTCCGGCGAGTAGCTGCGCGACTTAGCGACGACCAGGTGGCCGCCGGTCTTGTACAGGTGCGCATAGGTCTTGAAGGGCACCGGCACACACTGGATGATGACGGTCGGCGGCCCTGGCTCGGCCCGCCAGCCACCGATGCCGCGGGTCACCGCCTGCCACACGTGCCAGTCGCCGACCTCCTTGCGGAACTTCTCGTTCTTTCGGACGCACTCCTCGCTCAGGTCAATCATCTCATCCAGCGAGATGCCGCAGTCCATGCGCACGTGTTTGAGGGAGCGGTAGAGCCGTTCGACGTGCTCGCGCATCTTGAACGACTTCCCGTTGAACGTGCGGGCGATGTCGAAGACGGCGTCGCCCACGTAGAATCCCCTGTCCAGCAGGTCAATCTTCACCTGGCTGCGGGGCACCCAATTTCCGTTGAAATACGCTACTGTGTCCGGGATCGCTGCCATCTTGCTCCTCCTCGTTCTGGTGTTTCTGCCAATCACGCTGCTGGGGCACCGTGGTCACCCTGACCATTACATCTCTTGACGATAGCTAAGGGTGCAGGGCCATGCCCCGCCTAGACACTTGACCTCGAGGTTCGATATTTCAGCGCTTGGCCCACCACATCCACGCCCACCGACTCGCTGAACGCTGCCAGAAGTTGCCGCGTCACCTTGCCTGGCTTCCCCTCGCCCACCATGCGGTTGTCCGCCTTGGTAATGGGGAGCGCGAAGGCGGGCGTCGTCGAGAAGAACGCCTCGTCCGCTGTGTACAGGTCGTAGGGCTGGATGTCCTCTTCCACGAAGCGGATGCCGAGCTGCCGCGCCATCTCCAGCACCGCCGTCCGGGTCACGCCCTGCAAGATGCCCGCGTCGGTCGGCGTCCGCAGCACGCCGTCCGTCACGATGAACACGTTGGAGCCTGACCCTTCGGCGATGTTGCCCTCGCGGTCGAGGAGCACCGGCCACGCGTCGCGGTCCACGTCCCTCGCCTCCACGTCGGCCATCACCAGGTGCATTCGGCTGGTGTGCTTCAGCTTCGGCTCCAGCGTCTCCGGCGTGTTGTTCCGCGTCTTGACGATGACGGCGTGGGCGCCGGTCTCGTAGAAGCGGGCGAACGAGCCGAAGGGCGTCTGCGCGCACTGGACGATGACCGTCGGCTTGGCGTCCAGCATCCGCCAGTCGCCCAGGCCGCGCGTCGCCGCGTACCAGATGCTCCAGTCGCCCATCTCGGCCCGCAACGGCTCGTTGCGCCGCACGCACTCCAGTCCAAGGGCCGTCATCTCTTCAGGCGACAGGCCGGGGTCTATGCGCACGTACTTGAGCGAACGGAAGAAACGGTCCATGTGCTCGCGCACGCGGTACGGCTTGCCGCCGAAGGTGCGGAACAGGTCGAACACCGCGTCGCCTAGATAGAAGCCACGGTCGCCCAGCTCGATGCGCACCTGGCTCCGGGGCATCCACTGACCGTTGTAGTACGTCCACGTGTCTGGCATGGCGGCCTCCGCCGTTTCGAAGAGTCGGGGCCGAAGGGTGAGGGGTTTCTACTTCTTGGCGGCCTGCCGCATCGTCTGGTCCGCCACGTCGAGGCCGACCAGCTCGCTCCACGCGGCCTGCAGTTGCTGCGTTACCCTGCCCGGCTTGCCGTCTCCGATGGTGCGTTTGTCCGCCGAGGTCATCGGCAGCACACCGGGGCCGGTGAACGAGACGAACGCCTCGTCCGCCGTGTACAGGTCGTAGGGCTGCAGGTCCTCCTCCACCAGGGGGATGTCGAGCTGCTTGGCCAGGTCGAAGACCACTGAGCGCGAGATGCTCTGTAGGATGCTGGTGTCGCGCGGCGTGCGGATGACCCCGCCGGTCACCATGAACAGGCTATTGATGGTGCCTTCGGTCAGGTTGCCCTCCATGTCGGTCATGATTGGCCAGCCACCGGGGACGACGTCGTTGGCCTCCATCTCGGCCATGGCGAAGTTACCCCGGCTGTAGTGCTTCACCTTGGGTTCCACCGTGCCGGAAGGGTAGCTGCGCGTCTTCACGATGACGCCCTGGGCGCCAGAGGTGAAGAACGGCGCGAACCGCTTGAAGTCTATGGGGTAGATGCGGACGCCAACGGTGCACGGCCCAGCCGCGTAGGCCCACGGCCCCGGCCCGCGCGTCACGAAGCACCAAAGGTTGAAGTCGCCGACGTCCTTGCGCAGCTTTTCGTTCCGCCGCGCGCCCTCCTCCATCACCTCGCCGATCTCCTCGGCGGTCAGGTTCGGCTCCATGCGCATGAACTTGAGGGAGCGGGCCAACCGGTCAACATGTCGGTCCAATTTGAAGGGCTTGCCGTTGTAGGTGCGGGCCACGTCGAAGACGGTGTCGCCCTGGAGCAGCCCACGGTCGAACACGTCAATCTTCATCTGACTGTTGGGGACCCACTCGCCGTTCAAGTACGAAATGCACTCTGCCATGCTCTGCCTCCTCGTTTATCCGGCGTGGAGCGCCGAAGATGGCGCGATTATACCCCAGAGGCCGCGAGGGCGTCACACACTCCGCACGAGGAGGGAGGAGCCGAGGATGGGACCTAGAACAGCGAAAGCTGCTGGGACTGGTCCGCCGTTTCCTTGACCGGCTCCGCTGCGGGGCCTTGAAGCATCGCGGCCAGCTTCTGGAAGTCGGCTTGCAGGTCGGGCATCAGGCCGGGGTTGTGCAGCGCCGCCGCGGGGTGGTAGATGGGGAAGATTGTCCACCCATTCCACTGCCGGGGCCGACCCCGTGCCTTGCTTATGGTGTCGCCGGGGAAGAACTTGCCGAAGGAGTGCCTGCCAAGCGTAACGACCACCTTCGGCCCGATGAGCCGCAACTGCTCGTCCATGTAGCCGGAGCACGCCTGAATCTCTCCCGGGAAGGGGTCGCGGTTGTTGGGCGGGCGGCACTTGACCATGTTGGTGATGTACACGTCGGCCCGCTTCAGGCCGATGGAGTCCAGCAGTTTGTCGAGGAGATGTCCGGCGGGGCCGACGAACGGCCTGCCCTGCTGGTCTTCGTGGTAGCCTGGCCCCTCGCCGATGAACACGATGGCTGCGGTAGGCGAGCCTTCGCCGGGAACAGCCTTCGTGCGGGTCGCCGACAGCGCACACTTCGTGCAGCCGTGCACCTGGCGATCCAGCGTGGCGAGGTCGGGGAACGGAGTACGCTCTGGCATGGGGTCGGGGCAATCCTAGCAAGAAGCCTGTCCTGCGGCAACCCCGGTCCTAGTCAACCCCGCATGACACGCTCGATATCGTCGAGGTGCTCACGACGGTGGATACTCCGCTGGGGCCGCCATCCCTCGCGCCGCGCCAAAACTGCGCCCAACACGCGGCTGTCCACCGCCTCTACAACCGCATCCGCCGACTGCGCCGCAGCCACTGCAAGCTCTCCTGCCTGGCGCGCCCTGTCGGTGCGCCAGGCAGGAGAGCCTCGTTCAACAGGTCCACATCCGGCTCATCGGGTTGCGGGCCCTTCCTTTCCCAGCGCCGGAGGAGGAGCGCGGCCCGCCGGTCCCAGAAGGCAAGGTGGGCAAGGGAAGCGGCGATCGTCCAGCTGTTGCCGACGTCGCGGTCATCGTCCGTCAGGCGGCTTACAAGAGCCTCCAGGCGACGTCGCTGGGATGCGTTGTCGTCCAGGATGTTCGGGTCAGTAGGCATAGCTGCACCTCCGGTCCATCGCCGATGATGCCGCAGTATATCCCTGAAATGCCTGGTTCCGACATAAGTCCAAGCCGAACAGAAAGGCCCCGGCGTGCCGGGGCCCTTCGAGGACTCACTGAGGAGTGAGGCGTCTGCTAGTCGTGGACGCCCTTGGATTTGAGGAAGTCTATCGCTTGCTGCACGTTCGTAATCTTCTCGGCGTCCTCGTCCGAAATCTCGACCTTCTTGTCAGGAGTGCTGAACTCCTCCTCGAAGGCCATGATGAGCTCCACCAGGTCGAGGGAGTCGGCGTTGAGGTCGTTCACGAAAGACGCCGTGGGAACGACCGCCGACTTCTCGACGCTGAGCTTGTCCGCAACGACCGTCTGGACGCGCTCCATGACTGTGGCCATCTATCAACCTCCACTGATACGGGTGCGGCAGAGATTATACCCTAATCTCCCGCGCCGCTACGACCGACCCTAAGACCCCGTTGACGAACTTGGGCGAACTGTCCGAGCCGAACACCTTGGCCATTTCCACCGCCTCATTGATGGCGACCTTGGTCGGGGTGTCGCCCTCGGAAACGATCTCAAAGATGGCGATGCGCAGGATGTTGCGGTCCACGCTGGGGAGCTGGGCTACGGGCCAGTTGGGCGCGTACTGGGCGATGAGGCTGTCTAGCTCCTCCCGCCGTCCCAGCACGCCCTCCACCAGCTTGCGCACGTATGCTTTACCTTGCGCCGACAGCGTCGTCTCGGCGAGATGCGCGGCCATGACCGCTTCCGGGTCGTGCCGCGAGCCGTCCAGCTCGTACAACACCTGCAAGACCGCGGCCCGCGCCCGGCGACGCTGGCTGTGGGGGCGGCCAGGCTCAACGCTTGACACGCCTACCTCTTTTCCGTTGGTAGTCCTTCGACAGGCTCAAGACAGGTCTACTACTTGACTCAAACCGGCTTGAAAGCCGCGATGGACTCCACGTCGCCGACGCTCACGGCAAGTGCGTCCTTGGCGATGCGTTTGACCATGCTGGCCAGCGCCTTGCCGGGGCCGACCTCCATGAACTGGGTCACTCCCGAGTCAGCCATGCGCTCCACCGACCGCTTCCACTGTACACAACTCGTGATCTGGGCGACCAGCTCGCGCTTCACCGCGCCGGCGTCGGTCAGCGGCTCGCCGGTGCAGTTGGCGACGATAGGGATGGTTGCATCGTGGAATGCCAGACGTCCCACCGCTTGCTCCAGGCCCAACCTGGCGGGCTCCATGAGGCCCGAGTGGAAGGCGCCGCCCACCTTCAACGGGATGACCTTCCTGGCGCCACGCGCCGTCGCGGCCTCCATCGCCTTGGCCACGCCCGCGGCGTCCCCGCTGATGACGGTCTGCTCGGCGGTGTTGATGTTGGAGACATAGGTGCCCGTCTCGCGGGCAACGTCCAGCAGCGCAGCCTCGTCCAACCCTAGGACAGCGGCCATAGTACCGGGCCGCTGGTCGCAGGCCACCTGCATCAGCCTCCCGCGTTCCTGTACCAGCCGCGCCGTGTCCTCGAGGCCCAGCACCCCGGCGGCGGCCAGCGCCGTGTACTCGCCGAGGCTGTGCCCCGCCACGAAAGACGGCTTCGGCATCAAGGGCCCCAGTTTCTCCCGCATCGCCTCCAGACAAGCCATGCTCACGGCCATGATGGCAGGCTGGGCGTTCACGGTCTGCTGGAGCACGTCCTGCGGCCCCTCGAACATGACCTTGGTGAGTGGCCTGCTCAGAGCGCGGTCTATCTGGTCGAGGACGGCGCGTGCGGCGGGCGACTGGTCGTAGAACTGACGGCCCATGCCGACGACCTGGGCGCCCTGGCCGGGGAAGAGGAAGGCGGTCTTAGCGGATGGCGTGGTCAACGCAGCAGCGGGCCGTGCGACGGCGATACGTGACGGGGCGCAGAAAAAGGCATTGGCTTAGAAGTCGAGGTGGCCAAATCCAGAGGCTACTCTGCGGTCGGGGCCTCGACGGGGATGACCTCACGTCCGTTGTAGTAGCCGCAGTGGCGGCACACCCGGTGCGACAGCTTGGCACGGTGGCACTGGGGGCACTCGCCCGAGCTCGCCGCGCTGATGGCGTTGTGGGCGTTGCGGCCGCCCTGGGTCTTATGAGAGTGCTTCTTCTTTGGATGTGGAGGCATGTTGTCTCAGTTCTCCGGCAGGTCTTTCAGATTTTTCGGGGCCACGAGCTCCAGGAGCGGGCCCCATCGGACGTCTCTCGTATCCCTCGGGCACGCGCACGGCCCGTTGTTCAGGTTCGCGCCGCATGTCTGGCAGATGCCAGCGCAGTCCTCCTTGCACATCGGCTTCATCGGCACGGCCAGGGCCAGGTACTGCCGCGCCGCCGGGTCCAAGTCGAGGACTTGGTCGTAGTTGATGTACTGCGACTCGTCCACCGGGTCGAGGCCGCGTTCCTCTGTGCGGCCCAGGGCTATCGGGAAGTACTCCTCCTCGAACTCCACGTGGACGGGCAACCTCAGCCCGGTCAGGCAGCGGGAGCAGTCGCAGGACACCTCGGAATCCAGCGCCACGCCGACCCAGACGCCTTCGCCGGTCTTGAGCATCCTCACGGAGCCGCGGACCCGCAGGGCTTCGCCACTGTCGAGAGGGGCCAGGTTTTCGTGAATCTCGTGCGTCCTGGTCGCGCCGCTGGGCTCTCTGAGCAGTTGAGACACGTTGAACTGCATCACGATACCTCCCCGCGGCGTGCTCCTCTCCACACCCACAAAGGTTCATTCTATTGGCGACATAGGAATGCAGTCAAGGCGAACGGGGGAGCGGTTTGAGTGAGCGACCTAATTGGCTGGTCTGCCGAAGGGCTCTATTCGTCCACTCCGATGCTGTCGTGATTTGTTCTCAACTGACAAAAAACAACCTGGCGTCCGAAGCCAGAACTCGACAGAGTATCTCACTTCTCCTGACTGCCCGACCAGGTCCGATGCTAGAATGGGTTGGTAGCTGGAGTGAAACCAATCCGGGCTGGGGAGCGTTTTATCACACGAGCCATGATGAAAGTTAAGCATATCTTCATTGCAGCGGCGCTGGCGGTGGCGGTCGCGTTGGCGGCCTGTAGCGAGGAGGCGCCTGCTGCCGAGCCTACGCCGACCGAGGCGCGTGCCCCGACTCCTACGCCGGAGCTAACGGTCACCCCTGCATCCGACCAGGCGATGGAGGCGGGGGCCGAGCCTACGGGCGAGGCCATGCCGCAGGACCATGGGGCGCCGCTGGAGCCGGCGCTGCTGGAGCGGGTGACGGCGGCCCTGGGTCAGCAGTCGCAAACGTCGGCCCACTTCGAGTTGGACGCGGTCATCAAGACGAGCTTCTCGGGCATCCCACTGAGTATCCCCATCAAGCTGTCGGGCGACTTCCAGCCGCCGGACCGGTCGCATGCGACGATGTCGGTCAACCTGAGCTTCGTGGCATACCAGAGCGAGACCATCGTCATCGGGGACGAGGTGTACAGCCTCAACCCGACGTCGAGCCTGTGGGAGCGGCTGGCGTCCCCCGCGACGCTATTCTCCGGGCCGACGCAGGTGATGGTGACGGTGCTCCAGGCGCTGCCGGGCCTCACGCTCATCGGCGAGGAGACGCTGGGGACGGTTGCGGTGCTCCACCTGCGGCTGTCGGACGTGCCTGGGCTGTTCGGGCCTGTTGACCGGAACGCGGCGGCGGACCTATTCATCGGCGTGGATGACCTCGTGCTCCACCAGATGCAGGTCATCGGCGAAATCCAGCTTGCGGAGCTGGGCCAGCAGTTCGCCCAGGTGGGCGCGACCGGCCCGGCGACGGTGGACGCCATCATCCGGTTCTCGGACTACGGCAAGGCGGTGGACATCCAGGCGCCAAAAGTGCCGAAGGGCGTCACGTCCATGGGCGGCAGGCCCGGGCTCAATCAAGCGGAGCAGAAGTACTACCACATAGACTTCGGCGAGTCCCATCCGAAGTACAACTCGGTGCCGGCGACGTCGGGCTGGCACTACGGGCAGCCCCACGCGCCGGTGGCCTGGGGCGTGTACAAAGACTTCCTGCCGGACGAGGTGCTTATCCATAACCTAGAGCACGGCGGCATCGGCATCCACTACAACTGCCCGGAAGGTTGCCTTGACCTTGCCAGTCAGCTTGCGGAGTTCGCGTCCAAGTACCCAAAGATCGTCGTGTCGCCCTACCCTGGGATGGAGACGCGTATCGCGCTGACGGCGTGGACGTACCTGGACAAATTCGACGAGTTCGACGCCGAGCGGATAACCGACTTCGTCGAGGCGCACATCAACTCACCGGACTCGCCTGAGCCGTTCGTGCCGTAGGGACTCCCGCGCCTTCCGCTAGGGACTTTTTTCGCGGCGCTTGCGTTCCTTGGCGGCGGCCTCGTTCTCCGCGATGCGCGCTTTGAGGATCTTCCTCACGAGCGCGGCGGGCAACGGCTTGCCGATAGGGAACAGGAATATCCCGAACAGGGCGATGACCCCTATGGTGTTCGTGCCAAGCGACGCGCTGAAGGCCGGCATACGGAAGATCTGGAGGTCTATCAACGGGTCCTTGGGCTGCTGCTGCCTGCGCACGAAAGCGATGCCGACGGCGACCCCGCCGATGATCCAGAGCATGTGCGCTAGGCTGAGGCCGTTCACAGCGATCTGCTTGACGCCGTAGATGATTGCCAGCACGGCGACCAGAGACATCCCAGCGCTGAGCAAATCCATCCGCCCCGCCGTGGGGTCGCGGAACTCGGGCAGCAGCTTTGGCGCCACGGCGACAAGCAGGACCATCACGGGCACGCCTATCAGGAAAACCGAACCCCACCAGAAGTACTCCAGGAACGTCCCCCCAATCAGCGGGCCGATGATAGAGCCAACCGAGAAGTCTGAGACCCAGAACCCGATGGCCGCGGTTCGCTGCCTTTCGTCGTGGAACATGTTGCGGAGCAGGGACATCGTGGAGGGCATCAGCTCGCACCTGCAAGGCCCAGCACCGCGCGGGATGCGACCAGCATCTCGGCGCTGGTCGAGAAGGCGGCGAGGAGCGACGCCCCACCGAAGGCGGCCGCACCAATCATCAGCAGGCGGCGCCGGCCTATCAGGTCGCCGAGGGTGCCCAGCGTGATGAGTGACCCCGCAATCATGAAGCCGTAGATGTCCAGGATCCACAGTAGTTGCGTACTGCTGGGCCTTATGCCAGAGTCCCGGAACTATCGCGCTTGGCCACTGCCCTTCTCCTGCTCTTGGATCTCTTTGAGATACTCGTTCAGGCGGTCGAAACTCTCCTCCCAGAAACTGCGGTACCCCTCTACCCAGTCTGCCGCCTCTTTCAATGGGGCCGCCCGTAGTTGGCACGGCCGCCACTGCGCCTCGCGGCCGCGAACGATGAGCCCAGCCCGCTCCAGCACCTTAAGATGTTTGGAGATGGCGGGGAGACTCACCTTGAACGGTCGGGCCAGCTCGGTGACCGACGCCTCGCCTCGGGCGAGGCGCGCCAGGATGGCCCGCCGAGTGGGGTCGGCGAGGGCCGCGAAGGTTGCGTCAAGGGGAGCGGTTGTCATGTCGTTGATGGTCCATTAATAAACCCGTCGGTTATCTAACCAACAGGGAAAGTACACTGCCAGAGAGTGCCTGTCAAGAGCCACGAGACAGATGGCGGCTAGCGCTGCTTGCGGGCGGCGACGGCGCGGCGGATGAAGTCGGCTATCTCGGGCGTTGGTGTGCCGGGGCCGAACACGGCGCGGACGCCCATCGCCTCCAGGGCGATGCGGTCCTGGTCGGGGATGATGCCTCCGGCGACGACGACGACGTCGTCCATGCCGTGCTTCTTGAGACCCTCGAAGATGCGCGGGAAGAGCTCAAGGTGCGCGCCGGAGAGGATGCTGAGGCCGATGACGTCCACGTCCTCTTGGAGGGCCGCCTCGACGATGTTCTCAGGCGTCTGGCGGATGCCGGTATAGATGACCTCCATGCCGGCGTCGCGGAGGGCGCGGGCGACGACCTTGGCGCCGCGGTCGTGGCCGTCGAGGCCGGGCTTGGCGACGAGAACGCGGATGGTGTGGGTGGTCATCGGGCGTGGCGCGCCTACTTGAACAGCGGGTCGGGCTGCTCGATGTACTGCTGGAGAGCGCGCATGAAGTTGGCGGCCACAGCGCCGTCCACGGTCTGGTGGTCCACGGTGAGGCTCAGGGTAACGGTCTCGCGGATGGCGACCTGGCCGTCCACGGCGAGGGGCTTGTTCTTAGCCCCGCCGACGCCGAGTATGGCCGATTGGCCCTTGTTAAGGATGGGTGTGAAGGTGTCCACTGTGGGGATGACGCTGACGGTGAAGGTGCCGCCGAGCACCTCGTCGGGGGAGAGCTGGCCGGCGCGGGCGCGGCCGCCCAGGTCGTGGGCCTCCTTGGCGATGTCGAAGACACTCTTCTCCTGTACCTTCCTGATGACAGGGACGATAAGGCCCTCGGGGAGGGCTACGGCCACAGCGATGTTGACGTCGTCGAAGTAGAGGATGCGGTCTCCGGCAAGGACGGTGTTCAGCTCGGGCACGCGTTTGAGGGCGAGAGCGCAGGCCTTGATGATGAGGTGCGGGTTGGTCAGGGCCGTGCCGGCGGCGCGGGAGGCCTCCTTGCGCCTCTTTGCCAGCTCGGTGGTGTCCAACTCGAGGGTGAAGGTGAGCTGGGCGGTGGACTGGATGCTGGAGCGCATGTGGTCGGCGATGCCCTTGCGCATCCCCATCATGGGGACGGTCTTGGAGGTCGTGGGCAGGCCGGGCGGGATGGCGGGGGCGGCTGCGGCCGGCCGCGACGGGGCCGCCTTGGGCTGGTCGTGGGAGGCCTGGACGTCGGCCTCGACGATGCGGCCGCGCGGGCCGGTGCCTTTGACCTGGGAGATGTCCACACCGAGCTTGGCGGCCAGCTTTCTGGCGCCTGGCGTCGAGGAGAACTCGCCACCCGAAGCCGAGGCAGCTACCGGCTCGCGGCGCATCACAGGGGTTGGCTGGCCTCCAGGGGAGGCCTCGGTCGCGGACTGCGGTGGAGGTGCGGCAGGGGCTGCCTCGCCCTTGGCCAACAGGTAGCCCATGGTGCCATACACCGCGACGGTGTCGCCCTCCTGGGCGAAAGCGTAAAGGATGCCCGCCTCAGTCGCCTCCAGTTCGTAGTTCAGCTTCTCGGTCTCGATCTCGGCGATGACCTCGCCCTGCTTCACCTCGTCGCCGTGGGCACGGCGCCACTTGGAGACCTTGCCCTCGGTCATCACCATCCCCAGCTTGGGCATCACGATCGGTGTGGCCATCGCCTTATCCTCCTTGGACTCCGCTCAGGGAGGGCAACGTCCTTCCCCGTCTCTATTTGAGCACCGAAAGGGCCGCCTCGACAACTCGCTCTTTGGATGGGACGTGCAGGGCCTCCAGCACGGGGCTGTAGGGCACTGAGGCGTGGGGGGCCGTGAGCCGCTTGGGCGGGGCGTCCAGCACGTCGAATGCCTGCTCGCCAACCAGCGCCGCGATGTCGGACGCGACGCTGCACCTCGGGTAGTCCTCGTCCACGACGACGGCCTTCCGGGTCTTGCGGACCGACCCCAGGATAGTCTCCTCGTCCAGAGGGGACAGAGAGAGCAGGTCCACGACCTCGGCGGAGTGGCCGCGCTTGGCCAGTTCCCCGGCGGCCTGGAGGCAGACCTGGGTGGTGTAGCCGATGCCGACGAGGGTGATGTCCTTGCCCTCGCGGGCGACGCGGGCCTTGCCGATGGGCCAGGTGTAGGGCTCCTCCGGCACGTTGACATCGAAGTTCATGCCCATGAGCGTGATGCTTTGGAAAACCACCACGGGGTCGTCGTCGCGGATGGCAGCGATCTGCAGCCCCTTGGCGGTGTAGGGGTCGGACGGAACGACGCACTTCAGCCCGGGGATGTGGGTGAAGAGGGCGTAGAGGGATTCGGAGTGCTGCGCGGCGGAGCCGTGGCCCGCGCCGGTCTGGCACTGGATGGTCAGAGGGAGCTTGACCTTGCCGCCGAACATGTAGTGCATCTTGGCGGCGTTGTTGAAGATTTGGTCGCCGCAGACGCCGACGAAGCCGACGAACATGAGGTCCACCAGGGGCCGCAGGCCAGTGGCCGCCGCGCCGACGCCCGCGCCGATGAAGCCCGTCTCGGAGATGGGCGTGTCGCGAACGCGTTCCGGCCCGAACTTCTGGATGAGGTTCTTGGTCAGGCCGAACGAGCCACCGAAGTGGTCTATGAAGCCGAGGTGGGCCTTGCCCGCGGCTCCGGCCACGTCCTCGCCCATGACGATGACGGTGGGGTCGCGCTCCATCTCCTGGCGGATGCCCTCGTTGATGGCCTGGACGAAGGTCAGCTTGCGCGTGGCGCCATTCTCGGTCATCCCTTCACCGCGTCGAAGAGAGGCACTGGTTGCGGAGCCTCGCTTTTACTGGAGCACGCCCAGGGCGGCCTCGACGATCTTCTCCTTGGAGGGGATGAAGAGATCTTCAAGGACGGGGCTGTAGGGCACAGAGGCATGGGGCGCCATGAGCCGCTTGGGCGGCGCGTCCAGCACGTCGAAGGCCTCCTCGGCCACCAAGGCCGAGATGTCGGACGCGACGCTGCAGCGCGGGTAGTCCTCGTCCACGATGACGATCTTCTTGGTCTTGCGCACGGAGTTGAGGATGGCCTCGTCGTCCATCGGCGAGACGGAAAGGAGGTCTATGACCTCGGCAGAGTAGCCCTGCCTGGCCAGTTCGTCGGCGGCCTGGAGGCAGTTGTAGGTGGTGTAGCTGATGCCAACGAGGGTCACGTCGGTGCCCTCGCGGGCGACGTTGGCCTTGCCGATGGGGATGGTGTACGGCTCCTTGGGGACATGCTGGCCGCCGCCGACACCGCCCATGAGGAGTTTATGGTTGAAGACGATGACCGGGTCGTCGTCGCGGATGGCTGCCGCCATGAGGCCCTTGGCGTTGTAGGGGTTGGACGGGGCCACGCACTTGAGGCCGGGGATATGGGCGAAGAGGGCGTACAGGGTCTCGGAGTGCTGGGCCGCAGAGCCGACACCTGCGCCGGTGGCGGTGAAGATGGTCAGGGGGAGCTTCACCTTGCCGCCGAACATGTAGTGCATCTTGGCGGCGTTGTTGAAGATCTGGTCGGCACACACGCCGATGAAGCCGACGAACATCAGGTCCACGACCGGCCGCAGGCCGGTGGCGGCAGCGCCGACGCCCGCGCCGATGAAGCCGGCCTCGGCGATGGGCGTGTCGCGGACACGTTCGGGGCCGAACTTCTTATACAGTCCCTGGGTCAGCTTGAAAGGACCTCCCCAGGCCTCGTCGAACTGCTTGCGGCCAGCACCGCCGGCGACGTCTTCACCCATGACGATGACGGTGGGGTCGCGCTCCATCTCCTGGGCCAGCACCTCGTTCATCGCCTGGACGTAGGTGAGGCGCCTCGTGGCCTGCTGCGGTTTGGTGGCGGTAGTCATCCTTGCTCTTTCCTCCTCGTTCGCACTGATACGGGGCCGAGGCTATGGATACTTGATGTACACGTCCGTGGTGAGCTCGTCGAGTTTCGGGAAGGGGCTGTCCACGCCGAACTTGGTAGCGGCGACGATGGCGTCGGTGCACTTCTTGTCTATGCCGCTCAACTCCGCCTCGGTGGCGAACTTGTTCTCGACCAAGTGCTTGCGCATCCGCGCGATGCAGTCCTTGGCCATGTAGAACTCCTGCTCCTCCTTAGTGCGATAGCCCAAGGGGTTGTCGGCACCGTAGTGGCCGAAATAGCGGTAGGTCTGGGCCTCGATGAGGGTGGGGCCTTCGCCGGCGCGAGCGCGGCGGACGGCCTCGCCGCCGACCTCGTACATGTCCAGGACGCTCTGACCGTCCACCGTGACGCCGGGGATGCCGTAGCCCGCCGCACGGTTGGCCACGGAGCCGCCTGCGACAGAGTACTCGAAGGGGGTGGACTCGGCGTAGCGGTTGTTCTCGCAGACGAAGAGGACGGGCAGCTTCCAGATGGCTGCCAGGTTCAGGGACTCGTGGAGGCTACCCTGCTGGGCCGCGCCGTCGCCGAAGAAGACGACGCTGACCTGGTCGGTCTTGCGCACCCTGGCACTGAGGCCGACGCCGGTGGCGACTGGGATGTTGGAGCCGACGACGCCGTTGGCGCCCAGCATGCCCTTGTTCATGTCGGCGATGTGCATAGTGCCGCCCTTGCCGCGGTTCGTGCCGGTCACCTTGCCGAGCAGTTCGGCCATCATCTCGTTGACGTCCACGCCCTTGGCGATGCAGTGGTGGTGGCTGCGGTGGTTGCCGAGGACGAAGTCGTCGTCGCGCAGGTGGGCGCAGATGCCGACGGGCACGGCCTCCTGGCCGATGGCGGAGTGGGTGCCGCGCAGGCGGCCAGAGTCCTGCTCGCGCCGGGCCTGTTCCTCGAACCGGCGGATGAGGACCATGGTCTCGTACATCCAGATGAGCTTCTGCTTGGCAATCGTTCCTCTGACGGTGGTTGTAGCCATGCTCTTTCTCCTCTGTGGACTGCTCGTGCGGCGGGATTATAGCACGGTGGGGCAGGCTGTGTATTAGGCGCTTTCCAAAGCCGGGGACGGCCCTGGGCGGTGCTATAATGCCCCGCGCATTTCAGACGGGGAGAAGGGGCTGTATATGAAACTTGTATTGACGGCGGACAGATTGATTGACGGGACGGGCGCAGCGCCGGTGCGCGGGGGCGCGCTGGTCATCGAGAAGGGCCGCATCGCGCGGGTGACCACGAAGGACAAGCTGGAGCGGGACGCAGGCCCCGGCTCCGAGGTGATAGACGTGCCGGGCGGGACCATCATGCCTGGGTTCATCGAGGTCCACTCCCACATGCACTGCAGCGCCGAGGAAGACGCGTTCAAGCACGTTACCACCGAGAGCGATCAGGTACTGACGATGCGGGCGGTGAGCGCGATGCGGCTGGCCCTCGGCTCGGGCGTGACGACGATGCGCGACCTTGGTACGAAGAACCAAATCGCTTTTCCCATCAAGAAGGCCATCCAGGACGGCGTCATCCCCGGGCCACGGCTGTTGGTGGCGGGGACGCCCATCACGACGACGGGCGGCCACTGCCACATGTTCGGCACCGAGGCGGACACGGAGGAGCAGGTGGTATCGGCGGTGCGCCAGCAAGTGAAGCTGGGAGCGGACTACATCAAGATGATGTCCACGGGTGGCGGGTTCACGCCGCGCACCAACGTCCGCGCGGCCCAGTACCCCGCGGAGACGCTGCGGGCGGCGGTCAAGGACGCGGAGCGGCTGGGCGTGCGCGTTTCGGCCCACTGCCACGGCACCGTCGGCGTCCGCAACTGCGTCGAGGCGGGCGTCCACAACCTCATCCACTCCACCTGGACGTCGGCGAACCCCGACGAGGTCTATGACTACGACCCTAAGGTGGCCGACCAGATGGCCGAGAAGGGCTTGTGGGTGGATCCGACGCTGGCCTTCGACTTCATCTGGCAGGACAAAGGGATACCCCCCAGGCCGACGGACAGGCTGTCGCTGCGCTCCGACCCCCCGCGCCGGTACGAGATATTGCGCGACATGTGGGACCGGGGTGTGAAGTTCGTGACGGGGCTGGACACGGGCATGGCCCATGTGGAGTTCGACGACTTTGCCTACACGCCGCAGGTGATGGTAGAGCAGATGGGCATCAAGCCGATGGAGGCCATCGTGTGCTCGACCAAGACGAGCGCCGAGTGCCTAGGCGTCATCGGTGAGACGGGCACGCTGGAGAAGGGCAAGGCCGCCGACGCCATCGTGGTCAACGGCGACCCCATCAAGAACATCCGCGTGCTCCACGACGTGACCACCATCGTGGCGCGGGGCCAGCTGGTGAAGCGGGACCGCAAGCTGCTGGTCTAACTACCGCTCCACTGGCGTCGTTCATGGAAGAGCAGGGTCGCTCCGACCGAGGCAGCCATGAGCGCGCCGAAGGCGTAGAGGCCGGTGCCGAGCGAGCCGGTAGCGTCCTGTCCCACCCCCAGGAGGAGCGGGCCGAGGAAGCCGCCGACCTCCGCCGCTGCGAACAGCAGGCCGGCGGCGGCACCCAACCGCATATGGCCGACGCCCTCGGTCTCCTTGAGTATCAGCGTCAGGACGGGTATCATCGGCATGCTGACGGCGTTAGCCAGCGCCAGCGTGGCCACGAGCGGCCCTCCTGACAGTGCCGGCATGGCCAGCACGGTAGCCGCGCCTATGGAGAGGAGGAGGGCCATCGCTAGCACCCGCCTCCCCGGCCTGGCGGCAGCCGGCACGAGGAAGGCCCCGATGCCGCCCACCGCCGTCGCCACCGCCATCATGTAACCGGCGGTCTCCAGGGACATCCCCTTCTCGTGCAGGAAAGTCGGTGCCCAGTTGCCCAGGCCGTGCTGGACGAGGAATGCCACGATCGACAGGGCCAGAGCGACCGCCACGTTGCGGATGCTGAACAAGGAGCGCAGCCCCGAGCGGCCAGGCCGTCCTTGTGGCTGCGGCACGACGGCGGCCTCCGGCTGGCGCTTCGGGGCGTCGCGCCCGAAGGCGAACCAGAGGGCTCCCGCCGCGAATACGAACGCGCCGTACACCACGGACGCTCCGCGCCAGCTGCCGGTGAGCGGAACGACGACGCTGTTCGCCGTGGTGAGGGCCACGATCATGCCGACGACGGGGGCGCTCGCGTAGATGCCCGTGGCGAAGTTCCGCTCGCGGCCTGTGAACCACAGGGAGACGACCTTGGGTGCTCCCACCGATATGATCGGCCCGCCGATGCCTTAGATGGCCATGGTGAACAGGAGTGAGTAGAAGTCAACGGCGAGACCCCTCAGGACCACCGAGAGTAAGACGAGCACGATGCCGATGCTCAAGAAGCGGCGGACGGAGTACCGGTCAAGCGCTGCCTCCAGCGGGTAGAAGGTAACGATGGAGACCAGCTGCCAGACGCCGAGGACGAAGCCCATCTACGTATAGCTGATATCTATGTCGGTGCGGACAGGCTCCGCCAGCGGCGAGAGGTAGGCGATGGCGATGCCGTTGGATACATACATGAGCCAGACCAGAGCCAGCATCAGCCAGCGCCGGGGAGAGCGGCCGGGGGCCTCGGACGGCTGGAAGGGTCGTGCCTGCGCTATCGCTCCAAGGCCTTTCGTATGGCGGTCAGGTTGCGCGCGGGCGCTTCGGGCGGGAAGGTGCAGCCGGAGCCGAGCATCCAGCCCTTCGTCCCCATGGCGACGAGCATGCCGTTGACCTCGGAGGCGAGGGCGCCGGGCCTGGCCGCGACGAGGTCTTGCTTGTGGGGCAGACCGCCAGCTACGGCCTTGCGGCCCACGAGGGCCTTGCCCTCGGCCAGGCTGGGGTTGCCGAGGCCGCGGGCGTCCCAGTTGAAGATGGAGACGGGGTAGCCCTTCAGCGCGGGCAGCAGGTTGTGGTCCTTGCAGACGTGGAGCATGTGAGTGCCACCACGGGGCAGGCCTGCCAGGAGCTTGAGGTCATGGGGGCGGGCGTAGCGCTCGTACTCCTCGCGGGACATCACCTCGGTGGTCGCCCAGACGGTGGTCGCGTAGAACAGGCCGTCGGCGCCGCGCTCCATCGCAGCCTTGGAGTAGGCGATGAAGGTCTCGGTCACCACGTCGAGGGCGTGGCGCACCTTCTCCGGGTGCTCGCGGACGTGCCGTAGGAAGACCTCCTCCGAGGCCGCGAGACGCGAGGCGATGGAGAACGGGGTGAACACCGTCATGAGGAAAGGCACCTGGCCCTTCAGCCCTTTGGCGATGAGCTCGAGTGCGCGGAGTTGTTCGCCGAGGACGCCCCGGTCGGGCGGCAGCGGCTCGATGCGAAGCCAGTCGGCGGGCCTCTTGACGGGCGTGGCGGTCACGGTGGGCGGCTTGTCGCCGTCGTAGCGGAGCCTCACACCCCAGTCCTCGACGTGGTAGGAGGCCCTGGGGTTGACTTTCATCCAGTCCCAGCCGTACTTGCGCTGGAAGCCCAGCATGGCCTCCGCCAGGCTCTGAGGATCGCTCTCTTGGGTGTAGAAGTGGCGCCACATGCTGATGGGCGGCCTGTCCACTTCAAGGCCCTTGAGCGCGGCGCCGAAGCGTTCCCGGTGGGTCATGGCGTTCTTCATATCGTCCTCCTGAGACCGATGGCGGCGGCGACACGTTCGCGGTACGAGGCCGCGTCGCCGAACAGGGGCTCGGCGGCTTTGGCGCGGCGGGTGTAGAGTTGCAAGTCATGCTCTTTAGTAAAGCCGATGGCGCCGTGGACCTGGTGCGCGGCGGCGCAGACGCGCCCATAGGCGGCGGCGACCCAGGCCTTGGCCATCGCCGTCTCGGTCGCGGCGTCCTCGCCCGCGCCGATGGCCCACGCGGCCTGGTAGGCGAGGGCGCGCGAAGTCTCGACGTCCACGGCCATGTCGGCGCAGCGGTGCTGGATGGCCTGGAGACTGCCGATGGGCCTGCCGAACTGGGCGCGTTGACCCGCGTACTGCACGGTCATGTCCAGTACGCGCTGCATCCCGCCGACCATCCACGCGCACAGGCCGGCGGCGCCGCATCGCAGCACGCGCTTGGCGACCGGCCAGCCCGTGTCCACCTCACCGAGCAGCGCCTCGGCGGGGACGACGACGCCGTCTAAGGCGACCTCGGAGACGCGGTCGGCGCCGATGGTCCGCAGGGGCGTCTGCGTCAGGCCAGGCGTATCGCGTGGGACGAGGAAGAGGGAGATGCCGTGGCCTGGGTCTGTCGTGGACGGCTTGCCCGTCCGGGCGGCGACGACCAGGAGGTCGGCTGCGTGGGCGTCGGGGACGAAGAGCTTGGCGCCCTTCAGGACGAACCTGGTTCCCATGCGGGTGGCGGGCATCTGGACGCCCCCAGCTTCCCAGCGGCCTCCCGGCTCGGTGAATGCGAAGGTGGCCGCGAGCGTGCCGCCGGCGATGGCGGGGAGCCAGCGGCTGCGCTGGGCTTCGCTGCCCGCGTCCGCGATGGCCGTGGCGGCTAGGACGGCCGTGGGGAAGAACGGCCCGGGCAGGAGGACACGGCCCATCTCCTCCAGCAGCAGCGCCAGCTCCAGGTAGCCGAGACCCGCGCCGCCGTAGCGATCCGGCAAGGCAAGGCCCATCCAGCCCTGCTGTGCCATCTTGCGCCACAGCTCGGGACTGTAGCCCAGCGCGTCCTGCTCCATGACGCGGACGTGCTTGGGGGTGCACTCGGCGGCCAGAAACTCGGCCGCGCTCTTCTTGAGGAGCTGCTGTGTTTCGGTCAGCCCGAAGTCCATGGTGACATCCTTGTTCTGATGAACACGATGATTTGCATCCAAAGGTGGCTAGACATGCTTCAGCGACGCGCCAGGATCACTAGCTGAAAGACGGCCATCCAGACCACAGGCCCCCACCACAGCTTCTGCTGGTCAAAGTCGCTCAATGGCCCGTGTTGTGTGAGCGTACTAATTGCGAATCCCATAAAACTGCCGTACCAAATTGGATGGGCGTCACATTGAGCCACCTGAGGAAGCCAATTAACCACCTGAACACGTTCAACCTCCTACTGTCCAAATCGGGCGACAGGGCATCAAAGAAGTGCTGGCCGCGTCCCCTCCTTGCTAGAATGACGCCGCCCCTATGCTACATGGTTGGCCAAGCCCAAGACACGAGGACAGGTTGAAGCGAATGGAAGCGCATACCTACAGCCGCGTGGCCGTCCTGCTGGACGGGACGCAGACCTCCGAGGTCATCTTGCAGTTCGTGCCGTCGCTGGTCTGCTCGGCGGGTTTCCAGCATGTGGCACTGGCGCGTGTCCTGGAGGACACCGCCAGTCGTGCTGCGGTGGGGACATACCTACGGGAGCGGGCCGAGCGGCTGCGGCACGAGTGGCCCGCGGGCCTGTGCGCGATGCCGCAGGTGGAGGTGGAGGCGGTGCCGATCCGGGGTAACGACGTACCCCGCACGGCCGGCGCGTACGTGGCCGAGAAACGGGTGGACGCCCTGATGCTCTCGACCCTCGGCTGGTCGGGGCCGGACTGGTGGAGCGCGGGCAGCGCGGACGAGCACATCATCAAGGAGTCGCGGGTGCCCGTGTTCGTGTTCCGCATCGTGGGCGGGCGGCGCCCGAGGCCGGGCATCGTCCGCAGGGCGCTGGTGACGCTGGACGGTTCGGCGCTGGCCGAGGAGGCGGTACCCTTCGCCGAGCGGCTGGCGAAGACGGCCGGCGCGTCGCTGCACCTGCTGCACGTCGCCGAGGACGGCGGCCGCCAGAGCCACCCCCACGGCGCGGCCCCCTTCGCGGGCGGCGCAGGCCAGCGCGCAGAGGTCTACCTGAAAGCGGTCGCGGCGCGGCTCCACGCCAAGGGCGCAACGGTGTCCACGTCCGTGCGCCGGGGCAAGCCCGGCCCGCAGATCGCCGAGGCGGTGCAGGCGGACGGCGCGGACCTGGTCATCATCTGCTCCCACGGCCACACGGGCCGCGGCGGCGGCGCCTTCGGCGGCGTCGCCGACCGCGTACTCCACTCCTGTCACGTGCCGGTGCTGGTCATCCCCGCCTCCCATCCCGAAGGGTAGGGCGAATCGGGACAGGTGCGGAGGCATCCAAGTAAGTGCCCCCAAAAAACAAGCGGGGCAGGAGATAGCACATGGTCATGCAACCGAAGATCGAGGTCAAGCGCGCTGGGGAGCGGTTCATCACCGAGACGGGCTGGCTCCAGGGGCGGCACAGCTTCAGCTTCAACAACCACTACGACCCGTTCAACACGCACCACGGGTTGCTGCTGGTGAACAACGACGACATCATCGAGCCGAGGACCGGCTTCGACACGCACCCGCACCGCGACATGGAGATTGTGACGTGGGTGCTGGAGGGCGAGCTGGAGCACAAGGACACGCTGGGGAACCGGGACATCATCTACCCAGGCCTGGCCCAGCGGATGAGCGCGGGCAGGGGCATCTGGCACTCGGAGAAGAACCCGTCGGCGGAGCAGCGGACGCGGCTGGTGCAGATGTGGGTGCTGCCCGACACCGAGTCCATAGACCCGGGCTACGAGCAGCTAGACATCGCGTCGGCGCTCGCCAAAGGCGGGCTGGTGCCAATCGCGTCGGGGCGTAACGAGCATGCCGCCATCCGGATACGGCAGCAAGGCGCGGTGCTCTGGGGCGGGAAGCTCAGGCCGGGCGAGGCCGTCGCGGTGCCGGACTCGGCCTACGCCCACCTATACGTGGCGGGAGGCGAGGCCGCGCTCGAGGGCGCGGGGCTGCTCGGCGAGGGCGACGCTGCGCGGCTGACGGCGGCCGGGTCGCCGATGCTGACGGCAGGGCCGCAGGGGGCTGAGGTGCTCATCTGGGAGACGGCGCGGCTGCCCCGCACGCGGGGGTAGTCTCGGTCTTACAACGCCGTTCCTGTTCATCCATGAGACACATGATAGGAGAACGGCACGTCTTCGCAGGATAGATGGTCCGTTATCCACCATAGGGGCGGCCACCTTGGGCCGCCCACGCGCCCTAGCCGCTCTTCCTCGCTTTGCCGCCCAGTGCGCCGAGGAACAGGGATGCGGCGCCTAGCAAGAACCCGAAGTCGCACCCGTTCCCGCGCCTCACCGCCTCATAGACAGGGTACCCCTCCCACGCGCTGAACACGTGGACGAGCAGCGCGATCCAGGCGATGAGGCCGTGCCATATCTCCCAGAGTAGGTCTTGCCACCACATGGCGCTGTCCTCCTTCCGCCAGTCGCTGCCTTCCGCTTCCCGATGACGCCCTTGGCCAAGTCTACGCCTCGGGCAAGCCGACCCTGGGCATCATCCGCCACAGGTGGTGGCAGGACCGTGAAGACGGGTTGAGCTGTCGTGAAAGCCTCGTGTCAGACGGCGGAGGAGCGCTACTTACGCTTAGGTTTCATCCCCTTCATGGGATCGCTGCGGTTCAGGCGGGCCGCCGCCTTCACCAGCTCCCGCAGGCCCTCCGCTCGAGGTCGTCCGTTATCCGCAGCTTCACGTGGCGCAGATTCTTGCCCGTGCCCTCCAGCAGCCCCTTGGGGTCGTCCAGGGATGTCCCTCGCAAGAAGCCGAAGTGACTTGCTTGGCGGCGACCGAGAAGTAGCACATGGGGCCGTTGGACTCGAAGGTCGGCATGTCCCACGGGCTCAGGGACTCCGTCACGCCGGGGACCGCCTCCCTGACCAGGGCGCGCAGCCCCCGGACGACCTCCTGAAGCTGTGGGGCCTTCCCCCGAAGCTGCGCCTCGATCTGCTCGGCGACACGCGGGTCTGCGGTCATGGGCATCTCCATCTCGCCTAGGTAGGGGCGCACAGCCGTGCGCCCCTACAACGCTGACCTACCGCCGTCCTACACGCCTTCCTTTCGAGCGGCCGTTGGAGCCAGCCTCGGCCTTCACCCCTCTACCCTCAACCCTGGGGTTGGGTGGTGAGGGTTGGGGGTTGCGGGTCCCGTCCATCTTGTCCACGTCTATGCCGAAGCGGGCCAGGTGTGCCTTGAGGAAGCGGCCCGTATGGGAGTGCTCCAGACGCGCGATCTCCAGCGGCGTGCCGACGGCCACAATGCCGCCGCCCTTGTCGCCTGCGCCGGGGCCGAGGTCTATCAGCCAGTCGGCGTTCTTGATGAGGTCGAGATGGTGCTCGATGAGGACGACGCTGTTGCCAGAGTCCACCAGCCGGTGGAGCACCCGCAGCAGGTGGTCGCAGTCCTGGAACGACAGGCCGGTCGTCGGCTCGTCGAGGATGTACAACGTGCGGCCCGTAGCCCGCTTGGACAGCTCGGTGGAGAGCTTGACGCGCTGCGCCTCGCCGCCGCTGAGGTGGGTCGCGGGCTGGCCCAGGCGGATGTAGCCCAGGCCCACGTCGCGCATCGTCTCCAGCTTGTTGCGGATGACCGGGATGTTCACGAACAGCGCCAGCGCCTCGTCCACGGTCATGTCCAGCACCTCGGCGATGGACTTGTCCTTGTACTTGACCTCCAGCGCCTCGCGGTTGTACCGCTGGCCGTGGCAGACCTCACACGGGACGGTGACGTCGGGGAGGAACTGCATCTCGATCTGGATGTAGCCGTCGCCCGCGCACGCCTCGCACCGGCCTCCCTTGACGTTGAACGAGAAGCGGCCCGGTTTGTAGCCGCGCACCTTGGCGTCGGGCAGCGTGGCAAACAGGTCGCGGATGGGCGTGAAGGCGCCGGTGTAGGTGGCGGGGTTGCTGCGCGGCGTCCGGCCTATCGGCGACTGGTCTATGTTCACGACCTTGTCTATGTGCTCGATGCCCAGGATGGCGTCGCATGCGCCCGGGCGGTCCTTCGCGTTGTAGAAGACCTGGGCCAGCTTCTTGTACAGCACCTCGTTCACCAGCGTGCTTTTGCCTGAGCCGGACGCGCCGGTGACGCATACCATGACCCCCAGGGGCAGCTCCACATCGATGCCCTTGAGGTTGTTCTCGCGGGCGCCCTTGACGACGAGGCGCTTGCCGTTGCCAGAGCGGAAGGCGTCCGGCATGGGGATCTGCTTCTTGTGACCGAGGTACTGGCCGGTGATGGACTTCGGCTCGGCGATGATGTCCTCGATGGGGCCGGTGGCGACGATGTGGCCGCCGTGCTCGCCCGCCCCAGGGCCTAGGTCAACGATGTAGTCGGCTGCCCGCATCACCGCCTCGTCGTGCTCGACGATGAGGACGGTGTTGCCCAGGTCGCGCAGCCCCTTGAGCGTGCCGATGAGCCGCGCGTCGTCCACAGGGTGCAGCCCCACCGAAGGCTCGTCGCACACGTAGAGGACGCCCATGAGGCCGGAGCCGATCTGCGTCGCCAGCCGGATGCGCTGCGCCTCCCCGCCGCTCAGGGTGGACGCCGTGCGGCCCAGCGTCAGGTAGTCCAACCCGATGTTCACCAGGAACCGCAGCCGCGACGATATCTCCTTGAGGATCTGGCCCGCGATGGCCATCTCGCGCTGCGTCAGCCTCGTCTGCTCCCCTGCAGCAGTCTCGTCCTTCGCCGCCTTGCGGGGACGCGTTTCGCCGCGTGGCACGACGCCGTCGCCGTTGGCCGCGAGGGGCAGCACCGTCCGCCCCGGACCCGCCGAGGGGCCGGGTGTGCCGCCTATCGCCTGCATCCACTCCATGGCGTGGCCCACGGACATGCCGGTCACCTGCATGATGTTCAGGCCGCAGACCGTCACGGCCAGCGCCTCGGGCCGCAGCCGCTGCCCATTGCAGCCGTTGCAGGGCTTGGAGGCCATGTACCGCTCGATCTCCAAGCGGGTGAACTCGGACTCCGTCTCGCGGTAGCGCCGCTCCAGGTTGTTCACCACGCCCTCGAAGGTCGTGTCCCACTCAAAGACGCGCCCACGCTGCGTCTCATGGGTCATGCGCACCGAGCGGCCCTTGTTGCCGTACAGGATGAGGTCAACGAACTTCTGGTCCAGCTCCTTGATGGGCGTACGGGTCGAGAAGTTGTACTGCCTCGCCAACGACTCCAGTAGGCTCATCAGCCACGGGCTGGACGCCCCCGCCCGCGACCACGGTTCGATTGCGCCGTCGGCGATGCTCACGTTTCTGTTGGGGATAACCAGGTCGGGGTCCACCTCCAGCCGGAAGCCCAGGCCGGTGCAGGTCTGGCATGCGCCGTGAGGGTTATTGAAGCTGAAGGTGCGCGGCTCAATCTCGCCGAGGCTGATGTTGCAGTGGACGCAGGCGAAGTTCTCGGAGTAGAGCGTCTCCTGTCCGTCGGGCACGGCCACCAGCACGACCCCATCGGCCAGCTTCATCGCCGCCTCGACCGAGTCGGCCACGCGGCCCCGCTCGGCGCTGTCGCCCACCACCAGCCGGTCCACCACCACCTCGATGGTGTGCCACTTCTGCTTGTCCAAGTCGAACGACTCGGACAGGTCGCGCATGTCGCCGTTGACGCGCACACGCACGAACCCGGCTTTCCTTGCGCTCTCAAAGACCTCCTTGTGCTCGCCCTTGCGCCGCCGCACCATGGGCGCCATCACCTGGATGCGCGTGCCCTTCGGCATCGCCATGATGGCGTCCACCATCTGCTGGACGGTCTGCTTCTCCACCGGCCTGCCGCACTGCGGGCAGTGGGGCTTGCCCACGCGGGCGAACAGCAGGCGCAGGTAGTCGTACACCTCGGTCACCGTACCAACGGTAGAGCGCGGGTTGTGCGAGACGCCCTTCTGGTCTATCGAGATGGCTGGCGACAGCCCCTCGATATAGTCAACATCGGGCTTGTCCATGCGCCCCAGGAACTGGCGGGCATACGAAGATAGCGACTCGACGTAGCGGCGCTGCCCCTCGGCGTAGATGGTGTCGAAGGCCAGCGAGCTCTTGCCGGAGCCGGACACGCCGGTGACCACCACCAGTTTGTTGCGGGGGATGGTGACGCTGACGCTCTTGAGGTTGTGCTCCCGGGCGCCCTGAACGACGATATTCTCGAGTGGCATGGTTGGGTGTGGTCCCGCGATGAGGATCTTCTAGGCCCTTTGTTCTAAAACCAGCAGGCACAATTGTAGCATTGGCCGAAGCCGCGGATACAGACCCGTGCGCCCAAGACCCCTTGCCACCCCCTTGCGCGGCATGGTAAGCTGGACGCAGTGTTCTCCCCACCCAGATTCCCCACGAGTTCGAGGAGTAGCAGTGTCTTACGTGCAGTTGAGAGAGGGCGA
>VGZR01000003.1 GCA_016872515.1 SAR202 cluster bacterium
GGCGTCAATCATCTTGTCGTCGATGTCGGTGAAGTTTTCGACGTGCCTGACGCGGTGGCCGCGGAACTCCAGGTAGCGGCGCAGCGCGTCGAAGATGACGGCGCGCAGGGCATGACCGGCGTGCGCCGGCGCGTAGGGAGTGATGCCGCAGACGTACATCGTCACCGGCTCTTGCTTCGGGGCGAACTCCTCTATCTGGCCGGAAAGGGTGTTGTATAGCTTCATCATGTCCGTTCCAACGTTGCGATTGCCAGGGCGGCGATGCCCTCGCCTCGGCCCAGAAAGCCCAGCCCGTCGGTCGTCTTTGCTTTCAGGTTCAGCCCATCCGGCCCGGCGTCCAGCGACTGGGCCAGCGCCGCCTTGATCTGCCCCATGAAGGGCGACAGCATCGGGCGTTCGGCGACAATTGTAGCATCCACGTAGGTGGTCTTCCATCCGCTGTTGTTGGCCAGGCGCAGCACTTCTCGCAGCATCACCGCGCTGGCGATGCCTTTGTACCGGGCGTCGGTTGAGGGGAAGTGGGATCCGATGTCACCGAGGCCTGCGCCGCCCAGCACCGCATCTATGACGGCGTGGATGAGCACGTCGCCATCGCTATGTCCCGCCAGACCCTTCTCGAAGGGCACGATGAACCCGCCTAGGATGAGCGGCCTGCCCGCTACGAGCGGGTGAACGTCTATCCCGATGCCAGACCGTGCCGTCATCGCGCCGCGCCTGCCTTCGCCGCGCCACGTCGCTGCAACAGGAGTTCCACCACCGCCAGGTCTTCCGGTGTCGTCACCTTGATGTTCTCGTAGGAGCCTTGGAACACCTTCACCTTGCTGCCGATCCGCTCCACCATCGAGGCGTCGTCGGTGACGTCTTCCTTCACCGTCTCGTGCGCACGTTGGAGCAGCGCCGCCTGGAACACCTGGGGCGTCTGCACCGCCCACAGCCTGTCCCGCGATGGGGTTTCCGTCACATCCATCTTGCGGTTGACCACCTTGATAGTATCTTTCACCTGCACCGCCGCAATGGCCGCGCCGGTCTCCTTTGCCGCGTCGAGCCCGCGCTGCACCAAGGCCACGTCCACACAGGGCCTCGCACCATCGTGGATGACTACCCATTCCGCGCCTGCCGCGGCCAGGAGGCCGTGGCGCACCGAGTCCTGCCGCCGGGCGCCGCCGGCGCAGATCGCGCTCACCTTGCGCCACCCCTGCGCCGCAGCCAGTTCCCGCCCACGATCCATGTTCTCCGAGGTCAAGACAAGCACGATGCTATTCACCTCGGGCGTACCTTCCAGTATATGGACGCTATGGGCCAGAAGCGGCTTGCCGGCGACTTGGACGAAGACCTTGTCCACACCACTCATCCGACGGCTGGCGCCGGCGGCTACGACGATGGCTGCGACTCGCTGGGGGTTGTTCACGTTCTTGGTCATCCCGATGTCGGATAATCTTACATCCACACTGGGTTGGCAATACCCTAGGGCTGTTCCTGAAGCTACATATGCCCATGTTAGAATGAATCGTTAGCTTTCATTGACATGACCAGGCGTTAGGACATGGCAAAGAACTACTGGATGTTCGTTCAGACCCCCGAGAACTTCGCGATTTCCAAGGGTCTCGGGTTCACCGTCCACGGCGTTGGCAGCAAGTACCGGAAGCGGGCCGAACGGATGCAGCCCGACGACAGGGTGCTGTACTACGTCAACGGACTCAGGAAGTGGACCGTCATGGGCTCTATAGCATCCAAATGCTTCGAGGACACGTCGCGTATCTGGAAACCTACCTCGAGGGGCGAGGACTTTCGCTACAGGGTGAAGATTGCGCCCGGTATCATCCTCTGCGAAGCCGAGTATATCGACGCTCTTGTCCTAGCTCCCAGGCTGGAGTACGTGAAGCGCTGGATCCCGGAGACGTGGCCTTTGGCGTTCATGGAGTACCTCCACCTGCTGCCGCAGCGCGACTACCGGCTGGTAGAGGGCGAGATACGGCGCATCGTCGCCAAGCGCACCAGGCCCCTATGGATGGGCCCTTCGTCCTCTCCTAGCCAGCAAGCTGCTGCGATAGCAGAAGATGACCATCTGGAGGACGAGGGCGAGGCGCCGCGCGAGTCAGAGTCCGAAGAGGACGAGCCAGCCATCGAGTAGTCCTTTGTAGTGCGGGCGGTAAGCTAGCTAGCTGCCGCCGTCGCCTCGGCCAGGTGGAACCCCTCGTCGTACAGCCGGTGCAGCCGCTCCACGAACTCTTGAGGGACGGCTTCCGTGTCCGGCGCGGCGGCGAACTCCTCCAGCTGCGCCAGGTTCGTGATGTTCGGCAGCACCGAGGCGATAGTCTTCTCCGATAGGCAGAACTGGATGGCTGCCTGTCCGATGGTGGAGCTCATGGAGTCCGTCAGGAACCGGATATGCTCCAGCTTCTTCAGGCTTTGGGTCAGCCACTCCTTCTTACGGTGGCTCCGGTGGTCCTTCGGATCGAAGACGGTGCCTTTGGTGTAGGTGCCGTCCAGCAGGCCGGACGCGTGGGGCACCCGCGAGAGCAGCCCCGTCTGCGTTTCCTGCGCGATGGGGAAAAAGCGCCGCGCCGGGTCTTGTTCAAGGATGCTGTAGATGATCTGCACGACCGGTAGTTTGCGCTCCCGCATCGCGGCCTCGCCCTCTTCGAACCAGCCGATGTCGGGCCCGAGGGCCGCTGCGTAGTAGCGAAGCTTCCCCTCGGACACCAATGCGTCGAGCATGGCGAACAGGTCGTCTTGCTGAAGGGCGGTCAGCCGGGGGTTGTGGAGCTGGTAGAGGTCTATATAGTCGGTGCGGAGCCGCTTCAGACTCTGCTCGCAGGCGTAGCGGACGAACTCTGGCTCCCACCGCTGGGGCCGCTCGGTGTGGCCCGTCCGGGCCGGGTTGTTGTAGAAGTCGTACCCGAACTTCGTGCCGATGATGATGTCGTGGCGCTTCTTATCGAATGCCTTGGGCAGGATCTCCTCGCCGTACCCGTCCCCGTAGGTGTCGCCGGTATCGTAGAAGTTGATGCCGAGGTCGAGGGCCTTGCGCAGGATCTTCAGGCCCAAGTCCTCCTCAATCTTGCCCCACCAGGTGGTGCTGACGGTCCAGACGCCGAAGCCGACTTCGGACACCATCAGATCGGTAGTCCCTAACTTCCTCAACTTCATACGCCGCTCCTCACCGTCGTTGCCACTCCGTCCAGCGCCCTTCGCACCGCCTCGGCGTGCCGTTCGTACTCGGCGTCCGACAGCACGGGCGTCGTCCCGCCCAGCGGCACGTCCTGGCCGAGTGGTACCCACGACTTGCAGCCGCCGTACTCCTCCAGGATGGGCAGCGCCTGCGGCTGCACCAGCTGATGCACGCGCAGGAGGACGACCGTCAGCGGCTGCTTCGGCCGCCAATGCAGGCGCTTCTCGGCGTAGTCATCGGTCCAGATATGGTGGGGCGAGATACGGGCGAGGGCCTCCGGCTCGGTGATTTGGAAGATGTCCGTCACCTGTCCGAAGGACGAGAGGGACACCAGTCCGCCTACATCGTTGTCTTCCTCTGAGCGCCGCAGGTCGTCGTGGTAGGCCGGCTTCACCAGTTCGGGGCTCTGATGCTCATAGGTTGGGAAAAACAGGAACTCAGGGTGCACCACCCGGAACTCTTTATCGTCCTTGTGGATGCCACCCTTGCGCAGAACGACGATCTGCTTCCCTCTCGCCATAGCGTCCACCGCTACCGCCCATTCCTTCAGCGCAAGGGAACTGACCGCAGGCAATAGATTCAGCATGACGACTCCATTTTCGTATGTCCGTGGCCGTTCACTGGATTATAACCCACCTATCCGATGGGCCGGGACGCATCTCCCTTGACTTTCCTTTCCCGTCGGCTACAATCGCCAGCACCTTCGGTTGGAGCCTGATTTTGCCGGAAGTCCTGTCCATGCAACTTGCCCAAGCGCGGCACGCCCGCCGACCCTCCCGCCAGCGGGGCGGACCCAAGGCACAGGGCCGCCAGCAGGGCGCAGCGCCTCCCCCTCCGCAGGCCCCGGGTGCTCCGACGCAGGCAAAGCCGCCGGGGGCCAGGGAGCCAGGCCGCGGCTCGTCCTTGTGGTTCCTGATATTACGTTCCGCAACGTTCGACCGGAGCGTGTACGCAGAGATAAGGGATAGGCCGGAGGCCACCTTCAGTGCCCTGGCCATCGCCGTCAGCGTCGCCTTCGCCCTCGCGCTCGGCCTCCGCAATACCGACACGCTGGAGCTTGGTGGAAGCCCCGTCCTGACCGCCGCCTGGCGCGCCAATTTCATCGTCATCGCCTGGCTTCTCTGGGCGTGGGAGAGCGTCATCATCGGGCGTTACGGCCTTGGAGGCAACGCCAGCGTCCAACAACTCCTGCGCTCCCTCGGGTTCGCCATGTCGCCGGGCATCTTCTTCGTCCTCGCCTCGATCCCCACCGCCGGCGAGTACATCTTCTATGTCGTCATCGTGTGGATCCTCGCCACTGGGGTTCTGGCGGTCAAAGAGACGTTGCAGGTGAGTTGGTGGAAGGGCGTGCCGACGGCTGTGTTCGGGTGGTTCGTGGCGTATCTCGTCCTGCTTAACCTGATGAACGTGCTGTCCGTCTCGAACACTGAGGCATAAGCGGGGACTAGGCCCGTGACGCCAGTGTCTCCTCGACAAGCCCGCGATTCCGTCTCAGCATCCGCAAGGCGTTCGCCGTCGTCACCCGCCGCACCTCCTCCACGTCCACGCGCTTCAGTTCCGCCAGTTTCGCCGCGACCTCGGCCAGGTGGCGGGGCTCCGTCCAGTTCTCGCGCTTCGCCTTGAACGGCTGCGGGGCTGTGTCGGTCTCCAAAACGATGCGCTCTAGGGGCAGCTTCGCTACTACCTCTTGGAGCCGTGGCATGCGGAGCAGCGGCCGTGCCAGCGAGATGTGGAACCCAAGGTCTATCGCCGCCCGTGCCGCTGGCTCGTCGCCGTGAAAGTAGTGGAATGCGCCGCCCACTTCGTATGCCCTCTCCTCACGCAGCACTCGCAACGTCTCGTCGTGGGCCTCGCGGCTATGGTAGATGATGGGCAGCCTCAACTCCCTTGCCAGCCTGACCTGCTCTCGCAGTGCTTGGTACTGCGTCGCCCGGTCGGGCGCTCCCTCCATGAAATCCAGCCCAATCTCGCTGATGACCACGACTTTTTTGTTCGAGAGTGTCATGTCCCACAAGGCCGCGTATACCGTCTCATCCACCGGCCCGGTCACATCAAAAGGGTGGATGCCCACGCCCGCGAACACCTCGGGGAACGTCTGCGCCAGCGCCACCGCGCGCCGCGATGTATCCAGCGTCGTTCCCGCCGTCACCACCACGCCGACACCGGCCTGCAGCGCGCGGGCCAGGATGTCGCGCACGTCGTCGTCGGAAAAGCCGTCGAGGTGGACGTGGCAGTCCACGAAAAGGACAGGCGAGGGATGCGTAGAAGGCATACTGGCTCTGGATTATACTTGCGCCTGGGAAGACTTTGCCACAGGAGCGGATAGGCAGGAAAAGTGACGCCAGCGCACCGGCCCAAGGGCGGGTGATGGGGACGTTGATGGGCCTTGCGGCCCTGTGCCTTGTTGTCCTTTTTACCTCTTGCTCCCGTGCGACGCCGGCGCCGCCCATCATCACTCCAACCGCCACAACGGTAGCTGCGCCGCCCACGGCCGCCGTCATGTCCACCAAGGCCGTGCTGTCGCCGGACCCGAACGCCCGCTACGGCGGCAGCCTGCGCTTGGCCGCCCCCGAAGGCCTGGCCCACTTCGATGTGCACCTCGACGCCTTGCCGGCCCTCTCCTCCTGGGGGCCAGGGCTTGCTTATAGCCGCCTCCTGCGGTTCGTCAGTGGCCCCGATGTCGAACTACCCAACCTTGCCGTCGAGTGTGACCTGTGTCTTCGGTGGACAATGGAGGATGACCGCGCCTTTGTTTTCGAGCTGCGTCCTGATGTGCAGTGGCACGACCCCGACCTGGTGGGAGGCCGCACGCTGTCCGCCGATGACCCCGTCTTCAGTTACGAGCGGCAGCGGCAACCCGGCGCACCGAACGCCGCGCTCCTCGGCTCCGTCGCCTCGTTCGAGGCTGCCGGGCCGCTGGAACTGCGCGTCACGCTGGCCGCGCCCGATGCCGATTTCATGCTCGGTTTGGCCGACGCCCGCTCCAAGGTGGTGGCCCGCGAGGCTGTCGCCGTCACCGGCGACCTGCGCGGCGGCCCCACTGTCGGCACCGGCCCATGGCGCCTCGCCGACGCCCAGGACTTCGCCTACACTTTCGGGCGCAACCCCGACTACTTCGAGGAGGGATTTCCCTACGCCGAGACCCTCCAGGTCAACATCGTGGACGACCCTGAAGCGCGCGATGCCGCCTTCCGCACCAGCCTCCTAGACATCGTCGAGATGGAGCCGCAGGAGTGGCTGGCGGTCAGAGAGGACATGCCCGATGCGCAGGCGCTGTTCGTTAAGGAGACGGGCACAGGCTTGGAGGTTGGCCTGAACGCGGCGCGGCCGCCCTTCGACGACCTGCGCGTGCGGCGGGCCGTCTTCCTCGCTCAGGACCCTTGGGGGGCCATCGAGTCCGTCTGGCTGGGCGCGGCCTACGTCAGTCCCGGCTTTCCGGTCGCCGACCCGTCGTGGCTTCTTGAGCGGGCCGACCTTGCCAAGTACTTCGCCGACCCTGATGCTGCACGGAGGTTGCTGAGCAAAACGGGGGAGTTAGAATCCGTCACTATCCGCGTGGGCAACTACGGAGAGGCGTACCGCGCCCATGCGGAGCGCCTGGCCGAGGAGATGCGCGACGTCGGCTTCGACGCGCGGGTCGAGGTCGTGAACCGCACCATCTTCGGCGATGCCGTCTGGCTCAGCGGCGACTACCAGATGTTCGTCGGCCCTCCGCTGCCCGTCACCGCGCCCAACGCCTACCTGCTCTCTGTTCTCCACAGTGGCGGTGCCTGGAACACGGGTGGCATAGCCGACGCCGAGCTAGACCGGCTCATCGAGGCCCAGGCCGCCGAGTACGACCCTGCTGCCCGCCGCGACTTGATACAGCGAATCGAACGCCGCATGCTCGACCTCGCCATCAGCTACATGCCCGCCACCCGCGTCTCCATCTCGGTCTCGCAGCCGAGCATCCGGGGCTTCCACCCCAACTTCGCCGGGTTCGAGTACACACACTGGGCGAGGGTCTGGATAGACCTGCAGCCCTGAGGTGCATCGGCCTCGCCGATACTGTCTATCGGCTTCGCCGCCGGGCTACCCGTTCTGGATGCCAAGACGGCGCAGGCAGAGTCGGATGTCATTGAGATGCACAGCACCAACATCAAGGGCGAGGTGCTGAAGAGCGGGACGCCGACCACGCTCTACTATGCTGAGATGAAGAAGGACCTGTTCGTGGACGACCAGGCGTTCACGAACGCGCGGACTTCGTATCTCAACGGCCTGAACCTGCGGAATGCCCTGAGCTTGGCAATCATGGGTTTCGGAGTCGCCAACCTAGCCATGGCGGTCGGCGCCATCGCGATAGTCATGGGCGTGGCCTTCACCGACCTGACGGCGGCGACCCTTGTCTGGGCGCTCAAGGTCGTCCCGAAGGCGGCCCCGGCTGCGAGGCCCGAGTTCCGGCCCACTCCCGCGAGGGCATAGCGGGGAAAAGAAGTCCCCCCTAGGAACGACCCCAGCGGCCATCCGGCCGGTGGGGTTGTTGTTTTCGCCTAGGTTCGCTAGTCCTGGCGCCCGGTCAGCTCATCTTCGAGCGTTGTCCACGGGAGAAGGGCGCACTTTATTCGGACGGGGAACTCGCGCACCTGCTCCAGTGCCCGCAGGTCGGCGTGGCCCTGAAACACCCAGTCGGTGGATGACTTGCCGTCCATCATGGCGCGGACGGCCTGGGCCAGCGCGGACATATGAGCAGGGGTCTTGTCCTCCAGGGCCTCGGCCATAATGGAGGCGGAGGCCCGGTTGATGGAGCAGCCGACGCTCTGGACGCCGACGCGTGCCGCGCGGCCATTCTTGAGCGCCACCTGAAGGTGGACTTCGTCGCCGCAGAACGGGTTCACGCCGTCGGCGCGCAGGTCGGCGGGCTCTACAGGGTTGGAGTTGCGGGGGTTGCGGCAGTGGTCGAGGATGACGTCGCCGTACAGGTCATCCAGGTCGGTTTGCGCGCTTTGTGCCATCCGTGAAATACCTCAGGGCGTCCTTGAGCACCGCCACCAGCTTGTCCACCTCTTCCTCGGTATTATAGATGTACAGGCTGGCGCGGGCCGTCGCGACGATGCCCATGGCGCGCATCAGCGGCATCGTGCAGTGGTGGCCGGTGCGGATGGCGATGCCCTCGCGGTCGAGGTACGTCCCCAGGTCGTGGGGGTGCACCTCGCTGTTGTGGAAGGGCAGGATGCCGCCCCGCTGCGACACGTCCATCGGCCCGAAAAGGTCTAACTCCTCGATCTGCTTGAGCTGCGAGAGCGCGTACTGAGTGAGCTGCTTCTCGTGCTCGCGGACGTTGTCCATGCCGAGCGCCGTGAGGTAGTCCACCGCCGCACCCAGGGCGATGGCGTCGGCGATGTTGGGCGTGCCGGCCTCGAACCGCATCGGCAGCCCGTTCCACGTCGCCCGGTCGTTCCAGACCTCCAGCACCATCTCGCCGCCGCGCAGGAACGGCTCCATCTTCTCCAGCACGTCGGGCTTCACGTAGAGCGCGCCGATGCCGGTCGGCCCCAGCATCTTGTGGCCGGAGAACGCCAGGAAGTCACAGTCGAGGTCTTTCACATCCACCGGCATGTGCGGAACGCTCTGCGCGCCATCTATCAGCACCTTCGCGCCGAAGGCGTGGGCCTTCTTCGTCAGGCTCTTCACCGGGTTGATGGTGCCCAGGGAGTTGGACACCTGGTTGATGGCCAGCAGCTTCGTTTTACGGGTGATGAACGAGTCCGTCTGGCTGGGATCGAGGACGCCTTCCTTCGTGATGGGTATCACCTGTAGCGTCGCGCCGTTGTCGCGGGCCACCTTCTGCCAGGGGACGAGGTTGCTGTGGTGCTCCATCTGCGATACCACGATCTCGTCGCCAGCCTTGATGTTCGCGGCTGCCCACGTGTAGGCCACCAGGTTGATGGCTTCGCTGGTATTGCGTGTCCAAATGACCGACTCGGGCTTGGGCGCGCCGATGAAGCGGGCGACCTTGTGCCGCGCCTCCTCGTACTTGTCGGTGGCCTCCATGCTCAGTGCGTGGACACCCCTGTGGACGTTGGCGTTGTACCCCTCGTAGTAGTCCACCAGCGACTGGATGACGCTGTGCGGCTTCTGTGACGTCGCCGCGTTGTCGAGATACACGAGCGGCTTCCCGTACACCTTGCGGTCGAGTATGGGGAAGTTCTTCCTGATAGCCTTTACGTCTAGCACGACGCCCAAACCTCTCTGTGCTGAACCCTACGCATCCACTTCGATGTCGCCGCCAGCCATACGCACCTTGAATGTGTCCACCGGCACGACCGCAGGGCCGTTCGTCACGGCGCCGGTGCGCACGTCGAACCGAGACCCATGGCACTCGCACTCGATGTCATGGCCTTCGATGAAGCCGGTATTCAGGTTGCACTCTGCGTGCGAGCAGATGTCGTCAATGGCATAGAACTTCCCTTCGATATTGCACACGCAGACGGTCCGGCTGCCGACTTCAAAGGCCTTTGCCGTCCCTGGTGGAATCTCCGATGCCTTGCTGATTTTCTTGAATGCCATCTTTACCCCTCGACCCGCGGTATTCTGGGAGCTATCCTACCAGCGCCAGGCCGCGGTCGGCGGCCCTGACGCGTTCAACTAGGTCAGCGATGGTAGTGGCGTCGAGGATCTTCCGCATCGCCTCCTCCACCACGCCCCATACCTCGCGCTGGGTGCAGTTGGCGGAGATGCCGCAGTTGCTCAAGTCGTCCATGCACGTCACCAGCACCGGCATACCGCCAAGGCAGTCCATCACCATTCCCATGGTGATGGACGCGGGCTCCCTCGCCAACCCGTGGCCGCCCTGTGGGCCGCGTTGGCTGGCGACCAGGCCCTGCCTGTTCAGCGTTAGCAACACCCGCGCGAGGAATGGCTCGGGGATGCCTTGCCGCTTGGCGATGTCCGCCGCGTGCACCGGCCCGTGGCCCGCGTGCTCCGCCAGGTCCACCAGCGCCCGTATCCCGTAGTCAACCTGAACCGGCACGTGCATAGGTCACCTCACTCTGTTGAGACCGTGCCGCCCTCATCCTTGAGAGCCGCCTTCAGCGTATGCCAAGCCAACACCGCGCACTTCACCCGCGTCGGGAACTCCGCCACCCCCGCCAGTACCTCCAGTTCGCCTAGCCCATCCACCTCGTACTTGCCGCCTGGCCCTCGCGTCACCATCTTGTGGAACGACTCGAAGATCTCCTGCGCCTCCTCGACCGTCTTGCCTTTGACGGCCTCGGTCATTATGGATGCCGATGCCTTGGAGATGGCGCACCCTTTGCCCACGAAGGCCGCGTCCGTGATGCGGCCTTCGTCCATCTTCAGGAACACTGAGACCATGTCGCCGCAGAAAGGGTTGTAGCCGTCGGAGTGTTTCTCGGCATCCTCGATGCGCCGGAAGTTCCGCGGGCGGCTCCCGTGGGCCATCACGACCTCTTGATACAGTTCTCCCAGTTCGGTCATGGCCCTTGATTCTTGCTCCTGAACTGGTACTTCGGCAGCGACTCGATGAAGTAGAGCTCCAGGTACTGCCGGAACCCGTCTAGCTTGATCTGGTCAATGACTTCCCGGGCGAAACCCTGGACGAGGTACATAGTCGCGGTCTCGACATCGAGGCCCCGCGCCTGCATGTAGAAGATGGCCTCTTCGGCTACCGCTCCTGCCGTGGCGCCGTGCTTGCACTGCACGTCGTCGGCGTAAATCTCCAGGCTCGGCTTGGTGTTGATGCGCGCCCCGTCCGAAAGTAGCAGGTTCTTGTCCGACTGCAAGGCATACGCCTTCTGTGCGTCCTTGTGCACGATGACCCGCCCGCTGAACACCGCCCGTGACCTATCGGCGAGGATGCCCTTGAAGTAGAGGTCACTGGTCGTGTGGGGCTTCAGGTGGTCAATGTTGATGTTGTTGTCAATGTGCTGCGTTCCGTCTGTGAGATACAGCCCATTGATGAAGCACGAGGCACCCGGCGCGTCCAAGGCCACGTGGAGTTGGTTGCGGGCGATGGCGGCGCCGCGCGCGAAGGAGATGGACGTGAAGGTGCTGTCCTTCTCCTGGCGCACCTGCGTCGTCCCGATGTGGAACGCCTCCGCAGCTTCACGCATCAGGCGGTAGTGTTGCATCTGAGCGCCCTCTTGCAGGATCACCTCTGCCACGCCGTCGGTGAAGTAGGCGCCATCGGCCAAGGTCACATAGCTTTCCAGCAGGGTCGCCTTGCTGTTGCGGCCAGCCACCACGAGGATGCGCGGGTAGGCCACGGAGGGCTGTGGCCGCCGCGAGGCCACGAACACCAGGTGCACCGGCGGCAGGTCCGCCGCCCCGTCAGGCAGCGCCACGAAGGCGCCATCGCGCACGAATGCGGTGTTCACCGCCGCAAAGCCGTTCTTCGCCGCGTCAACGTGCCGCCCAAGATGCTGCCGCGCCGCAGCCTGGCCGGCCGCGGAAAGGGCAGCTAAGTTGCCTATGTATGGCCCTTTGCGGTTCATAGCGGGAGTGGACAACCCCTGGTCGAACCGCCCATCAACGAAGACCAGATTCACCCATCCGTCGTCCCACGGCGACAGGGCCTTCACCTGTGCGGCATCCACCGACGCCTGTTCGAAGGGATAGGCGAACTGCCGGTTGGCGATGGGGCCGACGTTGGTGAAACGCCAGTCCTCGTTGCCGCGTATTGCAGTAGGGAAACACAGCTTGCTGAAGCTCTCCACCCCGGCCTGCCGCATCTCGTTCAGCCAGGCGTCCCCATTGGAGAGCGACTTCTGGAAGTGGACGAAGTCGGCCTGGTACCGGTCGTATCGTGTCGCTGTTTGGGTCATTGGCGCATCGTCACCGTGCGGTGCCCGCCGACTCTTTCAGCCAGTCGTAGCCCTTCGCCTCCAGCTCATGGGCAAGCTCGGGGCCGCCCGAGAGGGCGATGCGTCCGTCCACGAGCACGTGGACGAAGTCTGGGGTGATGTAGCCGAGCAGCCGCTGGTAATGGGTCACCAGGAGCACGGACCGTTCTGGCCCACGCCGCTTGTTCACGCCGGCGGCGACGGTCTTGAGAGCGTCTATATCCAGCCCGGAGTCGGTCTCGTCCAGCAGAGCGAGGCGCGGTTCCATGAGAGCCAGTTGAATCATCTCGTTGCGCTTCTTCTCGCCGCCGGAGAAGCCCTCGTTGACCGAGCGCTTCATCAGGTCGGCGTCCATCTCCATCTCCTTGACGGCGGCCTTGAACATGGCGTCGAACTCGCGTGCGCCGATCTCAGGCAGGCCGCGGTGTTTGCGAAGGGCGTCCACGGACGCCTTCATGAACTGCCAGGGGCGGACGCCGGGCAACTCGACCGGGTACTGGAAGGCGAGGAAGACGCCCTCTCGTGCCCGCCGGTCGGGCAGCATGGCGAGAAGGTCCTGGCCCGCGTAGTGGACTTGGCCTGCGGTGACGGCGAAGTCGGGCCTGCCGGCGATCACGTTGACCAGGGTGCTCTTGCCGCTGCCGTTGGGGCCCATGACGGCATGGACCTCGCCGACGTTCACCGTCAGGTCCACGCCTTTGAGGATCTCCTGGCCGGTGGCGGTCACGGCGGCCCGAAGGCCCCGGACCTCCAACAGGGGTTGCTTTGTGCCGTTCGTGGATGCCATGGGTTAGCCTACCGTTCCTTCCAGGCTGACGCGGAGAAGCTGCGACGCCTCCATGGCGAACTCGAAGGGCAGCTCCTTGAAGATGCCGCGGCAGAAACCGTTGATGATGACGTAGTGGGCCTCCTCTGGGTCGAGGCCGCGTTGCAGGCAGTAGAAGAGCTGGTCGTCGCTGACCTTGGAGGTGGAGGCCTCGTGCTCCATGCGGGCCGTGGGGTTGCGCACTTCGATGTAGGGAACGGTGTGTGCGCCGCACTTGTCGCCGATGAGCAGGGAGTCGCACTGGGTGAAGTTGGTGGCGTTGTCGGCGGTGGGCATGATCTGCACCTGGCCGCGGTAGGTGCTCTGGCCGTGGCCGGCGGAGATGCCCTTGGCGACGATGGTGCTCTTGGTGTTCTTGCCGATGTGGATCATCTTGGTGCCGGTATCGGCCTGCTGGTAGTTGTTGACGAGAGCGACGGAGTAGAACTCGCCGGTGGAGTTGTCTCCCTGGAGGATGACGCTGGGGTACTTCCAGGTTATGGCGGAGCCGGTCTCTACCTGCGTCCAGGAAATCTTGGAGTTCTTGCCCAGAGCCTTGCCGCGCTTCGTGACGAAGTTATAGACGCCGCCATTGCCCTGTTTGTCGCCGGGATACCAGTTCTGGAGCGTGGAGTACTTGATCTCGGCGTTGTCGAGGGTGACCAACTCGACTACGGCGGCATGGAGCTGGCTGGTCTTGCGAATGGGGGCGGTGCAGCCCTCGAGGTAGCTGACGTAGGCGCCCTCGTCGGCGATGATGAGGGTGCGCTCGAACTGGCCTGTGTTGGCGGAGTTGATGCGGAAGTAGGTCATCAGCTCGATCGGGCAGCGCACACCTTTGGGGATGTACACGAAGGAGCCGTCGCTGAAGACGGCGGAGTTGAGGGCGGCATAGAAGTTGTCGGTGTAGGGAACGACTGAGCCGAGATACTTGCGGACGATGTCGGGGGCCTTTTTCACCGCCTCGCTGACGGAACAGAAGATGATGCCCTTCTCCTCTAAGGTCTTCTGGTAGGTGGTGGCGACGGAGATGCTGTCGAAGACGGCATCCACGGCGACCTTGGAGGGGCCTTCCTCGGTGACACCCGCCAGCCGCTTCTGTTCCTGGATGGGAATGCCCAGCTTGTTGAAGGTCTCCAAGAGCTGCGGGTCAACTTCTTCGAGGGACTTGGGGCCGGCCTGCTTCACGGGCGCAGCGTAGTAGTGGATGTCCTGGAAGTCGATGGGTGGGTGGCTGACCTTGGCCCACTTCGGCTCCTCGTAGTTGAGGGACAGGAAGTGTCGCAGGGCCTTGAGCCGCCACTCCAGGAGCCATTCCGGCTCCTCCTTCTTGCGGGATATGATGCGGACGACCTCTTCGTTGAGGCCCTTGGGAATGATCTCCGACTCGATTTCAGTGACGAAGCCCCACTTGTACTCCCGGGCGAGGTCGTCCGAGGTACTCGTCCGAGATATGACTTTCGGTGCGGTCACTAAGTTTGCCTCCAGTGCCTGCCTTGGAACCATTGATCAGTTCCAAATTGGTTGTTGATGAAATTAGTCAACAATCATAGCTCATAGTATATCCAGCTTAGATATGAGTCAACCGCTGGGCTGCATAGGGAATGGATAGTGGCGGAAGTCACGATGTTTTCAAGTCACTCCGCCTGGAGTACCGTATGAAGCGTCCCTTGTACGTCAGGGTGGAGCTTGGAGGCACGGCACTGATGGTGGATCCGCGAAGCATCGAAGCACTCGTGGCTGAACTCTAACACCCTGACCCTCACGCGCCGGACAAGCAATGGCAGGCGACGCAGTCACTGGGCCAGGCGAAGACAGATGCTGGTAAGGCGGGTGCCTGCGCTGATAGAGGCCCTAGGGCAGGCGTATGGGGCTCTGACGCGCGCCCATGCGGCGGAGTCGCTGGGGAACTTGGCGGATGCCAACGCAGTTCCGGCTTTGATGGGGGCGATGGGCGACCCGTATCGGCTGACGCGCTCGTATGCCGCCCGCGCGCTGGGCAAGCTCGGAGACGCCCAGGCGATAGGGGTGCTGCTCAAGACGATGGAGGCGGACGAGTTCTTCGGCGTACGGGCGGAGGCCGCCGAGGCGTTGGGCAAGCTGTGCGAGGGTAAGGACACGGAGCAGTGCGGGAAGGTGAGGCGGGCGCTCCTGGCCCAGAAGAAGGCTGAACAGGTGCGCCAGAAGCTCGGCGCGGAAGAGGGGAGGGGCGTGCGGGGGCTGGGCGAAGTGGACCGTTCCTTGAGGCGGCTGGGGGAATTGCTGGAGCAGGCCGAGACGCAGGTCAAGGAGATCCAGTCGGCCGTGGGGCGAAACGACCTACAGGCGGTAAACAATGGAGCCAACGAGCTACGGAGTATCATGCACGAGTTCCGGACGGGGATGCTCAACTCCGCGACCTAGGCACAGGGCAGAAGGAGGAACGCGATGTCCGTAGAGAATGCATGGCGCGTCGTGGACAGGGCGTTGCGCGACGGAGAGTTCGCCGAACGGCTGA
This sequence comes from SAR202 cluster bacterium, assembly GCA_016872515.1. Taxonomy (GTDB): domain Bacteria; phylum Chloroflexota; class Dehalococcoidia; order Lucifugimonadales; family VGZR01; genus VGZR01. Next base: position 15,315 of record VGZR01000003.1, read on the forward strand.
CGCACGCGCCGGAGGAGTCTCTCGAGTCACTGCGCCGCGAGTTCCCCGGCCTGAGCGGAGAGGAGGCGCAGGCGACGTTGCAGGAGGCTATCACTGCCCTGGGGGTCCATTACAAGCTGCGCACCGCGGCGAGGGAAGAGGAGCACCGGCAGATCCGTGAGATGTCCAACGGGTTCCGCCAGGGGCTTCTGGAGGTCATCCGCCAGGTGGAGGCTGGGTACAGCCGCGTGATGCTGATGTACACCATCGCTTTCTACCTAGGGATCGCCCTTATCGTCGTGTCGGCGGTAGCCTCGCTGGTGATGAAGGAGCACGTGGCGGCGTTGGTTCTCGGCGGGCTGGGGATGGCGGATGTCGTGACCGCCTTCATCTTCCGGCCAGCGCAGGAGTTGCAGAACAGCCGGGGCAATCTCACCCAGCTCCAGGCCGCCTTCTTCAACTGGGCGAACGACGTGCGGAACTGGAGCGCATATCTTGAGAGGCTGGACAACTCGGTTCGCCCCAGGGAAAAGCCGCCGTACGAGGAGTTTGAGAAGGTGTCGCTCAGGGTCCAAGCCAACACGGCGGAGATGATGCGTCTGGTGGACCTGTACTGCGAGATGCACCCGCAACGTAAGACGGAGAAGGGCGGGGGGAAATCCGGCGGGACAGAGAAGCAAGGGCAGACGGCACCGCCACATGCGGCTGCACTGAGCCCGAGCGGAGACGGGCAACCTTTCCGCTAAGCTGGCACGCGGCCGCCACGGAGGCGCTGAGCAAAGGCCATCCAAGCATCGCGGGACGAGTACCGGAAGCGGACACCCAACTCACGGCGTATCTTCTCGGTGCTGGCGGTCCAGGGGTATTGGATGAAGGCGAGGCCGGAGGGGGGAGAGTCCGACTGGAGCCGCAGTCTCCAGGTCGCGCCTGTGACGCCGTAGAGGATGGCAGGAGGTAGGTGCAGGAGTTTTCGTCCCAGCATGCGGCCCATCTCACTCCAGCGGATGACGCCATCGCCGGCGACGTTGTAGAGGCCGGAGATGCGGCGGGTGATGCAGTACGTCATCAAATCGGACAGGTCTTCTTCGTGGAGGAGTTGCATCGGTGGGTCGAAGCCCTTGAGTGCCACAAGGAATGGCTTGGAGAAGGCGCGGGAGATGAAGTTGTCGACTTGCGGGCCGAGAACAGGGCAGCCGCGGAGGATGGCGACTTTGATCTCTGGGTGACGTTTGCTGAACTCCTGGATGACGGTCTCGGCGCGGGCCTTGTCCACACCATACTGGAAACCCTCGACGGGCCGGACGGGCGACTCCTCGGTGAGGAGTGGTGGATTGTCGGGGTGGGCGCCATAGACCGTGGTGGAACCCAAGTACACCACTTGGCGGACACCGGCGAGGGCAGCCGACTCCAGGACGCCGCGTGTACCCTCGATGTTGACACGGCAAATGGCCTTCTCGTTGTGGCCGGGCTGGAGCACGAAGGCAAGGTGTACAACGGCCTCGGTGCCGTGCCGCTTGAACAGGTCGTTGAGCGGGCCGAGTACGTCGTGATGTACAAACGTGACCTTTGAGTTGGCGGCCGAGGCCTGCGGCAAGGAACGGATGTCTATGGCGAGGATGCTCTTGACCCAGTCCTCCCGTTCCAAACGCCGGATGAGGTTGGAGCCGACATATCCGGAGGCGCCGGTGATGGCGATCCTGGCGGGCCAGTCGGTCATGCGACGACGTCCGTGAAGTCGAACTTGAGTGTGCCGAGGCCGGGCACGTCGAAGCCCATGCCGACCTTGTGCGGGCCGGGCGGCAGCGAGACGCCGTCAACGCGGATGGTGACGGTCTTGTTCATGGCGAGGGTAAAAGTGTTCTCCTTGGAGACGTCGGAGAATCTGATGGCCTTGCCATCGAGGGCAAAGGTGCTGGCCGCCACAGGCATCTCCTTGCCGTCCACAGAGAGGGGCTGCATCCTGTAGGCGTAGCCGGAGCCGAGGCCGTTCTTGAGCTTGAACTCGAACCCGCCCTCGACGTTGCGCAGGCTTTGTTTGACATAGAGCTTCCTGAGAAGAAATGCAGGTACCGTCACCATAGCTGGGTAATGATACCTCTACCCACGGTGGCGGCGCATCTGGTAGATGGCCTGCTCGCGTTCCAGGGCCTCAGGGGGTGGGGTGGTGACCTTGCCGAGCAGCGATGCGTAGATGTAGATCTGGGCGACGCGCTCTGTCAGGATGCAGGCATTGAGGGCCTCGCGAAGGGTTGCGCCGACCCCGACGGCTCCGTGGTTACGGATGATGGCGGCGGCGCGGTCGCCCAGGGCGTCGCAGACGTAGTCGGCGAGCTCTTGAGTGCCTGGGAAGGCGTACTTGGATACACGGACGGGCCCGCCAAGGATGACGGCCATCTCGTCCACGATGAGGGGCACTTCGCTGCCCGTGACAGCCATGACGCTGGAGTGGAGGGAGTGGGTGTGGACGACGGCTACGACGTCGGGCCTGCGGACGTATACACCGACGTGGAGCAGCGATTCCGAGGAGGGGGCCAGGTCGCCTTCGAGGGTCTCCATCTCGTAGTCGCAGACGACGATGTCGGCTGTCTTGAGACTCCCGTACAACTTCCCGGCGGGTGTGATGGCGAGGAGGGGAGGAGCGCCGGGCCGGTCTATGCGGACGCTGACGTTGCCGCTGGAACCGCTGACGAGGCCGAGGTCAGCAATCTGGCGGGCGGTCTCGGCGACGGCGGCCCGCTCGGCGAGCCATCCGGCAGCTTTGCGGCGCGCTGGCTTCAGGGGGCGATGTTCTTGAGTTTTTCGGCTGTTTCGAGCCATCGTTGGTAGTGCTCCTCGTACTCAGTAGCGGAGGCCAGGTCGGGCTGCAGTGGTTTCAGTCCCTTTCGCGCGGACGCCGCCGCCTCGTCCAGGGAAGCGAGTTCGCCTAGGGCCGTGTCGGCGCATAGGTAGGCGCCGAAAGCGCTGACGGCGGGCTGGGCGCTGACTTCGACCTGGCGGCCAAGGACGTCCGCCAGGATGCGGACGAACGTGCGCGTCTTGGTCATGCCGCCGCCGAGGGCGACCCGGGTAGCGCGGACTCCGGCCAGGCGCTCAGCCTGCTCTAGGTTGGCCCTGATAGTATAAGCCGCCGCCTCGAGGGCAGCACGGGTCAGGTGGCCGCGGCTCTTCTCGTGAAAGGTGACCGGCGCTGGGAAGAGCACGCCGCCGGTGAGCAGGCCGACGTTGCGCATGTCCATGCGGGGCGGCCCGAGGACGGCGAGCGCGCCGTCGGAGCCAGGCGCGATCGCGCCGGATGCGGCGTCGGCGGCTTGGAACGCCTCGTCGGGCTCGTGCCAGAGGGTGCGGACGAGCCACGCGTAGGCGGCGCCGGTGTCGCCCGCGCTGCTCTCCAGGACCCAGCGGTCGGGAGACAGGTGGCAACCCGTCCACGTCGCTCCGCTGGGGGAAAACACTGGTTTCTGGGTCGCCATCTGGACGGGGGCGCTCCAGCCCGCCACGACGCCGGCTTCGCCTGGTTGCAGCACGCCGAGGCCGAGGAGTCCAGTCTGCGTGTCGGCCCCAGCGACGGCGACGGGCGTACCGGCCGCGATGCCGGTCTGGCGCGATGCCGCCGCCGAAACGCCGCCGGCCACGGTGCCAGATGGCAGCATCGGCAGTTTGGCGTCCATGACTAGGCCGAGCTTGGCCATGAGCTCAGAGGCCCATGCGCGGGCTCCGACGTGCAACAGGCCCGCTTCGCCGGCCAGGGTCGGCTCGCTGGCGCGGAGGCCGGTCAGCTTGAATGTCAGCCAGTCGGCCAAGGGCAAGGCGGAGGTTATCTTGGCGTAGGCGTCGGGACGGTGGAGTTGGAACCACCGCAGCTTGGCGGCCGTGAAAAAGAAGGACGGGAGATGGCCTGTGGTGGCGTACACCTCGTCGCGGTGGTCTTGGTCAAGGGCAGCGCCCTCGAAGACGGCGCGGAGGTCCATGTTGGGGCCGACGTACACCTCCGCCCCTTGGACATCGAGGAAGGCGACACCCTGGCGCTGGCTGGTGACGGCGACTGCGGCGACTCGCCGCGGGTGCGTCCGCGCGGCGGTGAGAACGCTCCGCATCAGCCCGCAGGCGGCATCCCAGGTGGCGGATGGGTCGAACCGGCGCGCCATCTCAGGGGCGTCGGCACCTTGGGCGAATAGCCAGGGGTAGAACTCCTGGGCGACGCTCGCGCCGGATGCGCCGAACAGATGGCACCGCATGGCGCTGGTGCCCGCGTCGAGGACGAGGATGTAGCGGTCAGCCACGGTGTCCCCAGGCTGCCGGATTGACGAGGTTGACGGGCCGTTGGTCGGACACGTAGCGCCGGATTTCATCCACCATCATGCGTGAGTGGCGCTCGATGGACTCGACGGTGGCGCCGCCGATGTGGGGTGTGAGCAAGATGTTGTCCAGGGCGAGGAACGGGCTGTCCGAGGCGACCGGATGAGTGTCGAAGACATCAATGGCCGCGCCCGCGATGCGCTTAGCGGCGAGTGCCTGCACCAGGGCGTCCTGGTCGGCGATGGCGACGCCAGAAGCGGTGATGAGGAAGGCGGAGGGCTTCATCAGGGCAAGGCGGCTGGCATTGAGCATGCCGGTCGTCTCGGCGTTGAGCGGGGGGAGCGTCGCGACGAAATCGGCCTCAGCCAGGAGGGTGTCGAGACCGGCCACACGGACGCCGTCTGGCACCGTGGCGACGTAGGGGTCATGGGCCAGGACGCGCATGTCGAGGCAAGCGGCGATGCGCGCGAGGCGGCGGCCGATGGCGCCGAGGCCGACGATGCCGAGCGTGCGGTTTGCCAACTCGATGCCTCGGAAGGCGACATATGGCTCCACAGGGTCGGCCCAGCGGCCCTCTTTCACGTAGCGGTGGGCGTCTGGGGTCCGGCGGGCCAAGCAAAGCACGGCCCCGAGGACGTGCTCGGCGACCGCCTGGGCATTGCGGCCGGGGGTGTTGATCACCAGGACGCCGTGGTGTGTCGCGGCCTCGATGTCCACGTGGCTGGTGGTGGCGCGACAGATGCCGACGAGTTTGAGGCCGGACGCCCGCGCGAAGGTCTCCTCGAAGACGAAGTCGGACTCAATCACGACTACAGAAAACCTGCCGTCGTTGAGCCGCTGGGCCAACTCGTCGGGGTCGTAAAGTTTGCGGGTGTCGAGCCAGCTCTCGTATTCAACCTCCGCGAAGCCACGGAGGGCGTCGAGCTGGGCGGCGTCGAAGGGTGCGAGGACGAGAGCACGCAACTTCTCAACCACCGAATTCTGGGACTCTGGGCATGAGGCTCTGCGCCCAGAGGCGCGCCATCAGGACGAGTTTTTCCCGGCTGGACAGGCTGATACGGCGCTCGAAGACCTGGTAACCGGAAGACTCGACGCGGTCGAGGATTCGGCCGTACACGCCGTGGAGGACGGCGGGGCAGGCCCTGGCCTCGCGGGAGAGGAGTGGGATGAGGAGCCTGCCGTTCTGGAAGTACGAGCGGGCACGCTGCACCTGGTACTGCATGAGTGAGCGGAAGGCGTCGTTGACCACGCCGCGCATGAGGTGGTCCTCGGTGTAGCCGAAGCGCCGCAGTTCGTCCTGGGGGAGGTAGATGCGACCCCTTTGGGCGTCTTCTTTGACGTCGCGGATGATGTTGGTGAGCTGCATGGCGAGGCCGAGGTCTATCGCGTACTCCTTGGCCTTAGGGTCCGTGTAGCCGAAGATTTCGATGGAGATGAGGCCAACGACCGAGGCGACCTTGTAGCAGTAGGCGCTAAGCTCAGCGAAGTCTTTGTAGCGGCTCCAGGTCAGGTCCATCTCGACGCCGTCCACAAGGTTGTGGAAGTAAGAGTAGGGGATATGGAAGGTCTGGGCCGAATCGCTCAGTGCGAGCATGACCGGCCCGTCGGAGCGGCCTGAGGCTGTCTCGTCGAGCAGCCTGTGGGTGTCCGAGAGGCGTGTGCGCTTCTCTTCGAGGGGCAAGCCTTCGTCGGAGATGTCGTCGCAGTGGCGGGCGAAGGCGTAGGCGGCGTGGATGGCGCGGCGTTTGGCCGGCGGCAGGGTGCGAAAGGCGTAGTAGAAGTTCCGGGCCTGCTGTTTGGTCACCCGCTTGCAATGGGCGTAGGCTTGTTCCAACTCAGATGGCAACCGTTCGCTCCTAGCAGCAATTGTAATGATACCTGCTCTCCGCTTCGGCGGGCTACTTCGCCAGTCCAGCCAGGAAATCACGCAGGACGCGCTCATAGCTGGCCGGGTCAAAGTTCCAGGCGGCGACGTGCGGCGCGCCCGGGAACCGCATGTAGATGACCAAGTCGGGCCTGGCCTGGGCGAGGGTCTCGCTCGTCTCGATGGGCACGCGCTTGTCCGCGTCGCCGTGGATGAGCAACACGGGCACCGAGAGGTTGTCCGCCCTTTGCAAATAGTCCACCGCTCCCCAGTCCACCTCGAACCTGTAACGCGACACCGCTTTGCCAACGACTACGGCGAGCCGTGGGTGGCCCTCCTCCCGTCCACCGAAGTCCACGGTGGACGCGAAGGAGAGCATCGGCGCGTCGAGCACCACGCCAGCCACGTTCGCGGCGAGGGGTGAGTGCTCCAGAAAGCCCATGATGATGGCGCCACCCATGCTGTACCCAATAAGCACGACCTCCTGGGCCCCGTGGTCGAGGGCGTACTGGACGGCGCCCTCCAGGTCCTCCCATTCCGTCGCGCCGTAGCGGTAGAAGCCGTCGGGCGAGGTGGGCACGCCGTCGTCGTTGCGGTAGGTGATGAAGAGTGTGGGCATGGAGAGGTCGGCAAGGGTGCGCAGGACGCGCAGGCCCTGGCCGAGTCCCGACCCCTTGCCGTGGACAAAGACTGCCCAAGTGCGACTCCCGTTGCCCACCAGCCAGGCAGGGAAGGTGCCCAGGGGCGACTCGTAGGTAACGTCTTGGTAGGGGATGTCGAGGCCGGTCTGGGGGTTCCCTTCGTAGGCCCAACTGTCCATACGCACCATCTCGCCTGTATCCAGCCCCCCCACCGAGACGGGGACAAGCTCCCGCTCTACCTGCAGGCCGTCCTGCTTGAGGATGGCGCCTACCCGGTTGTAGCCACCGGACTGGGATTCCAGCCCCCACAAGCCATCCGCGAGCCAAGGGCTGTTGTCCTCGGTGAGGTCGGTCTTCATCAGGACGACGGAGCCGCTAGAAACGGACACAACCTCCAGGTCATAGATGCGGGCGGTCACCTCCCTGCCCAGCCCTCCATCGCGCAGCCGCTCCGACGCGGCCCAGCCGACGCCCCAAACGGCGACGACGAGGATGAGAGATGCCGTTAGGTACAGAACGCTGAGGGCGAAGAGGGCGCGGTGCCAGGTCTTGACGAAGAGGAGGCCGTACAAGATAGGTGCGGGCGTCACGACCAGCAGCACCACGAGGGGGTGGCCCGGCCCAAGGGCGGCCGCGGCCATGCCGCCGAGCGCAGCGACGACCACGAAAAGCACGGCGCCCGCCGCGATGGCGACTGTCTTCCAGTGTCCCATCGTTCCTACTCCGCGCTCGTGAGTATTCCTTGTGCCCTGGAGGTATCGGCTAGCGCAGCCTAAGTGCGGGTTAGGCCATCGAACTGGGAGAGCAGCGGTCTAAGGGGCGACGAGACTGCGGAAGGCCCGCGGGAGACTCGGTAGGGAGCCGCAGGACTACATGCCCATGACTTGGACGAGGACCTGGCGGCCATCCTCGAGTTGTAGGGCCTTCTCGCCGTCTAACTCGACGAGGAAGACGCGCTGCCACTGGCCCAGGGCCATCTCGCCGTCAACGACGGGGATGGTCTCGCTGGAGCCGAGGACAAGGTGTTGGCAGTGGGAGTGGCCGTTGGGGCACTCGTCTTCGTGCATGTGGACGGTGCGGACGCTGAAGTCGTTGTGGCGGTAGTGCGCGGTCCGGGGGGCGATCCGCTCGAGGAAAGAAGCGAGATCCGTCATGAGCAGAGGTTCGTGCTCCTGAATCACGATAGCCGCGGTGGTGTGCTTGGAGAAGACGCAAACGATGCCGTTGCGTATATTTGACTCCGCGACCTGTTGGGCAACGCGGTCAGTGATATCGATGAATTGTGGTGCGGCAGAGGCCTTGACCCGAACTGTAGACAGGCGAGTCTTGAACGTCGCCTCGCTCACTCTCATTAGACTTAACCTCTCCTTTGACTCCCAACCGGGTGGTTGGAAATTGCCAGGACAGACATTACCATACCGACCGGCCGATTTTCAATCATCTGGAGCCTGATTTTACCTCGTTATTCGATGCTCTTTCTGGTACTTTTATCACACGATAAATTTCTCATCCTCGCCCGATGGCTTTACGGTATCTTCCCAGAGCCATGAGCGGCCAGTAGTTCCGGTACATCGTGTAGTTGATCATGAAGCCCGCAGGCATCTCCACCCCCTGATAGCCCGGGTCTTTGGGGGTGAGGTAGCGGTCCAGGCGCTGGCCGACGCCGTAGCCTGGGAAGCCTGTTCCGGTGTAGTGGAGTTCATCCCAAGAACCGTCGGGTTTTTGTGTTGAAATTAGGTGTTCAACTCCTCTCGCCGCGGCTTCAGTCTCGGCTTGGCCGGCGGCGACTAGAGAGAGCAGCGCCCATGCGGTCTGTGATGGAGTCGTTGGCCCGCGGCCCCGGTAGTTGGGGTCCACGTAGGAGGCGCAACTTTCGCCCCAACCGCCGTCGGGGTTCTGGCGGTCTAGCAGCCACTTGATGGCGAGGCGGACCTCGTCGGCATCCATGTCGAGGTTCAGTGCCTTGAACGCAGGTAGAACGGCGCCGGTGCCATAGATGTAGTTGACGCCCCAGCGGCCGAACCAAGGGCCGTCAGCTTCCTGTTCGGAAAGCGTGTACTTGAGGGCCTTGACGATTGCTGGGTGGTTGGGCTTGAAACCCAACTGGCCGAGCATCTCCAGCACGTGGACGGTGACGTCCACGCTGGGAGGGTCCACGGTTTCGCCGAAGTCCGCGAATGGGATGCGGGCGATGAAGAGTTTGGTGTTGTCCTTGTCGAACGATGCCCAGCCGCCGTTGCGCGACTGCATCCCCAGTATCCACCGAACGGCGCGGTCGATGGCCTCGGCCTTCCGCGCCTTGTCGGGCAGCGCCACTTTGTCCAGTGCCATGACGATTTCAGCCGTGTCGTCCAGATCGGGGTAGGTGTCGTTGTGGAACTCGAAAGCCCATCCGCCGGGAGGCGTGTCCTTCGCCTTCACCTGCCAATCGCCGCCGGAGAGGATTTGCTCGTCCAACATGTATTCCCCGGCTTTCACAAGCGCGGGATGGCTGGGCCCGAGGTCTGAGTCAGCCAAGGCGATCATGGTGAGGCAAGTGTCCCAGAGCGGAGAGACGCATGCCTGCACCTTGAGGTTGTCGCCTTCCTCGATGGCAAAGCCATTGAAGCCGGCCATGCCCTTGGCCATGACGGGATGGTCGAGAGGGTAACCGAGCGTCTTGAGGGCCATGAGGGAGTACACCCAGGGGGGCTGGATGCCGCCCCAGCTGCCGTCGGCCTCCTGATGGGCGACGACCCACTGCTCGGCGCGCTTGATGGCTTGTGCACGCGTCGGCTTGAAGGGCAGCGTTCCCAGCAGCCGCAAGACACGGTCGGAGGCATAGAAGAAGGACTCCCAGCCGACGAGCTTGCTCGGCCGTTTGATGGAGTAGTCGGTCTGAGAGCGGGGCAGGGGGTAAAGCTCGTCTATTTTGGCCGACTCGGGGACGGGGCGGACAGGTTTCCTGTCCAACACGATGAGCAGCGGGACGATGGTGGCCCGCGCCCAACTTGAGAACTCGTAGATGTTGACGGGGAACCAGTTGGGGAAGAGGATGACCTCCGGGGGCATCACCGGCACACCGCGCCAGTCCCACTGGCCGAAGAGCGACAGCCATATCTTGGTGAAAACGCGGGTCTTGGGCACGCCGCCCTTGGATAGGATGAACTCGCGCGCCTTACGCATGAACGGCTCGTCGGGAGAGATGCCGGCGAGTTTGAGGGCGAAGTAACACTCAACTGAGGTGCTCAGGTCGCCGGGGGCGTCGTAGTACTGGCCCCATGTCCCGTCGTCGCGTTGCGAACGGATGATGTAGTTGGCGAGCCTTCGCCACTTCTCCTTGTCAACGGCCTCGAGGAAGTGGGTGAGGAGGAGGAACTCAGCCTCCATGGTGGGGTTCGACTGCAACTCGCCCCACCAGTAACCCTCTGGGTACTGGACGCCGAGGAGGTACTGCTGTGACCGCTGAATCGTGGTGTTCAGCGCTTCCTGGCGGGCCTTGGCCGTTACAGGGGTTTTCGTTTCCAGCACTGCCGGTCCCTCACGATGCCTTAGCGGCCAGTTGCGGGGCCCAGACGTCGCTCTCTACGAGAGCTTGGAGCGCGGAGGCCAGCGAGGCCTTGGCGGCACGATACTGTGTCCCCAGCCTGACCAGAGACGGCACGTCGCTGGGGTGAGTAAGGGCGTAGGCCGCAGCGCGCCAGATCGAGCGCTGCGAGGCGTCTTCGGTAGCTTTGGCGACGTACGGCGGGAGCCGTTGTTCCAAAGGGTCGAGCACCGAACGCAGGGCGATACACTGCACATTGCGCTGGGCGGTCGCCTCACAGGCCCAGTAGCTTTCCATATCCACAACGGAGACAGGGAGGGTCTGGCCCAGCCACGACTTGCGTTCGGCGCTGGATACAAGCTTGTCCACGGTGGCGACCCCCCCGAACGCGGGGGCCAAACCAGAAGAGTTGAGAGTGGTGGTCAGGCTCCGGCGCTCTAGGTCGCTGAGCAGATGGCGCTGGAGAGCAGAGCGGCGTTCCCAGGACGACTCGGGGCCAACGAGTGCCCATGCCTCGTCGCCGATGAGCAGATCGCCGGGCTTGAGGCTGGGCTTGGTGGCGCCGGAGAAACCTGCGGAGATGATGAGAGAAGGCCGGTATTTCTCGATGGCTGCGCGAGTTGCTTGCTCTACCTGCCGCCTGCCTGCGCCGCCTTCCACTACGAAGACATGACCGTACCGGGGCGACTGGTAAAAGGCGACCTGGCCTTCTCGGGAGGCCAGGGTGAAACCGCCCGATGCCAAGAAGTCCCTGACTTCCTCGCCCAGGGCGATGACGATGGCTATCACAGGCCTCATCCCCACGGCAGCCCGGCGCAACTTAGGATGCCCCGACCCCGCTGTTCTGGAGGGCGCCCTCCTTGAGCATCTTGAAGGCGGCTTTGGGGTTGCCCAGGGCATCGAAGATCGAGGCTGACTCGAAGCCGCAGTGCATCAAGCAGTTGGCGCAGCGGGGGTCATTGCCGACGCCATAGCGGTCCCAGAGGTCTTGCTTCATAAGGTCTTTGAAGTTCTGCGTGTGGCGGTCCCCCAGAAGATAGCACGGCTCACGCCAGCCCATGATGGTATAAGTGGGGTTAGACCATGCGGTGCACTGGTACTCGCGCTCGCCGCGGAGGAAGGACAGATACAACGGGTTGTTGTAGAAGCGGATGCCGAGTTTGGGGTTCAGCACGCGCTTGAACACCTCCCTGGCCTGCCGTCGGGAGATGAACAACTCCTGGTTCGGAACCGAATCGTACTGATATCCAGGGGAGACCATGCACCCCTCGATGCCCATGTCGGTCATCATCTTGAACATGGCGATGAGGTCAGCCTCGTCCAGGCCGTTGAAAACCGTAGTGTTGGTGGTGACCCGGTAGCCCTGCTCCAAGGCGACTTTGATGCCGCGAACGGCGATCTTCCAGACGCCCTTGCGATAGACAGACTTGTCGTGGGCCTCCTCCATGCCATCTAGGTGTACCACGAAGCAGAAGTATTTGGAGGGCGGGATTTTCTTCATCACGCGTTCCATGAGGAGCGCGTTGGTGCACATATACACGAACTTTTTTTGAGCAACGAGGCGGTTGACGATTTCATCTATCTTCGGGTGCATCGTTGGCTCGCCTCCCGCGATGGAGACGATGGGGGCGCCGGACTCCTTGACGGCTGTCAGGCACTGCTCGACGGTGAGGTAGCGGCTGATGACCGGCTCGTACTCACGGATGCGGCCGCACCCCTCGCAGGCGAGGTTGCACGCCTCCAGCGGCTCCAACATGGTGACGAGCGGGAAACGCTTGCGGCCCGTGGCTTTATTCTTAAGGATGTACCACCCCAACCGCAGTGCGAGTTCGATCGGTCTGCCCATGCTTGCCTCCTGGAGTCCTACCTACGTCTAGAGCCGTCCTAGTTTAGACTAATGCTCGCGCACCAACAAGAAGTGCGCCAGGTCCTCTATCTCCTCTTGTGCCTGCGGGCTGAGGGCGACCCCTTCTAGAGCAGCCAGAGCGTCGTCGCAGTGGCGCTGCGCCAGCGCCTGGGCTTGGTCGCGGGTGCCGATGCGCTCCATGACTTCCAAGACCTGGGCCACATCATGGTCGTCTAGGGCTTCCTTCCTGTATGCCTCTCTCAGCATCGCAGCGTCTGTTCCGTTGGCATGGCCCATGGCGTGGACGACGGGGAAGGAGTTCTTCTTGCGGCGGATGTCGGCGCCGACGGGCTTGCCGGTCTTCCCTTCCTTGCCCCACACACCGAGGATGTCGTCACGGATCTGGAACACGAAGCCCAGGGAGCGGCCGAACCGGCGGAACGCGTCCACAGCCCCGAGGTCTTTCGTTCCCAGGAACGCTCCCATCTCCAACGAGCACCGGATAAGGGCGCCGGTCTTGAGGGAAATCATGTTCAGATAGGCGTCCTGGCCGACGTCGTGACGCTTCTCATAGTCCAAGTCAAGGTACTGTCCTTCGATCATCTGGAGGTAGGCTTCGGTGAGGAGGGCGATGACGCGAAGGGCATCGGGGATGGATACACCCTGCTCGACGAGCCGCTCGAGGGAGATGTCGGCCACAGCGCGGAGGGCGTTCCCTGAGACGATGGCCTTCGGCTCGCCCCAGACGGCCCACACCGTGGGCCTGCCTCGGCGCGTCTTGTCATGGTCTTGGATATCGTCATGGATAAGCGAGAAGTTATGGATGAGCTCGATGGCTACGGCTGCAGGCATTGCCCTGTCAGCGGTGCCGCCGATGACTTCGCAAGCGAAGAGGCAGAGCGTTGGGCGAAGAGCCTTGCCGGTCGCGGCCGTGACGGGGTTGCCGTCGGAGTCGGCCCATCCCATCGCATAGCGGAGGGTGTCGTACACGCGGCAGCCGTCGTAGGAGAGGCTTGCTCTGAGGGCGCAGGAAAGCTCGGCCCCATAGCGACGGAACAGCGGCGGCAACACAGCCATTTTCTTGCCGGACACATCCAGGGCTGTTCTCGCCAACCCTCAGCCCTCCGGTATTTGTTAGACCTGCTCTCCTCAGGATGGCCCGCTCAAGCAGTGATAGATGAGCGCTCCATCTGCTTTCCGCCTCCCCGGCCACCGCCGCACATCATACCTAGCAATGCGATGGGACATACTAGCATCGGGTGAGGGAGGTGTCAATACGAACGGGATGCCGCTCCGCCGCAGTGCGTCGCGCTCGAGTGGCCAGCGACAAAACCTGGCTGCCCGGCCGATTGTGCGATTTTTCACTTGAAAATACCTACGCCAGGTGCTATTCTTTCGGCTCGAAATCGCCTAGCTCTGGCCGAGGATATGCTCGACGACTATTTCCGCCAGTATGGACTGATTGCCATCTTCGCCGCCCTCGCCGTGGCGGTCCCGACGGGGATGCTGACCATATCGTGGATGCTTGGCGTCTTGGGCATCCGCCCCCGCAAGCCGGATGCTGTGAAGAACAGCATCTACGAATGCGGCTTCGCAACCCTGGGAGGCCGCTGGAGTGGCTTCAATTTCCGCTTCTACGCCTTCGCCCTGGTCTTCGTGCTCTTCGACGTCGAGGTCGTCTTCTTGTTCCCGTGGGCGGCCAGCTTCGGCTTTCTGTCGAAAGAGTTCGGCGTCTTCGTGCTGGTAGAGATGTTGGTGTTCATCGCCATCCTTGTGGTTGGCTGGCTTCACGCATGGCGAAAAGGGGACCTTCAATGGAGATAGGGCCGGACCCGCGTGGAATCAACCTCCACGGTGGCCGTGTGCCGCTCTATACGGCCACGCGGGAGCTTGACCGCGCCGAGGGTGACTACATCAACAACCTCAAGGCGACGCATGTCCAGCCGCTGGCCGAGCCACTCATCGAGGTGCCCGACGACTTGAAGCGGAACCTGGCAGTGACCTCCGTGGACGCGATGCTGAACTGGGGCCGCAAAGGGTCAGTGTGGCCGTTGGCCTTCGGGCTGGCCTGCTGCGCGTTCGAGATGATGGCCAGCGCGATGTCGAGGTTTGACCTATCGCGGTTCGGGATGGAAGTGTTCCGGGCCTCGCCCCGGCAGGCGGACCTGATGATCGTGGCGGGGACGGTGACCTGGAAGATGGCGCCTGCCATCGAGCGCGTGTACTACCAGATGGCCGAGCCGCGCTGGGTGATTTCGATGGGGGTATGCGCCACCAGCGGCGGCCCGTACTACGAGTCGTACAGCGTCGTCCCCGGTGTTAACCACATCGTCCCTGTGGATGTGTATGTGCCCGGCTGCCCGCCGCGGCCGGATGCGCTGCTTTACGGCATCATGCAGCTCCACGAGAAGATCAAGCGCTACTCGCTCCAGGGCAGGGCGGCGGGACGCTGATGGCCAAAGCACTGGCTGGCACAGACGTAGCCCGCCGCATCAACGAGACTTTTTCCGGTGTGGCCTTGGAGTCGAACAAGACCGACGTCTGGGTCGCTCCGGACGACCTGCACCGCGCCGCCAAGTTCCTCCACGACGATAAGGAGTTGGACTGTGCGATGCTCCTAGCCATCACCGCAGTGGACTACGTCGAGCGGTTCGAACTTGTTTACCATCTGCGCTCCATGAGGAAGAACCATACCGTAGTGATAAAGACACGGCTCTCAGGTCGGGAAGAGCCTGCCATCAGCTCTGTGACAGACATCTGGCAGGGGGCTGACCTTCAGGAGCGGGAGGTCTGGGACCTGATGGGTATCCGTTTCGAGGGCCATCCCAACATGAAGCGGGTACTTTTGTGGGAGGGGTTCCCTGGGCACCCGCTACGCAGAGATTTCGTCAGATAGGAGACGCCTGGGCGATTGGCCATCAGGACTGAGCCGGTAACCGTCAACCTAGGGCCGCAACACCCGAGCACTCACGGGGTGTTCCGGCTGCGTGTGACCTTCGACGGCGAGGTGGTGCTGGACGTTGAGCCGGTCTTCGGCTACCTGCACCGCGGGACGGAGAAGCTGGCGGAGGAGCGCACCTATGTGCAGGTGGTTACGCTTACCGACCGGCTGGACTACGTCTCGGCCATGACGAACAACCTCGCCTATGTGCGCGCGGTGGAGAAGCTTGCAGGCATCGAGGTGCCGGAGCGGGCCAAGTACCTCCGGGTCATCTCATCCGAACTTCAACGGATCGCTAGCCACCTCATCGCCACCGGCTTTCTGCTCCAGGAGTTGGGCGCGTTCGCCACTCCGCTGATGTACTGCTTCCGGGAGCGGGAGCGCATCCTCGAACTGTTCGAGATGTTGTGCGGGGCGCGCATCACGGTGAGCTACATGCGGCCCGGCGGAGTGCTCCAGGACGCGCCGGAAGACTTCTGGCCAGCGCTGGACGAATTGGTCAAGGCGATGCCCCAGTACATAGAGGAACTGGAAGGCCTCATCACCTCTAACGAAATCGTCCTGGCCCGCACGAAAGACGTAGGTGTCTTGACCGCGGAGAAGGCTATCAATGCCTCGGTCACCGGGCCGATGCTGCGTGCGACAGGGGTGCAGTGGGACTTGCGCAAAGCCGACCCCCACGAGGTGTACGACCGGGTGGAATTCGACGTGCCCATCGGCGCCATCGGCGACACCTATGACCGTTACCTGGTGCGCGTCCAGGAGATGCGCCAGAGCCTGCGCATCATCGAGCAGTGCGTCAAGCAGATCCCCAAAGGCGACATCCGTTCGCGGACGGCCTACTTCATCCGGCCGCCGGTGGGCGATGCCTACGGGGCCGTGGAGAGCCCAAAAGGGGAGCTGGGGTTCTATCTAGTGAGCGACGGTGGCATCGCGCCCTACCGGTGCAAGATACGCTCTCCTTCCTTTATCAATCTGACCGTGTTGCGGGACCTGCTGGCCGGCTGGAAGATGGCCGACCTCATCATCATCTTCGGAAGCACTGACATCGTTCTGGGAGAGGTGGACCGCTAGTGGAAGGGCAGGCCGTCAAGGCAGGCTTCGACTTTCTCGGCATCTACGGGTTCTTCGACGGGCTGATGCCCGAGAGCCTAGACTGGCTGGCGTTTCTTGTGGCCGGCTTCATTCTCGCCTTCGCCATCATCAACGCGCTGGTGGTCTCGACGGCGGTGTACACCTGGTTCGAGCGCCGGGCGCTGGGCAAGTTCCAGTCGAGGCTTGGGCCGAATCGCTGGGGGCCGTTCGGGCTGCTCCAGCCTATCGCCGATGTGGTCAAATTCATGTCGAAAGAGGACACGGTGCCCGACGGCGCCGACCGGCAGGTGTTCACGCTGGCGCCCATCGTGTTTGTAGCCACCGGCTTTCTGGTCTTCGCCCTCATCCCTTTGGGGAGTAACGATTGGCTGAGCCGGCTCAACATCGGCCTCGTGTTCATCATCGCGGTGACATCGGTGAACACGCTAGCCATCTTCATGGCGGGCTGGTCATCGCGGAACAAGTACGCGATGTTCGGAGCCATGCGCGGCGTCGCCATGCTCATCAGTTACGAGGTGCCGATGGCCCTTGCCATCGCTGCGGTGGCCCTGGCGAGCCAGTCGCTCTCTACATACACTGTGGTCACCAACCAAGAGGTGCCGTTCATGCTGGTCATGCCACTGGCCTTCTTCATCTTCGTCGCAGCGGCTTCGGCCGAGATGAGCCGGACGCCTTTCGACCTCATCGAGTCGGAGTCGGAACTCGGCTCTGGCTATCACACCGAGTACAGCGGGATGAAATTCGCGCTGTTCCAACTCGCCGAGTTCATGGCGCCCATCATCGTCTCGTGTATCGTGGCCACGCTGTTCCTGTCGGGTTGGCGAGGCTGGGGCCCCATCCCTGGCCAGGTATGGTTCATACTCAAGGCGCTGGTCGTGCTGTGTGCACTGCTGTGGTTCCGGGCCACGTGGCCCCGCTTGCGGGTTGACCAGATCATGGAGTTCGCATGGAAGGGGCTGTTCCCCCTGTCGCTGCTGAACCTGTTCGCGGTGGCTACCGAGATTCAACTGCTGCGCGACCCAGTGACGGGCGCGCTGACGGATAGCGACATGTGGGCGATGGCGGCCATCAACTGGGCCATCACGGGTATTGTCTTCCTGGCGGTAAGCCGCATGTTCGCCCGCAAGCAGCTCCAGCGTCCCTTGCCGAAGCCGTCGCCGTTGGCCAACATGGGTGCGGAGGCGGAATAGCCGTGTACGGTGCGGGGATGGCCAAAGGGCTGCTGGTGACGATGAAGAACTTTGTCAAGCCAGACCGGATGTTCACCGTCCAGTATCCCGACCGGAAAGTCAGCCCGACCGAATTGGCGAAGATGTCGGGAGTCGGCGTGTTCACGTTCATGCGCAAGAACCCAAAGACCGCGTTTAAGGCGATGACCGGGCAGATGACGGTACCCGCGAGGCTCAAACAGCACCCCCGGTTCCGTGGAGAAGAGTTCACCTGGTACGAGCAGCGGTGCACCGGCTGCGCCAGCTGCGCAAAATACTGCCCTCTCGGCATCATCCGCATCGTGACCAGCCCCAGCGGCGAGCAGGTGCAAGAGGGTCAGAAGTACCACCTAGATGTGTTCGACATAGATATAGGAAGGTGTATGTTCTGCGGCCTATGCGTCGAAGCGTGCCCCTACGATGCGCTGCACATGGGTAGCGGGTTCGAGGAAGGCAAGTACCGTCGGAAGGACCTCGTGGTCACGGTGGACCGGCTGAAGTCGCAGCCGAAGCATCCGAGCACCTGGTTCCGTCCGCAGATACAGGGCAAGGAAGGCTACCACCCGCATGGCGAAAAGGACGTGACTTGGCAAGAGGCCGGCCGTCATGAACAGCCGAGCCGGAAGCACCAAGAGGAGAAGTGGGCGAAGCGCTGATGCTGGGCGAAGGGACTGAGTCGAGCGTCATAACCGACGTCATCTTCTGGGTCATCGCGGTGGGCACCATCGTGGCGGCCATCGCGGTGGTGCAGTTGCGAGACCTGTTCCGCGCCGCGTTGTTCCTCGTCGTCGCGTTCCTGGGCGCGGCGGGCATGTTCGTCCTGCTGCGCGCCGAATTCATCGCGGTCGTGCAGGTGCTCATCTACGTCGGCGCGATCTCAGTGCTCATCATCTTTGCCATCATGACGACCCGCGAGGTCGAGCAGGGCAGCCCGTACAACAGACTCCAGGTTCCTGCGCTCATCCTGGCCGGGCTGTTCTTGGCAGGAGTGATCTTCGTCATCTTCAGCACTGAATGGAACGTCCTGGACACGGCCATCAGCGGCGGCAGGCTCGCTGATGAGACGGCGACGAAGGCGAGTGAGGTGTTCGCGGGAACGGTCCCGAGAATCGCGGGGCTGCTCATCCGCGAGTACGTGCTGGCATTCGAGGTAGCATCGGTGGTGTTGCTGGCGGCCATCATCGGGGCGCTCAGTCTGATGCGGGAGCGGTAGGAAGATGGGCCTGGAAAGTTTCCTAGCCGTCGGGGCCATCATCTTCTGCATCGGGCTGTATGGGGCGCTGACGAAGCGCAACGCCATCACGGTCTTGATGTGCATCGAACTGATGTTCACCGCCGTGAACATCACCGCGGTGACGCTGTCTCGCTACGTGGTGCCTGCGGGCCTGGCGGAGAACCCGGCTTCGGTCTCCGATGACGTACTCCAGACACTTCTGACCGGCCAGGTCTTCACCATCTTCATCATCACCGTCGCCGCGGCCGAGGTCGCTCTGGGCCTCGCCATCGTCATGGCCGTGTTCAAGAACCGCGAGAGCGTGTTCGTCACCGACGCGACCGAGATGAAGCACTGATATGTTCGTTGAGTACAAGAAGGCGCCTAATCTGATGATTGCCGAGATGTGGAAGGACGCTCTGGAGGCCGAGGGTCTTCCCACGAAGATCCTGCCCGAGGGCGACATCCTGACCTGGGGCGAGCGGGTCCCTTACCGAGTCATGGTGCCGAGGGGCCGCGAGCACGTCGCCGACGAGATTCTGAGGAAGCTGTGACGGCCACCAGATGATTTCAGAGATCGCCGTCTGGCTCGTCTTCTTCCTGCCGCTCGCCTCTTTCGTGGCGATTGCGTTCGTTATCCGGCCCTTCCTGAACGGCTATGCCGTGACCGCTGGATACGTCTCTATCCTCGCCATCGCGACGTCGCTGGCGCTGTCCGTCTGGGCGCTGGGGACCGTGGCGCACGAGCACACCTCGGTCGAGTTCGCGCCGCACCGCTGGCTCACCATCGGGACGTTGGAGATATCGCTGGGCGTCACCCTGGACTCCCTGACGGCGGTGATGCTGCTCGTGGTCACGAGCGTGAGCCTGATGGTGCAGGTGTACTCGACAGGCTATATGAAGGGCGACCCGGGCTACGCGCGCTACTACGCCTACCTGTCGCTGTTCACCGCGTCCATGCTGGGCCTCGTGCTAGCTAGCAGCCTAGTGCAATTGTTCGTGTTCTGGGAGCTGGTCGGCCTGTGCTCGTACCTCCTTATCGGATTCTGGTACCACAAGCCGTCGGCGGCCGCGGCAGCCAAGAAGGCGTTCATCGTGACGAGGATCGGCGACTTCGGACTGCTGCTGGCCCTGCTCTACCTGTTCTTCAACCAGGATAAGTTCCCCGCGGGCCTCAACGCCCTGAACATCAGCGACATCAACGATGCCGCCCTGGGCGTGCTCGGTAGCAACGTGGTGACGTGGATTGCGGTGGGCATCTTCGCCGGCGCGGTGGGAAAGTCGGCGCAGTTCCCGCTGCATACGTGGCTGCCCGACGCGATGGAAGGCCCGACGCCGGTCAGCGCCCTCATCCATGCGGCGACGATGGTGGCTGCGGGCGTGTTCTTGGTCGCGCGCTTCTTCCCTCTGTTCGAGGCCTCGACGACGGCGATGAACGCGGTGGCGGTCATCGGCGGGGTCACGGCCATCTTCGCAGCCACGATGGGTCTGGTGCAGCACGACATCAAGCGTGTCCTGGCCTACTCGACGGTCAGCCAGCTTGGGTACATGATGCTGGCCCTCGGGGTCGGCGCGTACGGCGCGGCCATCTTCCATCTGTTCACCCATGCCTTCTTCAAGGCGTTGTTGTTCCTCGGCTCCGGCAGCGTGAGCCACGCTGCGGGCGGCACGTTCGACATGCGCTACATGGGTGGGCTGCGTAAGGTGATGCCCTGGACGTACGTGACCTTCTTGGTCGGGAGCCTGAGCCTCGCGGGTCTGTTCCCGTTGGCCGGGTTCTGGAGCAAGGACGAGATCCTGGCGCACGCGTGGGGCGCGGAGGGCGCGGTCAGCCAGGTGGTGTTCTGGCTCGCCCTAGTTTCCGTGTTCCTGACGGCGTTCTATATGTTCCGCGCTTTGTTCATGACGTTCGAGGGCGACTTCAAGGGAGGCGCGGCCAAGGACCCGAAGGCCGACGCCCACGGCCACCACGGCGAGATGCACCCGCACGAGTCGCCATGGCCGATGGTGGCGCCGCTGGTGCTACTGGGCCTCGCGGCCGCCGCGGTGGGCTTCATCGCCAACCCCATCACCGACCTCGGCGTCGTGCCGATCCACTGGCTGACGACGTTCCTGTCTGAAGGTGCTGCGCATGAGACGGTCGAGTTCAACGTCGGCGTGGCGACCATCTCGAGCGCGATTGCCTTGGCGGGCATCGTGCTGGCCTACACGATTTACGGCGTCCGGCGCCCGGCCATCTCGCCGGAGGCGATGGGGCGGTGGTTCAGGCCCGTGCACACTCTGTTCTACCGCAAATACTACTTCGATGAGTTGTACGAAGGTGTCTTGGTGCGCGGCGTCTTCTACCGGGGCGTTGCGCAGGCGCTGGACTGGGCGGACAAGTCCATCGTGGACGGCGTGGTGAGGATGGTGGACCGCCTTGGACGCAACACTGGGCGGGCCATGGGACAGCTCCAGAACGGCCAGCTCCAGGGGTACGGTTTGGCGATTTCAGTGGGCGTGCTGTTGATCTTCGGTGTCTATCTGTTGTTCCGATGATGAGGGCAGGCACAGGCATGACAGAGGTTGGTGGCGATGCCTGAGGGTTTCTCGGGACTATTGACCACGGCGGTGTTCCTGCCCCTAGCGGGGGCGTTGCTTATCGCGCTCCTCGTCAAGGGCGACAAACGTGTGCGCGCCGTGGCCGGCATCATCGCCCTGGCCGAGTTGGTGTTGAGCGTCGTCATCTTCGTCAACTATGACCGGGACGCCGCGGGTTTCCAGATGGTGGACCGGGTCACGGACTGGGTGGGCGCGCCCTCTCTGAAGATTGATTACTTCTTGGGGTTGGACGGCCTGAGCGCGCCGCTGGTGCTGCTGACAGGCATCCTTGGCTTCGTGGCCATCATCTCGTCCTTTTTCAGCGTCAAACAGCGGGTGCGCGAGTACTTCGTGTGGCTGCTGGTGCTCCAGACCGCGGTGATGGGCGTTTTCACAGCGCTGGACTTCATCATGTTCTTCCTGCTGTGGGAGCTCGAGCTGGTGCCGATGTTCTTCCTCATCTCGATATGGGGGAGCGGCAGGCGCGAGTACTCGGCCATGAAGTTCGTCATCTTCACGTTCCTGGGCAGCGCGTTCATGCTTGTGGGCATCCTGGTCCTGTACTTCTCCACAGGCACGTTCGACATGACGGCGTTGCCCGAGAGTATAGAAGGGGCGAGGCTGCTCTTGCCTGCGGGCGCTGTCTTCGGGCTGTTGTTTGCGGGCTTTGCCATCAAACTGCCGGTCTGGCCATTGCATACGTGGCTGCCCGATGCGCACACCGACGCGCCGACGGCGGTCAGCGTGATGCTGGCGGGCGTGCTGCTGAAGATGGGTGGTTACGGGATGATCCGGGTGTCGGCCACCATGTTCCCCGGGGTGATGGACGACTTGGCATGGCTGCTGGCCACGGCGGGGGTGGTGAATATCTTATATGGGGCCGTGGTCACGATGCGACAGACCGACCTGAAGCGACTGGTAGCCTTCAGTAGCATCAGCCACATGGGGTTCGTCCTGCTCGGCCTGTCTGCGGTGGCGGGCGCGGCCTCGTCGGTCGGGATGACCGGCGCCTCGCTCCAGATGTTCACCCACGGCACCATCACGGGCCTGATGTTCCTGCTGGTGGGCCTGGTGTACGACCGGGCGCACACCCGCTACATCCCTGACCTGGGCGGCCTGGCCTCTCGGATGCCTGCGCTGGCGGTTGGATTCCTGGTAGCGGGCCTGGCGTCGCTGGGCCTGCCAGGCACGAGCGGCTTCGTGGCCGAATTGTTGATATTCCTGGGGGCGTTCCCGGCCTGGAGCTGGATCACGGCCATCTCCGCAACGGGAGTTGTACTCACCGCCGGATACATCCTATGGATGATTCAGCGCACCATGTTCGGCCCGAAGTTGGAGCGGTGGGAGACGCTGAAGGACCCGTCGCCGTGGGAACTGGTGCCGGTGGCCGTGCTGGTGGCCGTCATCCTGCTGGTGGGCATCTACCCCTCGATCGTGTCGGATGTGTTCCGTGCGGGCGTTGACCCCATCGCCCAGGCCATCCAGAACGTTCCGGAGGTCGCGTTGAGATGACAGGGCACGACCTCTACCTGCTCTCGCCCGAGTTGAGCATGGCCGGACTGGCGACCATCCTGGTCGTGCTCGACCTCTTCCTGGGCCGGAAGGACCTGCTGGCGTGGGTCGCAGTACTGGGCCTGCTGTTGCCGCTGGGCTTTGCCATATCGTTGTGGGTTGGCCTGGACAGAGACGGCACCGGGCAGATGGCGGGGCTGTTCGACACCCTCTCGGTCGATAAGTTCAGCCTCTTCTTCAAGTTCCTTTTCATCGGGACCACGGCGGCCGTCGTGCTCACCTCGACCGACTACGTGAAACGCCTGGGCCGCCTACAGGGCGAGTACTACGCCCTCATCCTGTTCTCTGCCACGGGTATGATGCTCCTGGCGTCCACGACCGAACTCATCACTATCTACATCGCGCTGGAGCTGACGGCGCTGCCGGTGGCGGCGCTGGCGGCGTTCATGCGTGACAGCCGCTCCTCCGAGTCGGGGATGAAGTTCCTCATCCTGAGCGCCATCAGTTCGGCGGTGCTGCTGTACGGCATGGTATGGGTCTATGGCTACACAGGTACGACGAACCTGGAGGAGATCGCGCGGCGCATCGGCGACGTCGGCCTGCGGGGCGACCAGCCCTTCGGCGGCTATGCGCTGCTGCTGGGCGTTGTGCTGATGATTGCGGGGTTCGGATTCAAGATCGCCAGCGTGCCGTTCCAGATGTGGGCGCCCGACGTGTACGAGGGTGCGCCGACGCCGGTGACGGCCTTCCTGTCGGTGGCGAGTAAGGCGGCGGGCTTCGCAATCCTGCTGCGTATCTTCTACGTCGCCTTCCCCTGGGAGGCGATGAGCCTGGAGTGGAGCGCCATCTTCGCCATCCTGGCAGTGGCGTCTATGACGCTGGGGAACCTGGTGGCCATCCCGCAGCGCAACATCAAGCGGATGCTGGCGTATAGCACCATCGCGCACGCGGGATACCTGCTCGTAGGCCTGGCGGCCGCAACGAGCCGTGCCTCCGAGGGCAACCTGCTCGGCGGGCCGACGGGGATACTGTTCTATCTGGGCGGATACGCGGTCACCAACATGGCGGCCTTCGGCGCGGTCATCGCCATCTCCAACAAGACAGGGAGCGACCGCATCGAGGACTTCGCCGGCATGGCCCGGCGCGCGCCGCTGCTGGCGGCGGTACTGACTCTGGCGCTGGTGTCGCTGACGGGTGTGCCGCCCACGGTCGGCTTCATGGTCAAGCTGAACATCTTCGGCGCGGCGGTGGACAGCGGCCTGACATGGCTAGCGATCGCGGGTGCGTTGAACAGCGTCATCTCGGCCTACTACTACGTGCGGGTAGTGAAGGTGATGTACTTGTCGCCGCCCGCTGCCGAGGAGCGCGTGCCCTCGCCGCTGCCGATGACGGTGGCCGTGACCGTGGCGATGGCGGGTGTGGCCTTCTTCGGTGTTTATCCGGCGCCCCTGCTGGACTTCGCCAGGACCGCGGCGGCGACGCTGCGCATCGCTCTCATCTTCTAACCCCCTAGACAAGCCTGCCCGTGTGTAGGAAGCTTTCGGGAGGCGGCACATGCGCCGCCGAAGCGGAGTGCACGAGGCGAGAGGCCCATGCCGAGAAAACCCGACAAGAAAAAAGAGAAGGCGTTCATAGGCGTCGTCCACAACCACCTGGTGCCGGAAGCGGCCTCGATGGGCAAGAGCCTCATCGAGGCGCTAGGGGCGAAGGGCGAGTCGTGGATGAGCAGTGCCGACGAGGTCGGCTCTGTGGGCGACGACCTGGCGAAGACGCGGGCCATCATCACCGTAGGCGGCGACGGCACTATCCTGCGGACGGTCCGCGCGGCCGCGCCGGCGGGCGTGCCTATTCTCGGCGTGAACATGGGCCGCGTCGGCTTTATGACGGAACTGAAGGCCCAGGACGCCGTCGCCAAGGTCAAGGAGTACATCCACGGTTCGCCGTGGACGGAGGAGCGCACGATGCTGGTGGCGACGCTGGCGTCCAACTCCGGCCCGCCTAAGGTGGAGGTCCATGGGCTCAACGACGTGGTGACGAGCCGTGGTGCGATGGCCAAGCTGCTGGAGGTGAAGGCCTCGATAGATGGGGCGCCCATGACGACATACCGGGCCGACGGCGTCATCGTGGCCACCGCGACGGGAAGTACGGGCTACGCGCTGGCGGCTGGCGGCCCCATCTTGCATCCCCGCTCACAAGAGATGGTGCTGTTGCCCATCGCGGGGCATATGTGCCTCCAGACGCCGCTGGTGCTGGTCGAGGACACGGCCATCGTGCTGCACATCGTGAACGACGCGAAGAGCTTTATGAGCGTGGACGGGTTCGTGGCCAAGAACCTGAAGGTGGACGACCGCATCACGGTGCGGCGGAGCCCGCACGTGGCCCGCTTCCTGCGGACGGGGCCGCCGGAGACGTTCTACACCATGCTGACGCGGCGGCTGGGCATCGTCGAGCGATGACGCGGGGCAGTGGCGCGGGCGCGGCGGGCGGGGCAGGGCAGCCGGAGCGGCTGGTGAGCAGCAAGCGGATGTTCGAGGGCAGACTCGTCCAGGTGCATGTTGACACGGTGGCGCTGCCGGACGGGCGGCTGGCGACGCGGGAGGTGGTGGACCACAAGCCCGCGGTGGTCATCATCCCCTTCGACGACGAGGGCAACGTGGTCCTGGTGCGGCAGTACCGGCACGCGGTGGGCAAGGCGCTGCTGGAGGCGCCGGCGGGCGGCATCGAGCCTGAGGAAGACCCGGACGCGTGTGCCCAGCGGGAGCTGCAAGAAGAAACGGGGTTCCACGCCGGAGAGCTGCGGAAGCTGGGGTCGTTCTGGACCGCGCCGGGCGTGTTCACAGAGTATATGCACGCCTATTTGGCGCGGCGGCTCCGGCGGAGCAAGCTGGAGGCCGACCCGGACGAGGTCATCGCCGTTGAGCGAGTGCCCGTGTCGCGGCTGGAGGGTTTGGTCCGCGACGGTGCCATCCAGGACGCGAAGACCATCGCGGCGCTGTACATGGCGTTGCATGTGAAGTAACGACACCAACTACTGACGTGGGACTGGGCAAAAGTAACGTGCTCGAATTGCTTCCCGTGATCTCTATTGTGTCATTAGCGTTGTGACGCCTTGGCGATGGCGCGCATGGTGGCCTCGGCGGAGGCCTGGTGGTCGGGGCCGGTGGTGATGACGGTGGCGATGATTTCGTCGGCGCCGCGCGCGATGACGCGGCGGAGCTTGTCCACAACCTGGACCTCATCACCGTAGATGGCGACAGCGTTCACCAAGGCGTCGGTCCAGCCGGTGTGGCTGGAGTTGGGGAAGCCTGCTTCGGCGAACATGAGCTCGTAGAAGACGGTCTTTGGGAAATAGCCGAGCCGCTCGCGGACGCCATCGCGGACGGCTGCGGCGTCGGTGCTGACGCAGACGGGTATGTGGACGGCGAGAGGCGGAGCTGCGTGGCCAGCGCGTTTGGCGCCGGCCTGGAGGGCGGGGAGGGCCGCCTTGAAGACGTAGTCGAGGGGGCAGACCCAGGTGATGGCGCCGGCGCCGAGCGCGCCACAGAGGTCGAAAGACTTGGGCCGCAGCGCTGAGGCGAGGACAGGCACGTCCACGGGCGACGCCAGCCTGGTGTGGGCCTTGTAGTGCTTCCCGTCGAAGTCCACCTCCCCTGTGTGGAGGAGGGCCTGCAGCACGGCGATGTACTCGCGCAGGTGGCCGAGCGGCTCGCGGAAGTCGGCGCCGAGGGCGCGTTCCATCCCTTGCTTGTGGGACGGGCCGGCGCCCAGGCGGAAGCGGCCGGGGGCGAGGTTTGCGGCGACCTGGGCCTGCTGGGCCAGCGTCACGGGGTGGCGCGACCAGATGGGGACGATGGAGGTGCCGAGAAGCACTTTCTGCGTCTGGGCCGCAGCGGCGGTGAGGATGGCGAGGGAGTCGCCCGCGAGGCCGCCGGAGGTCATCCAGACCGCGGGGACGCCGAGCGCCTCGGCGTGCTTGATTTGCGCGACGATCTCGGGGGCGGTCTTGCCGCTGATGGCGATGCCGATGGTGCCTTTGACCATGTCTTCCCGAACCTCCGCGCCAGTATAGAGCATCAGTGGGGATGTGGAGGGGGGACCCCCACCCCTCCCCCATGTCTGGGGGAGGGCCTACCGCCCCGATCGCATCGGGGTGGTAGAGGTGAAGGTAGGGCCTCGGCGCAGCCAACGCTTGTCAGACCAGGGTCCGGTCACCTGGGCCTCGAGGCCACACCGAGGCCCAGGTGCTTCCCCTAGGTGTTTGTAGGGAGGGATGGGGGGTGGTACACTCTCGCTACTCTGGGGGTATGGTGGGATGGACTGGCTGACTTTTCACAAGAAGCCGGAGCGGAGGTTCCGCACGATGGTGGCGGCCTTCGCGGGTTGGCCGGACGCCGCTGAGGCCTCCACGCGGGCGGTGCAGTACCTGGTGAACAAGCTGCCCGCGCGGAAGCTCGCCGACATAGACCCTGAGGAGTTCTACGACTTCAACACCGTCCGGCCGCTCACCAAGGTCAACAGCCGGGGCGAGCGCACCATCCGCTGGCCGGAGAACGCGTTCTTCTACTCGGTGTCGGAACCGGACGAGCCGGGGGCCATCCTGTTTGTGGGGATAGAGCCGAACCACAGGTGGCGGGCGTTCACGCAGTTGGTGCTGGGCGTGGCGGAGGAGTTCGGCGTGGAAACGGTGGTGACGCTCGGTTCGCTGCTGGACGCGGTGCCGCACACGAGGGACGTGAAGGTCACGGGGGTAGCGACGACACAGCCGTACCGGGATGAGTTGACGGGCTTGGGGATGCGCGACTCAGGCTATCAAGGCCCTTCGGCGATCCACACGGCGCTGCTCGATGCATGCGCGACCAAGGGGATCCCCTACGTCAGCCTCTGGGGTCACGGGCCACATTATGTGAACATCACGCCCAACCCAGTGGTGAGCCGCGCGCTGCTGAGCCGCTTGGAGCAGGTGACTGGCATCAAGGCGGACATGGGTGAACTCGCGGAGTCGGCGGAGGAGTTCGCGGCGCAGGTCTCCAAGGCGTTCGCCGACATGCCGAACATCGTGGAATACGTGCAGCGGCTGGAGCGGCAGTACGACGAGGCGCAGTTGGCTGCGGAGATGCCCAGCCCGGAGAAGATGGTGGCGGACGCTGAAGAGTTCCTGAAGAGTCACCGGCGCCAGCAGGGCAGCGGCGAGAACGCTTGAGCAGGGGGTGAGGCAGTGCCTGCGTACATCCAACTACTAAGGCTGTCCACGGAGGGTCGAGGAAGGGCGCTGCAGGACCCGGACTTCCTGTTCCGCACGCAAGCGGCCATCGAAGTGCCGGGCATCGAGGTGCTGGGGATCTACGGGGTGTTGGGCGAGTACGATTTCGTGAACATCGTGGAGGGTCCGGACAACTACACTGTGGCGCGCTATTCGATGGAAATGGCGGTGAAGGTTGGGGCCCACATCACGACGTTGCCGGCGATACCCATCGCCCGGCTGCATCCGACCGATGACGGCAACCCATCCGAGGTAGAGGTGGGCAGGGCGCTGGACCCTGACGCGATACCGGACAGAGAGAACCTTTAGGAAATCCCGCCGTCCTAGGCGGCGTCGGCGATGAGCACGGCGAGGAAGTAGTAGGGGATGTGCCATATGCCGCCGCGGCCCAGGTCCACCACGACCTTGCGCCCTTTCGTTTCAACGACGATGCCGCGCGCTCCGAACTTCGGGCCGCCGTCCACGCGGCCGAGGTACGTCACTTCCTGGCCAGGCTGCAGGCCGAACGTCACGGGCCGCGTCCGCAGGTAGAGCGGCTCGGGCATCCCTACCAAGGGCAGCTGCGCGGGATCCATCTTCGTTGCCATCAGACCCGCTCCTTTCACCCCCGCTTCGCTATCCCCACTCCGGCACAGAACAATTTTAGAACAGCACCGGCGTTCTTGTCAAGGCCTGGCCTAGAACGGGCCTAGGCTCTGTTATAGGATATGGCACGCTTTATGGCAGGCGCGTGGAGCGACGCCCGCTGATTGTGAAGGAGTGATGAACGTGAGACTGAAGGGGAAGGTAGCTCTCATCACCGGGGCGGCCCGAGGGCAGGGCGAGGCCGAGGCGCGGATGTTCTCGCGCGAAGGGGCCAAGGTCGTGGTGAGCGATGTACTGGAAGATGCGGGGCGCAAGGTGGCCAAGGAGATAAGCGACGGCGGGGGCGAGGCGCTGTTCGTGAAGCTGGACGTGACTAGCGAGGCTGGATGGAAGCAGGCCGTCGAGGCGACGGTGAAGCGTTTCAGCAAGCTGGATATCCTGGTGAATAACGCGGCCATCCTCTACACCGAGCCGGTGCTGGAGACGACGGTGGAGATATGGGACCGGACGATGGACATCAACTCTACAGGGGTGTTCCTTGGAACACGCGAGGTCATCCCGCACATGCGGCGGAACGGAGGCGGCTCCATCGTCAACATCGCCTCCCTTTCCGCGAACGTCGCGGGGCCCTATGCGGCGGCATACCACGCGTCGAAAGGTGCAGTACGCATCTTCACGAAGGCGGCGGCCATCCAGTATGCCAAAGAGAACATCCGCGTGAACTCGGTGCACCCGGGGCCGGTGGACACGAAGATGATTCGGGACGCCTATGCGGAGTCGTGGCTGAAGCGGATCGACACGCAGAGCCCGATGGGACGCATGGCCAGCTCAGACGAGATCGCGTACTGCGTGCTGTTCCTGGCCTCGGACGAGGCCTCGTACGTGACAGGCGTGGAGCTTATCGTGGACGGCGGCTGGGGCGCTCAATAGGGTAGGGTGCAACCCTGCACCCAAACAGGGTCACCGGGATATGGGATTGTCAGGGGTTCTTGCATCACCAAGCTAAGTGAGTTGTAAGGAGTGCAGACGGGGAAAGTGGATGCAGTGAGGCCTATTGCGAGCCGGCCGCGCATGACGCCGGGCTATGGCGTTCATCGCGGCGAGGTCGGACTGCTTGACTGGGACGCGGTGCGGGAGCGCCTGGCGAAGGCGCGCAACTACTGGGTAGCGACAACACGGTCCGATGGCGGGCCTCACGTGGTGCCTGTGTGGGGACTCTGGCTGGAAAAGGCGTTCTACTTCTCGACGGACTCGGCGTCGCGGAAGGGGCGCAACCTGGCCGTCGACCCGCGGGTGGTGATGCACCTGGAGAGCGGTGACGAGGTGACGATCCTCGAAGGGAGGGCCGAGAGGGTCGCGGAGGCGTCTGTGCTGGGCCGGTTCGCGGATGCGTATGAGGCGAAGTACAAGTTCCGGCCCGAGGTGAGCAGCGCGGCATCGTCGGTGTATCGCGTCCGGCACGAGGCGGCGTTGGCCTGGGAAGAGAAGGACTTCCCGAGGACGGCTACGCGCTGGTCTTTCGCATCAGGGCTCGCCCTGGACCCGAAGAGGGTCGCCAAGAAATCACACTGAGAAGTAAGCTTTGACGCCAGGTAGAGTTACTGGCGACCTAGAGGTGAAAGAGGACTGATGAGACTCAAGGATAAAGTGGCGTTCATCAGTGGGTCGGCGCGGGGTATGGGCGCAGTGGAGGCGCGGCTGTTCGCGGAGGAGGGCGCGGCGGTGATGGTGAGCGATGTGAACGTGGAGAGCGGGAAGAGGGTGGCGGCGGAGATCGCGAAGGCGGGCGGCAAGGCGGACTTCGTGGAGCTCGACGTGACGAACGAGGGGGAGTGGAAGGCGGCGATAGGGGAGACGGAGAGGCGGTTCGGGAGGGTGGACATCCTGGTGAACAACGCGGGCATCTTCGTAGCGACGGTTATCGAGAAGACGCCGGAGGAGGAGTGGGACCGGCTCATGGACATCAACGGGAAAGGCGTGTTCCTGGGGACGAAGCACGCCATCCCGGCGATGCGGCGGGCCGGTGGCGGCGCCATCGTGAACATCTCTTCCGGTGCGGGCATCGTTGGCAACAAGATGGAGGGCGCTTACACGGCGACGAAGGGCGCGGTGCGGCTGTTCACCAAGAGCGCGGCGCTGCAGGGCGCCAAGGACGGCATACGGGTGAACTCGGTCCATCCCGGCACGATAGACACGGAGATGGTGGCTTCTCTGCTGGCCGATAAGGAGTACCACAGGTGGGTCAAGACGATGATTCCTTTGGGTAGAGTGGGCAAGGCCGAAGAGGTGGCGAAACTGGTGCTGTTCCTGGCCTCGGATGATGCGTCGTACACCACAGGAGCGGAGTTCGTCATCGACGGGGGCTACACCGCAGGCTGAACCCTTCGTGGGTAGTGGCCGGATCCGGCGGTGAATGGAGGGAAGAGACCATGAGACTCAAAGATAAGGTGGCACTGATCACGGGTGGCGCGCGCGGCATGGGCGCGGCGGAGGCGCGGCTGTTTGCGAAGGAGGGCGCGGCGGTGATGTTGAGCGACGTGAACGTGGAGGGTGGGAAGAAAGTGGTGGCGGAGATCACGAAGAAGGGTGGCAAGGCGGCGTTTATCAAGCAGGACGTGACACGCGAGGAGGAGTGGAAGGCGGCCATCGCCGAGACCGAGAGGCGGTTCGGGCGGCTGGATATCTTGATTAACAACGCAGGCATCTTCGTCACGACGGTCATCGAGAAGACGCCGGAGGAGGAGTGGGACCGGCTGATGGACATCAATGGGAAGGGTGTGTTCTTCGGGGTCAAGCACGCCATACCGGCGATACGGCGGGCTGGCGGCGGGTCCATCGTGAATATCTCGTCCACCGCGGGCATCGTAGGCAATACCCTGGAGGGGGCGTACACGGCGACGAAGGGTGCGGTGCGTTTGTTCACGAAGGGTGCTGCGCTGCAAGGGGCCAAGGATGGCATCCGGGTGAACTCGGTCCACCCGGGCGCGATAGACACGGAGATGGTGGCTTTCCTCGTGGATGACAAGAAGCACCGGAAGGAGCTCGAAGCGCGCATCCCCCTTGGCAGGCTGGGCACCGCCGAGGAGGTGGCGAAGGTCGTACTGTTCCTGGCTTCGGACGATGCAGCGTATGTCACAGGCGCGGAGTTCGTCGTGGATGGGGGTTACACGGCGCAGTAGGTCCGGCGCAGCCGGGACGCCTCACGAGTTTACCAACGAGAGAAACTACTATGGCAAAGCTCGCCTTCGTTGATACGCATATCCACTTCTGGGACCTCTCGCACCCAGACCTCTACTACGCCTGGCTACAACCTAATACCGATCATCCTCACCTGGGGAAACGCGTCGCAGAACTCAGCAGCAAGGATTACCAGGCGGAAGACTATGTCAGAGAGACGCACAAGTCCAACGTCGTAGCCGCGATACACGTTCAAGCCGCTTTGGGCATCAAGGACCCGGTGAAGGAGACGCAGTGGCTGCAGGAAGCGGCCGACCGGACCGGGTGCCCCAAGGGCATCGTGGCCTACGCCAATCTAAAGGACCCCCGGGTCGAAGAGGTGCTGGAGCGTCACTGCCGATACTCCAACATGCGGGGTATCCGGGACTTTTCAGAGGGTGACTATCTGGTGGACCGGGCCTTTCACCGCGGCTATGCCCTACTGGAAAAGTTCCGCCTGGCCAGCAGCATGGATGTGAAGTGGGAGAACATGCATAAAGCGCGGGACCTGGCCCGTAAGTTCCCCCGCACTGCCATGGTGCTCGACCACTGCGGGCTTCCGGTGGCACGCACGAAGGAGTACTTCGAGGCCTGGAAGAAGGGCATCGCCACCTTGGCACAAGCTGAAAATGTAGTCTGTAAGATCTCGGGGCTGGGGATATATGACCAGAACTGGACCGTTGAGAGCATACGTCCGTGGGTGCTGTCGTGCGTCGAGACCTTCGGGCCCAAGCGGTGCATCTTTGCTACCAATTGGCCGGTGGACAAGCTGTTCAGCACGTACGACGCGTTGATAGACGCCTATGCACGGATAATCGCTGACTTCACCCCAGATGAGAAAATGGACATGTTCTCCAGGAACGCGCTGAGTTTGTACCGGATCAAGGCCTAAGCGAGGCCAAAGGAGTGCTATGAGACTCAAGGACAAGGTGGCATTGATTACCGGCGGCGCGGGCGGCATGGGCGCGGCGGAGGCGCGGCTGTTCGCTCAGGAAGGCGCGGCGGTGATGGTAAGCGACGTGAACGTGGAGGGCGGGAAGAAGGTGGTGGCGGAAATCGCGAAGAAGGGTGGCAAGGCGGCCTTTGTGGAGCACGATGTTACGAGCGAGGCGGAGTGGAAGGCGGCCATCGCCGAGACGGAGAGGCGGTTCGGGCGGCTTGAAATCTTGGTGAACAACGCGGGTATCTTCGTTACGAGCATCATCGAGAAGACACCGGAGGAGGAGTGGGACCGGCTGATGGACATCAACGGGAAGGGTGTGTTCTTCGGGGTCAAGCACGCCATCCCGGCGATGCGGCGGGTTGGAGGTGGGTCCATCGTGAACATCTCGTCCACGGCTGGCATCGTAGGCAGCACCCTGGAGGGGGCGTACACGGCGACCAAGGGCGCGGTGCGGCTGTTCACTAAGAGTGCTGCGTTGCAGGGGGCGAAGGACGGCATCCGGGTGAACTCGGTCCACCCCGGCGTGATAGACACGGAGATGCTGGCACCATTATTGACCGACAAGTTCCGGAAGTTCCTCCTGCAGCGCGTCCCTCTTGGCAGGCTGGGCACTGCCGAGGAGGTGGCGAAGGTGGTGCTGTTCCTGGCGTCGGACGATGCGTCGTACGTCACCGGCGCAGAGTTCGTCGTGGATGGGGGCGACATGGCGAAATAGGCAGGGCCCTTTGACAAGCTCAGGGCCAACGAATCTGAGCACGGGATGTTATGGGGTGAGACTCTGCAAGTAGCACAGAGCATCACCCCCACCTTAGTCCTCCCCCTCAAGGGGGAGGAGAATATGAAAGCAGTGGCCTTCTGAATAGAGCACAGCTTATTGTGCGGAGTCACTGGATGACCAGGGGTTGCTGGAGGCGTGGGTGAGGCTTAAGGATAAGGTGGCGTTGATCACCGGCGGCGCGCGTGGGATGGGCGCGGCGGAGGCGCGGCTGTTTGCCTGCGAGGGGGCCTGTGTGGTGGTCGCCGACGTGGTCGTGGAGCAGGGCGTCATCGTCGCCGACCATATCCGCGCGAAAGGCGGCAAGGCGTCCTTCGTGAAGCTGGACGTGACGAGCGAGAAGGACTGGGAGACGGCGGTGGAAGGTGCTGTCCGGAGCTATGGCAAGCTGAAT
Organism: SAR202 cluster bacterium; assembly: GCA_016872515.1. Classification (GTDB taxonomy): domain Bacteria; phylum Chloroflexota; class Dehalococcoidia; order Lucifugimonadales; family VGZR01; genus VGZR01. The sequence continues at coordinate 49,189 of VGZR01000003.1, forward strand.
GTGCTGGTGAACAACGCGGGCATCTACCGCACCGACCCATTGGAGCGCACGACGCTGCGGGAGTGGGACGAGGTGATGCGGATCAATATCACCGGAGCGTTCCTGGGCATCAAGCATGTCATCCCCGCGATGCGGCGAGCAAAGGGAGGCGCCATCGTCAACGTGTCGTCCACGACGGCGTTGGTCGCCAGCGGAAGGGGGAGCGCGTACGGGGCGTCGAAGGCCGCGCTGCTATCGCTGACCCGGCACGCCGCTGTGCAGCATGCTGCGGATGGCATCCGCGTCAATGCGCTGGTGCCAGGACCGGTGGACACGGAGATGATCGCCGCGAACATCCGGACGCCGGAGGGCAGGGCCGCCTCCATCGCACGCATACCCATGGGCCGGATCGCGTCGGCGGACGAACTGGCGTATGGGGCGCTGTTCCTGGCCTCCGACGAGTCGTCCTATATGACGGGCGCTCAACTCGTCGTGGACGGAGGGCTGACGGCGCAGTAGGGCCCTACCCTTCCCCCGCGACTTCGCCAGGGCCCTCCCCCAAAAATGGGGAGGGAGCATACCAACCCTAGCCGCCGGTGACGGTGACGGTGGCCTTCATGGGGTGGAACTGACAGAAGTACTCGAACTGGCCCACCTGGGTGAACTTGAAGCTGTAGGACTGGCCCTCAAGGAGGGCGTCGCTCTCCCATACCCTGCCGACGGCGCTAGAGGTGTGGGGCGCGGAGTCTCTGTTGATCCAGGTGACCGTGGTGCCGACGGGAATCGTGAGATTCTCCAGGGTAAAGTTCTTGATCTCAGAGACACGGCCCGTGGCCTGCGAATCGGTGGTGGCTGTCGGCTTCGGCTCAGGCTCGCGGGTTGGCTCAGGAGTGGCGGTCGCCTCGGGGACGACGGTGGGTTCCGTTCGGGGAGTGGCTTCGGCCACCGGAGTGGGTGTGTTCTCCCGCTCCATGCGGGCCTTCTCATCGGCCGTGACCACCTTCACCACCGCCTGCATCGTTCTCGGGTGGACGCGGCAGAAGTAAGGGTACTCGCCCGTTTCGGTGAAGGTGAAGGAGTAGCTGAGACCTGGGTTGAGGCTCAGGCTCTCGAAGAAGCGGGTCGGTTCCACAGGCGTGCCCGCCGAGGCGGTGTGGGGGATGGGGTCGGCGTTGGTCCAAGTGACCGTGGTGCCGACCTCGACGACGAGGTTGGGCAGTGTTGAACTCCTGATCTCGGCGGCCACCTGGGGGCCTGCCATGGCCTTTTCTTTCTCCATCGCCATCGCGGTAGCTTCGGCCACTTTTTCTCGCTCCATCGCCATCTTCTCAGTTTCGGCGGTGGCTTCCATCGCCCGCTTTTCGGTCTCGGCCGTAGCTTGCGTCACTCGCTTCTCGGCCTCGACGGTAGCTTCCATTGTTCCCTTTTCGGTCTCCGCCGTGGCTTCCATCGCCATCTTTTCGGCCTCTGCGGTGGCAGCCGCTATGCGTTCGCCGGCCTCTCCGGTGTCCACACCCCCACTCAGGGTGACGGTCACGGTGCCTTGCATGGAGGTGTGGATCTTGCAGAAGTAGGGGAAGGTGCCTTCCCGGTCGAAGGTGAAGGAGAAGGAGCCGCCCTGGTTGATGACGCCGCTGTCGAACACGCCGGACTCGGCGCCCGGGGCACCCGCGGTGACGGTGTGCGGGACGTTGTCTTTGTTCGTCCACGTCACGGAAACACCGACGGCAACGGCCAGGTCCTGGTGCCTGAAGTTGGCGATGTCGGCGGAGATTTGGGCCGCCATCCGCGCCGGCTGCGTGGGGATCTGTGTCGGCTCGACGCGGGCGATGGGTACAGGGGTCTCAGTGGGTCGGGCCGCCTGCGGCATGGGTGTGTTGAATGAAATGGTGACCGATTCGCCACATGCGGCGGCGACGGCGATGGCCAGTACTCCAAAAGGCAGCAGCCATCGGCGGCGGTGCCGTTTTTGGGATTGGTTACTCGGTGGGAGCAATCTGGACCTACCTCAGGCCGCCGAAGGGGGACTAATCGTGTCCTACCAAAGGGCTATTCTTATTGCCGAGGCGTAGGGTTGTCTGAACCCTGGGCGGCCAGTTTTCTTTTTACTTCCGTCCGCTCCCGCACCACGGACGCCAGGATGGCGATGCCCAGGATAGATACCACCACCAAAAGGGAGATGTGGACGGGAATCTTCTCGATGTTCGGTATCCCCGAAAGGATCATCTTCGCACCGACGAAGAGGAGGATGGCTGAAAGGCCGAGTTTCAGATAGCGGAAATAACCCAGCAAGCCCACCAGCACGAAGAAGATGGCGCGGAGCCCCAAGATGGCGAAGCCGTTCGAGGTATAGACGATGAATGGGTCCTGGGAGATGGAGAGCACGGCGGGGATGGAGTCGAGCGCAAAGATTAGGTCGGTGGTTTCCACGACGAGCAATACAACGAAGAGCACCGTGGCCATCAGCTTGCCGTTCTGACGGACAAAGAGCTTCGCGCCGTGGTACTCCGTCGTCGTCGGGAAGACCTTCTTGAACAGCCGCACCACCAGGTTTCGCTCTGGGTGCACTCCGCCTTCTTTGGAGGTCGCTAGTTTGTAGCTGGTCAAGACGAGGAAAGCGCCGAATACGAAGACCATCCAGTGGAGCGCCTCCAGGAGGGCGACCCCAGCGACAATCATGGCGCCACGCATCACCATGGCGCCGAGGATGCCCCAAAAGAGCACCCGGTGCTGGTGCTCTGAGGGCACTTTGAAGTAGGTGAAGATGACCGCGAAGACGAAGAGGTTGTCAACGCTGAGCGACTCTTCGATGAGGTATGCGGTCAGGAACTCATTGCCCTCTTTAGTGCCGATCCAGATATACACTGCCGCAGCGAAGCCAAGGGCGAGCGCAACCCACAAGAAGGTCCATGCTAGGGCTTCCTTGAAGTGGATAGCGTGGGCCCGCCGGTGGAAGACGCCCAGGTCCACCGCCAGCACCGTTACGATGATGACGCCGAAGACGATCCACAGAACTGTACGTGCATCCACCGCTTCAAACCTCGCTGGCGGTTCGGGCAACAAAAAAAACCTTCAACCGTTTGTGGTCAAAGGTCTCAGACGTCCCGACCTTAGGGCGGGATGGCTGGTCCGGGCCCACCGCAGACGGGCCGTGCTGACGAACCAAGCCGGGAGTGTGGTCCCCGCTTACTCCCCTTTGCTCGCCCAATAGGTTATCCCAGGGTGCCGTGCCAGTCAATTCAATGCCATTGGGCTTTGGGGCGAACATCTGCTGAGCGAGGGGCCTAGAACCCCCGGCGGATCTGAACGTTATACTCCTGGGTCCGGCCGCCAACCGTCACTTTGGCCTGCCGCGTCTCGGTCGAATGGGGCGCCCCCGGTGTCAGGTGCTCGAACAAGGGCTTGCCCTGCTCGTCCGTCACCTCGTAGTCTTCGCCGTCCACGACGATGCTGATGCTCCCTGCCGAGGCGGCCGCAGCCTCGCGGTCGAGCGAGCGCAGTAGCGACTCCTCTTCTCTCAGGACTGCGTGAGCGTCTTCGATAGAGACCTTTTTGAACGCGACGGTGTCGCCTGGCGCCGCTTGCGCTACCCTGCCGACATCAGAGCTAATCACCGTAGCAATCTTGGTATAGCCACCGGTGGAGCCACGGTCAGCCAGGAGAATGATAGGCAGCCCATCGCCAGGAATCTGGATGGCGCCGAGAGGGGAGCCGTCGGAGATGATGTCCGGGCCCCGTTTGTGCTTCAAGACGGGGCCTTCCAGCCGGTATCCGACTCTGTCCGACGTCGCCGACACGGAGTATTTGGCATCGAAAAGGGTGGCAATGGCCTCGCCGGTGAAGGCGCTGTCCTGGGGGCCTAGGATGACACGGAGATCGTGGTGGTGTCCGTAGTGGACCGGCTCAAGGTCTTCAGGCAGCCTGCGTTCTCGCAGCTCGCGGCCAGGCTCCAGCGGCAGCACGGAGAGCCGGTCGCCCGCCTTGAGGGCACGGCCCTGAAAACCGCCGATCCCACTCTTGAGGTAAGTCGAGCGGCTGCCCATGAGGATGGGCACTTCTATCCCACCCGCCAGGGCGAGATAAGCGCGGAAGCCGTCCTGCACACCTTCGGACGCGAGCACACTGTCTTTCTGGACCCTGATGGAGCACCAGCGTGGGAGCTGCTCACCATCGAGCGTGAAACCCAGGTCTCCTCCCGTTACGGCGATGAGTGTCTCCCTGAGGAAACGCAGTCTTGGCCCCGCAGCGGTCATCTCTAGACATGCGGAGTTCTGGTCATTGCCAGCCAAGATGTTGGCGGCGCGCAGCGAGAAGACGTCCATCGCGCCGGAGACCGATACGCCGAACCGCTGGTACCCGTACCGGCCGCGGTCTTGGACCGTGGTCAAAAGGCCGGGTTCGAGGACTTCAAAGACCTCTTCGTTCACTCCGCCACCTCGGTGACAACCGTGTATTCGCCCTTCTGAATCTTCTGGGCCAACTCCAGGTACTCCTGCTCCGAGACCAGCGGGACAAACCTGATGTAGTCACCTGCACGAACAAGTGCTGGTGGATTGCGGCTAGGATCGAATAGTTGGAGGGGCGTCCGACCGATGAGCCGCCAGCCGCCTGGACTGGCTACGGGGTATACGCCGGTCTGCGCCTCAGCGATGCCGACCGAGCCGGCCGGAATCCTGACCCGGGGTGTCTGCAGCCGTGGGGTGACCAGCTTCTTCGAGAGGCCCCCCAAGTATGGGAAACCTGGGGCGAAGCCCATCATGTACACCAGATAATCGGTGCCGGAGTGGAGTTTGACCACTTCATCGGGTGTCAACTCATTGTGCTTGGCGACGAACTCCAGGTCGGGCCCGTATTCGCCACCATACAACATTGGGATGAGGACGACTTTTGGGCTTTCGACCTTGATGTGGTCCAGGCCACGCGCCACCTCCTCGACGGTGGCTGTCAAGTGTTCGTAGGAAATCTTGAGCGGCTCATACTGCACCAGAAGTGAGCGGTAGGTTGGCACCATGTCCACCAGGCCTGGCACCTTGCGGTTCTCGATGGCGAGCATCAGGTTGCGCACCAAGGCGTTTATCTCCGGTTTGATGGCGTCGCCCAACTCGACGACCACCGCTCTGTCGCCCGCGGGGAGAAAAGTAGGCTTCTCAGCCATCTAACGCTGACTCCAGGAAAGGGGAAAAGGGAGATGCCTCACACCAACTGCCCTAGTGGGACGATTTTGACGCCTGCAGCCTCGAGTTCCTGGCGGACGCGTTTGGCCATCTCCACGGCGCCGGGGGTGTCGCCGTGGAGGCAGATGCTCTCGGCGTGAACTTCGATCTCGGCACCATTGATGGCCTTCGCCACGCCCTTGGTGACCATGCGCAGGCTGCGCTCGGCGACCTCGTCGGCATCGTGGATGACTGAGCCAGGTTTTGAGCGGGAAACCAAAGTGCCGTCGGGGTTCAATGCACGGTCGGCGAATATCTCGCGGGCGACTCGCAGGCCCATGTCTTCGGCGATCTTGATCCATTTCGAACCCGCCAGAGCCAGCAGCACCAGGTCGGGCTGAACCTCCAAGACAGCCTCGCAGATGGCACGGGCCAGAGCCTCATCGTTCACCGCCTGGTTGTACATGGCACCGTGTGGCTTCACGTGTTGAAGCTTCTTGCCCTTCGTGAAGGCCTGGAGCGCTCCAATCTGATAAACGACGTCACACTTGACCTCTTCGGGGGATAGGGACATGTTCCGGCGTCCGAAGCCCACCAGGTCGGGATAGCTGGGGTGCGCACCCACAGCTACGCCCTGTTCTTCGGCAATGCGCACGGTCTTCTGCATCCAGACGGGGTCGCCCGCATGGAATCCACAGGCGATGTTGGCTGACGAGATGTGCTTGATGACGTCCTCGTCGTAGCCCATCTTGTACATCCCGAAGCTTTCGCCCATGTCGCAATTGAAATCGATCTTGTTGGCCATGCTGTACCTCGCAGAGAGCCGGGCATCGAACTAAGCCAGTTCGTACCAGAGAGTCCATTATAAGAGGAGGCCATTCTGGGTGCCACCTTATGCACCTTGTAGTACAATCAGCGGCGTCGCCCGCATATGCCTGCCGGGAGGGTTGTGTCATAGACCAGGCCACCATAGAACGAGCGCTCATCCTGACCGCCATCGGCGCGGGGACCGCCCTCGCGGTCTTGATTTTTCTCACGATTTTCGTCCAGGCGTCGGGGCTGCTCATCAACCTCCCGCACGCCTGGTCGGCCCGCCGGCGCGCCGGACGGGTCCCTGTAGCTGAGGCCGAGACACGCGAGCAGGCGGAGAGGGCCTTGGCCGCAGTCGTAGCCGTTGGCGCGCTGCTGGCCGAACCGCGCCGTGCCAGCCGGTCAGGCGTTCAGGCCGGCAACGCCCCTCCATAGGGCCGAACTGTGACCCACACTCTTCCGAGAGCAGGACAGCGACTTGTCTGACCTCCGCGATTTCCTCAGCGCCTCTAGCATCACGAACATAGACTGGCGCAACGGCGTCATGCTGTGCGTCGGACTTGTCTTCGTCTATGCCGCGATCCGGCGTGGATGGGAGCCCTACCAGCTCCTACCCATCGGTATCGGCATCCTCATCGCAAACATGAACCTCATCGGTCTCAGCAATGCCGACGTCTCCGCCACGGAACAGCAGTCGGGCATCATCGGCTTCCTGTACAACTTTGGACCGAACCTAGCCAATGTTCTTCCGCCCCTCATCTTTCTTGGCCTTGGCGCCATGACCGATTTCGGCCCGCTCATCGCCAATCCCAAGCTGCTGCTCCTAGGCGTAGCTGCTGCAGCGGGTACGTTCCTGGCTTTCTGGGGGGCCCTGATTGTCAACCTCATCAACGGGTCGGAGGTCTTCAACCTACACCAAGCGGCCTCCATCGGACTTGTCGGCTCTGCGGATGGCCCGACGACCATCTTCACCGCCGCCAAGTTGTCGCCGGAGATTCTCGGCATCACCGCCGTGGTGGCGTACATGTTCGTGGCGGCCGCGCCGGTCATCCAGCCGCCCATCATGAGGCTACTGACCACCAGGAAAGAGCGCGCGATGGTGATGGAGGCGCCGCGAGAGGTGTCCAAGACAGAGAAGCTGCTTTTCCCTGCACTGGCCATGGTGCTCATCGTGCTATTCGTGCCGCAAGCCGCCGCTCTGGTGGCGATGTTCATGATGGGGAACCTGTTCAGGGAGAGTGGCGTCGTGCCCCGCATCACCCAGGCCGCCACCAACGAGCTTTTCAACATCGCCACCATCTTCCTCATGCTGGCCGTAGGTACACGCCTCTCCGCGGAAGCGGTCTTCTCCTGGCACACCCTCATCATCTTCGCGCTTGGCCTGCTCGCTTTCGTTTTCGCCACGGCTGGCGGAGTGATATGCGCCAAAGTGATGAACCTGATATCCAGGGAGAAGATCAACCCGCTGGTGGGGGCGGCGGGCATCTCGGCGGCGCCGAACGCAGCCAGGGTTGTTCAGAAAGTCGGGCAAGAGGCCAATCCGAACAACTTCCTGTTGGCCCACGCCACCGGGCCTAACGTGGCCGGCATCGTAGGCTCCGTGGTCGTCGCGGGTGTGTTCATAGCGGGATTGTGAAATGCCGACAACGCTGAAGGTCAAGATAGGCGTTCGCTGGTACACCGTGCAGGTCGGCGACCTGGATGCACCTGTCGTTGAGGTGTTGGTGGATGGCCATCCTGTCCAGGTTGAAGTAGAACGCCTTGCCGCCATAGAGCGCGAGGCCATTTATCCCCAGGTGCAGGCAGTGCGAGTCGCGGGGCCGAAGCCCAAGGCGGCGAGGCCGTCGCGGCCCGAGGTAGACCGTTCCATGGGGTCAGGCCCGCGGCCCGTCAAGACCTTTCGCTCGCCGATGCCGGGCGTCATCATCTCGGTGGCGGTGAAGGCAGGGGACCAGGTGGTGCCAGGCGACGCCGTCTGTGTGCTGGAAGCGATGAAGATGCAGCAGACGCTGAGGGCCGAGTGGGCCGGCGTCGTCAAGGCGTTGCACGTTCAGGCAGGCAAGCAGATCCAGGGCGGCGACCCAATCTTGGAGCTCGAGTAAACTCTGAGAAGGAGGGAGCGCCATGAAAAAGTCCAACAGGCTGGCGATTGACGGTGGAGTTCCGGTTGTCAAGGATTCCTTGCCATCGGGCGTTTCGGGTCCCAGTGTTGTGGACGAGGAGGAGGTTGAAGCAGTCGCCAGATTGCTGCGCAGCCAGAAGCTGTTCCGCTACCGCCCGGACAGCGAGTGCAATCTACTGGAGCTTGAAGCTGCCGAATTGCTGGGAGTGAAGTACGCTCTGGCTGTGAACTCAGGTACGGCGGCCCTCGTCTGCGCTATGAAGGGCGTCGGCCTGGGACCTGGCGACGAGGCTATCGTGCCCGGCTACACGTACATCGCCACGGTGGCGGCGGTGGTGGCGGCCGGCGCGGTGCCTGTCATCGCGGAGATAGATGACTCCCTGGGCCTCGACCCGTCCGACGTAGAGAGAAAGATCACGAAGTACACCAAGGCCATCGTGCCGGTGCACATGCGCGGTGTGCCCAACCGGCTAGACTCCATCCTGACCCTAGCGCGCCGCCACAGGCTCAAGGTGGTAGAGGACTGTAGCCAGTGCGTGGGAGGAGCCTACAAAGCGCGGCGCGTCGGCACATACGGCGATGTAGGCACATGGAGCCTGAACTATTACAAGACTATCAGCACCGGCGAGGGCGGGCTCTTGTACACCAATGACCGAGATGTCTTCGAACGAGCTTGCTTCGCGTCAGACCCAGGACTGCCCATGTGGGGCGGTGAGGACAGCCGGGGTATCGAGTTCCACCAAGATCCCTTCCCAGGCGAGACCTATCGCCCCAGTGAGTTAGTGGGCGCGGTGGGCCGCGTGCAATTACGCAAACTGGATGGCGTCCTCGCCCACCAACGGAGGCTTAAGAAGGCATTCCTTGCAGAGCTGGACGAGCCGAGAGCCTACCGGCTCCAGCATGTTGACGACCCTGCTGGTGACACAGGTGTCTCGGCGGGTGTCATCGTGCAGGACGAAGAGCTGGCACGGGGCTATGCGCATGCCCTCAAGGCCGAGGGCGTGCCAGTCGGCACCATCTACAACGCCGGCATCCCCGACAGGCACATCTATAGCGCATGGGACTCCATCCTCAACAAACGCTCGCACCATCCGTCGGGCTACCCATGGAAGGACCCAGCGTACAGAGGCGATGTCCAATACTCCAAGGACATGTGTCCGCAGACGTTGGACCTCCTGGGGCGTACCCTGCTGTTGAACTTCAACATGAACATGGCTGAGGAGCACGCGCGGGCGATGGCGAGGGCGCTGAACAAGGTGGATGCGGCCCTGGGTACGTAGCTAGGCCTACTGCTTGAATTGAGCTACCCATGCGTCGGGCGGCGCTGCGGGAGCCACAGCGGTGAGATGCCCCAGCCCCGCCACATAGATGTTCCCGTTGCTGTCCACCGTGATGTCGAAGGCGAAGTCGTCGGCGGCCGAGCCGAACTGGACGGTCCACAGTGCCTCTCCCTCAACGTCGAACTTGGCGGCAAAGGCGTCGAATCCACCCTTGTTGGCGTAACGCCTGAAAGCACCGTCCGTCCGCCCTGCGACGTACACGTTGCCTTCGCCGTCCACTGCGACGCCTGAAGCCATGTCGCTTCCCGTCGTGCCGAACTGGACGGTCTTGAGCAGTTGGCCCGCAGGGTCGAACACCAGCAGGAAGGCGTCGAGGAAGCCGCCGATACGCACCTGGCCTTCCCATATTCCCCTGGTCGAGCCTACGATGTAGAGGTTGCCGGCCTTGTCCAGCGCGGCGCTTATGGCCGCATCGCCTCCGATGGAGCCGTACTCGCGGCTCCACAACTCTGTGCCTGCCACGTCGTACTTGCCGACGAACACGTCCCCGCTGCCGATGTGGTCGGTGCCTGGGAGTGGGCCGAGCGTGGAGCCGACGAGATAGACGTTGCCTTGCTTGTCCACCACCACAGACGTGGCGCCGTTCCCCTCGTCTGAACCAAGCTGCTGCGTCCACGCGGATGAACCCGCAGCATCGAAGCGGCGGACGTAGTTGTCGGCCAGGCTGGCGTTCTCTTCGCCTGGGAAGGCGCCGGAAGTGCTGCCGCTGATGAAGACACTGCCCTCGTTGTCCACCGCCACGTCCTCCCCCCAGTCCAGTTCGTCGGTGCCGAACTGGCGAAGCCATACCTCTCCACCGTCGGCGGCATAGACCGCAACGAAGGCATCGCCTCCTCCGGCGTCAACCTGGCCGGGCACGACGCCCTCGACGCGCCCGGCGACGTACACGCGGCCATCTTCGTTCGCTGCAACGCCCTCCGTGGCATCCTCACCCTCGGTGCCGAACTGGACCGTCCACTGCTCCTCACCGGTCGGGCTGAACTTGCGGACGAAGGCGTCGTGGCCACCCCGGTTCGGCTCGCCGGTCAGGGCTCCGGTCGTCCAGCCTCCCACGATGACGTTGCCGGAGCCGTCCACGGCCACCGTCGAGGCGCCGTCATCACCTGGCGAGCCGAACGTCTGCGACCAGCCCATCGCTGGCGGCAGTTCGGTGCCGCTTGGCAACGAGGCCGTAGTGGAGCAGGCCGAGGGCAGCATCAGCGCGAAGGCGAGCACGACAGCCAGGAATCGTGGGATTTGGATGGGGAAATAGTACAAACTTACCCTCGCACGTCGTCGGGTGATTATAGCGTGTACGTCGCCCACAGCCTCGCCCGGTCATCCGTGCGTTGCGGCGCGGTGCGGTTCCGAATACAATCTGGCTGGCCGCAGCGGATGCGAGCGATGCCGGAGGTGGTCTGTGAAATGGAGATGACGACCCTAGGGAAGACGGGGTTGAAGGTGAGCCGCCTGGGTGTCGGCCTAGTGGAGATAGGCTTCCAGCTGACCGGAGACAAGGTCCAACAGGCCGGACACATCCTGAATGCGGCCCTGGACGGAGGTATCAACTTCCTGGACACCGCTGAGTGCTACGGCGTCAGCGAGGAGCTTATCGGGCAGACGGTGGCTCACCGCCGCCACGAGTTCGTCTTGGCCACCAAGACGGGCCACGCCGCAGGCGATTACACCGGAAAGCCCTGGACCGCTGACGCTGTTCGGCACTCTATCGAGCGGAGCCTGCGCCGCATGAAGACCGACTATCTCGACATTGTGCAGCTTCATGCCTACGACGTCTTCGGGCTGGCGCCCGGCGACGTCATCCAGGCTGCGCTGGAAGCCAAGCGCGCGGGCAAGGTGCGTTTCGTGGGCTACAGCCAGGAGAACGCCGAGGCGCTGTGGGCCGTCGAGTCGGGCCTGTTCGACACCCTTCAGACCGCATTCAGCATCGTGGACCAGAAGGCCCGGTACGAGATTTTCCCCAAGGCGATGGCCAGGGGCATGGGGATCATAGGAAAGCGGCCCATCGCCAACGCCATGTGGGGCCGCCCTATGGCGCCGAAGGACTACTACGGCGGCGACGGAGTGGCCGAGCAGTATGCCGCGCGTTCGGCCCTCATGCTGGCCGACAGCCCCATACCCGGCGCGCCGCCCAACAACGTCTTGACCTCGTTGGGCTTCGTCCTGGGTCATCCAGAGGTGCACACCTCCATCGTCGGCACCCGCAACGCGGAGCACATGAAGTCGAACGTCGAGATGGTGAACACCCAGCTTCCCCTGCCCAAAGAGACTATCGAGGAGCTTCACCGGCGCTACGACAACGTAGGCCGCCACTGGCGCAGCATCGACTAGAGCCATCCGGGTCATCGGAGCCGCGTGCTACGATGGATGGCGGTTGGCCCAGCGGCAGCCCAGAATCTATCTAGCTTGAAGCATGGAGTGAGCATGGCTACCAAGACCGAAGCACCAGCGAAGAAGTACAAGGTGGTGGGCACACGCCCCGCCAGGCACGACGGGTTGGATAAGGTCACAGGCCGGGCCAAGTACGGCGCCGACATCTTTCTTCCGGGACTGCTCCACGGCAAGGTGCTCCGCAGCCCCCACGCTCACGCCGTCATCAAGTCCATAGACACGTCGAAGGCCGAGGCGCATCCCGAGGTACGTGCCGTGGTCACCGCCGCCGACCTTGTGCCGGGCGTGCGTGTCGGCAGCAGGCAGTACCTCGGCCAGAACTGGACCGAGAACGTCATCGCCCGTGGCAAAGTGCTCTACAAAGGCCATGCCGTCGCCGCCGTCGCGGCCACCAACCTCCATGACGCAGAGGAGGCCCTGGCTCTCATCAAGGTCGAGTACCAGCCGTTGCCCGGCGTCTTCACCGCAGAGGAGGCCACGAAGCCCGGCGCGCCTGCCTTGCACCCAGACATGATCCAGGTCGGAATGCTCCCCGACGACGAGGCGCTGGGGCCGAACCTGTCCGTCCACGAGCGGTACAAGCTCGGCGACATGGAGAAGGGCTTCAAGGAAGCCGACCTCGTTGTCAAACGCGAGTTCCGCACCAAATCTGTGCACCAGGGCTACATCGAGCTCCAGAACGGCACCGCATGGTGGACGCCCGACGGCGTCACCATCTGGTGCAGCAGCCAGGGTCACTTCGGCATCCGCGACCAGGTTGCCCGTATGACGGGCCTGCCTCTGTCCAAGATTAAGGTCATCCCGATGGAGATTGGCGGCGGCTTCGGCGGCAAGCTGCCCGTCTACCTCGAACCGCTGGCAGCTGTTCTTTCTAAGAAGAGCGGCCGGCCCGTAAAGATGACGATGTCCCGCGCCGAGGTGATGGAGGCCACAGGCCCCACGTCCGGCAGCCTCATGCGCATCAAGATGGGCGCGAAGAAGGACGGTCGCATGACCGCCGCCCACGCCTGGTTCCTCTTCGAGGCGGGGGCGTTCCCCGGCGCGCCCATCACCGCGGCAGCGGCGGCGGTGTTCGCGCCATACAAGCTCGACAACGTGCAGGTTGACGCCTACGACGTGGTGGGCAACAAGCCCAAGGCCGCGCCGTACCGCGCGCCCGGCGCGCCCATCGTCGCCTTCGCCGCCGAGCAGGTGGTGGACGAACTCGCCGTGAAGCTGGGTATGGACCCCATGGACCTGCGCATCAAGAATGCCCCCGTGGAGGGCGACCGGCGCGCCGACGGCGTGGTGAACGGGCGCATCGGCGCCCTGGAGACGATGCAGGCGGTGAAGGCGCACCCGCACTACAAGGCGAAACTGGCGAAGAACGGGAGGAACGGCAGGGTGCGCGGGCGCGGCGTCGGGATGGGCTTTTGCCGCAATAACTCCGGCCCCGCCTGCGTGACGGCCAACGTCATGGCCGACGGCACCGTGAGCCTGGTCGAGGGCTCGGTGGACATCGGCGGCTCCCGTACCGCGGTGGCCCAGATGTTCGCCGAGGTGCTGGGCCTGCCCGTGGAGAGCGTTAACCCCTCCATCGGCGACACCGACGCCATCGGCTTCACGTCCATCACGGGTGGTAGCGGCGTCGCGTACAAGTCCGGCTGGGCCGCCTACGAGGCCGCCAATGACGTCAGGCGGCAGATGGTTGCCCGAGCGGCCCGTGTCTGGGAGAAGCCCGAGGCCGAAGTGGAGTACGCCAACGGCACGCTCCAACACAAGTCCGACCCGGAGTTGCGCATGACCTTCAAGGAGCTGGCGGCGATGCTCAACGACACCGGCGGTCCCATCGTCGGACGGGCCAACATGAACCCCGGCGGCTCCACCGGCTCCTACTCCGCCAACATCGTGGATGTGGAAGTGGACACCGAGACCGGGAAGGTGGACGTGCTGCGCGTCACGGCCTTCCAAGACGTCGGATTCGCCGTCCACCCCAGCTATGTCGAGGGCCAGATTCAGGGCGGAACGGCCCAAGGCATCGGCTGGGCGCTCAACGAGGAGTACTTCCTGGCCGACGATGGCAGGATGCTGAACTCGTCGCTCCTAGACTATCGCATGCCTACCGCGGTCGACCTGCCGATGATCGAGGCGGCGCTAGTGGAGGTGCCAAACCCCAAACATCCCTTCGGCGTCAAGGGCGTCGGGGAAGCCAACCTCTCGGCACCTCTGGCTGCAGTCGCCAACGCCATCCACGACGCCACGGGCGTCCGCCTGCGCGGGCTTCCCATGAACCCGGCCGCCGTCCTCAAGGCGCTGAAAGAGCGGTAGCCACAAGTCCAAACCAGCCGCTCACCAGAACTTAACTCGTGCTCGATTGCTGATACTGCGTTGTTCCATATGGCGTGCGGCGAAGCAGGCTAACGTTTCGGTTCCGCGTGTTTTCCGAGCTTTACTCTCTCCAGAGGGACACCGCATTCACTCTGATCTCTCTAACCGGCCTTTTCGAGGGATGAGGTTTTTGTAGTCCCACTGGACTTCTCTCGCCTCAACTAACCAGCGCCCAAGCCTGTCCGTGTCAACTTGTTCGACGGCAGTGTATCGCGCTTCAGCGGCTTTGAAAGTCCCTTCCTTTTACAGTCCCTTCTCCTTGAAGGACTGACCACTCCAGAAGAGTAGGCGTACGCAATCCTTGAGCTTGCTGTACCCGACGATAGGATTCCCCTCGAGAAACCATACCGGATGGGCGTGCCATATCTTGTTCTCAGACCCAGGAAGCTTGTGGTCAATCTGCTCTGCAAGAAGCCGGCAAATCGCCCGATTGCTCGGCACCTGCGCGTTATTGTAGGCCTTCGTGTCCGAGTGCATTACGACCTCCACATTCCCGTGTAAGGGAGACTTCTCTAAGTAAGGAAGCTCCCGTGCCGTCCCTATCGCGCGCCCCAGCCGCCGTCCATGAGGAGGGCGTGGCCGTTGACGTAGGAGGCGGCATCGGAGCAGAGCCAGGCGGCCGCCTCGGCGACCTCCTCCGGCGTGGCGATACGGCCCGCGGGGTGCATGTCGCCGATGACCTGGTCGGCCTCGGCTTGGGGCTTAGTCAGGCCGTACAGCCGGTAGTGCATGGGCGTCCTGATGCTGCCGGGGCAGACGGAGTTGATGCGGATGCCCTTATCCGCGTACTCCAGTGCCGCCGACTTCGTGAGGCCGACGACGGCGTGACGCGTGGCGACGTACGCGGGCAGGCCCGCGCCGCCAAAAATGCCGTTCCCCGAAGACATGTTCACGATGGCATAGCCTGTTGTGTGCTCTGATGGTGATGGACGGGGGGACCGAGATACTTCCTCCCCATTGAGGGGGGAGGATTGAGGTGGGGGTGAAGTCTCACCCCCATCCTTCACCTTCCCCCCTCGAGGGGGAAGGGAGTAGGTGCCCTCCACACGGCCTAGCGCCACCAGAGGGCTGCCTTGCTTGAGCATCTGGGCTATCTCGTACTTCAGGCAGAGCCAGACGCCCTTGAGGTTCACGGCCATCGTCTGGTTCCAGTTCTCGAACGCGCACTCGGCGGTGCGGCCCACCACGCCCTCGATGCCCGCGTTGTTGAAGGCGTAGTCCAGCCGCCCGAACCGGGCCACTGCCGCCTCCACCATCGCCCGCACCTGTGCCGCGTCGGACACGTCGGCCTGGACGAAGATGGCCTCACCGCCAGCCTCGCAGACGGCCTGGGCGGCAGCCTCGCCCTCCTTGACCCGCCGCGCCGCCAGCACGACTTTGGCACCACGTTTGGCGAACACCAGGCCGACCGCGGCCCCGACGCCGGAGCTGCCGCCCGTGATGAGCGCCACCTTGCCCTCCATGTCCTTCATGGCAGAGAAAGCGTACAGCGTCCGGGGGTCACGGTCTAGGGTTCGGTGAGGTGGGGACTGGACGGTAACTCCCTTCCCCCTCTGAGGGGGGAAGGCGCAGGATGGGGGTGATATGTGGCTCCCGAGGGGTGCTGTACCCCCACCTCAGTCCTCCCTCCCCCTCAAAGGGGTGGAAGAAAGATGCCCACGCCCCGTCCCGACCGCCTACGCCACGTCGCGCCGTTGACTCACCTATGGGCCGTTGTTACACTCCGGAACGCCGCTCCGGTGACGTCGGGGCGAGTCTTGTTTTCGGGAGGGCATGATGCCCCCATCGGACATGGCCGGGAAGGTACAGACCGTCCTCGGCCCCATCGAGCCGCAATCGCTCGGTGTCACCATGACCCACGAGCACCTGCTCATAGACCTGATGAGCTACTTCACCATGCCGGAAGAGGCCAGCACGCGCTGGTACGCTGACCGGCCCATCACCATGGACATCCTGGGCAAGATAGGGCAGGTCTGGTACATCAACAAAGCCAACCTCCAGCAGTACGACCTCTCGTTCGCCATCGAGGAGGTGCTGCAGTACAAGTATGCGGGCGGCAATGCCATCGTGGACACCACCAGCGTTGGCCTGGCCCGCGACCCCCTAGCCCTGGCCCGCATCGCCCGCGCCACTGGCCTCAACGTCGTCATGGGCGGCAGCTACTACATCCCCATCTCTTATCCCGCGGGGATGGAGAAGAAGACCGAGACACAGATCGCGGACGAGATTATCAGCGACATCACCGTGGGCGTCGGCGACACGGGTGTGAAGACCGGCGTCATCGGCGAGGTGGGCTGCATGTACCCTCTGAGCGAGACCGAGAAGCGCGTCCTGCGCGGCTCCGCCTACGCCTCCATCGAGACCGGCTGCCCCATCACCATCCACCCCGGCTTCCACAACGACTCGCCTCACGAGATCCTCGAGGTCCTCACGGAGGCGGGCGCCGACCCGAAGAACATCATCATGGGCCACATCGGCCCGACCGTGCGCGACCTCGCCATCCTCAAGGACCTAGCCCAGAGCGGCTGCTACATCCAGCACGACCTGTTCGGCTTCGAACTCAGCGACCTGGAGTACATGGGCGAAGTGGGCGTGTCCATCAGCGACGTGCAGCGCATGGAGCGGCTGGAGTTCCTGATAGACGGCGGCTTCCTCGGCCAGCTCCTGGTGGGCCAGGACGTTTGCCAGCTGTGGCAGTACCGGCGCTACGGCGGCAAGGGGTACGCGCACATCCTCGAGAACATCGTCCCCCGGATGCGCAAGCGCGGCTTCACCGAGCAGCAGGTCCACGCCATCCTCGTGGACAACCCCGCCCGCGCTCTCGCCTTCAAGCCCGCGAAGGCCACCAGGAAGTCCGCGAAAGGCCGGAAAGGGTAGGGGACGGCGACCCCTTGCCCCATCGGGGAGAGGGCCTTGGAGCCAACCCAGTTGCACCAAGGGGTGAGGGTGGAGCACCGTCAACCTGACGTGCTAGGATAGTGTCTGCGAGCCAACGTAGCTCAGTGGTAGAGCAGCGGTTTCGTAAACCGCAGGTCGTGGGTTCAAATCCCCCCGTTGGCTCCACGTTTTTCAAACGAGGCCACGCAGCCGTCGCTAGCCCTGGTACCGCTGGGCGATGTACCTATCGTCCAGCTTCCACCACTCCTCGAACAGCAGGACCGAGATCACGTAGTGGATGCCCAGCCCGATGCCCCAGAACACGAGGGGCATAATGAACCACAGTGTCCCATCGTCCTTGATGAAATAGACCAACGCGTTCCAGGCGCCTAGGAAGGCGTTGCCAAGGAGATACGCGAGGGCATGGAAAAGAAACGTCTTCCGCGCGCGGTACCGGCGGAGATCTTTCTTGGTGGCTATGTACGCCGCCAGCTTCTTGATGGTCTCATCGTCCAGCGGCATGGAAGTTATTTTCGCATAGCCGTGTAGGCAGTTCTATCACGCCAGGTCGCCTCGTGCGCTTGAACGAATGCCGTTGGTACGCACTGCCGTGCTTGCCATGCGGCAGCTTGGGTGGCAGAATATGGCTCGCCTGAAAGGCTTAGCGCGTAGTCCGTAGCCCAGGAGGCAGCCCGTTTGATGACCAAGGACGAGGTGGTGAAGAAGGCGAAGGAGCAGGGGGTCAAGCTCGTCTTTTTCCTCTACTGCGACAACGCCAACCTCATCCGCGGCAAGGCCGTCAACGCCACGCGGCTGGCGGGCCGCCTGGAGTCGGGCGTCGGCCTCACCGTTGCCCAGCAGGCCGCCGCCGACATGGAGGTCATGGCCAAGATCCCTGGCATGAGCGCCGCGGGCGAGGCCCGCATCATGCCCGACCCATCCACCTACGTCCAGATGCCCTGGGCGCCCTCGCGCGGGATGGTCATCGGCGACCTCGCGCAGCTCGACGGCACCGAGTGGGCCTGCCCGCGCACGTTTCTCAAGCGCATGGTGGCCAGGGCCGAGCAGGCCGGGCTGCGCATCATGATCGGCCTGGAGCCCGAGTGGTACGTGGCCCGGCTGGAGGACGGCAAGTACGTTCCCCTGGAGCACAGCCAGTCCTTCCACATGCTGGGCACCAACTTCTACATCCCCTTCATCGACGAGGTCATTGCCACGCTGGAGCAGATGGGGATGCAGGTCGAGACCTACTACACCGAGACGGGGCCGGGCCATCAGGAGATCGCGCTGCGCTACGGCGATGCCTTGCGGTCAGCGGACAACCACGTGTACTACCGCGAGGCGGTGCGCGGGGTGGCGCTCAAGCATGGCCTGTATGCCTCGTTCACGCCCAAGCCATTCCCCGCCGAGGCGGGCGCGGGTTGCCACGTCCACCTCAGCGCGTGGGACAAAAAGGGCGAGCGCAACCTCTTCTACGCCTCCAAGAAACAGTACGCTTTGAGCGAGGTCGGCTGGCAGTTCCTGGCGGGCGTCATGGAGCACCTGCCCGGCCTCATGGCCCTGACCTGCCCCAGCGTCAACAGCTATCGCCGTATCGGCCTCGGCTCGTGGGCGGGCTCCCACCTTTGCTACGGCCCCGATAATCGCGCGGCCGCCATCCGCATCCCGTCAACCTACCGTGGGAACGAGATGGGCAGCGCCAACATCGAGGTCAAGGTCACCGACAATAGCTCCAACCCCTACCTCGCCATCGGCGGCATCATCGCAGCGGGCCTGGACGGCATCGCGCGCGGGCTGAACCCCAAGCCGGGACAGAACCTCGACGCCGACCCGATGGACGTGCCCGAAGCTGAGTTGGCGCGCCGGGGCATCGTCCGCCTGCCGATGGACGTGGCCGAAGCTGTCGAGGAGCTGGAGAAGGACACGTTCCTCACCGATGCCATGGGTCCGCTGCTCGCCGACTCCTACATCGCCGTGCGCAAGGCCGAGTGGGAGCACTTCGCTAAGCGCGACGATGCCTTCGAACTCGAGCGCCACTTCTATAAGTATTAACAGCATCAGGAGTTATGTCCGATAAGTTGGGTTACTCCTATCCGAGTCTGTACACTACTTGGGAACAGCGGATACCCTGGCATAGGCGCTCTTGGGGATAACTTTGGGTCCAGGGCCACGCCCTGGCTTTGGTAAACTCTTTGCTGGCGTCGTAGAATCTACCCGCTATTTTCTTGCGCGACCAAACCAAGGAGGAATCATGACCACGCAGACTCAAGATACCTCGCTTCTTGAAAGCCTCGAAAAAGAGCGGCGCAAGTTCCCTCCGCCACCAGAGTTCAAGAAGAAGGCCTTGGTCAAGAGTAAGGCCGTCTATAAAGAGGCGGACTCGGACTACGAGGCGTTCTGGGCTAAGTACGCCGAGACCGAGTTGCACTGGTTCAAGAAATGGGACAAGGCCCTCGAGTGGAATGCGCCCTGGGCCAAGTGGTTCGTCGGCGGGCAGATCAACATCTCGTACAACTGTGTGGACCGCCATACCACGACCTGGCGCCGCACCAAGGCCGCCATCGTCTGGGAGGGTGAGCCGGGTGACTCGCGTACCTTCACCTACCAAGACCTCCACCGCGAGGTCCAGCTCTTCGCCAACGCCCTGAAGGACCTGGGTGTCCAAAAGGGCGACCGCGTCACCCTCTACACAGGCATGGTGCCAGAGTTGCCCATCGCCATGCTGGCTTGCGCCCGCATCGGCGCCGTGCACAGCGTCGTGTTCGGCGGCTTCACCGTCGAGGCCCTGCGCGACCGCATCAATGACTCCCAGGCCAAGGTGGTCATCACCCAGGACGGCGGCTGGCGGCGAGGCAGCATCGTCCCGCTCAAGCAGTTCGCGGACCAAGCCGTCCAGGGGTGCCCGACGGTGGAGAAGGTCGTGGTGGTGCGACGCGCCGGCGAGAAGGCGCCGGTCACCATGCAGGCCGGACGCGACTTCTGGTGGCACGAGTTGACCGCAAAGGCGTCGCCCGTTTGCCCGGCGGAGCCGCTGGACAGCGAGCACCCGCTGTACATCCTGTACACATCCGGCACGACCGGCAAGCCCAAAGGCATCTTGCACACCACCGGCGGTTACCTCTTGGGCGCGCACATGACCGCCAAATGGGTCTTCGACATCAAGGACGAGGACTACTACTGGTGCACCGCCGACATCGGCTGGGTCACCGGCCACAGTTACATCGTGTATGGGCCGCTGTCCAACGGCGCCACGTCCGTCATGTACGAGGGCGCGCCCGATTTCCCTGAGAAGGACCGCTTTTGGGCCATCGTCGAGAAGTACCGCGTCAACACTTGCTATACCTCGCCCACCTTCATCCGCACCTGCATGAAGTGGGGCAAGGAGTACCCCAACCGTCGCGACCTCAGCAGCCTGCGACTGCTGGGCACCGTCGGCGAGCCCATCAACCCCGAGGCGTGGATCTGGTACAACGAGACCATCGGCAAGGGGCGCTGCCCCATCGTGGACACCTGGTGGCAGACCGAGACCGGCTCTATCCTCATCACACCGCTGCCCGGCGCAGTAACGACGAAGCCAGGCTCGGCGACCATCCCGTTCCCCGGCATCGCCGCCGAGATCGTGGACGAGCAGGGCAAACCCGTGCCGCCCAACACCGGCGGCTACCTGGTGGTGTCGCGGCCTTGGCCCTCGATGCTGCGTTCTATCTGGGGCGACCCAGACCGGTACGTGAAGCAGTACTGGTCGCGCTTCCCGGGCCGCTACTTCACCGGCGACGGCGCCCGCCGCGACAAGGACGGCTACTTCTGGATCACCGGCCGCGTGGACGACGTCGTGAAGGTCGCCGGGCACCGCCTGTCCAATATCGAGATCGAGAGCGCGCTGGTGGCCCATCCGGCGGTGGCCGAGGCGGCTACGGTCGGCCGCGACGACGCGGTGAAAGGCCAGGCCATCGCCGCCTTCGTCGTCCTCAAGTCTGGCAACAACCCCAGTGAGCCGCTCAAGCAACAACTGAAGCAGTGGATCGGCCAGAAGATCGGCCCCATCGCCAGGCCCGACGATATCTTCTTCTCCGCCGACCTGCCCAAGACCCGGTCCGCCAAGATCATGCGCCGGCTACTCCGCGACATCGCCGAAGGCCGCGTTCTGGGGGACACCACCACCCTCAGCGACCCGAAGGTGATGGAGGACATCAGGCAGTCCTACATCGCCGAGGGCAAAGAAGAGGCATAAGAAAAACGACTTCTGCAGCGGTGTCATGGGGCCTGCCAGACGGCTGGCCCCATGTGTTTCCGAGAGGTCATGTCAGTCATCCGTCGCAGTTAGGCAGACAAAGCCCGCTTCTGGAGTGTAACCCTCGGTAGCCCGCTCTTGTGCATACGACTCCAGTCCCGGCTTCTGAAAAAGTGTGGAGCGGTAGGAGACGTGCCGGAAACCGGCTCGCGTGAGCACATCCTCCACCGCCGCCTTTGAGTGGAAGGTGGCATGTCGATACATCGGATGGCCCTCGGCGCCGCGTCTGGCGTAATCATCTGCCCACGGCGTGCCCTTCAGCAGCAGGCCGAGCACCAGTCCGCCGCCGGGTGTGAGGGCCCTGCGCGACTCTCAGACGACCTGCAAGGGGTCATGTATAAAGCAGAGCGTGAACGTGATGAGGACTCCGCCGAACCGGGCGTCGCGAAATGGCAACGCCTCACCCGTTCCTGCCGCGACCTGGACGCCCCTGCCTCGTGTGATGGCCAGCGAACCACCCGACCTGTCCAAGCCGTACTCGATGCCGAGCGCCTGAGCGAACCGGCCTGAGCCTACGCCAATCTCCAGGTAAGGCCTGGGGAAGCGAGCAAGCATCGGGCGCAGACAAGCCACCTCTGTCGCCAGCAACGCCTTGCCCTTCGGGCTGTTGTACCAGGCCTCGTACTGCTCCACATACTCGTCGAAGGTTGCACGGCTGACAGTACCCATGGCTTGATTGTGCCACCGAGGAGACCAAGTAGAAGGGCTGTTGAAGTGCCCTCGTCCTCTAGTACCCCACCGCGGCGCCGTCCCGCCGGGGGTCCGCGCCGCCGTGCAGCGCGCCGTCCTGGAGCGTGATGGCGTGGACGCCGCCGAAGACGTAGTTCATGTCGCCTTCAGGGCTTATCTCATATCCTCGCGCCTTCAGGTCCTGCTGCACCTTCTCGGAGATGCGGGTCTCCAAGCGGATAAGCTTGCCGCCCTGGTGGTGGAACCGCGGCGCCGCGATGGCCGACTGCACGTCCATGCCGTGCTCCAGCACGTTCAGCGCCACCTGCAGCACGGCGGTGATGATGCGCGGCCCGGCTGCGCTGCCCAGCACCAGCACCGGCTCGCCGTCCTTGAAGAAGATGGTCGGGCTCATGCTGCTCTTGGGCCGCTTGCCCGGCTGGATGGAGTTGATGCGCCGTGGCACCGGGTCGAAGTCGTGCATGGTGTCGTTCAGGAACACGCCGGTGCCCGGCACCACGATGCCGCTTCCGAAGAAGCACTCCAGCGACTCGGTGAGCGCCACCACATTGTGGTCCTTGTCCACCACGCTCAGGTGTGTGGTCTGCGAGCCGTCGCGCTTGGCGCCAGCCTTGGCGCTGCCGTACGCCTCCGACCGCAGTCCCTTGATGAAGGTGGCCGAGGTCAGCTTCCTTGCGTCCACTTCGGTGAAGTCGGGGTCGGCCACCAGCTCGCGGGCCTTATAGACCCGGCCCAGCGCCTTGGCCATCAGGTCTATCGTCTCCAGGCTGTTGTGGCCCTTAGTCTTGAGGTCGAGGCCCTCGAACAGTTTGAGGAGCTGTATCAGCGCGATACCGCCGGAACTTGGCGGCGGCATGGACACCAGCTTATAACCCTTGTACGACCCAACGACGGGCCTTCGCATCACCGGCTTGTACGCCACCAGGTCGTCTTTGCGCAGCGGACCTCCGTTGGCCTTCATGTGCCGCTCCAGCGAGTCGGCCACGAACCCCTCGTAAAACTCGGCGGTGCCGTTCTTCGACACGCGCTCGATGGTCTCGCCCAACTCCCCTTGCACCAGCCGCTCGCCTTCTGCGTAGGGTGTGCCGTTCGGCTTGAGCATGAGGCGGCCCGCCTCGGGTGTCGCGCGAAACTTGGCCAGCGCGTCGTCTATGTTCGTTTGGAAGATGCGGCCGAGCAGTGGCGTGACGGTGAACCCGTTCTTCGCGTGCCCGACGGCGGGCTGGGCCACCTCGGCGAGGGGCAGGTTGCCGAAGCGCTTCAAGGCCAGGGCCAGCCCCGCGAAGTCGCCCGGCACGCCCGGCGCCTTGACACCCATGCTGTTCTCGTTGCCGATGACCTCCCCGTTGGCATCCACTTTGAACATCGTGGCCGTCGCTCGCTTCGGCGCCGACTCGCGGTAGTCGATGATGTAGCTGCGGCGTGTCTTAGCGATGTAGATATGCATGAACCCGCCGCCGCCGACGCCGGAGAATGCAGGCGCCGTCACACCCAGCGCCAGCGCCGTCGCCACCGCCGCGTCCACCGCGTTCCCGCCCTTCTTCAACATCGCCAGGCCCGCCTCCGAGGCCAGCCTGCTCCCCGAGGTCACCATGCCCACTTCGGCGTGGGCGTCCCGTTTCCCGATCGCTGCCACAGTCGCTCCTCCCTAAAGTCCGAACAGCTTTTTCGCGTTGTTATGGAAGATGTTCTCCGCTTCCTTCATCGCCTGGTCTTGCGTGAAGATGCCCGCGTCCACCAGCGTCCCCAGCGCCTTGCCCATCGAGCGCTTGGCATAGAGCGGGTAGTACCAGTGGAACTCCGGCCAGTCGCCCGCGTCCGAGCCGAAGATGAGCTTCGGCAGCGGCACCCACTGCAGCAGGTGCCCGTACCGCTCAGCCGACATCGCCGGCTCCATGTATGGCACCAGCCCGCAGGACAACTCGACATAGACATTGGGCAACACATTTGCCAGCCAGCCCGCCTCCAGCGTGTACGGGAACCCGCCGTGGATGAGCACGACCTTCGCGGGCAACACCTCCTCGTCCTTGAGGATGTCCGTCAGCAGCGCGGCATTGCACTTCGCGGCCACGATGTCGGTGTCGCCCAGGCCGGTGTGGATGAGGATGGGCACCTTGAGACCGATGCTCTTGATGAGCGCGCGCCGCATCAGGAAGTCGCGCAGCTTCTTGGCGTGCGGCCCGAACCACCGCACATCGTCGTTGCGGGCGGCGAAGTCCCGCTCCGCCTCCGCCTCGCTCACCTTCTGGATGTCCAGCCCCGTCCGGTAGGCGATGACCGTCTTGAAGGACACGCATCCGTGGACCTTCACCGCCCTCTCCATGCCTTCGTCGAACTTGGCCACGAGCGACGAGAAGAGCTTCTCGGTCTTGAGCAGGTCGCGGACCATCGTCTCCAGCCGGAACGTCTTCTTGTACGCGCCGGGGAACCTCTTGCCGAACTCGTCCACCTGCTCCATGGTCTTGGTGCCGTTGTCGGCGATGATGGTCTTCAGGCCGACCTCTTGGCACATCGCGCGGACGTAGCCGGTGAAGTCGGTCTTGCGCCGCGCCTCCCGCGCCTCGATGACCGCCTCGATGTTCTGAGCGCAGTCCAGGAACCGCGCCCACTCCTTGACGAATGCGCGGAACGTCACCGTGTTCTCCGCCAGGTGGCGCACCGCGGCCTGGTGCTTCGCCGTGTCCACCGAGCCGACGATGATGCCGCCCAGGGCGAACATCTTGTCAGTGTCGTCCCGCGACATGGGCATGTCCACATACGGGAAGCAGTGGACGTCAATGGTCGGAACTTTCCTCAGATCGAGCTGCGTTGCCACGCACACCTCCTGCCGTTGCCGCGCTGAAAAATGACCCTGAAAAGGGTACATGCGCCTGTCGCGCCTTTCAAGCGCCATGCTAGGATGGGAACCCGTATGCCATCCCATCACTGCGAGACACCATGCCCGGCCCCGTAGCCCACACCGCCGTCGCGGCAGCCGTGGGAGGCGCCGTCTGGGCCGCCACGGGCGAGCCGATGGCGATGCCGGTCGCCTTCGGCGCGGGCGTCCTCATAGACGTTGACCACGTCCTGGACTACTACAACTGGTACTTCCGGCGCGACCGGCGCTACACCTTCCTCGTCTTCCACGCCTGGGAGTACGCCGCCGCCGGCCTCGCGCTCGCGGCGGGGGTCTGGCAGCACCCACTGGCCTTCGCCGCCGTACTCGGCTACATCGGCCACCTCACCTTGGACAACATCGCCAATCCCGTCAACCGGGCCATGTACTCGCTTGCCTATCGCGCCTGGCGCCGCTTCGACCGCAAGGTACTCATCTTCGAGGAGCGCACACTGCAGCAGACCCTTCGCCGCTACATCCCTCTATGGGAACGCATCGAGCCGCTGGCGATGCGATTGCCCGCCTACTGCCGTGCTGTCAAAGCCATCGAGGCAGAGAACGAGGCGCAGAGTCGTTGACATCCGGCCTGCCAGGGCTACAATTGCAGCGCTCTTTGGAATCGTAACGGAATCTACCCGTAGGGAGGGGAACATGGGTGTCTCCGCATACCACACAGGGTTCGTCGTCCAAGACCTCGACAGGTCTATCAAGTTCTACACCGAGGGCCTGGGACTGGAGTGCGAAGAGGTCCTCGATCTGGCTGGCCCTGGGCTGTCGTCGGTCGTCGGGTACGACAACGCCAGGATCCGCGCGGCGATGCTCGTGGCTGACGACGGCCAGATCCTCGAGTTGCTCCAGTACACCAACCCGGTGGTGCAGGTGCGGGACGCCAAGCAACAGCACCAGCGCAACCTCACCGGTGCGGCCCACATCGGCTTCTTCGTTGACGATGCCGAAGCCGCCTTCCAGCGCTGCCTGAAACTCGGCGCCAAGAAGCTCAACCCCGTCGTCGAGGTGCTGCCCGGCCTCAAAGCCTGCTACATCCAGGACCCCGACGGGAACTGGTTCGAGATCGTGCAGGACGACCTCCACAACAGGACGCCCTTCAGGATCCGGCAGAACCGCATCCGCATCCCAAAGAAGAAGTAGCGGAGCAGTCGTAATACACCTGTTGGTTCCTAGAGGCGTCTTGAATAACCACTCACTCTTTGTCCGTGCCAAGCACGGACAAAGGCTCCTCCCGCAAGGGCAGAGGAGGCCCATAACCCCCTCTCCCTCGACGTGAGAGGCCTACGGCCACGGCTGCCGTGGCCGTAGGGTGAGGGTGAGGCTGACCGGGCTGAGTACGGGTGACATTGACTAGTAGCGGCTGTATGGAGGCGTAGATGGGCGTTACGGCGTATCACACGGGCTTCGTTGTGACCGACCTGGACAGGTCCATCAAGTTCTACACCGAGGGTCTGGGCCTGGAGTGTGAGCAGGTGGTGGACGACGCGCAGGGGCCCGGCCTGTCGCAGGTGGTGGGCTACGAGAACGTCCGCATCCGCGCGGCGTTCCTGGTGGCCGACGACGGGCAGATGCTGGAGTTGTTGCAGTACGTGAACCCCAAGGTCACGCCGCGCGAGCACGCGCACCAGTACCCGCGCCACCTCGCCGGTGCGGCGCACCTCGGTTTCTTCGTGGAGGATGTCCATGGGACATTCGAGCGCCTGAAGAAGCTAGGCGCCAAGCCGCTGAACCCGCCCGCCACGGTGCGCCCCGGCGTGACCGGCAGCTACGTGCAGGACCCCGACGGCAACTGGTTCGAGATCGTGCAGGACGACCTCCACAACAAGACGCCGTTCAAGGTCCGCCAGAACCGCACCCGCGTGCTCCCGAAGAAGTAGGCCTTTGCGCAGAAGGCCTCGCCTTTTTGCAGATAGCAAAGCCATCTCTCACCCTCCTCCCCCTCGAGGGGGAGGAGGATTGAGGTGGGGGTGAAGCCTCTTCCCGCCATCCAGTTCACCCCCCATCCTGCACCTTCCCCCTCAAGGAGGAAGGGAGTCTTACGAGGCCCCTTGGAGGCGACAATGCAAGCCCGATCCGCATCAAACGTCCTGAGAGAGATATGCCCGGTCGCCTAGTGGGCAAGGTCGCCCTCATCGCAGGCGCCGCCGAGGGCATCCAGGGCCGGCCGATGGGCATCGGCGGCGCCACCGCCTGGCTCTTCACCCGCGAGGGCGCCAGCGTCGTCGTCGCCGACACCAACGAGGCCAGGGGCCGCCAGACCGCCCAGCAGCTCGCCGGGTCCGGCGCAGAGGCCATCTTTGCCCGCCTCGACGTGACCAATGAGGCCGACTGGCGCGCCGCCGTCCAGGCCGCCCTCGACCGCTTCGGGCGGCTCGATGTCCTGGTGGTCGCCGTCGGCCTCT
The DNA here is from genome assembly GCA_016872515.1 of SAR202 cluster bacterium. Taxonomy (GTDB): domain Bacteria; phylum Chloroflexota; class Dehalococcoidia; order Lucifugimonadales; family VGZR01; genus VGZR01. Next base: position 76,492 of record VGZR01000003.1, read on the forward strand.
ACATCATCGGCCGCGTCGAAGACACCCCCGTGGCCGACTGGGACCGCCAGATGGCCGTCCACGCCAACGGGGCCTTTCTCGGCGCCAAGCACGCCATCCCCGCCATGCGCAAGTCAGGCGGCGGCAGCATCGTCGTCATCTCCTCGACGGCAGGACTGGTGGGCAGTGGGTTCAGCGCAGCCTACGCCGCCGCCAAGGGCGCCAGCCGCATCTTCACCAAGGCCGCCGCCATCCAGTACGCCCGCGAGAACATCCGCGTGAACTCCGTCCACCCCGGCTACTGCGAGACGCCGCTGGCCCTGCAGACGGTCAGAGAAGTGAGGGAAGCGGGCATCGGCGGCGGCACCGGAGACCCCCGCGAGGGCATCCCCTTGGCGCGCGCCGGCAGGGCTGAGGACGTCGCCAGCGCTGTCCTGTTCCTGGCCTCGGGCGAGTCGTCCTATGTCACGGGCGCCGAGCTCGTCGTGGACGGCGGCGCCACGGCCCAGTAAGGGCCTTTGCTCAAGGACGTACCCCTCACCCTATGGCCACACCCGCCTCGGCCATAGGCCTCTCCCTCACGGGGAGAGTTAGCCCCCACAACCTCCCCTCGACGGACTCCTACAGCGCGTACACTTCCCCTTCGCCGAGGATGCCCGTGCTGTCCACGCCGGCTGCGATGAGGACCCGCCCATCCGTCAGCAGCGTGGCGCTGTGGCGGTACCGTGGCGCGCCCATCGCCGGGCCGTCGCTCCACACACTGGTCGCGGGGTCGTACAGTTCGACCACCGCGTGGAACGCGATGCCGCTGATGATAAGCACGCGCCCGTCTTGCAGCGCCACGGCCGCCATCTGCTCCCGCGCCTAGGTCATGTCCTTGGTGGGCGAGCAGGTCCCGGAAGCCGGATCCCATATCTCTGCCGAGTCCAGCGCCACCCGCTGTTCGCCCGAGCCTGCCAGGATGAGCACGCGTCCGTCGCCGAGCAGCGCGATGCCCATGGAGACGCGCGGCACGTTCACCTGGCCGGAGATGGTCCACTTTCCAGACGCCGGGTCGTAGGTCTCGGAGGTCGGGGTCCAGTATCCCGACTGGAGCAGGCCCGACACGCCCCGGCCCCTGCCGGAGACTGTGAGGATCCTCCCGTCGGGGAGCAGCACCGCGCCGTGCCGCTCGCGCCGGTCGGCCATCTGGCCGGCCCCAGAGAACTTCCCAGCACTCTTCGCGCCTTCCACTGTGGGCGCGGCCGCCTCACCCGATTCTTGGGTCGCGGCTGGGGCTGCGGCATCGCCGGAGCATGCCGCCACCAAAAGCACGAACAAGACGTAGCGGTGATGAAAAGTCTGTTCGCCATCTCGGTCACTTCTTCGCCCACATCTCGGCCACCGCGTCCGTCCGCATGAACTCCACGCCCGGGAAGCCGCGCATGTAGCCGATGAGCCGCTCCAGCATCCGCACGCGGCCAGGCCGCCCGATGATGAACGGGTGGCAGGTCAGCATGAACGAACGGCCGTAGTGGTACATCCCCTCGAAGATGTTCGACCACGCCTGGTACACGTACTCCGCGCTGGCGATGGTGCGGACCGAGCCTAACGCGGGCGAGAAGTCGAAATAAGGGTAGTCGTCCAGTTCCCAGTGGACGGGCACCTCGACCAGCTTCTTGCCGCCGCCCGCGTCCACCATATACGGGATGTCGTTTCCCATCAGGCTCGTGTCGTACAGGAAGCCGCGCGAGGCCAAGAGGCCCAGCGAGTGCTCGCTCAGCTCCCAGGCGGGCGACCGGTAGCCCTTCGGCTTCTGGCCCGTGAGCCGGTTAATGACCTCGACGCCCTTGTCCAGGACCTCCTCTTCCTTCTCTTTGGTCAGCGTCGCGGGCGGCTCGTGCATGTAGCCGTGGTGGCCGACCTCATGGCCGCGCTTCACGATTCCCTTCACCAGGTCCTCGTGGGTCTCGGCGACGTAGCCCGGGATGTAGAAGCTGCCCTTGATGGCGTAGTCGTCGAGCAGGTCGAGGATGCGAAAGGCACCGACGCTCGGCCCGTACTCCCGCATGGACATGAGGCTGGGGAACTTCGCTACCTTCGGGTCGCGGTTGATCGCGCCCGACACCCCGTCCACGTCGAAGGTCAGCATCACCACGCACCGCGTATCACCGGGCCAGATGCCGCTCATAACCATCTCCTTCTGCGGAGAACCTCTTTCGCAAGAAAGAGGCCTCTCCACACCTCTCCAGAAAGACCTGGCACTATCCCGATGGGCTGGGTAAACCCGAAGCCTACCCAGCCCTTCGGGATGCTGTCAAGTTTTCTTGAAGGGGCATGGGGGATCTTCTTCTACGAGAAGGAAGTTCCCCCACAGCGGGGGGTGGCTGTGGGCGGTGTCTGGTCACCTGAACGCAAAGGCGCGTTTGGGGTTCTCGATGAGGATGGCGTCTATCTGCTTCTGCGTGAAGCCGCGCTTGCGCATCCTCGGCACGATATTCTCCAGGATGTGCGCGAACCCCTTGCCGCCGCGCGCACGGTACTGCCACGGCATGCACACGTCGTGCCCGACGATGAGCTGGCCAAGGTGTCCATTGCCCGCCAGGAACTCGATGCGCTGTATCCGCTGCACGTCGCTCTCCATGATGTCGGTGACGTCCAGGTACTCGATGGACGTATCTTCCATGGCGAACAGGTCGTCCTGGATGAAGCAGCCCGTCTGGGCCAGGTCTTTCAAGACCCTATTGTCCTTCATGATGGAGCTGATGTGCCCAATGACGACGTTCTTAGGGTCGCCGCCCGCCTTGACGATGACGTTGATGATTTCAGCGGGCGAGCGGTCGCTGAGGCCGGGGTGGACGGTGATGGGGCAGCCGGTGGCCTTGGACGCCTGCACCGACCCGCGGATGATGCGTTTGGTGGTGTCGCTGAGCGGGTAGAAGCAGCCGATCTCGCCGATGACGCCGGTCTTGATGCCGGTGTCGCCGACGCCGACCGTGACGTCGCGGATGATCTCCTGGGCGAACTGGTCTTCAGTCTTCTTGTCCGTGCCAGGTGGATAGGACACCGGCACGTAGTAGCTTCCGCCCATGACGACGTTCAGGCCGGTCGCCCGCGAGATGCGCGCCAGGGCCAGCGGGTCGCGCGCGATGCCGATGCTGGTCGTGTCCACGAGGCTCTGGCCGCCCGCGTGCTTGTAGCGCAGCACCTCGCGGATGGCGTCGCCGGTGTCGAGCAGGTGGAAGATGTCCATGTTGTACGCGCCGATGACGCCGTGCTTGCCCAGCAGGTCCATGGTGAGCGGTTTGTCAACGTAGTACCGCTTGCTGGCCTCCTCGGGCACGACCAGGTATTTGGAGCGGTCAATCAGCAGGTGCTCGTGGCCCAGCGTGATGCCGAGGGCGGCCGCGTCTATCGGGCCGAGGACGGTCTGAACTTTGCCGGTGAGGGTGGATATAGGCATTTTTGTGTCCTTTACTCGCCTGGATATCAGTATCGATAGATGCGCTCAAGTTCTGGCAACCTTGATAGCGAGGTGGCGGCTACTTTCTTACAGTCCAGCATGGGCACATCCGAGTGGATAGCTGCTTCTAAGTGCGACCGGGCAATTTCGAGCGCCTGCTGGAAAGAAATGGCCAAAGATTCAAGCGTGCACAAATCAAGGTCAGGGTCGAGGCCCCTTACGCCATTAGCAGCGCGGATTGAGTTGCCAATAGGAGTCATACATAACATCGCAGCATTGAAGTGAAACTCTGGGTCGTCGGGTGCCAGGCGAATCGCCTGCTTTACGGCCTGGAAGGCGTCCATAACTCGATGGAGTTTCTCGTATACAAGTCGGAGTGCATCCCACGGTGCTGGCTGATAGGGATGGCCTTGGATGTACGTTCGTAGCCGTGACTCCCATTGTTCGAGTGTGCCTAGGTCTGGCCTTAATCCTTGAGGTTTGGCAGGAGGGCCATCAAGAACCTTTCCAAGCTCACTCTCGGCCGGAAACGTGAACACCCCTTGCGGCAATGCTAGTCGTCCTGATTCCCGATACTTTTTGATTGACTGCTCCATTACCTCCTTTGCCGGACTTGCAAGTCCACCTCTCTCAGCCAACCACTCTGCGAGCACTAGAGTGGGGTCTACGAGTGTTTCCCAATTCCCTGGTTGATACTTCTTGACTTGCCATCCTCGTTGTCCGTTTGCAGGGCGTCTCAAAGCCACACGCGAACGAAATCTGCTGCCGGCTTGCAAACGTCTTCCCCCCGGTCGCTTCTACCAACTGCACGAACAGGCCTAGCTCATTGCACCAGCCTCTCTGGCGGAACGGCAGACCGTTCTTGCATTGACCGATTCTCTCTAGCTTCTGAATCAGTGTATTGTCCATGGCGGACGATTCCTATCGTTCTACACTGTCCTTACCAGAAAGAAATTCTTCGGGGGCGGAGTCGCTTTGGACGGTATCTGCTTACTTGAACGCGAACACCCGCGCGGGGTTCTTGACCAGGATGGTGTCTATCTGCTCCTGCGTGAAGCCGCGCTTGCGCATCCTGGGCACGATGTTTTCCAGGATGTGCGCGAAGCCCTTGCCGCCGTACCGCGTCCAGGCGCTCTTGAAGCACACGTCCTGCGCGATGACAATGCGCTCCAGGTAGCCCCACTCGATGAGCTGCTCCAAACACTCCATCCGCTGCACGTCGCTGGGCACCGCAATCTCCTGGTGGGCTACCGCGCCCCAGACTGTGTCCTCCCCGCCGAAAACGTCGTACTCGAGGTAGCAGCCCGTCTCGGCGATGCTGCGCACCCTGTCCATGTTCTTGAAGAACCCGTCGAGGTGGCCCATCACCAGGTGCGCCGGGTCGGCGCCAGCGCCGTACAGGTCCTTGATGATGGACGGCAGCGAGTCGGGGTGGAAGCCTGGGTGGATGAGGATGGGCGCACCCGTCTCCACCTGGGCGCGCGCCGACGCCCGCAAGACCTTCCGCTCGGTGGCGCTGGTGGGCCAGAAGTTGCCCACCTCGCCGATGACGCCGCTCTTCACGCCCGTGTCGCCGACGCCGACGGCGATGTCGCGGACGATGTACTCGGTGATCTGGTCCTCCGTCCGCTTGTCCATGTCGGAGGGGTACGACACCGGCACGTAGTGCGAGGCGCCCAGGACGACGTTCAACCCGGTCGCCCGCGAGATGCGCGCCAGGGCCAGCGGGTCGCGCGCGATGCCGATGCTCGTCGTGTCCACCACTGAGCAGCCGCCCGCGTACCTGTACTTCAGCACCTCCTCGATGGCGATGCGCTCGTCGAGAAGCAGGTTGATGTCCTTGTTCCACATCCACCGCTTGCCGATGTTCCCCAGCATGTCCATCGTCAGCGGCTTGTCCCAGTAGTACCGCTCGCTCGCCTCATCCGGCATCATCATGTAGCAGGTCAGGTCGAGCAGCAGGTGCTCGTGGGTCATCGTGATGCCGAGCTGGTCCGGCTCGATGGGCCCCAGCACGGTCTGTATCTTGCCTGATAGAGCGCTTTTCGTCTTCGCCGCCGTCTTCTTCGTCGCAGTACTCACCGGCTTCTCCTCATCAGACTCTGTAGGTCGTCTCCACCTACCGTAGGGGCACACGGCCGTGCGCCCCTACGTAGCGGGAACGCGACCCTTTTTCGTGGTGGCAGCGAGTGTAGCAACGGGGTAGGGGAGTGTCAAACGGAAGCTGGAAGCCTGTCATGAGCGAAGGGGCGGCGTGCCGAAGTTGGAGGGCGGACTCATAGGTCTCCCCCTCAAGAGGAGAGGAGGGGCGACTTCGCCAAGCCCTGAGAGGGATCATACACCCGAAACGACGTTCCGCCAACGGAACAGTATGGCGTACCATATAAGTAATAGAACACAAGTGCTCTATAGGAGGCGCCCATGCCCGACATCTTGTCCCGTATCCGAGTAGCCTTGCGTTGCGGGAACCTGGACTGCCCCTGCCAAGACCCGTATGAGGTCAAGCACTGCCCAGCGCATCCTGGTCCGGCCGGCCGGCCCAATCTCGCCATCGAGTCCATCGCAGACGGCGCCGGCGCGTGGTTCCGTTGCGCGCAAGGCTGCACGCAGCTGAACGTGGTGGATGTCCTGCGGGAACGTGGACTGTGGCCACAGCCGCCTGGGCGCGCCGCAGCCGCAGCCCTTCAGCCCACGCTCCAGGGTTCCACGTCAAAGACACCGAGGCCGGCTCCCACGCCGGTCCCCGACTCCCGCGCCGAGGCTCCAGCCGCGCGTCCGCGCTTCCAGACCAAGCTGTTCGCCGAGCTGCTGTCGGAGCCGAAGAAGGAGCGCCGGTGGCTGTGGGACGGCATGCTCTTGGCGGGCGGGCTGTCGCTGATTGCCGGCAAGCCAAAGGTGGGCAAGTCCAATTTCACACGCAACCTGGCGCTGGCCACATCGCTGGGGGAGTCCTTCCTGGACCGCGCCACCGTCCAGGGGCCGGTGCTGTACCTGGGGATGGAGGAAGACCGGGACGAGGTCGAAGTCCACCTCGTGGCCCTCGGCGGCGACGGCTCCGAACTCATCCACATCTACACGGGTATGGCCCCCGAGCAGGCGGTGGAGGCCTTGCGGACGAACATCATGGAGTCCAGGGCCGTGCTCGCCATCACCGACTCGCTTCAGGACATGGTGCGGATGGGCGACGTCAACGACTACGCCATCGTCAAGCAGGCCTTGGCGTCGCTCAGGGATATGGCCCGGCAGACCGGCTGCCATATCTTGGCGGTGTACCACCTGGGCAAGGGCGAACGCGAGGGCGGCGACGCCATCCTGGGTTCGGCGGCCATCCTCGGGGCCGTGGACGCCGCACTGCTCCTGCGCCGCCGGGAGGGCCACGGCATCCTGGAAAGCATCCAGCGCTATGGCAAGGACCTGCCCAGGACGGTGCTGCTCTTCGATGCGGCCATCGGGCGCTTCACCCTCGGCGGCACCCTGGAGCAGGTGCAACAGCAGGCCACCGGGGCCAAGGTGCTGGAGGCGCTGAAGGGGGGAGTGGTGACGCAAGCCCAGATACGTGAGGCGATGGAAGGCGACGGCAGGCTGGTGAACCAAGCCCTTCGTTCACTTATGGCGGGTCAGAAGATACAGCGGGAAGGTAGCGGCCGAAAGGGCAATCCCTTCCTCTACAGCCTGTCTATCCAAGTGCCTTCTTACTATGACCAGCGCGGAAGTGGCGTAGGGAAAATGCTTTATTGCTTTATTCACCAGGTCTTGAATAGACCAATAGAGCATTTCTTCTTAACCCTTAAACGGCTGTACGAAGCCATGAATGCTCGATTAGGCACAATGCGAGCCAGCCAGCGTAGGTTGGAATGCTCGAAATGCTCGATTCAAGCTACATCTAATCGTCGCCCTGAGCCTTGGCTTAGGATGACAGAAAGCGAGATACGATGTGCAGACAGTGTCATATCGAGAAGAAGACCTACGACCCGTACCGGCATGCCGCACTGGACTGGTGGTACAAGGGCGAACCGCACCCAACGCATGGACAGCGGAAGCTCATCGGCGTAACAGATGAAGGCCCGGCCTATGAGGCGCCGCTCGGGGTCGAGGCATGGCTCGACCGGATCGAAGCGATGCTGGCGGAGCGCTCTTGCGCCGCCGCTCCGCGCTTCACTCCTTGATCATGTCCGCCACCCGCTCGCCGATGGCGATGGTGGTCACCATCGTGTTCGCGCGGATGACGTTCGGCATGATGGACGCATCCACCACGCGCAGCCCCTGCAGCCCGTGGACGCGTCCCTGCTGGTCCACCACCGCCATTCCGTCCGACGCCGGCCCCATCTTGCACGTCCCGGCCACGTGGTGGCCCGTGTACGGGTGGCGCAGTATCCACTCCATGAGCGCCTCGTCGGTGGCGATGTCCGCGTCCGACGGCTCCAGGCGCCGCTCGATGTACGGGCGGAACGCCTCGTGCTCGGAGAGTTTGAGGCACAGCCGCATCGAGTCGAGGACGCGCTGGCGGTCAAACGGGTCGTCGAGGTAGCGGTAGTCGAGGTAGGGCGGGTCCTTCTGGTCGCGCGACCGCAGCCGCAGCTCGCCCGAGCCCATCGCCAGGTCGAGCACCGGCGCCATGTACACGCCCACCAGGCCCTCAGCGGAGTAGGCGGTCAGGCCGCCGCCCTTGCCCGCGAGGCCGACGGACTTCTCGTCGCTGACGGCTCCGGTCATGTAGTTGCCCATGACCACCATCATGTCGTTGCGCAGGTGCGACCCTGGCGCCGTGTAGCGCAGGATGACCTGGATCCACGGCCCCATGCCGTCCAGCGGGTAGCCCGGCTTGGTCTTGAACACGAGGAGGAAGACGGGATGGTCGCGAAGGTTCTGGCCCACGCCCGGCAGGTCGGCCCTCACGGGGATGCGCATCGCCTTGAGGTGGTCCGCCGGCCCCACGCCGGACAGCATGAGCAGTTGCGGCGACGCGATGGCCCCGGCGGCCAGGATGACCTCGCCGCCCTCCACCGTGAACCGTTCGCCGCCGCTCTCCACCTCGACGCCCACCGCGCGCTTGCCCCGGAACAGGATGCGCTGGACGGTCGAGTTGGGCCTGATGGTGAGGTTGAGCCGGTGGCGCGCCTGGTCGAGGTAGGCGATGGCGGTGCTGATGCGGACGCGGTGCGGGCTGTTGCGAGGCACGGGGCCGACGCCGGTGCCGTCGGGGTGGTTGAAGTCGCGCGCATCGGGGAAGCCGTGGTCGCGGCACGCCCTGTAGAACGCGTGCATGACGGGCAGCCACTCGTCGGGCCGGAACCGCCGCACCACCATGGGGCCGCCGCTGCCGTGGAAGTCGTCCGGGTAGTCCAGGTCGGTCTCCAGCTTCCGCAGGTAGGGCAGCACCTGCTGGTAGCCCCACAGGTCGTTGCCCTGTGCCGCCCAGCCGTCGTAGTCCTCGGGCAGCCCGCGCAGGAACATCATGGCGTTGATGGCGGTGGAACCGCCGACGACCTTGCCGCGCGGGATCGCCATGTTGGGCGCCTGGTCGGTGCCGCGGGCGGTGTAGCCCCACGTGTCGTGGCTGAGGGCGACGTGGCCCGACTTCGTCCCGTAGCCGTACTTGAGGTCGTCGGGCAGTGATGCCAGCGTCGGGTAGTCCGGCCCGGCCTCCAGCAGCAGCACCGACCGCTTCGGGTCCTCGGTGAGCCGGGTGGCCAGCACCGCGCCGGCGGCGCCGGAACCGATGATGATTTGGTCATATCTCATGGCGGGTTACTCCTGACGCGCTGCTTAGGCACCCCTCACCCTTTGGCCGAGTCAGGCGAGGCCAAAGGCCTCTCCCACAAGGGGAAAGGAGGCCCCAAAGCCCTCCCCTCCCTGGACGGGAGAGGCGTCCGGCCCGCCCTGGCGGGCCGGAGAGCCTGCCCTGAGCCTGCCGAAGGGGTGAGGGTGTGCCCAACTATCAACAAGCATCTCTAGGCGTAGAATGCTCCTCAGATTCTGTGCAAAGCTGGGGCATAGTATAGCAGCATGCCGGAAGCGCCAGATCTCAAGGTCATCGTGGACTTCCTCAACAAGCGGGCCAAGGGTCTCGCGGTGGACTCGGCGCGCGTCGTCAAACCGAGCGTCGTGCGGCCGCTGGCGGGCGATGTCGGGAAGGACATACCCGGCCGCACGTTGGACGGCTTCGAGCGGAGGGGCAAGTTCGTGCTGGTGTCGCTTTCGGGTGGGCGGATGCTGGCCATCAACCCCATGCTCACCGGCCTGTTCCAGTGGTGCTCCTCTGCGGACAAACCCTTCAAGCGCACTTGCCTCGTCTTGGCGCTGTCCGATGGCCACGACCTGCGCTACCTCGACGACAAGCAGATGGGGATGGTCTATTACTGCCGCCCGGAGCAGGTTGCCGTTATACCGAAGTTCAAGGACGGCGTGCCCGATGTCCTCGACGATATCCCTTATGCCGAGTTCAAGCAGCGGCTCCGGCCCTTCCGCGGCGAGATCAAGGGCGTGCTCACCCGCGGCGACTTCGTGACGGGCATCGGCAACGCCTACGCCGACGAGTTGCTCTTCGAGGCGCGCATCTATCCCTTCAAGAAGAGCACGAGGCTTTCAGGCGAGGAGTTGCGGCGGCTGCACGGCGCGATGAAACCGGTGATGGAGTGGGCCATCGCAGAGCCGGAGCGGCGGGTAGGGGAGGACATCCATGAGAAGATACGGGACTTCCTCAAGGTGCATGACAAGGGAGGGCAGCCATGTCCGAGGTGCGGCAACCCCATCAGCGAGCTCACCGCCAACCAGCGCATCACCAGCTACTGCCGCCGCTGCCAGCCAGGGTTGCTGATAAGGAACTAGCCCTTTGTCATGCGAAAGATGACAGAGGGGAAGGCCTTATCGCTACTCGTGGAACGAAGCTGAGGGACTGCTCCTACGCGGCGACTTCGCCGGTGATGTCCAGCCGCTCCAGGACGCGGATGCCCGCCCGCAGGAAGGCCTGGCACTCGGGCGGGAGATGCTCCCACTGCCCGGCCAGCTCCCCCATGACACGGGGGGCGTCCAACGGCGACTCGCCCAGGCGCGGTCCCCAGGTGCTGTCCATCCCGATGTCCAGCGTCATGCCGGCGAGGAGCTTGTCAAGGACACTGGGGTTGAGGCCGGGCTCCGCTCTCTTGACCTCCTCCAACTCCTCGCGCAGCAACGTCAGCAGGACATCGGTCATTATCGTCTTCCCTTCTTGGCGGCGATGTGGCATGCTTTGCTGGCGCGGCCGCACGGTTACGTCTTTTTCGCCAACCACCACAGCGGCCCGCCGCCATGCCGCTCTGACGTATATCCGCCATGCCTTTTTGACGCCAAGAAGTCTACACGTATTGCAATGTGTTTGTCAATACGTGTAGAATGATTGGCGTCATGGAGCAAGAAGACAGGTCGAAAGCCCTCACCGTCAGGATCCCCAACGACCTCTGGAAGTCGGTCAAGATCAAGTGCGTCCAAGAGGAGACCAACATCCAGAAGGTCCTCGCCGAGTTGCTCTCCGACTGGGTGAGAGCCAACGCACGGCCAAGACGCTAGGCAAGCGGGAGTCCAATGACTCGTGCAGTAAGGGGCAGCCGATTGGCTGCCCCTCTCGTTTTCGGTCATAAACAGCCCGAAACGACCTCCGAAATCTCCTACCGCGCGGTTGGGACTGGGGAGACAATATTCCTACCTGTCCTCTCCATAGCACACGGAGTCGTAAAGAGTATGCAAGGCGCGTTTGTCCATGGCAGCCCTCTCTGGTGGTGGTACGACGGCTGGATCGTTGTGCCTGCCACCGCGGCGGGGCTGCTGCTCACCCTGAAGGTACTGTTCTGGTCCGACGTCAGCGGGCGGCTGCCGGTGTCGCTGGCCCTGCTCGGCCTCGCGGGCGTCACGCTCGGGGCGCTGGTGTCCCTCGACCGCTCCAACCTTGCCACGCTTAGCGTCCCGGCCAACGCATGGGCCGCGCTCTCGATGGCTGGGGCTGCGGTGGCCATCTTCGGCAGCGGTGCGCTGCTCTACCGCGTCAAGGGCGGCGGGCGCGCCTCGGCGGCCAAGTCAGAGGGGAAGGGTCCGAGGAGCAACGGGGCCAAGGCTGCCGCGAGAGAGGCTGCCAGGTCGCGCGCGCCGGCCGGGAAACGGCGCACCCAGCGCAAGGCGGCCGCCTAGCCGTTCCGGCGGACTGGCTCTCCAGGCCCTGCATCAGTAGGTCGCCGGCCCCCGAGGTTGGAGACTGCGGTTCGGTGTATGGCGCCTAGGGGCGCCCAGGCGGCTGTTTTCAGGACAGCCGAAGTGTATTCTCAGGTCTGCGGGAGGGGCGCAGCATGCTGCGCCCCTACAAAACCAACCTCCTTGACCACATAGCCGCCCTCTGCTTCTCTGTGCTCGGATCGGTTCCTTGTAGCTGAAATCTGCATCTGATATATTCCAGCAGGTTAGCCAAGCTCAGAGGCAGGTAGGGATGATTGACCAAGATGTATTGGTGATCGGCGCAGGGCTGGCGGGGATGCGCGCGGCCTTGGCCGCCGCGGAGAACGGCGCGAGCGTCGCAGTGGTGACCAAGGTCTATCCGGTCCGCAGCCACTCCAACGCCGCGCAAGGCGGCATCAACGCGGCCCTCACCGACCGCGGCGACAAGTGGGAAGACCATGCCTACGACACGGTCAAGGGCAGCGACTACCTGGGCGACCAGGACGCCATCGAGGTGATGTGCCGCGAGGCCGGCCAGGAAGTCATCACGATGGAGCACATGGGCACCATTTTCAGCCGCGACGACGCCGGCAAGCTGGGCGTCCGGGCCTTCGGCGGGCAGCGCCAGGCGCGCACGTTCTTCGTGGCCGACTTCACCGGGCAAGCGCTGCTCCACGTCCTCCACGAGCAGGTGCTCAAGCACAAGGTCAAGGTCTATGAGGAGTGGTTCGTCCTGTCGCTCCTAGTCGAGGATGGCGAGTGCTGCGGCGCGGTGGTCATGGACATCCGCACCGGCGCCATCCACGTGTTCCGTGCGAAGGCGGTCATCCTGGCCAGCGGCGGACTGGGGCGCGTGTTCGAGCCGAGCACCAACGCCCTCATCTGCACCGGCGACGGCATGGCGCAAGCCTACCGCGTCGGCGCGCCGCTGATGGACATGGAGATGGTCCAGTACCATCCCACGACACTGAAGAGCAACGGCGCCCTCATGTCCGAGGCGGCCAGGGGCGAAGGCGCATACCTTGTCAACGCCTTGGGCGAGCGGTTCATGAAGAAGTACGCGCCCAACATGATGGAACTGGCCTCCCGCGATGTTGTGTCGCGTTCTGAGCAGACGGAGATCAACGAAGGCCGCGGCATCAACGGCTGCGTGCTCCTCGACTGCCGCCACCTTGGAGAGAAGAAGATCAACGAAAGGCTCCTGACCATCCGAGAGGTCGCCAAGGACTTCGCAGGAGTGGACATGGTCCAGGAGCCGGTGCCCATCCGCCCGGGGATGCACTACCAGATGGGCGGCATCCTGACTGATGTGGACGGCCAGACGGCCGTCCCCGGCCTGTATGCGGCGGGCGAGACGGCCTGCGTCAGCGTCCACGGCGGCAACCGGCTCGGCGCCAACTCCCTCCTCGATACGCTCGTGTTCGGCCGACGCTCCGGCGTCCACGCATCCGACCGGGCCAAGTACACCAAGCACAAGAACCTGACCGACGCGTCCGCGGACAACGACCGGCAGCACATCCGCGCCCTGCTCGACCGCAACGGCCCCGGCGAGATGTTCGGCAAGGTGCGCCTGGAGATGGGCCAGACCATGAACCAACACCTGGCGGTCTTCCGCAACCAGCAAGGTATGGAGACGGCGCTCGCCAAGGTCCGCGAACTGAAGCAGCGGTACGAGAAGGTCATCGTCCACGACAAGGGCAAGACCTTCAACACCAATCTCATCTTCACGCTGGAGTTGGGGTTCATGCTGGACTGTGCCGAGGCCATCGTGCTCGGCGCCCTCGAACGCAGAGAGAGCCGCGGCGCTCATACCAGGACCGACATGCCCAAACGGGACGACGAGAACTGGCTCAAACATATCCTGATCGCCAAGACGCCGGAAGAACCGAAGGTCTCGTACAAGCCGGTCGTCATCACCCAGTGGAAGCCTCAGGCCAGGACGTACTAGCCCTGAGCCTATCGCCCTGAACTTGTCGAAGGAAGAGGACTGGCGGATGGAAGTCACGCTGAACGTCAGGCGCTACGACCCCGACTCGGCCAAGCCCGCGCCGTACTACCAGGAGTATGACCTTGAGATAGACGAGACGCACACGGTCTTGGACGGTCTCATCAAGGTGCGGGAGGAGGTGGACGGCACGCTGGCGCTCCGCTGTTCATGCCGCAGCGCCGTCTGCGGCTCATGCGCCATGCGGGTGAACGGCCATGCCGTTCTGGCCTGCAAGACCAAGGTAAGGGACCTGCTGCACCGTGGCAGCACGAAGCTCACGGTGGAACCCGCGGGCAACATGCCCATCATCAAAGACCTGGTGGTGGAGTTCAACGTTTTCTGGGACAAGATCCGGGCGGTGGAGCCGTGGCTGCAGCCGCAGGGCGTGCCCCCGCAGCAAGAGTACATCGCGCCCAACGAGGACATGTTGCACCTGGCGGGCGTGATGGCGTGCATCATGTGTGGCGCGTGCGTGTCGGACTGCACTGTGCTGGAGGTGGACAAACACTTCCTCGGCCCAGCGGCGCTGGCGAAGGCCTACCGGTTCGTGGCCGACCCGCGCGACGACGCCGAGAAGTCCAGACTGGGCAAGCTCGTCCAGTACGGCGGCGTGTGGGACTGCACACGCTGCATGCAGTGCGTCCAGGTCTGCCCCAAGGGCGTGGATCCCATGGGCCGTATCATGGCCCTGCGCGACCGTGCCATCGAGAACGGCTACCACAACTCCAACGGCGCACGCCACGCCGAGACGTTCGCCCGCTCGATCAAGCACAGCGGGACGCTGGACGAACTGCGCCTGCCCATCGGCACATTCGGCATCTGGAACGTCAAGGAGATGCTCAAGCTCATCCCCCTGGGCCTCAAGGCCCAGATGAGAGGCAAGCGGCCGCCCATCTTCCATAAGGCCATCCCCGGCGCGGAGAACGTGCGCCGCATCTTCGAGAAGGTCGAGAGCAAGCGATGACGGGTTCTGTCAAGTACGCCTTCTATCCCGGGTGTGTGTCGCGCGGGGCGTGTCCGGAGCTCTACTCCGCCACGATAGAGGTCTGCGCGCGGCTGGGCATCGAGCTGGAGACCAAGGGGATGCAGTCGGCTTCATGCACCGGCGCGGGTGTGCTCCAGGAGAAGAATCGGCGCCTCGGCGACACACTCAACGCGCGGAACTTCGCCCTGGCAGAACGCACGGGCCTCCCGCTGATGACGATATGCAGCACCTGCCAGGGCGTCATGGCCCAGGCCAACGACCGGCTGACCAAAGACCCAGATTACCTCAAGTCCATCAACGCCGACCTGGCGCCGGAGGGCCTGGAATACAAGGGCACCGCGAACCCGAAGCACCTGCTGTGGATACTCCTGGAAGAGGTTGGCCTGAACCGGGTGCGGGCCAGGGTCACCCGTCCGTTGAAGGGACTCAAGATCGCGCCCTTCTACGGGTGCTACATCGTGCGGCCGTCGTCCGTGCTGGGCTACCAGGAGCACCCGGAGCGGAGCGACGCCTTGGAGCAGGTCATCCAGGTCGTGGGCGCGGAGGTGGCCGACTTTCCGGGCAAGACCGCGTGCTGCGGCTTCCCCATCCTGACTATCAACGAGAAGGCTTCGATGAAGATGGTTTCGAACCATACCCTGTCGGCCAAGGACGCGGGAGCGACGGCGATGGTGACGCCGTGCCCGCTCTGCCACCTGAACTTGGACGGCTACCAGCCCACCGCGGCGGCGCAGGCGCGGAAGCCCATAGACCTGTCCATCCTCCACCTGCCGCAGCTCATCGGCTTGGCGATGGGCATAGACGCCAAGGCGCTCGGCCTGAACAAACACATCATGTCCACGCAGAAGCTCGTCTCCCAGGTGGCCGTGGCGCAGTAGCCCAACTGAGGAGGCTGCCATGACTACCAACTGTCAAGGGGCTGCAAGGACTGAAAGGCTCCCGATGTAGCAAGCAGCGTTTACGCTTGAGAAAAACGAAGGCCACCCAACGGGTGGCCTTCGTTTTCGGCGGCCTTGTTGGCGGCTATGGGAGCCACAAGGTCACTCTAGCCTGCCTTCTTCATGACCTCGACCAGCTCCGCCACCGCGGCGGCGGACTTTTGGAGGGCGGCGGACTCCTCGGACGTCAGGTCGAACTGAATCACCTGGTCAACACCGCCGGCGCCGAGCTTGACGGGCACACCGACGAACAGGCCTTTGATGCCGTATTCGCCCTCCAGATAAACGGTACAGGGTAGTATCTGTTTCTTGTCAAGGAGGATGGACTCGACCATCTGGACGACCGCAGCAGACGGTGCGTAGTAGGCGCTGCCGGTCTTGAGCAGGTTCACGATTTCGGCGCCGCCATTCTGCGTCCGCTTCACGATCTCGTCCAGCCGCGCCTTTGGGATGAGCTTGGCGACGGGGACGCCGCCGACGTTGGTGGAGCCGACGACGGGCACCATAGTATCGCCGTGGCCGCCGAGCACCCAGGCTGAGACCACCTCCACCGAGACCTTCAGCTCCTGGGCGAGGAAAGTACGGAAGCGCGCGGTGTCCAGTATGCCCGCCATGCCCACGACGCGGTTCTTTGGGAACTTGCTCACCTGGAACGCCCGCTGCGCCATGGCGTCGAGGGGGTTGGTCACTGGCAGCAAGACGGAGTTGGGCGAGCGCTTGGCTACCTCAGTCACGACGGAGGTGACGATCTTCATGTTGGTCAGGAGCAGGTCGTCGCGGCTCATGCCGGGCTTGCGGGCGATGCCGGAGGTGATGACGACGACATCGGAGTTCGCCGTCTCGTCGTAACCGTTGCTGCCCACGACCTTGGCGTCGGTGCCCAGGACCGGGCCCGACTCCAGCATGTCCAACGCCTTGCCCTGCGGCAGGCCCTCGATGATGTCCACGAGCACGACGTCGGCGTAGCCCTTGTCGAAGACCCGCTGGGCCACCGTAGCGCCGACGTTGCCCGCGCCTACAACTGTTACTTTCTTTCGCACGTATCTACTCTCCTCGATATCTGGGCTCTCTGAGCCGCATTAAGTCTCTATCCCTTTGCCTTCACGCAAGCGTCCCACCGCTTGTCGAGGCTCGCGTCCTCAACGGTGGCCATGACGTAGTCGCCGAACTGCTTGCAGGTGGCGCCCTCTTTCCGGCCGGTGATGACGACCTTCTTCTCATACTGCCCGCAAACGTCCAGGGCCTTGTTCAAACGGCTGCCGAGTTCGGGGAAGTGGATGTGGTCAAGAAGCATGGCGCTGGCGCGGAGCATGGAGCTGGGGTCGGCGTATTGGACGCGGCCCTCCTGCACCATGCGCGGCGCGCTGCCGTGGATGGCCTCGAACATGGCGTAGCGCTTGCCGGCGTTGGCGCTGCCTGCGGTGCCCACGCCACCCTGGATCTCCGCCGCCTCGTCGGTAAGGATGTCGCCGTAGAGGTTGGGCAGCACAAGCACCTGGAACTGGTTGCGGCGTTTGATGTCCAGCAGCTTGGCCGTCATGATGTCTATGTACCAGCTGTCCCACTCGATACCGGCGTATCTGCCCGCGATCTTGCGCATGATGTCCAAGAACTTGCCGTCGGTGGTCTTCACGATGTTGGCTTTGGTGACGGCCGTCACCTTCTTCTTGCCGGTGCGCTTGGCGTGGGCGAAAGCGGCGTCGATGATGCGCTCGCAGCCCTGGGTGGTGATGACACGGAAGTCCACCGCCAGGTCGGTTGTGACGTTGATGCCCTGGCTGCCCACGGCATACAGGTCCTCCGTGTTCTCGCGGAAGAATGTCCAATCGATGTTCTGGCTGGGGACGCGGACGGGGCGGATGTTCGCGAATAGGTCGAGCTCTTTGCGCATGGCCACGTTGGCGCTCTCGATGTTGGGCCAGCCGTCGCCCTGTTCTGGCGTGTGGGTCGGCCCTTTGAGAGTGACGTGGCATTTCTTGATCTCCGCCAGGACGTCTTCGGGGATGGCCTTCATCTTGGCCGCTCGGTTCTCGATGGTGAGGCCCTCGACAACCTTGAATTGGATCTTGCCGCGCTTCACTTGGTCGCGGAGCAGGTATTCTAGTACTCGTTGGGATTCAGCGGTTATGGTCGGCCCTATGCCGTCGCCGCCGATGATGCCGATGATGATGGGCGAAATCTTGGAGTAGTCGGTCCAGTCGCCCTCTTTCTTCAGGCGTTCGACCCGTTCGAGTTGCTGTTCGAGGACTTTCCCAAAATGGGCCTGGGCCTCCTCGATAGCCTTGCGGTCAACCAACGTCGGCTCCTTTCCGCTTCAATGTGTTCAGGCTCCCAAAATCAAGGTGCAATCATAACCAGAACGTCGCCCTTCCTGACGGATGCGCCAGGTTTCAGCGGCAACGCCTTGATGGTGCCGCTGACGGTCGCCGGTAAGGTATTTTCCATCTTCATGGCCTCCATCACTGCAACGGGGTCACCCGGTTTGACCTTGGCACCCTCCTGCACCAGGTAGCGCAGCAGCAGGCCGGGCATGGGCGCGGCCATAACGATGTCTTCAGTAGCGTTCGCCATCTGGTTGGGCCTGCGCGCCACCGACGGCTTGCTGGCGGAGCCGCCTACGACGGGGTCAACGACGACCTCATAGTACTCGCCCTCCACGAAGACGTTGAAGGTGCGAGCGCTCGGACTTGGAGCAGGCGTGGCCAGAGCAGGCGCTTCTGCTTTGGCAGGCGGAAGTGCAGTGGCAGCCACTGGTGGAGCAATGGGCGTGGCCTTGGGCTGCGGTTTCATGTCATCAGGCATCGGCTCAAGGCCGTGTTTGATGCGCAAGAACTTCATTCCGGTGGTGGGGTAGAGGGCATAGATGAGGACGTCGTCTAGGTCAGATGAGATGTCTTTGACCGCGGCCTTGGCCTTTTCCAACTCTGGCTCCAAAAGGCTCGCGGGCTTCTGTGTCATAGGCTTCTCGCCCTTGGGATAGCCTTTGAGGGCGACGTTGACCACCTCGGCGTCAACGGGAGCGGGCGGGCGTCCGTACAGGCCGTATACGTAGTCCTTGACTTGGCCGGAGACCATCTTGTACCGCCCGAAGAGGACATTGCTCACCGACTGGGAGCCGACCATCTGGCTGGTTGGAGTGACCAGGGGCGGGTAGCCCAGGTCTTTGCGGGTCTTCGGGATCTCGCGCAGCACATCATCCAGGCGGTCGAGGGCATCGGCCTCCTTGAGCTGCGATACGAGGTTGCTGGTCATGCCGCCAGGAATCTGGTGGGTGAGCACCCGCGGGTCTATCACAGCAGCGCGGGGGCTCTCCATGAACGGCTTGTACTTTGGGAGGATGGTTTCCAGGTAGTCGGCCAGCTTCAGTAGTCTCTGGAAATCGAGGCCGCAGTCGCGGTCGGTGCCCGAGAGGCTGACCACAAGCGGCTCGATGGCGGGCTGGGCAGTGCGCAGCGCCAGCGGCGAGAGGCAGGTGTCCACGATGTCCACGCCAGCCTCGATGGCCTTGAGGACCGACATCGAGGCCATGCCGCTAGTGTAGTGGGTGTGGAGTTGGAGCGGTACCTTGAGTTCGCCCTTGAGGGCCTTCACCAGTTCGTAGGCGTCGTACGGCGCCAGGAGGCCGGCCATGTCCTTGATGGCGATGCTGTGTGCGCCGATGCCCTGGAACTGCCTTGCCTTGGCCAGGTAGTAGTCCAGGTTGAAGATGGGGCCGCCCAGCCGGCCGCTCTCGGTCACCGAGTAGCAGATGGCCATCTGGAGGTGCTTGCCGGACTTGACGACGGCCTTGGCGGCCGTGTCCAGGTTCCATTCATCGTTGAGGGCGTCAAACACGCGGAAAATGTCTATGCCCGCCTCGGCGGAGTGTTGCACGAACGCGTTCACGACATCGTCAGCGTAGGTGCGGTAGCCGACCAGCGACTGGCCCCGCAGGAGCATCGAGAGCTTGGTGTGGGGCATGAGTTGCCGGAGGGTGCGCAGCCGCTTCCACGGGTCTTCGCCCAGATAGCGCGTCGTCACGTCGAACGTCGCGCCGCCCCAGACCTCCATGGAGTAGAAACCTATGGCGTCCATCTCGGGGGCGATGGGCGCCATGTCCTCGATGCGCAGACGGGTGGCCAGGTTGCTCTGGTGGGCGTCGCGGAAGGTCGTGTCGCTTATTTTGACCGGGTTCTTCGCCATGAGACTCGCTGTGATGGATTATATGAATGTGATTGAGGCAGTGCTGTCACTCGGCCGGAGTGTGCGGGAATGCCTGCCGCATCGGGGTCCACGAGACGCGCCGCCATGCGCCTGGGCGACAGGAGGGGACGTGCACGCTGTGTGGCACCGTCTCGCGTCGCATCGGCTCCCACGCCGCTGACCTCCATCCTCTCAATGGCAACATATCAGCGTCTGGGGCGAAGGACTTGGCGGGAGGTTCTGCTTCCAGGTATGCCTCGACCGCGGCCAGGATGGCCATGATTTTCTTGGATGGGGGCCTCCCATCGGTGCTGGGGCCGTTCAAAGGGGGATGCTCCCGTGTTTCTTAGGCGGGAGCACCTCGCGCTTATTCCGCAGCATGTCGAGGGCACGGATGACTTTGGGCCGCGTCTCTGCCGGCAGGATGACGTCGTCCACCAAGCCACGGCCCGCTGCGACATATGGGTTCATCAGCCGCTCGCGGTACTCCTCGATGAGCTTGGCGCGCAGCTTCTCGGGGTCGTCCGCTGCGCGGATCTCATTACGGTGGATGACGTTGACGGCGCCTTCGGCGCCCATGACGGCCAGCTCCGCGGAGGGCCATGCGAGGTTGATATCGCCGCGCAGGCTCTTGCTGCCCATAACCAGATAGGCTCCGCCGTAGGCCTTGCGCGTGAGGAGGCTGATCTTGGGCACGGTCGCCTCGGCGTAGGCATAGATGAGCTTGGCCCCGTGCCGGATGATGCCGCCGTGCTCCTGGGCCGTCCCTGGCATGAAGCCCGGCACGTCCACGAAGGTCAGCAGAGGGATGTTGAAGGCGTCACAGAAGCGAACGAACCGCGCCGCCTTGACCGAGGCGTTGATGTCGAGGACGCCCGCCATGTGGTCAGGCTGGTTGCCCACGATGCCGACCGCGCCGCCGGCGATGCGTCCGAAGCCGACGATGATGTTGCGGGCGAAGTCCTTCTGGACCTCGAGGAAGTCGCCCTCGTCCACGACGCGCTTGATGATTTCCTGCATGTTGTAGGGTTGGTTCGGGTTATCGGGGACGACGCGCCCCAACTCGGGGTCGGTGGTCTCCGGGTCGTCGAGGAAGGGCTGGCGCGGTGCCTCCTCGGTGTTGTTCTGCGGGAGGAAGGACAGCAACCGCCGTATCTCTTTGATGCAGTCCTCCTCATTGGAGTGGCTGAAATGGGAGACGCCGCTCCTAGAGGCGTGGGCAAAGGCGCCACCGAGGTCTTCGTGGGTGACCTCTTCGCCGGTGACGGCCTTGATGACATCGGGGCCGGTGATGTACATCTGGCCGACGCCACCCACCATGAAGACAAAGTCGGTGAGGGCAGGGGAGTAGGTCGCGCCGCCCGCCGCCGGGCCAAGGATGGCCGAGATTTGAGGTATGACGCCGGAGGCGCGGGTGTTGCGCAGGAAGATGTCGCCGTAGCCGGCCAGGCTGTCTATACCCTCCTGGATGCGTGCCCCGCCCGAGTCGATAAGGCCGACGACAGGCGCGCCGGTTTGCATACCCAGGTCCATGACCTTGCATATCTTCTGGGCCGAGACCTCGGACAGCGAGCCGCCGAAGACGGTGAAGTCCTGTGCATAGACAAAGACCAGCCGTCCGTTGGCCTTGCCGTGTCCGGTCACCACCGCATCACCGAGGTAGTGTTCATCCGCCAGGCCGAAGTCGGTGGAGCGGTGCTGCACGAACTGGTCGAGCTCTTGGAAAGAGCCCTTGTCGAGGAAGGCGGCGATGCGCTCCCGCGCGATCTTCTTCTTGCGCTTGTGCTGCGCCTCGATGCGCTCCGCGCCGCCGCCTTGCTTGGCGCGCTCCCGCATCTTGAGCAGCTCGTCTTGCCTTCGGTCAATCTGTTTGCGGACGACCATGTTTGGACTCGCTTCCGGTGCCGTGGAATAATTACCCTGCCAAAGGTAGCAAATATGGCATCAGGCCGCAAGGCGAAGCGGCTTGGCGAACGTACGGGGGACTATGTGAAAGGAACGACGAACATAGGTGAGATCCCCTTCGTGTGGGGCGTGAAGACCTACGTGATGGGTGTCATCAATGTGACGCCCGACTCGTTCTCCGGCGACGGCACCGGCGGCGACGTGGACGCAGCGGTGCGGCAGGCCCTCCGGTTCCAGGAGTCAGGCGCTGACATCGTGGACGTGGGCGGCGAGTCCACACGGCCGCCCTATGTGTATGAAGGCACCAAGCCAGTCTCCGTCGATGAGGAGTTGGCCCGCGTCATCCCCGTCATCGAGGCGCTGAAGCCCGTGCTCAAGGTACCCATCAGCGTAGACACGTACAAGGCCCGTGTAGCCGAGCGCGCGCTCAAGGCCGGCGCGGCGCTCGTCAATGATGTGTGGGCCTTGCAGCGCGACCCCGACATGGCCACCGTCGCCGCCCGCGCGGGCGTGCCCGTGGTGCTCATGCATAACCAGGACCACACGCGCTACGACGGTGACGTCGTGAACGAGATTATCAAGGTGCTGCGGTGCCTGGCGGATGCAGCCGTGGCTGCGGGCGTGGCCCGGGAGAACATCATCCTCGACCCAGGCATGGGCTTCGGCAAGACCGCTCAGCACAACCTGGAGATCCTGAGGCGGTTGGACGAGTTTCAGGCGTTGGGCAGGCCGCTGCTCATCGGAATGTCCCGCAAGTCCACCATCGGCCTCGTCCTCGGCCTGCCGCGTGAGGAGCGCGTGGAGGGAACCGCCGCCACGGTGGCGCTGTCTATCGCCAAAGGGGCCGACATCGTCCGGGTGCATGACGTCAAGGAGATGGTGCGGGTGTCCCGCATGAGCGACGCCATCGTCCGCGGCTGGAAACCCGATGCGCCATGACGCCTACCTCGGCCTTGGTTCCAATATGGGCGACCGGCTGGGCTATCTGCGCGCCGCTGTGCGGGAGCTTGCCGCCATCTCTGAGAAGGCGACAGCCTCGTCGGCCTACGAGACCGAGCCGGTGGGCATCACCGACCAGCCGCTCTTCCTCAACGCCGTCTGCCACATCGTCACCAGGCTTGACCCGTGGGAGCTGTTGGACACGGTGCGAGGCATCGAGGCCAAATATGGCAGGCAGCGCACCGTCGTTGGCGGCCCGAGGACGCTGGACATTGACATCCTGCTCTACGACGGCCTGGTCATGGAAACGCCGGAGTTGACGATTCCGCATCCGCGCATGCACCAGCGGGCGTTCGTATTGGTGCCGCTGGTGGAGATCGCGCCGGACGTGGTCCACCCGGAGTTGAAGGCGACGGTGTCAGCGTTGTTGGCGAAGCTGCGGGAACCGAGGGGCGTGGGCGTCAGGCAGCCGCTATGACCGCAGGGCCGGCGGAAGCATGTTGGGGATGGCTTCCTCGATAGGGTAGTCTATCTTGCACGCCTCGCAGCGGAGGTTGCCTTCCAACACCCCATGCTCGTCCTCCTTGGACACCGTGAGGACGAGCGGCCCCTTGCACATGGGGCAGGCGAGGATATCCATCAGGCCCCGGCGCATCTAGATTCCAACCCTCCGCAACCGTGGTCTATCCGACGCCCCCATTATACCCCGCTCCAACCGCGTCAATGCACCCTCAGACGAGGGCCTTCTCGTACAGGAACTTCATAAGGTCGGAGAGCAGGAAGACAACGATGCCGACGACGATGACGCCGTTGTAGCCCGAGAACACCTCTCCGAGCCGCCGCCAACCTGTTGGGGCCGCCCGCTCCGGCCCGCGGTACGGCGCGATGGACCCGAGCTTTCGCCGCTCGGCCCAGACCTGCATGAACGTCCACAGTGACAGGGCTACCTTGAGGCCCAGGGTGATGCCGTAGGCGGGCGTTGCCGCCTCGTTGGTCAGCCGGTTGAAGGCGATGACGGCGCCGGTGACCACCAGGACGATGATGGAGGCGTCCACGAGAATGCGGAACTCGGTGCCGACGGCGCTCCGCACCAGCCCAGCGGCTTCGGGCTGCCTCCGTGCGGCCGGCCGGAGCGCGAGAAGATAGAACAGGCTGCCGCCGACCCACGCGGCCGCGGCCACGACGTGGAGCCAGTGCACGATGAGGAAGAAGATGTCTCCGGCTGTCATGTTGGCAGGACAGCGTACACGCTAGGGCAGGGGCAGCGCCAGGGGCGGGGGAAATGCAACAGCCCCAGCAGCGGGAGACCTACAGTACTGTCATCCTGAACGAAGAGAAGGATCTCTCCATCGCCGCCCCACCCTGAGATGCTTCGCTTCGCTCCAGCATGACAAGAAACGCCCCTTGCGTTGGAGGAGCGTCAGTTCAGGACGACGCGTTCAGGACTTCCTGCACGAGTTCGTCCAGCTTGGCGGCGTTCAGCGCGCCCGTCCAGTGGCGCACGATGCGGTGGTCTTTGTCCAGGAACACGGTGGAGGGGAAGCCGCTGACATCGTAGTCCACGAGGATACTGCTGTCGGTGTCGGGGCCGATGGCGTAGCTGAGGCCGAACTCGGTCACGAAGTCCTGGCCGTTCTGCACCGTATCCAGCCCCAGCGCCTGGATGGCGACGAACTCGACGTCCTGGCCCTTGTACTTCTGGAAGGCGGCCTCGAAGTCGGGCATCTCGACGCGGCACGGCGGGCACGATGGGTACCAGAAGTTCACGACCACGGCCTTGCCCTTGAGGTCGGAGAGGCGCAACGTCTCGCCCGCGGTGTGGCTGGCGCTCTGGAAGAGGGTGATTTCGAAGTCGGGAGCAGTCTCCGCCGTGTCACTGGCCCCCGCGGGAGCGGCGGTGAGAGTCGGATAGGCGGGTGCTTTGCTGCCGCATGCGGCGAAGAGGAGCAGCGACGCGATCACGAGGGCCGTAGTCGGCACCATCAAGGCCCGCCTCGTCCTGGGAGGTAACCCTCGGCGCTCGCCACCGGCTACGGTGTCTGGGACAGTCGCCAATATCCCCATGCCGCCACCTCTATTCGGAATCATCGCACACTTCGATGCGAAAGTGCGCCGTCAGGATTCGTGCGGCAGCGCGTTCTCTTCCATAAGCTGCTGCGCCCGGCGCATCAGCACCTCGGAGCGGTCCTTCGCCACATTCTTCGCCTCCAGGTACGCCTTCAGCGCCTCCTGCGGGCTGAGGCTCTTGGAGTACGGTTGGCCCAGCCGCGCCCGTACGACCTCGATGATCTCCTTGGAGACCGCCGCCACGTACTGCGCGCCCGCCAGCGCCTGCCGGATGTCCGCGTCCCGTAGATGCCCCTCCAGCGCGCCAGGCACGCGGATGCGCACGCGGACGATGGCGCCCTCGACGTGGTGGCGGCCGATGGCTTTGAGCACGGTGGCGGTCGGGTCTTCGTCGCCCGGCTCAATCTCCACCGCGACCGTCAGCATCGCCCGTGCGTTCACCGGCTGGAACTGGAAGTACCGCAGCCGAGAGCCAGCTGGCTTGGCCGGGTCGAGCTCCACCACGTAGAACCCCTTCTCGTCCTTCTCCTCGCCGAAGTCCACGCGCTCCAGCGCCCCTGAATAGACTACGAGCGGGTCGCGTCCGAGGATTTGGTGGCGGTGGACGTGCCCCAGGGCCACGTACTCGAGCTGCGGCAGGGCGACGCTGCTGCGGAGCAGGACGTGGTCTCGGCCCAGCATCATGGACTGCTCGGAGCCGAGCTTGGCCTCGCTGATGGCGACGTGGCCCGCCAGGACCGCCGGGACCTTCGGGTCGAGCTGCTCGGCGCGCAGGCGGATGGCCGCCGTGAGCCGCTCCTGGATGGCCTCGTTGACCTGGTCGGGGTTGAGGCCGCGCATGTCGTCACGAGAGAGGAACGCGCCGCGCCGCACCCACGGCACCGCCAGCACCTGGAGCGGCCCGCTGGGCGTGGCGACGGTCTGCACGTCCACGGTGGAGCCGACATAAACGTTCGGCACCCGCAGCGTCCGGAAGATGTCGAGTGCGGTGGCGCGGCTCAGGACGTTGGGGATGTCGTGGTTCCCCTCGACGAGGAAGACGGGGACGCCGGCCTCCGACAGCCTGGCGATGCGCTTGGCGAACTCGCGTTGGTGGGTCTGGGACGGGTCGCGGCTCTTGTAGGCGTCGCCGCAGAACAGCGCCAGGTCGGCGTGGGACTCGATGGCGTAGTCCACCACCTCGTCGAAGCTGCGCAAAAAGTCGCCGAGGCGCGAGGACAGCCCCGTCTCCGGGTCAACCCTGCCGTAGCTCTCGACCCCGATGTGGACATCCGAGAAATGGACGATGCGCATAGCGGCTGTTGAAGATTCTACCAGTTGAAATGAAGCTCGATGACGCCGACGCCCGTTGCTTCATGATAGTCCATGGGTGTGTCGTACTCATCCTCGTCATCTGCTAAGTCGGTTGGCAAATCATCGTCCCATCCATCCCATGGCAATGGCTCCACCCAGTCTAGGACGTCCGCCTTGTCGACATCGTCCAGGTGCTTCTCTCCGGCGAACCTGGCAAGCATGCGGAGCGCTTGGGGCTGAGTAAATGCCCCCCCAGTTGTTTCTTCACCTGCCATGTAGCCGTTGACGCGGGCTTCGAGAGCTAATTCCTTAGCAAACTCATATGCCCAGCCGTCAGGGCGGTCAAGATACCGAATCGAGATGATGCCGATGTCCAGTCCCATGATTCCCTCCTAGAGAAAAATGGCCCTGGGCCATACTCCGCTAACGGATGAGTGTCAAGCACGGCCTTGCAAGCGGGTTCTCCACCTTACGTCTATAATTGGCCCTCGCATGCCGGAGGTAGGGATTATGACTCGATGGTGGCTAGCGGTAGGGCCGAAAGAGAACTGGGACACGTCCTTTAGCCTCGGCAACATCTGGGGGCTCAAGGACTCGGGAAGGCCCAGTGTCATGTGGAGCTCGCTCACTGCCGAAGACCGGCTGCTGTTCTACGTGACCAAAATAGGGGACGTAGTAGGCTTCGGCACCATCCGGCGCAAGTTTCGTCAAGACCGCCCCCTTTGGCCTGACGAGGTGCAGACGAATGCTGTGCGGTGGCCGCTAAGGTTCGAGTTCGACATAGACTACCTGTTGCCTTCGGACAAGTGGGAGGAGAGCAAGATCAGTTCACAAGACTTGAGCTTGCTGGCTCGCGGGGGGTTCCAGATCGTTGCGGAGCCGATGGCTATCGAGGTCGTTAGAGGCTTTGGGATTACCGATGTTGGGCCACGTTCCACTAGAACTGGTCTGACTACCCATGACGAACTCGTTGAAGCGCTGGTGGAGGCAGGGCGTATCCAGCGTTACGTTGCGGAGAAGGAATACAAGATAGATGGCGAACGCTTGGACGCAGTCTGGAACCGGGTTGAGCGTTCAGTGCCGACCTTCGCTTTTGAAGTTCAGGTAAGTGGCGATCTCTACCACGCGATTGGAAAGCTCAAGCACGCGTACGACATTTGGAACAGCCGTATTTCGTGGTTGCCTCCGATAGCGAGCGGCCCAAGGTACAAACACTGTTAAACGGGACGTTCCACGAGATACGAAGCGAACTTCGATTCATCTCGATAGAGTCGTTCCAGAAGCTGCTGCAACGCAAGAAGGAAGTTAGGCAGCTTGAGGCCGACTTAGGACTCCTGCAAGTCCCAGCCTACTTGCTGATCTCCACCTCGGCCTCGATCTCGACGGGGATGTTGAAGGGTAGGGCAGCCATGCCGACGGCCGAACGGGTGTGCAGCCCGCGCTCCTTTCCGTAAAGCTCGACGATGAGGTCGGAGAAGCCGTTGATGACGCGGGGCGTCTCGTTGAAGGTGGGGGCGACGTTGACCATGCCGAGCACTTTGAGCCAGTTGGTCACGCGGTCCAGGTCGCCCAACTCGCGCTTGAGGCTGGCCAGCATCGCCAGCGCGGTCAGCCGCGCGGCCTGGTAGCCCTGCTCGACGGTGAGTTCGCCGCCGACCTTGCCTTTTGGGTTGGCCAGGGAGCCGTCGGCCGCCAGGGGCGCGTGGCCCGAAACGTACGCATGGGTGCCGGTGATCTTGACCATCGCGATGGGCACCTTGAGCCCCGCGGGGGGCTTGAGCGGCGCCGGCAGCGCCAGGCCCATCTGTTGCAGCTTCGCTTCGATCTTCGCCACGATGCTTCCTCCTGTGGGATGGTTGATTGGTGGTACATGGTACAGAGGGAAGGCACCGCCGACAACCACACGGCGCTAGCCCTCACCCATTGACCACGCCCGGCGTGGCCAATGCCCTCTCCCGTAGGCGGGCGAGGGGTCAGACTACCCCTCTCCCCCGCAGGGGAGAGGCCTGTCCCGACTTCGTCGGGGCGAGGGTGAGGCTGTCCCCTAGGAGCTCATTATCCTCAGCGTGTCGGGCTCGATGGTGAGCTGCTCGTGGCCGTCCTAATACTCGATGGCGGGTGCTAGCTCAAGCCGATGGGTGACTGGGTTGACCTTGAAGCCGACGGTTTCCAAGGTCGTGTAGCCTACCATGGCCGTCTGGCCGTTCTCCGCCACTGAGACCAGCACCGGTCTGCGCATACCCTCGATCTGTAGCTCCGCTAAGTCCAGAGACCGCTTGATGGTGCGGCCGTCCGCCATCTCTGCCGGCACCTCATACTCAGTTTGCAGACCCGCTTCTTCTGCCGCCTGGTGGGGCACCTTCGTGAACGTGGCGCCGGTGTCGGCCAGCGCTCGCACCTCGGCGCTGCCCTGTGGCCCGAAGACACGCAGGTTGACCCATGTCTGGCCCGTAGCTTGCTCCGGTGCCATTGTGCTACGCCCGCTTCAGCCGCTTGGCCAGTTCCTCCGGCAGCCGCTCGATGGGCACGCGGTCCTGCTTCATCGAGTCGCGCTCACGGATGGTGACGGCCCTGTCGTCCAGCGACTCGAAGTCCACGGTTACGCAGAGCGGCGTGCCGACCTCGTCCTGTCGCCGGTAGCGCCGCCCGATGCTCTGGGCGTCGTCGTACTGGACGAAGCCGTCCACCGCGCCCGACGAGCGCACCTTGGCGAACACCTCGCGCGCCAGCGGGGCCAGCCGCTCGTTGCGGCTCAAGGGCAGCACGGCCACCTTGACCGGCGCCAGCGCCGGATGCAGCCGCAGCACCACGCGCTTCTCGGTCTTGCCGTCGGCGGTGGGCGCCTCCTCCTCGGCGTAGGCGTCGAGCAGGAACGCCATCACCGCGCGGTCCACGCCCGCCGACGGCTCGATGACATAGGGCACGACGTGCTCCTTCTTCTCCTCGTCGAAGTAGGCCAGCGCCTTGCCGCTCTTGGTGGCGTGGGCCTTCAGGTCGAAGTCGGTGCGGTTGGCGATGCCCTGGATCTCGCCCCAGCCCCAGGGGAAGCGGTACTCGATGTCGTAGGTCGCCTTGGCGTAATGGGCCAGCTCCTTCGGGTCATGCTGGCGGATGCGGAGGTTCTCCTTGCGGATGCCGAGGCCGGTGTACCAGCCCATGCAGTCGTCGAGCCAGCGCTTGTGGCACTCCTCGTCCTCGCCTGGCCGGACGAAGTACTCGATCTCCATCATCTCGAACTCGCGGGTTCGGAAGATGAAGTTGCCCGTGGTGATCTCGTTACGGAAGGCCTTGCCGAGCTGGGCGATGCCGAAGGGCAGCTTGCGGCGCGTGGTGGTCTGGACGTTCTCGAAGTTGACGAAGATGCCCTGGGCCGTCTCGGGCCGGAGGTAGGCGATGGAGGCCGAGTCCTCGACGGGGCCGAGGAAGGTCTTGAGCATGAGGTTGAATTGGCGGGCTTCGGTGAAGCTGTCGGTGGCGCAGCAGGAGAGGCACTTGGGCCCGGCGAGGTGGTCGGCCCGGAACCGCTGGTGGCAGTTCCTGCACTCGACCAGGGGGTCGTGGAAGGCCTCGACGTGGCCGCTGGCACGCCAGGCGTCGGGGTGCATGAGGATGGCAGCGTCGAGGCCGACCATGTCGTCCCGCTCCCACACGAAGCGCCGCCACCACGACTCCTTGATGTTGCGCTTCAACTCCACGCCGAGCGGGCCGTAGTCCCACGTGCTCGCCAGGCCGCCGTAGATCTCGCTGCTCTGGAAGATGAACCCCCTGCGCTTGCAGAGGGATGCCAGTTCGTCCAGGTTGGCCGATGCCTTGAGTTCCGTCACGGTTGTGGTGATGCCTCGCTCAAAGTGAATGGGGATGATTGCTCAAAGCTACCAAGCGTTCGGGCAAAAGTCAAAGCCAATCGGCGCCCAAAGGGTAGGGGCGGGTTCGAACCCGCCCCTACATGCCTCCCTGGCAGCGTTTTTTCTACAAGAACAGGGGGCCGAAGACGAGGGCGACGATGGCCATGAGCTTGATGAGGATGTTGATGGACGGGCCGGACGTGTCCTTGAAGGGGTCGCCGACGGTGTCGCCGACGACGGCCGCCTGGTGAGCGGGGGAGCGCTTGCCGCCAAGGTTGCCAGCCTCGATGTACTTCTTGGCGTTGTCCCAGGCGCCGCCCGCGTTGGCCATCATGACAGCCAGTAGGAAGCCTGTGGCAGTGGCGCCCATGAGCAGGCCGGCCAGCGCTCCCGGCCCGAGGACAGCGCCGACGGCGATGGGGGCGGCGATGGCCAGCAGGCCGGGCAGGACCATCTCGCGGAGCGCTCCCCGGGTACTGATATCTACCGCACGCGCGTAGTCCGCCTTGCCAGTGCCCTCCATCAGGCCGGGAATCTCCTTGAACTGGCGCCGCACCTCCAAGACCATGGAGTAGGCCGCGCGGCCCACCGCCTGCATCGTCAGCGCCGAGAACAGGAAGGGCATGGCAGCGCCGACCAGCAGGCCCAGGATGACATCGTTGTCGCGCAGGTTGAAGACGTCCACGCCGGTGACCTGGGAGTAGGCGAAGATGAGGGCCAGGGCCGTGAGCACCGCCGAGCCGATGGCGAAGCCCTTGCCGGTGGCCGCGGTGGTGTTGCCGAGAGAGTCGAGGGCGTCGGTGCGCTCGCGCACCTTCGGGTCGAGGTGGGCCTGCTCGGCGATGCCGCCCGCGTTGTCGGCGACGGGGCCGTAGGCGTCGGTGGCCAGGGTGATGCCCAGGGTGGACAGCATGCCCACGGCCGCCAGCGCGACACCGTACACGCCGCCCAGCCAGTTGCAGAACCACATGGCTACGACGACCGACACGACGGGCACCAGGGTGCTCATCATACCGAGGGCGAGGCCGCCGATGATAACCGTCGCCGGCCCGGTCTCCGACTGTTTGGCCACGTTCTTGGTGAACTTGTACTCGTAGGAGGTATAGACCTCAGAGGATGTGGCGATGATTTGCCCGGCTATCAGGCCCACCACCACGACCCAGAACAGGTTGAAGTCGAGGTCGAGGGCCGCCACACTGATGCCCGTTGCCACGAGGATGAGCGCGCCTGAGGACAGGATGCCGGTGCGCAGCGCCCAAAGGAGCTTGCCCATGCTGGCGCCTTCTTTGGTGCGCACGAGGAACGAGCCGAGGATGGACGAGAAGATGCCGGCTGCCGCGACCAGGACGGGCAGGAGGTAGAGGCTGTTGTCGAAGTTGGCCCTGGTGTCGCTGATGTCGCCCATGAGGAAGAAGGCCGCACCCGCTGCGGCCAGGGACATGGCCGCGATGATGGAGCCGACGTAGGACTCGTACAGGTCGGCGCCCATGCCGGCCACGTCGCCGACGTTGTCGCCCACGTTGTCGGCGACGACGGCGGGGTTGCGCGGGTCGTCCTCGGGAATGCCCTTCTCCACCTTACCCACCAGGTCGGCGCCAACGTCGGCAGCCTTGGTGTAGATGCCGCCGCCCACACGTGCGAACAGCGCGATGGACGAGGCGCCCATGCCGAAGCCCGCGACAATGTTGGTGTCCTTGAAGACCCAGTACACCAGGGTGACGCCAAGCAGGCCGACGCCGACGACGCTGATACCCATGACGGTGCCGCTGTTGAAGGCGATGCGCAGCGCCGGGTTAAGGCCTTTTTGCGCGGCCACCGCCGTCCGCGTGTTGGCGCGGATGGCGATGCTCATGCCGATGAAGCCCACAATGGCCGAGCCGAAGGCGCCGGCCACATAGGCGATGCCCGTGGCCGGCAGCGTGCGGTCGGTGCCGAGCTTGTCCAGGATGTCGTAGTCGATGAACAGGGCCAGGATGACGAAGACTGCCGCGACGAAGAATGACAGGATGCGGTACTCGCGCGACAGGAAGGCCATCGCGCCTTCCTGGATGGCGCGTCCGATGAACTGGATGGTCTCGTTGCCCTTGTCCTTGCGCAGGACGTTCATGGCCAGGACGGCGGCGAAGCCCAGGGCCACGATGGCAGCGATGATGGCGACGAGGAGCGAAGCCACAGGCACCTCCACAAAAAAGCCTCCCATTCAGGAGGCTTGATTTAGATTGGGGGTTGTCGATCCTGGCAAACTATCGCACACCACGCCGCCCAACGCAAGGCGGGGGTGTCTATGACTTAGATTGCCTAGCCTTGGAAGGGCCGCGCCGTCTAGCCCCGGGGAGCGCGTCTTGGAACCGCTCCAGCTTGCGCTCCAGGCGCACCTGGCGCAGCGCGAAGGTCAGGTCGCCTCGCGTGCGTTCCAGCACGCCGCGAACCATGTCGGTGTTGCGCCGCAGCCCACCGGTCACGGCGTCGGGGAAGTCCATGGAAACCAGGAGTGTGTACGCCTCGTCCATGAGGTCGAGCAGGTCTTCGCAGCGGGAGAAGTCGCCCCTGCGCAGCGCGTCGAGGATATACCGCCGCATCTCGCCCATCGCCTCGGCCAGCCCGTTCATGTACGGGGCCGCGCCTACGCCCAAGTCCTGGCGGCCGGGCAGCGGCGACCCCTCGATGATGGCCAGGGTCAGGCTCGCCTCGGCATACTCCTTCTGGGCGTCCTCAACGAACCCCGCGAAATAGACTCCGGGCTGCTTTTCCAGCACGCGCTCCAGCTCCGCCGACAGCCTGGCCGCCTCCTCCACCAGGGCGCGGGCGTTGGCGAACTCGCCGCGGTGGGTCGCGCGGATAGACTCGGCGGAGCGGCGGATCATGTCCCTCGACAGGCGCAGCGCGCCCTCGCGGGCCTTGTGGGTCGCCGAGAAGCTGGCTAGGGCGTCCTCACCCAGAGACTTGACGCGGGCCTTGAGGGCTCCGGGCTGGCGGATGGCGGACTTGGCTGCCATGGAAATAGGCTACTTCTTGGCCGACTCGATAGCGGTGACGAGTTGGCGTGCGGCGGCCTCCGGGTCCCTAGCCGTAGTGACCGCGCTGACGACACAGACACAGTCGGCGCCCGCGCGGGCGACCTCGGCGATGTTGGACGCGTTGATGCCGCCGATGGCGACCACTGGCGGCGACAGGACATCTTTCGCTTTCCGTATCGTCTCCACACCAACGGTCTTGCGCTGAGCCTTGCCCATCGTCTGGGTGGGGAACACGGCCCCGATCGCGATGTAATCGGCGCCGTCGGCCTGGGACTGAAGCGCCTCCTCCAGCGTGTTGTTGGAGCGCCCCACGAGTTGTCTGAGGATGAGGAGGCGGCGCGCGCCCTGCACCGGCAGGTCGCCCTGGCCGACGTGCAGCCCGTGGGCGTCGGACAGTGCCGCGAGGTCGACGTCGTCGTTCATGATGAACAGCGCTTCGTGCTCGTTGCACAGCGCCTTGAGCTTCTTGGCGGTGGCGAGCACCTGGCCTTTGTCGCCGGCTTTGTCGCGCAGCTGTAGTACCCTGGCACCCCCCCTGAGCGCGGCGGTGGCCACATCGGCGACCGGGCGCCCGTTGGTGGCGTCCGGCCCCACGATGACGTACAGGCCCCTGACCTTGGCTGCGGTGGCGGCCCGCAGGTCGGCCCCGACCTTCTCTTCGGCCCGCGACAGCACCATGCGCGCCCGCTTCACCCACTCATGGCTGATAGGCGCGATGGTGTCGGGCGAAAGGGCCTCCAGGGCGTCCATGGACTTTGATAGGTGGCCGATAGTGCCAAGCGTCAGGCCGGATGCGTCTTTGGTGTGCATGCGGAAGGCCGTCCGCCGCTCTTGGGTCTCCGCTGGGGAGAGGTCCGCCGCCTCGGGCAGGGGCAGAGCCTCCCGCAGCATCTTGATGTCCGAGTATAGGCCCAGCGGCGCGGTGACGAACGTCTCCAACAGCCGGATGTCCTCGATGAGGCTGTGGACCTGCGCGGCGACGAAGTGAATCACGGCATTCTTGCCCTCATGGTAGCTGCGGAATCGGCTGAGATTGTAGCACGTCAGCCTTCGACGGCGTGCTCCAACACGTCGAGCCGCGCCAGACGGCCGTCCGGCCCGTACTCCACTGCGACGAGGTCTATGCGCCAGTCCCGCTCATCGGCGTTGTGTTCCTGGAGGTACTGGTGTGCCGTGGCTACCAGATGCGCGCGTTTGGCCGAGGAGATGGACTCCTCCGGCCTGCCGAAGGCGGTGCTGGCCTTGGTGCGCACCTCGATGAAGACGAGCGTTTTGCCCTTCTCGGCTACCACGTCAATCTCGCCGCGTCTGCCGCGATAGTTGGTCTGGAGCACCTTGTAGCCCATGGCCTTGAGGTGTTTGACAGCTTGCGCCTCGCCGCGTTTGCCCAGTTCGGTCCGCTGGCTGGTCATGCGTCTGAAAGCAACGGGAATTGGAGTGGTGAGTGGGTGGGGCGTTGTTTCTTCCTCCCCCTCGAGGGGGGAGGACTGAGGTGGGGGTGAAGCACTTCCCCGCGAGCATCCTCACCCCCATCCTGACCTTCCCCCCTCAAGGGGGAAGGGAGTTTTGGACGCGGAGTGATTCCCAAGGACGCGCAGAAGCCCCTCACCGGCTCGAAGCCGAAGCGGTGTATCGCGCACGGCCCCAACTCCCGCAGCCGCGCCAGGTGGTCGGAGGAGGCGTAGCCCTTGTGGGAGGCAAAGCCATAGCCGGGGTACTCTCCGTCTAGCTCCACCATCATGCGGTCGCGGGCCACCTTGGCCGCGATGGACGCCGCCGCGATGGACAGGCACAGCGCGTCACCGTGGACGATGGCCTTCTGAGGGGTCGCGACGCCTGGGAGGGGAAAGGCGTCCAGAAGCAGGAAGTCGGGCCGGACAGTCAGTGCTTCGAGCGCACGGCGCATCGCCAAGCGTGTCGCGTTCATGATGCCCAGCGCGTCTATCTCCTCGACGGAGCCGACGCCCACGGCGAGGCCGACGGCGGTTTCCTCTAGGTGAGGCAACACCGCCTCGCGCTGTGCCGCGGTAAGCTGCTTGCTATCGCGGACTAGGGCGGCCCAGTCGCCCTCCAAGCGCTGCGGCAGGATGGCCACGCCCGCCACGACCGGCCCGGCGATGGGGCCGCGTCCCACCTCGTCAAGGCCCGCCACCAGCCGGTGGCCGCTGTTCCAAAGGGACTGCTCTTCGTGGAATGTCGGCGGTGGTGTCTGAAGGCTGGGCGTCATCGGCGGCTAGGCGCCGAAGCCCCGCTGGATGCCGCGCAGGTACTCCACCTGGCCCATGTGCCGGCTTTGATGCACGACGATGTGCGCCAGGATCGCTCCGACGGTGTACCCAGGCTCGCGCTCCGGCCATGGGCATGTGACCAGGTCAGCCTGCGTGAGTGCGTCCAGGTACGCGAGGGCTTCCTTGTGCACTCCGTCCATGTAGGAACGGAAGGCTGCAAGGTCGAACCGCGGCAGGTCCTTCACCTTTTCGACCGAGTAGCCGTAGCCGGTATCCTTCCTGGGCAGGCCCAGCTTCTCGTGCCAGTTTCCGCGCGCCCAAAGCTGCTCGACGCGCTTCCCGAAGGCGTTGAAGTAGTAGTCCTCGACGCGCGCCATGTGCCAGACGGCGAAGTCTATGTGGTGCGACGTCGGGGTAGGCTGGAAGCGCCGCTCCTCGGCCGTCAGACCGTCCAGCGCCTTGCCCAGCTCCTGAGCGTACTCCTCTATGCCCTTGCGGACGATGTCCTTGAAGTCCACGTTTGCCCTTCAGTTCGCCGAAGGGCCGTCGAGTTCGATGTAGCCGCCGCCGACCATCTCCTCACCCTGGTAGAAGACCACCGCCTGGCCTGGCGTCACGGCCCGGAGCGGCTCATGGAAGGCGACCCGCGCCCAGCCGTCCCTGGCGACCACGGTGGCCGGCGCCTCGGCGGACTTGTAGCGTATCTTGGCTGACAGCTCCACTGGCCCCGCGGGCGGCTTCCCCCGCGTAAAGCTCACGCGGGAGGCCCACAGGTCGGTGCGCAGCAGCGCGTCCTCCGGGCCAAGCACGACGCGGTTCGCCTCCGCCTCGATGCGCACGACGAACATCGGCTTACCGGTGCCACCGTTCAGCCGCAGGCCGCGCCGCTGGCCTATGGTGAAGAACTGGACGCCCGGGTGCCGCCCTAAGACAGCGCCCTCCATGTCCACCAGATCGCCGGGCTTGGCAGCGGAGCGCTCGCCCACGAACTTGCGGTAGTCGCCGTCGGGTATGAAGCATATCTCCTGGCTGTCGGGCTTGTCCGCCACCGGTAGGCCCGCCTCGGCAGCCAGCCGCCGCACCTCGGCCTTCGTCATCTCGCCGATGGGCAGCAGCAGGCGGCCCAGCTCGGCCTGAGAGAGCGTGAACAGGACGTACGACTGGTCCTTGGCGGGGTCGGCGGCCTTCAGCAGTCTCATGGCGGCGCCATCACGACGCACCCGCGCGTAGTGGCCGGTGGCGATGTAGTCGGCATCGAGGAACATCGCCCGGCGCAGCAGGAAGTCGAACTTTATCTTGT
The DNA here is from genome assembly GCA_016872515.1 of SAR202 cluster bacterium. Classification (GTDB taxonomy): domain Bacteria; phylum Chloroflexota; class Dehalococcoidia; order Lucifugimonadales; family VGZR01; genus VGZR01. Next base: position 112,780 of record VGZR01000003.1, read on the forward strand.
CGTTACAGGCAAGGCAGGGATGCGGCGTGCGTCCCCGGTCGTACTCGCGTACGAAGTAGTCCACGACGTGCGCCTGGAACTCCCGCTCGAAGTTCTGCACATAATGGGGGACGCCGATGGTCTGGCAGACGCGCCGCGCGTCCTCCATGTCCTCGGCGGTGCAGCAGCGCTTGCTCAGCGGGGGCAGGTCGGGCCGCTCCACCGACCACAGCCGCATGGTGACACCGACGACCTCGTACCCCTGCCGGTGCAGCAGCAGCGCCGCCACCGACGAGTCCACCCCGCCGCTCATCGCTACGATGACACGCTTCTTGCCCATACTCGAAAGCCTAGCACATCCCACGGACGGCTTCAATACGACCTGCGCTGTCTGCGAGGCCGCGGTTCGGAAAGTGATGTAGAGGCGCCCTTCAACTGAAGGGCGCCTCTACGCGTGCCCCCAACCGTGTATCATGGGCGCGTTGCCGCTGGAGTGATGATCGTACGAAGGAGGCTGTCATGGCGAAGGATATCGGCAAGGCTATCGAGAAGAGCGCGCCGGGTTCCAAGAAGACCTACGAGCGTAGCAGCAAGGTCCTCGCCCAGGAGATCGTGGGCACCGTCAACTTCAGCTACCCCATCTATATCAAGGAGGCTCACGGCTCCCGCGTCGTGGACGTGGACGGCAATGAGTACATAGACCTGACGATGGGCTTCGGCCCACACATCCTGGGCCATGCGCCCAAGGTCGTGCTCGACGCGCTGCGCGAGGCGCTGGACCGCGGTGTGCAGTGGGGCCTCCACAACCCGTACCAGGAGCCGCTGGCCAGCCTGCTCGTGGATGCCGTTCCATGCGCCGACAAAGTCGTCTTCTGCAACACGGGCACCGAGGCCAGCATGTACTGCATCCGGGCAGCCCGCGCCTTCTCCGGCAAGTCCAAGATCGCCATGTTCGAAGGCGGCTTCCACGGCGCCCACGACGCCGTCCTCGTCAAAGTGGACCCCGCCAGCCCGGTGGACAGGCCCACGTACTACACCATGGGCCAGGGCATCCCCAAGGAGACCCTCGCCAACACGATGATGCTGCCCTACCTCAGCGACGCCGCCTTCGACCTCATCCGCAAGCACAAGAAGGACCTGGCGCTGGTGATGGTGGAGCCGGTGCAGGGCTCCAACCCGCGCCTCGACCAGGGCGAGTTCCTAAAAAAGCTGGCCGAGGTCTGCCGCGAGTCTGAGGTGCTGCTCATGTTCGACGAGGTCATTACAGGCTTCCGCATGGCCTACGGCGGCGCGCAGGAGTTCTTCGGCGTCACGCCCGACATGGCCATCTACGGCAAGGCACCTGGCGGCGGCATGCCCCTCGGCGTCGTGGCCGGGCGCGGCGACGTCATGGAGGTCTTCACCCGCCAGTTCGACATCTACCGCGACGACCGCACCGGCGGCCCCAGCATCTTCACCGCGGGCACCTTCAGCGGCAACCCCATGACCATGGCCGCCGGCACCGCCGTCCTCACCTACCTGCGCGACCATAAGGGCGTGTACAAACACCTGGCGGAGCAGGGCACGCGCCTAGCCGACGAGGTGAACCGGTTCTTCGCCCAGGAGGAACTGCCCGGCCAGATGGCCAATGCCCTCTCCATGTTCTACCTGCGCGTCCAGCCCGGCCCCATGGTGCGTACCGCCCGCGACATAGACCGCTCCATGAAGGCCGCCGACGACTTGGTGACCCTCCACATGTTGCAGCACGGCGTCCTCGTCCCGCCGGTGCACCTCGCCTACATCTCCGCCGCACACACTGTGAAGGACGTGGACACCGTCGTGGACGCCATCAAGGAGTCGTTCCTGGAAGTGCGCCAACAGGGGCATATCTAGGGAATGTCTGCGGGCAGTCGCTGCGTTGACCGGGCTAGGGGTGCGCTCTTATACTAGGCTGCGATGCCCAAGCGCGTGCTGAAATCGGAGACCCTCGCCCGTCTCGCCGTGGACTTGGCTTCCGACAAGCAGGCTTCGGACATCGTCCTCCTCGACATCCGCAAGGCCTCCGACTTCGCCGACTACTTCGTCATCATGTCCACCGACTCGGCGCGCCAGCGCTCCACGTTGGCGGAGGAGCTGGAGCAGGCCCTGGCCAAGCGCGGCGGCGCCCGGCTCCACCTCGAGGGCGACCCCACCAGCGGCTGGATGGTGCTGGACTACGGGGACGTGGTCATCCACCTGTTCGGGGCGGAGGAGCGTGAGTTCTATGACCTGGAGGGCGCATGGGACCGCGCCGTCGAGGTCGTCAGGATTCAATAACCTATCCTGTCATGCTGAGCCGCAGCGAGGCATCTCTTCCTGGTGCCATTGATACTGCGCTGGCGAGCATTTAGGGCCTTCTGGAAGAGACCCTTCGCGCTGTCGCTCAGGGTGACAGGGGAAAGCCCTCTTTCTTGGGTGAACTAGTTGAGCCAAGCACCCTTTCCCTTGTCTGGGCGCCCTACTCGATGACCCAGCGGTCTATGTCTCGCGGGTAGTCCAGGATCTCCGACTTGGCGAAGAACAGGGCCACCTCGCGCTCGGCCGACTCGGGCGAATCGGAGCCGTGGATGAGGTTCGGCCCGACGGACACGGCCAGGTCGCCGCGCACCGTGCCGGGCGCCGCGTTCTTCGGGTTCGTTGCCCCCATCAGGTTGCGCACCAGCTCCACCGCGTTCGGCCCCTCGACCACCATCGCCACGATGGGGCCGGAGGTGATGAACTTCAGCAGGCCGGGGAAGAACGGCTTGTCCACGTGGGCCGCATAGTGGCGGCGTCCCAGGTCCTCGCTCACGCGCATCATCTTTATGCCGACGATGCGCAGCCCGCGCCGCTCGATGCGCGAGACCAGCTCGCCGATGAGCCCGCGCTGCACGGCGTCCGGCTTGGCTAGTACCAGTGTCCTCTGCATGTGTCTCTCACCTCACGAAATCTTATCGGGCAGTTGCCTGCCTGCCGCCACCTCGTACTGCGACCCGCGCAGGTAGAGTGGCTGCGCCGTCAGCGGGTCGTCCACGTCGCCCCGCGCCAGCTGCGCGTACGCCAGCCGGGCCAGCGTGCCCGCTCTTCGCGTCGGCGGCGCCCCGGACGCAACCACGAGCCCTGGCGATACTGCCTCCTCCCCCTTGAGGGAGGAGGTCCGAGGACTCGCGACTCTTGTCGGAGATTGAGGTGGAGGTGAAGAGATGCTCAGTCCAGCACTCACCCCCATCCTGGCCCTCCCCCCTCGAGGGGGAAGGGAAGAACTTTCTGGCCCTGGCGTCGGCCTTATCAGCAGCAGACCAAGCGCCTCCGCAGCCTGTGACGCGTTCTCCCCGCACAGCAGCGCAGGGGCCCGCACCTCGGCGGCCAGCTCGTCCGTCGTCAGGACACGGTATGCTACACCCTCCTGAGCGTTTGCTACATGTCCAGCAGGGTAGTGCGCCGCGTACCACCGCGCCCGGCCTGCATCCAGCACCGCCCACACCGGCAGGCCCAGCCCCCAGTAGGGCGCTGCCTCGATGTCCAGCGTGCCCACCGCCACCAGAGGCAGCTTGAGCGCCACCGCCAGCGACTTGGCGAAGCTCATCCCGACGCGCAGCGCGCTGAACCCGCCTGGCCCCTTCGCCACGAACACCGCCTTCAGGCCGCTGGGCGTGGAGTGGGCCGCCTCCAGCAGCCGCTGCACCGCAGGGGCCAGCTCCACGGAGTGGTTCTGCCCAGCCCGCCAGGTCGCCTCCTGGAGCATTTGGCCTTCGAGGGACAGCGCCAGCGACGCGTAGCGCGAGGATGAGTCTATCGCCAGTTCCATCAATCACCTTGTAGAGGCGTACGGCCGTGCGCCTCTACTGCATCCCGCACCGCCTTCAGCAGCGCGGCGTGGCGCGGCCCATGCGCGGACAGTACCAGCCGCCGCTCGGACTCACCGAGCCGTTGGATACGGACTTCGAGCCGCTCGCCGGGAAAGAGCGCCGCCGCCTTCTCCGCCCATTCCACGACGCACACCCCATCCCCGAACAGGTACTCGTCCAGGCCGATGTCCTCCATCTCCGTGACCCGTTCCAGCCGGTACAGGTCAAGGTGGTAGAGCGTGAGCCTTCCGGGGTACTGCGTCGCCAGCACGAAGGTCGGGCTGCGGGCGGACTCCTTCGACCCTAAGCCGGCCAGAATGCCTTGCGTCAGGCACGTCTTGCCGCTGCCCAGCTCGCCCGTCAGGAGGATGACGGCCCCCGCGTGTGCATGCTTGCCCAAGGCCGCGCCAAGGCTCCGCGTCTCCTCGGGGCTCCGGGTGAGGATTTCGAAGGCCGTATTGTTTGGAAGTAGCTTTGAACCACGCATAAAAAGGCGCTCTGATATCATAGTCGTACCCTATTCTATCCCGCTACTTCCGGAGCAGGCTTGCGCGCCCTTATCGTCTCAGACGTCCACTCCAACCTAGAGGCCTTCGAGAGCGTCCTCAAGTACGCCGGAGAAAATGGTGGGTTTGACCAACTCTGGTCGCTGGGCGACCTGGTCGGCTACGGGCCGGACCCCGCCGCCTGCATCGAACTCATCCGTCGGCACAAGGGCATCTCGGTGGCAGGCAATCACGACCTGGCCGCCATCGGGCGCCTGAGCATCGAGGCGTTCAACGAGCATGCCGCAGCTGCTAACATCTGGACCGCGGGTCAGCTCAACAACGACCAGGTCGCCTTCCTCGGAAGCCTGCCCCTTCGTCTTGAGATGGAGGACTTCACCCTCGTCCACGGCAGCCCGCGCGACCCCGTGTGGGAGTACGTCGTCTCCGCCGCCTCCGCCGTCGCCAGCTTCCTTCACTTCGACACCAACCGCTGCCTCGTCGGCCACTCGCACGTCCCTTTCATCTGCAGACCCCGCGAAGACGGCGCGGCGTTCATCGAGTTCCCCCTGGACACGCCCATCCATCTAGACTCCGAGCGGCTCATCATCAATCCCGGCGGCGTCGGCCAGCCCCGCGACGGCGACGCCAGGGCAAGCTTCGCTGTCTTCGACTCGGAGCAGAAGGCCATCATCTTCCATCACCGCGTCCAGTACGACGTGGCCAAAACCCAGGAGAAGATGAAGGAGCGCGGCCTGCCGAAGTACCTCGCCGACCGGCTGGAGTACGGGCGCTAGGCCCTAGAAGTTTTCGCCCCTGTCGTCCTCGTCCGGCTCCTCGTGCTCATGCTCGTGCTGCGCCGCGTCGTTCTGCGCGTACTGTGGCAGCAGCGCCAACGCCTGCCCCTTCTTCGGCGGCTTGGGCTTCGGCAGGTTGAGGATGGCCTCCCTCGTTGCGGCCAGTTCCTTCTTTGCCGTGGCGTCCGCCGCCAGGCCGGCCAAGCCAGCGTTTCGCAGCGTCTCCAACTCCGCCTGGCCCACCGATGCGGGCGCGGCCAGGATGATGGGCCTGTCGACGTAGCTCCGCGCCTTCTGCAGTTCGAACAGGCTGCGCAGCGTCAGTGGGAACAGCTTGTCCTGCGGCGTGTACAACACTCCGTCCAGGGGCAGTTCGTGCACCGCCCGCGCCGTGTCCTCGTCCAGCCCAGGGCCGATGGCCAGGTACTTGCCGAACTCCTCGTCGTTCAGCACGGAGGCCGGTGTATCGCCTAGGTCGAGTACCGCAAAGTCGCAGCCCAGTGCCTTGAGTCGCGCAGCCTGCTCCGCATCAAGTTGCGCGATGCGCACGCCCCAGAGCTTGTCCTTCAGTGCCTCCGTGGCCTTGTCCAGGGCGTCGCCAGGCCACTCGCCCAGCTCTACAAGGAAGGCGTCGACGGCCGAGTCCTGCACCGTCGCCTTCTTTTTGAGGTCGTCCAGCGTCCCTCGGCCCAGGAGCACCATCGCGGGGTTTGTCGCGTTCTTCCGCGTCGCCATCCCGAACCCCATCGTCGAGCCGGTCTGCTGGCCCAGTTTGTCTATCTTGTCTCCGAGTTTGCTCATCGTCCCCTCATCCGTTGACATGTCGCGACGCCGCCATGGGCGTCTTCCGCATTGTACCAGCACCGCCCGCCTTGCCATTCCCACTGTCCAGGGTTACGCTGAACAGCACCATGAGATTCCTCGAACACCAAAGCAAAGCCCTGCCGTACATGGTCGTCGAACCCAACGGCTACAAAGTGGATGCCAGCTACCCCATGGTGGTCCTTCTCCACGGCTTCGGTTCCCACATGGGCGACATCGCTCGCCTTTCCGCCCGCATAGACACCGAGCACTACATCTACGCCTGCCCGAACGCGCCCATCGCCATGGACCTCGGCGGCTTCACAGGCTATGCGTGGGCGCCACTGGACGGCGAGGCTGCTCGTCAGGCCCAGGCCCACGCCGAGGAACTGCTCCGCGTCTTCTGCCAGGAGGTCTTTGCGAGGTACGATCCACCCGGCGGCCAGGCTGTCATCGGCGGGTTCTCCCAGGGCGGCATGATGGCCTACCGCACCGGCCTGACCAGCCCCGATGCGTTCCGTGGCGTCGCGGCCCTCAGTTCGCGCATCCCAGACCCCAGCGAC
>VGZR01000004.1 GCA_016872515.1 SAR202 cluster bacterium
CGTCGGTGTCGGTGTCGGTATCGGCGTCGGCGTCGGTGTCGGTGTCGGCGTCGGTGTCGGTGTCGGTGTCGGCGTCGGCGTCGGTGTCGGCGTCGGTGTCGGCGTCGGTGTCGGTGTCGGCGTCGGTGTCGGCGTCGGCGTCGGTGTCGGTGTCGCGCTGGGCGTAGTTGTGGCTGCACTGGGTTTAAGAATCGGGAGCGCGGTCGGCGACGGGGATGGGGTGAATGTGGGTGTTGGCTCCACTGTAGATGTCGGGCTAGCCGTCAGGTTGACATCCAAATTGGAAACTGCGCGAGGGGTTGCGGTGGCCGAAGGTATGGGCGTGCGCGTCGGTAAAGGTATCGGCGTTGGGACGCGAGTGGGCGGAACTGTGGGGGTAGAGGTCGGCGGAGCCGAGCACACGGCTACGATGTTGAGGTCCCTGTTGACGGTAAGACTGATGACCTGCGAGGTTTCAGAGACATCCCACGGCAAATCTCCTTCCCAGTGCGAAAAGCCGCTAGAGCACTGGGCGGTCATGACCACCCGTTCGCCAAGTTCATACTGGCCTCCTGGGTGGTATGGCTCCATGCGGATCCCGCCGTACCCGCCTCGCGCCGACACAGAGAGCATGACCGTGTTTTGGCCCGACGCTACGATTACTTCTGTCGGAGTAGGGGTGTGCCGAGTTGGAGTGGACTGAGGTCTTAGTGTTGGCGTGGGTGTGGCCGTGGCGCGGGAAACCAACACGCGTCTGGGTGTAGAGGGTGAAATAGGGATGCGCCGGTTTCCGTCGTCGGAGTTGCCCCTAGGCGTCAATACGGATATTGGAATGCCAATAGACAACCCGACCACGACGACCACAATCCCCGTCCGGGCCCATCGTGGCGTTAGATGGAACGTTGGTAGGCCATGCCAAACGGAGCGTCGGGCGGATGTCTCAGGCTTCGCGGGCGCGGCCTCCTGTTTACGCTCACTGGCGGGCGATTCTGTCGGCTCGGGCGGTCGTGAAACATCCCAATCCCAGGAGAAGCCAACGCGACCACTAACCTTGATGACCCGAAGGGAGCCACGACACTTGGGGGTGGGGCAGCGGGCAACCGTTCCTATGCCCTCTCGTAGAAGTGATTGCACCAAAACGTCCGGCAAATCTCGCCCGCATAGAGGACAGCGGATATTGAGAGGGGTTGCCTCATGCATCTGGGGAATCCCTGGCGCTACTTGTGTCCCTTGGTTGGGATGAGGGATGCGCTTGGCGTGCGGACGACTGTTCTCTGGGGGCCTGTCTGACACTTTCCTGATTCATGCTGGTGCGGCATCAAACAAGGAGCCTAGAATCAGAGAGGAACCGCCCAAAGAATCAGGCCAATCCACAGCATCAACCACATGAGAGAGTACATGGCTTGCAAAAAAAATCAACCCCACGAGAACATTCTCCGAAACCTCTCCGATGGGTCTGCCAGTATTGAATATTGCCATGACCCCGTTTACCAATACCACGTTGAAGGTAAAGGCCCCTGATAGAATAGCTGCCACCCAGACTCCGCCGTCCTCAGGCTGAGATGCGGCAGACGGTCTCGACGTTGAAGCCGGTGACGACGCGGAGAAACCCGCTGAGCATCGTATCCGTTTCCGGGTCCCCCGTGTCCACCAGCAGCGGCCTGCCACGCAACGTCGCGAGCTTCTCCGGCGTCGCCACCACGATGATATTCTGCTTGCCCACCCGCCTGATGGCCGCGGGGCTGATCTGCTGGTTCCCCCTACCGAACACGTGCCCCTGCCCGCCGATGGGCGTCACGATGATGGCCGCGTTCTTGCCCTCGATGAACTTCAGCACCTGCGTCTCGGTGACATCCTTGGCGACGAGATCGCCGTTCACCAGGATATCCACCCCCAGCAGCGTCTTCTCCAGCCCCAGCTCCTTGGCCACCGCCCGCAGCGTCGTCCCCGGCCCCAACACATAGACCGTGTCCGGCTCGATGCGCTTCGCCACCTCCGCTGCCACATCTGCCAGCGACGCGTCCTCACCGCCGCTCGAGCCCGACTTCATCCCCTGCACCAGGTTCGGCTCGTACGGCACCTTCATGTAGCCGTACAGCTTCGCCGACACCGACCCCTGCCGGAATGCCTCCTCGTCTATGTCCATCACCTCCACGTCCCGCAGCGGCAGCGGCTCAGCACCAAGGTAGGCCGACACCAAGCGCGCGGCCGCCTTCGGGTTCGTGGCATAGACTCCCGAGTGCATCTTCACTCCGGCCGGGATGCCCACCACCGGAAGCTTATCGCCGACGGCGGCGTAGATGTCGCGGGCCGTCCCGTCGCCTCCCGCGAACAGCAGCAGGTCCACCCCCTGCTCCAGCATCAGCTTCGCGGCGCGCTTCGTGTCCTCGGGCGAGGTCTCGCCGCCGCTGGGTTTGCCACCTACGATGGTCGGCTTGAAGCCCGCCGCATTCGCCTCGTCAGCGCCCATCTTGCCCGGAGGAGCGATGACCTCCAGTTGCTCGCGGACGCCCGCCGACAGCGACCGCAGCGCCTCCGCAGCTCGCTTCGGCGCCTCCGGCGTCGCCCCTAGTTTCAGCGCTTTGCGCACCACCTCCGGCCCGTCAGTGCCCTTCAGCCCGACGCGCCCGCCGAGGCCCGCCACGGGGTTCACGATCAGTCCCAGCTTCTTCATTGGTGGAAACCCGTCTGTGCCGCTTCCCATTCTCTGGCCCTACGAAAGTCCAGGCTCGGCCAGCTCCTGCCGATGCGGTCGTACCGCTGGTGCGGCTCCTCGACCACGCCCTGCGCCAGCGGCAACTTCTCGTTCACGATGTCCACATTGGCGCGCATGTGCGCGGGGTTGCGCGTCCCGACGATGGCCGTGGCGACCGCGCGGTGCGACAGGGCAAAGCCGAGGGCCAGCTCGATAGGGTCGTCGGGCGCGCCGGGGATCGGCCCCAGTGCGGCCATGGCCTTGGTTCTTTCCGCCAACTCGTTGCCGACGCCGTCAGTCTTGTTGTAGTAGTCGCTGGGGAGGCCAAGCCGCCCCCACAGGGCGTTGGCGATGGGCCGCTTCAGAATGATGCCGACGCCCTTCTCCTTGGCAAGCGCGAAGAGGCCGTACCTCGCCCGCTGGTCCACGATGTTGAAGGTCGTCTGCAGGGTGTCGTAGAGCCCGGTCTTGATGGCCGAGATGGCGTGTTCGTTCTCCTGGCCGTACCCGAGGAACCGCGTTTCCCCAGCCTGCTTGGCATCCAGCGCAGCCTGCACGACCTCGTCGGGCGGCGGGAAGGTTATCTCGACCACGTGAAGCTGGAGGATGGCCACGTAGTCGGTCTTCATCCGCACCAGACTCCGCTCGATGCTCTCCCGCGCCGTCTTGGCCGTCCAGTGTTCGCCGGAGTAGCCCTGGGCCACGTGGCCGGCCTTGGTGGCGAGGATGAACTCGCTGCGCCGGTGGGCCACCGTGCGCCCGATGACCTCCTCGGCGACCCCGTAGCACTCCGCCGTGTCCAGGAAGTTGACGCCTCCGTCGAGGGCGGCTTCAACACCCTGCCGGCCTGTGCCACGTCACCCAGCGTGAGCTGATAGCCGATCTCCGCCAGGCCCACGCCGAGCCGGCTGACCTTGAGCTCCGTCCTGCCGAGCGTCGCCATCTCCATAGGCTCAACCCTCCTTCACTGGTCGCCCTTCGAGGTGGCTTGTCTTTTCCACGCTTGAAAGTTCCCTGGAAAGGGGTGCGGGGAAGCCCTTTGCTATCAAGGAAGAACTTCCCCGCTGTTTTCTTACGAACCTGGAACCCTATTTCTTCGCTGCCGCGTCCCGCTTGCGCTGGTACGCCCGATACGTCATCGCCCAGCGTTTCGGGTCGTTGAACTGCGCATCGTCGTGGTTGTTCACCGCGCCGTTGTACGGCCCGCCCTTGAACGTCTCCGGGTCCTTGTAGGCCTGGTCTGACATCGTCTTGAGCGCCGCCGCGTACTCGTCTAGGTCGTCAAGCGACAGTGACTCCGACGGCTCCAGCGTCATGGGCTCGTCCACCAGGCGCGGCTCGTGGCTCTGCATGTACTGCTGGAGGCCGTAGGCCACCAGGTTGTGAGACATGTCGGTCGTGGTGACGCCCGTGTCATGCAGCAGCTTCGCCCAGCTGTACCGGATCTGCTCCAGCCGCCGCACTTTCGGGTCCCACGGGAGTTCCACTCCCTTGATCTTCGTCACCTTCGATGCCAGGTAGTTGTTGTTCAGTACCGCCGTTTCGGCCACCGAACGGATACCGTCTGCGCCCAGCGCCATCACCCACGCGTACGACTTCAGCACGGTCTGCACGTTGCCCATGAAGCTGCGAATCTTCCCGATGCTCTCTGGCCGATCGTAGTCCAAATGGTACTTCTTCCCGTCGAATGTGACCACAGGTTTGGGTAGGAACCGGGCAAGGTCCTTTCGGACGCCGACCGCCGCGCAGCCCAGGCCCACGGCGCCGTGCGGCGCCGAGAAGGTCTTATGCAAATTGAACTGGCACATGTCGAACCCAACGTCGGCGGCCCGTGAGATGCCCAGGATGCCGTTGGCGTTCGCCTGGTCGTAGGCGCACAGCCCGCCCGCCTGCTTCACCAGACGCACCATTTCGCCCATGTGCGGGTTGAACAGCCCCGTGTCCTCAGGGTTCGTCACCATGAATCCCGCCGTCCGGCTCGACAGCGCTGCCTTGAGCGACTCCAACTCCGGGTAGCCCCGCTCGCCCGGCATCAGCGTGATGACCTTGAAGCCGGCCACGTGCGGCGTCGCCTCGTCCGCAGGGTGCGAGAAGGCCGTCGAGATGACCTCGTTGCGCTGTTTGATCTGGCCCTTCGACTCGTGGTAGCCGCGGATGATGCAGGCGTTGGTGTAGATGCCCTGGGCGCCGCTGCCCGGTTGGAAGCTGAACTCATCCAAGCCCGAGATGGCGCACATGATTCTATTGAAGCGGTACATGAGCTCCAGCAGCCCCTGGAGGGTCTCTTCGTCCTGGAGGGGGTGCAGCTCGCGGATGTGGTGCATCCGCGCCAACTCCTCGTTGACCTTTGGGCTGTACTTCATCGTGCAGGTGCCCGAGCTGGCGTCGGGCGTCACGTCCATACCCAGCGTCATCTGCGACAGCCGGACGTAGTGGCGCAACACCTGCATCTGCGACACTTCAGGAAGCTTGGGCAAGTCGGCTCGCCGCGCCTTCTTCGGCAGGCTGCCCGCTACGTCGCCGACTTTCCGCTGGATCTCGTCCTCAGCCTCGATGGGGATGACGCCCCGCTCCCCGGGGCTCCCCTGCTCCATGATGAGCGGCTCGTTCCACTTGGCCGCGCGGTACTTGGCGATGTCGCGGGTCACTTCAGCACCTCCTTGAGGGCGGATGCAAGGGTGTCTATGTCGTCTTTCGTGTGGACCTCGGTGACGCAGTACAGGGCGCTCTGGCCCAAGGACGGGAACTCCTTCGACAGGTCGAGGCCGCCGAAGATCTTGCGGTCCAGCAGCGCTTTGTTGACCTGTGCAGCGGTCTTCTTCCTCCCATCGAAGTTGACTACGAACTCCTTGAAGAACGGTCCCTCGAGCCGCGGGCTGCGCACGCCGTCGAGGTCGCCGAGCACCGTCGCGGCGTAGCGCGACCGCTGCATGACGCCCTCGCCCAGTTCCCGGATGCCGTGCGGCCCCAATAGCGCCAGGTACACGCCGCCGATGATGCCCCATAGCCACTGCGTCGTGCCCGTGTAGTCAACGGCCACCGCGCGCGTCTCGTAGTGCGTCCGGTGGAACTCGGTGTAGCCGAAGACACGTTCGCCCTTCGCCTGGCCGTCGCCGACGCTGATGAGGTAGGTGGACAACCCGTGCACCAGTTTCGGGTCGTCGGCGCAGGCCATGAAACCGCCCAGGCCGCCACCGCCGTACATGTGGATGCCCAGGGTCTGGTAGTCGCCCACCGCGACGTCGGCCCCGTATGCCGACGGTGGGGCCAGCACCCCCAAGGTGATGGGGTCCACCCCCGCGATGGCCAGCGCGCCCTTTTCATGCGCCGCCGCCACGATGGCATCCGCCTCCGTCTCGATGGTGCCGAGGTAGGTCGGGTTTTCGAAGTACACCCCTGCCGTCTTGTCCGACACCTTCGCTTTCAGGTCTTTGACGTCTAGGCGGCCGGTTGCCGCGTCCATCTTCACTTTCGTCACGGCAGTGTGCGGCCGGACGAAGTTCCAGATCTGCGCATGCCGTTCGCCGCTCATGTTCTCCGGCACCAGCACCTCACGCCGCCCGCTGAGCCGGCAGGCCATGAGCAGCGCGCTGGCCACCGCCGCCGACCAGTCGTACGTCGGCGCAGCCACCGCCTCCATCCCAAGCATCTCACCGAGCATGCTCTGGGACTCGAACAGCGCTTGCAGCTTGCCGGGGTCGCCGTACGGTCCGCCGCCGTAGGCCGTCAGGAACTCGCCACGGTTGGCGATCTCGTCGCACACGGCGGGCACGTAGTGCTGCCAGGTGCCCGCGCCCAGGAAATTCAAGTACTCGTGCGCGCTTTTGTTCTTCGAGATGATGCCTTCCACATGGCGGCGCAGCGCCACCTCCGAGAGGAAGGGCTTGGGCAAGTCCAGCTTGTCTTTGAACCGCAGCTCCGGCGGTATCGTAGCGTAGATATCCTCCACGTCCTTGATCCCGATCTCCTTCAGGGCGCGCTCCCGCGCCTTGGGAGCGGAGTTCGGGATGAAGGGATGGCCAAACTTCTGGCTGTCAGGCATACTCTCTCCCCCTCGCAAGATACCGGCGTCCTCGCAGAACGCCCCAAGCGCGGGACATTCTACCATCCGGCCATCGCCACATGCACCCCGTCTCGTTGACTCTCTCCTAGCCCGCCCCTACAATCCTCGGAGCCTCTGACAAGGCAGACTGCGAACAAGAACACGATGACAACCAAGAAACGGAACTCCCCGCTTTCCGGCAAAGTACAGACGGTCCTCGGCCCCATCGAGCCGTCCGAGCTCGGCGTAACCATGACCCACGAGCACCTGCTCGTGCATGGCCTGTGCTACATGCGCAACCCCGAAGAGGCCACACTCCGAGCCTACGAGCACGCGCCCGTGACCGCCGACAAGCTGGGCGACCAGTCCAAGCTCTTCTGGAACAGCCGCGACAATTTCACCCTCTACGACGAGAAGTTCGCCGTCGCCGAGGCCCTCAAGTACAAGCACGCCGGCGGCCAGTCGTTAGTGGACACCACCAGCCGCCGGGGCACCGGCCGCGACCCCCTCGGCCTTGCCCGCATCTCGCGCGCGACCGGCCTCAACATCGTCATGGGCGGCAGCTACTACGTTCTCCTCTCCTACCCGCCCGGCTTCGACAAGAAGCCCGAGGACGAGATCTACCACGAGATCGTGACGGACATCACCGAGGGCGCCGACGGCGGCGTCCGCTCCGGCATCATCGGCGAGGTCGGCAACTTCTATCCGCTGACTGCCAACGAGCGCAAGGTGCTGCGCGCCTCGGCCCGCGCGGCCGCCGCCACCGGCGCCCCCATCACGATCCACCCCGCGCCGCACGACGACTCCCACTACGAGATCATCAACATCCTGGCCAAGTCCGGCGCCGACCCCAAGCGCGTCGTCATGGGCCACCTCGACTTCACCCTCTGCTCACACCGGCCCGCCCTCAAGCGCCTCGCCGAGATGGGCTGCTTCCTCGAGTTCGACACCTTCGGCTGGGAGAACACCACCCTCTCCGTCGCCTACCCCGGCCTCACCATGGTCAGCGACGTCCAGCGCATCGAGGCCATCGAGTTCCTCATCGCCGGGGGCCACCTCGACCAGATCCTGGTTGCCCAGGACATCTGCCAGAAGTGGATGACCACCAGGTACGGCGGCAAAGGCTACGCCCACATCCTCACCAACATCGTCCCCCGGCTGCGCAAGCGCGGCTGGACGCAGCAACAGCTCGACGCCGTCCTCATCCACAACCCCGCCCGCGCGCTGACGTTCGCATAGCCATGTCCACGAGAAAGCAAACCGCTGCCAGGAAGCGCTCTCCCCTCTCCGGCAAGGTCCAGACCGTGCTCGGCCCTGTCGAGCCGTCCAGCCTCGGCCCGACCCTCATGCACGAGCATCTGCTCATCAGCCTGGAGTGCTACTACGTCGAGCCTGAAGAGGCGAGCGAACGCGCCTACATCAACACGCCCGTCCAGATGGGCAACCGCGGCCTTCTACGGCGACGGTGGTGGTACGTTCTAGACGAGATGCGCCTGTGGGACGAGCGGACCGCCATCGAAGAGGTGCTTCGCTTCAAGCACGCAGGCGGCGGCACCGTTGTGGACGTCACCAGCATCGGCATCTCGCCCGACCCGCTGGCCCTCGCACGCATCTCCCGCGCCACGGGCCTCAACGTCGTCATGGGCGGCGGCTGGTACGTCCCGCTGTCCCACCCGCCCGACATGGACAAGCGCACCGAAGACCAGCTTGCCGAACGTATCATCCACGACGTAACGACCGGCGCAGGCGACACCGGCATCAAGTGTGGCATCATCGGCGAGCTGGGCAACTTCTACCCTCTGACCGCCAACGAGCGCAAGGTCCTGCGGGCCGCAGCCCATGCCCAGGCCGAGACCGGCGCGCCTATCACCATCCACACCGGCCGCGGCGACCAGGCTTCTCTGGACATCATCGAGGCGCTGACCAAGGCCGGCGCCGACCCGAAACACGTCGCCATCGGCCACCTCGGTCCCACCATGCGCGACCCGAAGGCCCTTCTGGCCCTCGCCCAGACCGGCTGCTTCCTCCAGTACGACCACTTCGGCTGCTTTGAGGACACCTCGTCCCGTTACCTGGGCTCCACCGACGGCAACATCAGCGACGTCCAGCGTCTCGAGATGCTCGAGTTCCTCATCACCAACGGCCACGTGGACCAGGTCCTCGTCTCCCACGACGTCTGCGGGAATACTCACCTCGTCCGCTACGGCGGCAAAGGCTACGCCCACCTCCTGGACAACATCGTCCCCCGCATGAGGAAGCGCGGCTGGACCAAGGCCCAGACCGACGCCGTCACCATACACAACCCCGCCCGCGCTCTCACATTCGCATAGACATGCCGGCGAGAAAGCACACCGCGAGCAGAAAACGCTCCCCTCTCTCCAGCAAGGTCCAGACCGTGCTCGGCCCGATCGCCCCCCAAGACCTGGGAATCACGATGACGCACGAACATCTGCTCATCGATCTGGGATGCTATTTCGAACCTCCAGAAGGGGCCACCGAGCGGGAGTGGGTACATGCCCCTCTCACTGTGAAGCGGCGTGGTGGTATCTGGCGGAGGGGACACGTCAACCTCGACCAGATGCGGCTTTGGGACGAGAGAACGGCGGTAGAAGAAGTGTCCCGATACGCCCGCGTGGGCGGGCGGGCCATCGTTGACACTACCAGCATCGGCATCGGCCGCGACCCGCTGGCCCTCGCCCGCATCTCCCGCGCCACCGGCCTGAATATCATCATGGGCGCTGGTCACTACGTGCCCGTCTCGTATCCCCCCGACATGGACGCCCGTAGCGAGGAGTCCATCGCCCAGGGCATCGTCAAGGACCTGACCGTCAGCGTGGGCGATACGTCCGTCCGTGCCGGCGTCATCGGCGAGATAGGTCTCTTCTGGCCCATGGGCGATAACGAGCGAAAGGTCCTAGGGGCCTCGGCACACGCTCAGCAAGAGACAGGGGCGGCCATCCTCATCCACCCTGGCTTCCACCCGGAAGCCCCTCTCGAAATCATGCGTGTCCTCACCGCTGCGGGCGCCTCTCCCGACAGGGTCATCGTCGGCCACCTTGACTACATCCACGACATGAAGGCGGTCAGACGCCTGGCGGAAACGGGATGCTACCTGGAGTACGACACCTTCGGCGAGGAAGACACGTCGTTCAACGGCACCGCCCCTCAGCCCGTCATCGAGCCCAACGATGACCAACGGATCGAGAAGCTCGAGGCCGTAACTTCTGCGGGATACCTGGACCGGCTTTTGGTGGCGAATGATGTCTGCATGAAGGCCCACCTCGTCCGCTACGGCGGCAAGGGCTATGCCCATGTCCTGGAAAACATCGTCCCCCGCATGAGGAAACGCGGCTGGACCCAGCAGCAGCTCGACACCATCCTCATCCATAACCCCGCCCGCGCTTTGACGTTCGCGTAGAGGGCGGTACATAGTCGCCGCCGCAAGGAGTATCATCTACAACCAACCAGACAAGGAGGCCCCATGACCACACGCGCCACGTCCCGACGCGCCGGGACGTCCACCAAGAAGTCCGCTCTTTCCGGCAAGGTCCAGACCGTCCTCGGCCCCATCGAGCCGTCCGCCCTCGGCATCACCCTCATGCACGAGCACCTGCTCCTCGACCTGACCAACTACTCCTCCGTCCCCGAAGAAGCCAGCAAGCGCTTCTATATGTACAAGCCCATCGCCATGGAAGACCTGGGCCGCCATGCCGCTAGGCGGTACGAGACCTTCGTGGACGTCAAGGTCCTCGACGAGAAGGCCGCCACCGAGGAGGTGCTGCGGTTCAAGCACGCCGGCGGCGGCTCCCTGGTGGACACCACCTCCATCGGCATCGCCCGCGACCCGCTGGCCCTAACGCGCATCTCACGCGCCACCGGCCTGAATGTCGTCATGGGCGCGTCCTGGTACGTCCCCATCTTCCACCCCGCCGACATGGGCGAGCGCACCGAACACCAGCTGGCCGAGCAGATCGTCCGCGACATCACCGCCGGCGTCGGCGACACCGGCGTCAAGAGCGGCATCATCGGCGAGGTCGGCAACTTCTACCCCATGTCCGACAACGAGCGCAAGATACTCCGCGCCTCGGCCCATGCCCAGGTCGAGACCGGCGCACCCATCACCATCCACCCCGGCTTCCACGTCAACTCCCCCATCCAGATCGTCGAGACCCTGACGAAGGCCGGCGCCGACCCCAGACATGTCGTCGTCGGCCACCTCTGCTCCGTCATGCGCGACCAGGGCGCCCTCCGCGCCCTGGCCCAGACCGGCGTCTTCCTCGAGTTCGACGGCTTCGGCTCCTTCGAGGACACCTCCCACATCTACCGCGGCATGACCGACACCGTCATCTCCGACGTCCAGCGCATGGAGATGCTTGACTTCCTGAGGGGCAACGGCCACCTGGAACAGATCATCATGTGCCACGACGTCTGCCTGCTCACCCACTACACCCGCTATGGCGGCAGGGGCTACACCCACGTCCTGGACAGCATCGCCCCGCGTATGCGCAAGCGCGGCTGGACACAGCAGCAGCTCGACACCATACTGGTGGGCAATCCCGCCAGAGCCTTGACGTTCGCGTAGTTGATCCTCCTCTCGCCTTGAGGGAGAGGCCTATGCCGACCTCAGAGGTCGGCATAGGGTGAGGGGCATATCCAACAGGAGGAGCGAATATGCCATCCATGTCCACCAAGACCGCGACCAGGCCAACGAAGGCCACCAAAGCCGCCGCGACGAAGGCCAAGCGCTCCCGCCTCGACGTGCCCTTTGCCGCGGGCGTCGTCGGCAGCATCACGCGCCCGCCGCTCGTCCGCGACATCCTGCCTAGGCACCCCGGCGCAGAGTCGGCCAAGGCGGCCTACTCGCCGCAGATGGACGCCGCCGTCGGCTACGCCATCGCCCTACAAGAGGCCGCGGGCATTGACCTCATCTCCGACGGCGAGTGGCGCCGCCACTCCTACACCAACGTCATCGCTAACATCTGCGAGGGCTTCGTGGGCGACGAGCGGCCCGGCCTGCGCATCGGCGTGTACGTCACCGAGCCGCTCCGCGTCCGCCACAAGGGCTTCATCGCCAAGGAGGGCAAGTTCCTCCGCGAGCATACCGACCGCGCCATCAAGGTCTGCGCCCCCTCGCCCTACATCCTCTCGGTGCGCCTCTGGGATCCTGAGCTCTCCAAGAAGGCCTACCCCAAGCGCGAGCAGTTCCTCGACGCCCTCGTCCCCGTCGTCCGCGACGAGATCATCGCCCTGCGCGACACCGGCGTGGACGTCATCCAGATCGACGAGCCCGACATGACCTCCCTCCTCGACTCGAAGAAGGAGCCGTTCTACGGGAGCCTGCAGCGCGACCTCGACCTGGCTGCCGAGAAAATCAACGAGGCCATCTCAGGCGTCAAGGGCGTGCGCCTCGCCATGCACGGCTGCCGCTGGAACTCCCTCTACCGCGGCTGGCACTGGGAGGGCGGCTACGAGCGCGTCATCAGCGCCTTCAACAAGATCAAGGTGGACCAGTTCGTCCTGGAGTTCAGCATCCCCGTCGCGGGCAACGTCTCCATCCTCAAGAACCTGCGTGACGACGTGCTCGTCGGCCTGGGCTGCGTGGACCCGCGCACCGAGACCCTCGACACCCCGGAGACCATCGCCGCCCGCGTCGAGGCGGCGATGAAGTACGTGGACAAGGACCGCCTGAGCCTCAACCCCGACTGCGGCTTCGCGCCCGACATCCGCCACCAGGTGCCCGTGGACGAGTGCTACGCCAAGATGAAGAACCTCGCCGCCGCTTCCCGCATCCTCCGCGACAAGTACGCCTAGGCACAGGAACCCTGCGTGAGTTTGCTAGACCTCAAGATCGAATATCAGTGGGAGCCATTCATCTTCGAGGGCTCGCATCTGACCTTTCAAAGTCTCCCTCCGCGATTGCTCGAAACGAAGTGCAGTCATACAGGGCCTGCGGTCCATAGGTGGGAGGGAAACGTCACCAATGGTCCGTATGCGGGGAAAACCGGTGTGCTTATCGGTGAAACCAAGAATCTACTGGACCGTATCCGTCAATACAAAAACGGCACTCAGCAATTCGGAAGTAGCTGGTGGCGAGAAAACTTTCTGACTAAGGGCGACATCTACCTAGATGACTTGGCCCTTCGAGGCGGGCGATTGGTCATCCAGGACAAGAACATTCCCATTGTTCCTGACGCTTTGATGCTAGAAAGCTTTAGGCTGGTCTTAGAAAAGTTCCCAATACTCCAAGAACGCTTGTTGGCCAGTGATGAGAGCCAAATCTGGCTTGTCAACAAGGAAAAGTAGTGTCCTTAGGGGATAAGGTGGCCATAAGTTCGGCACGAGTCTATGGCCCCACCGGGTCCACGTCCACGGTCCACTCGCGGGGTATAGTGGTCTTATCCAGCAGCGCCCGCGGCTTGGCCCCACGCAGGAGCACCTGCCAGCGGTAGTGGCCGCGCAGCCGTGGCGGGAACGCCGGCACCGGCCCCAGCACCTGCGGGTCGCCCATGCCCGCCGCGTCGCGCTCCTCTCGCAGGGCCGCCGCCAGCCGCAGCGCCTCCCGCTCCGCCAGCGCCGCGTTCGTGTGCGCGTGCGTCAGCCGCACCAGGCGACTGAACGGCGGGTTGCCCTGTTCCTGGCGGGCGCGCAGCTCCTGCTGATAGAACGTCGGGTAGTCCTGCGTCGCCGCCGCGCGGACGGCGTAGTTCTCCGGCTGGAACGTCTGCACGACCACGCGCCCAGGCTTCTCGCCCCGTCCGGCCCGGCCCGCCACCTGGCACAGCAGCTGGAACGTCCGCTCCCCCGCGCGGAAGTCCGGCACGCCCAGGCCGATGTCCGCGGCCACCACCCCCACCAGCGTCACCGACGGGAAGTGCAGCCCCTTCGCCACCATCTGCGTCCCCACCAGCACCCTCGCCTCCCCGTCCTGGAACGCCGTCAGCATCGCTTCCACGTCGCCTGCTGACTTCGACGTATCCCGGTCCCACCGCAGCACCCTCATGCCTGGGAACCGCCGCGCCACCTCGGCCGCCACGCCCTGCGTGCCCGTCCCATAGAACCCCAGCGTGAACGCCAGGCACTTGGCGCACTGCTCCAGCTGCGCCCGCCGCTGCCCGCACTGGTGGCAGATGAGCCGCTGCGCCTCCTCGTGGTACGTCAGCGCCACGTCGCACCGGCTGCACCGCACGATGGCCCCGCAGCCCCGGCACATCATGGACGACGTCCCCCGCCGGTTCAGGAACAGGATGGCCTGCCCGCCCGACTCCAGGCACCGCTCCAGCGCCGCCGACAGCGCCCGGCTGAACATCCCCGTGTTCCCCTCGCGCAGCTCCCGCCGCATGTCCACGACCTCGACCGCCGCCAGGGGTGATGCGCCTCCTGTGGGCGACCCAGTGACCCGCTCCGGCAGGGTCAGCAGCCGGTACGCGCCGCGCTCCGCCCGCCGGTACGACTCCACGTCCGGCGACGCGCTGCCCATCACCACCGCCGCGCCGGTCAGCGACGCCAGCCGCAGCGCCACCTCGCGGGCATGATAGCGAGGGCTCGCCTCCTCCTGCTTATACGTCCACTCGTGCTCCTCGTCCACGACCACGAGGCCCAGGTCCGGCTGCGGCGCGAACACCGCGCTCCGCGACCCCACCACCACGCCGTACGCGCCCTGCTTGACCTCCCACCACTGGTCGAACCGCTCCCCCGCGGTTAGCCCGCTGTGCTGCACCGCCACCTGGCCGGAGAACCGCCCCTCCAGCCGCTCGATGGTCTGGTGCGTCAGCGCGATCTCCGGCACCAGCACGATGGCCCGCTTGCCCAGCGCTAGGCACCGGCCCACTGCGTCCAGATAGACCTCCGTCTTCCCGCTGCCCGTCACCCCCTGGAGCAGGAACGCCCTCGGCGTAGCGGAAGCATCCTCCAGCGCCGCACGGATGGCCTGCGCCGCCGCCGACTGCGCCGCCGTCAGCGTGACCGGCGGCGTGGCTGCAAACGCCTTCCCTGCCAGCGGGTCGCGCTGCACCCGCTCCTCCACATCGGCGGCCCACCCACGCTCCAGCAGGGCCTTGACCGCGCCGCTGCCGTACTCCCGCCTGGCCTCAGCAGCCTCCATCTGTCCTCGCCCGGAGGCCAACGCCGCCAGCAGCGCCGCTTGCCGTGGCGCGCGCTTCATCTCCGCAAGCCTCGCCTCGATGTCCGAAGTCGGAATCCTCAACGACAGCACCACCACGTACTTCGCCGCAACACCCTTCCGCTCAGGACCGCCCGTCACCGCCAGCACACCGCGCCGCGACAGCGACGTCACCGCGCCCTCCGCCCACGTACCCATCGCCCTCACCAGCCGCGTCCTGTCCACCGGCCCTTGCCGCCGCACGTACTCCACCACCCGGCGCTGTGCTTCTGTGAGTGCGCCAGCCGCCTCCTCCGCCTTCGGGCCAAGCGACACCACCACCCTCGGTCTCGCCCGAGAACCCGGCGGCAGCATCGGCGACGCCGCCTCGAACAGCGAGCACAGATAGTACTCCGACACCCACCGCGCCAAGTCGAGCTGCACAGGGGTCAGGTACGGCGCCGCATCCACCACGCCCAGCACGTCCCGCGTCTCCGGCACCTTCGGCGCCGCCTCCAGCGAGAACACGATGCCCTGCAGCCGCTGCGCTCCGAAGGTGACGCGCACGAGCCGCCCCGGCTGCAGGTCGAGCGAGTCGGGGAACGAGTAGCTGAACGTCCGGCCGTGGCCCGCCGGCGCGTCCACCGCGACCTCAGCGAACCTCATGGCCGAGCCTCTGTCTGAACATCCCTACAGTCTAACCCGGCCCGCCGGAAACACGTAGGGGGCGGCCCAAAGGCCGCCCCCTACGGAGCAGATCGCGAAGGGTTGCGTTACGGCTGCTTCGGCGCAGCGCCCTCTTGGGCGGGAGCGGCAGGCGCAGCAGCGGGTGCTGCCGCGGGGGCCGCAGGGGCAGCCGGTGCGGCTGCAGGCTCGGCCTTGGCAACCTCGGCCTTCGGCGGGGCCACAGCAGGCTGGGCGATGACAGCGCCCCGCTTCTCTTTAATGCGCGCGTGACGTCCCGTCTTCTCGCGCAGGTAGTACAGCCGGGCGTGCTTCACGTCGCCGCGCCTAATCACATCAACAGAGGCCACAGCGGGGGCGAACTGGTAGAACGTGCGCTCCACGCCCACGTCGTGGCTCACGCGCCGCACCGTGAACGTGGCACCAGCGCCGCCGCCGCGCCTGCGGATGACCACGCCCTCGAACTGCTGTATGCGCGTCCTGTCGCCTTCCTTGACGCGGATGCCGACCCGCACGGTGTCGCCCGGGCGGAAGTCCTGGACCTTCGGGTTCGCCTTGACCGCGACGAGATGATGGACTGCTACCATAGGGGGCCTCTCACAAGTCGAGACCTCTTGTGAGGTCTCGGGATTGCCTTCTACTTTACCACATTCTATACAGGCGCCCGTTCCATCGCAACCCGGAGCGGCGCTTAGTGCCCACCATCCCCTTCGACCGAAGGCTTCCCCATCTCCCGCCGTAACTCCTCCACGAATCGCCGCTCCTCCTCTGACAGTGCCGCCCGCTCCAGCAGGTCCGGCCTGCGCAGCAGCGTCCGCCGCAGCGACTCGCGCCGCCGCCACCGCGCGATCTCGCCGTGGTTCCCCGACAGCAGCACCTCCGGCGCGCGCCAGCCCCGGTACTCCGGCGGCCGCGTGTACTGCGGGTGCTGCAACAGCCCGCCCGAGAACGTATCCCCCTCCGTGGACTTCGGCGACCCGACCACACCCGGTACCAGCCGCGACACCGCGTCCATCAGCACCATCGCCGCTAGCTCGCCCCCACTCAACACGTAGTCGCCCACGCTGATCTCGTCCGTCGCCAGCCGCTCCCTCACGCGCTCGTCCACGCCTTCGTAGCGACCGCAGATGAGCACCATGCGCGGCTGCCGCGCCAGTTCCTCCGCCAGCGCCTGCGCCAGCACGCGCCCCTGCGGCGAGAGCATGATGACCGGCCCGACACCCTCCGGCCCCGCCTCGGCCTTCAGCACGTCCACGGCCTCGAACAGCGGCTCCGGCTTCAGCACCATGCCGGCGCCGCCGCCGAACGGCGCGTCATCCACCGTCCCGTGCCGGTCACGTGCGTACTTCCGGAAGTCGTGCAGCCGCACCTCCACGAGGCCCTTCTCCATCGCGCGGCCCACAACACCCTCCGAAAACGGCCCCGTGAACATCCCCGGGAACAGCGTCAGCACATCGAACCGCATGGCTGGAGCCTAGCTAATGCGCCGGGTGGCCACGCCATCCCCGTATCATCTCCAGGGCGTGCGGGATGACCGGCGCGGCGATCTCCAGGCACTCGCGAACCGCTTGGGGGCTGCCCGGCAGCGTCACGATGAGGCAGCCGTTGCGTACCCCCGCGACCGCGCGGCTCAGCATCGCCAGCGGCGTGTGCTTCAGCGTGCCCATCCGCATCGCCTCGCCGATCCCCGGCACCTCGATGTCCACGATGGCCAGCACTGCCTCCGGCGTCACATCCCGCGGCCCAAGGCCCGTCCCGCCCGTCGTGATGATGACGTCCACCTCGCCGCCGTCGCACCACTCCGACAGCTTCTCCGCAATCATCTCGCTCTCGTCCGGCACGATCTCCCGCCGCGCCAGCCGGTAGCCTGGGCCCGACATCATCTGCACGATGGCCTCGCCCGATGTGTCCGTTCGCTCGCCCTTGTAGCCCGCGTCGCTGATGGTCAGCACGCCCACGCGGAACACCGCCCCGTCTTTTGCGTTAACCATAGCTCAGTCTTATTCTTGAATTCGTCTCAAACTTGTACAAAATCACCTTGCGGCAAAACCTGGTTCTTGGGAGACTTTCATCCATAGCGCGTCGGCCTTTCTCATTTCGGTCGCGCCGCCGCGTAGCACATTCTAACACGAGACCGCACCGCACGCCTGCCGATGGCTACGCCAAGCCCTCGGCGGCACGGGCGGCCTCCGGGCCGAGGCCCTGACAGTGGCGCCAGTGGTGCATAACCCGGTGATGGTCAGGGAGGTCGTCGAGGCCCTGGGGATCCGGCCAGGCGGCTCGTACATAGACTGTACGGTTGGAGAGGGCGGCCATGCCGAGGCGATTCTGGCAGCCGCCGAGCAAGCTCCAAGGCTGTTGGGGCTGGACCTGGACGAAGACTCGCTGGCGACGGCCCGCCGCCGCCTCGAGAAGCACCTTGACAAGGTCACACTGGTGAGGGGCAGCTACGCCGGCCTCGAACGGTTCGCTGTGGACAACGGCTTCATGGGCGCCGACGGCATCCTGTTCGACCTCGGCTTCTCCTCGGCCCAGCTCGACCGGCCCGCACGCGGCTTCAGCTTCGCAGGCGAAGGGCCGCTGGACATGCGGTTCGACACCCGGCAGAAGCTCACCGCGGAGCGCCTGGTGAACACCATGTCCGAGCGTGAGCTGGCCGACCTGATCTACAAGCTGGGCGAGGAGCATAGGTCGAGGCGCATCGCGCGGGCGATCGTGGCGGCAAGACCGCTGACGACCACGACCCAACTTGCGGACGTGGTGGCCCGGGCGGCAGGCGGACATGGCCACGGCCGCATCCACCCTGCGACCCGCACTTTCCAGGCCATCCGCATCGCCGTCAACGCTGAGTTGGGCAACATCGAGGCGGGCCTAGCCCAGGCGGTACAGGTCCTGGCGGGCGGCGGGAGGCTGGTAGTGCTCAGCTACCACTCCCTGGAGGACAGGCTGGTCAAGGAGTTCATGCGCCGGGAAAGCACCGGCTGCCTGTGCGGGCCATCTGCCCCGCCCTGCACCTGTGGACACACGGCCACGCTGAGGCTGGTCAGCCGCAAAGTGGTCAAGCCAACGGAGGAAGAGGTAAGGACAAATCCGAGGAGTCGAAGCGCAAAGATACGCGTCGCGGAACGCACATTAGGGGCCACGAGGAAGAAAGTCA
This sequence comes from SAR202 cluster bacterium, assembly GCA_016872515.1. Lineage (GTDB taxonomy): Bacteria > Chloroflexota > Dehalococcoidia > Lucifugimonadales > VGZR01 > VGZR01. The sequence continues at coordinate 18,656 of VGZR01000004.1, forward strand.
CGGAGCGCATTACATGGTAATGATAAGTCAGGGAAGAACGATTGTGGCGATAGACGTCGGCACCACAAAGGTGTTTACCGTCGTCGGCCAGGTCGGCGCTGCGGGCGACGTCCGTGTGCTGGCCCACAGCACCGTCCCGAACGACGGCCTGCGCAAGGGCAACGTCGAGGATGTCGCCGCCACCTCTCAGGCTATCCGCGAGTCCGTCGCCGATGTCGAACGTCAGACCGGACAGCGCATTAAGTCCGCCTACATCGGCGTCACCGGCGCCCACGTCACCTTCGAGAATGCCCACCAGACCTTCGAGGGCATCGGCTCCTCCGGCGTCGTCACCGCCGAGGACCTGCGCCGCATGTCGCAACGCATCGCCGCAGCCTCCGCCAGCAGCGCGGCCGAGCCGGGCCGCAAGGTCATCCACGCCATCCCCATGGAGTATGCCGTCGACGGCGAGACCGGCATCCGCAACCCCGTCGGCATGCACAGCCGCCACCTCGAGGTCGAAGCCCACCTGGTCACCGGCGGCAGCTACTATATCGAGAAGCTCGTTAAGGCCGTCGAGGGTGCCGCCCTCCGCGTGGATGGTCTCGTCCTCGAGCCGCTCGCCAGCGCCCTCTCCGTCCTCACGCCCGAGGAACGCGAGCACGGCGCCGTCATCGTGGACATCGGCGGCGGCACCACCGACATCGTCGGCTTCCAGCATGGCCATATCTGCTACACCGGCGTCATCCCAGTCGCCGGCTCTCAGTTCACCAACGACCTCGTCCAGGCCTACCACACCACCCGCGAGGCGGCCGAGGAGATCAAGGTCAAGTACGCCTCCGCAGACCCTGTCTCTGTGGATATGAAGGATGTCGTCGTCCTCCCCGTCCCTGAGAAGGACGTCGAGCAGCGCATCCAGCGCCGCGAGGTCTGCCAACTCGTCAAAGAACGCGCCCAAGAGCTCGTGTACATGATCAAGTCCAAGGTCAACGAGACCCAGATGGAAGACAGCGCCATCGTCCTCACCGGCGGCGGCGCGAAACTCCCCGGCCTCCAACACATGGTCCAGCGCACGTTCCGCGGCCACGTCCGCACCGGCGCTCCTAATGGCCACAGCCATGTGCCTCCCGAGTTGCAGAACCCCGCCTACGCCACAGGCGTCGGCATTATGCTGTGGGCCGCAGCCGAGGCTCCTGCCGCGGCCGCATCCCGCAAGTCTTTCGGTTTGGAATCGGGCCTCACGGGCCTCATCGCCATGTGGTCGAAACAGATGAAGCGATGGGCGCCCTGGGCAGTGCTAGCACCAAAACACCAATAAAAGGGGGAGGGATCTCATGTCCGTGAACAACAAGAAGCAACCCGACGGCGTAACGCGGATCAAAGTTATCGGAGTGGGCGGCGGCGGCTCCAACGCCGTCTCCCGCATGTTCAAGGAGCGCATCAACGGCGTGGAGTATCTGGTGTGCAACACCGATACCCAGGCCCTGTTGAAGAGCGACGTCCCGCTCAAGATCTCCATCGGCGACCAACTGACCAACGGCAAGGGCGTCGGCGGCAATCCCGACGTCGGCGCCAGGGCCGGTGAGGAGAGCCGTGAGGAGATCCTCGAGTCCATGCGCGAGTCGGACATGGTCTTCATCGCCGCGGGCATGGGCGGCGGCACCGGCACCGGCGCCGCTCCCGTCATCGCCCAGGTCGTCAAGGAGACCGGTGCCCTCACCGTCGGCGTCGTCACCCGCCCCTTCGCCTTCGAGGGCATCCGCCGCGCCCGCCAGGCCGAGGAGGGCATCCGCCGCCTCCGCCAGCATGTGGACACCCTCATCGCCATCCCCAACGAGCGGCTCCACCTCGTCTGCGAGGAGGAGATCACGGCCGAGAACGCCTTCCGGGTCGCCGATGACGTCCTCCGCCTCGCCGTCCAGTCCATCGCCGAGCTCATCACTGACGCCGGCGACATCAACCTCGACTTCGCCGACGTTCAGGCCATCATGCGCGACGCGGGCATGGCCTGGATGTCCGTCGGCCGCGGCAAGGGCGAGAACCGCGCCCGCGACGCCGCCCAACAGGCCATCTCCAATCCCCTGCTCGACGTCTCCATAGACGGCGCCACCGGCGTCCTCTTCAACGTCACCGGCGGCACAGACCTTAAACTCAACGAACTCCACCAGGCCGCCGAGGTCATCCAGCGCGTCGTGGACCCCGATGCCAACATCATCTTCGGCATGGTCACCGACCCCAAGATGGAGAACGAGATCAAGCTTACCGTCATCGCCACCGGCTTCCCGCCCGTAGAGGGCGAGGCCGAAAAGGACGCCCAGGTGGACAACATGCTCCGCAGCGCCCTGGCTGGCAGCGCCAGCGTCCCCAGCCTCGGCACGCCCGACAACGTGGATGTCCCGCCCTTCCTGCGCCGCATGAACAAGCCTAAGCCCATGCGCCAGCCCATCGCCAACCCCCAGACCAACGGCAGCAAGCCCTTCGGCTCACGCTAGCACCGTAACGAAATCCCTCCCCAAAGGCGAGAGGGCTCCGAGCAGTCGGGGCCCTCTCTGTTTTCTCACGGCTCCCCGCACCTGCCGTACTGAGCACAGCACAACACCCGGGACCACGATTTCCTCCTCTCCCCTTGCGGGAGAGGTCTATGCCACCCGCCATGGCGGGTAGCATAGGGTGAGGGGTTATTCGTGAACTCCTTCACGATTTCGGAGAAATCTAAACACTTTCTCAAATCCTCGCAAAGTCCTCTTGACATGCCACAAAATCTAGTGGTATTCTCTGCGGGCCTCACGATAGCTTGTGTACTGAGGCCCTGTCAAAAGGCTGGCCGGGCATAGTTTCGGAAGGTTGGTTGGCGCGTGTCCTGCCCGTACTGCGGCAATAACGATACCAAGGTCATAGACTCCCGCGAGTCCCGCGAGGGCATCCGCCGCCGCCGCGAGTGCCTACGCTGCGGCCTCCGCTTCACCACCATGGAGCTCGTCCAGGCCCGCGCCCTCCTCGTCGTCAAGCGCGACGGCCGCCGCGAGGAGTTCAACCGCGACAAGCTCTGGGCCAGCCTCACCAAGGCCTGCGCCAAGCGCCCCCTCCCCGTCGGCACCCTCGAGAAGATTGTCTCCGAGGTCGAGGCCGGCCTCGCCGAGACCGGCAAGGCCGAGGTTCCAGCCAAGCTCATCGGCCAGTTGGTCATGGACCGGCTCAAGGAGTTGGACCGCGTCGCCTACATCCGCTTCGCCAGCGTCTATCGCGACTTCCGCGACATCGAGACCTTCAAGGAAGAGATAGACGCCCTCTTGGCCCCCAAACCCGCGGCCCCGGCCGTCCCCAGCAACCAGCTTCCACTCATCGCCGAGGAGGAGACGGTCGTCTCCCCGCCCCGGCGCCGGAGGGGTCGTAAACCATTGACCCCGCCGAGTAGGCCCGCCTAACCAGCGGGTCTAGCTCGGCTCCCCGGTAACACTAGACCAAGTGTTCTGTTTCGTGCTAGAATCATCCCTCATGGTCAAGAACCGAAGCGAACTACCGGATCGAACCAGCGAAACACCGGATACTACAACACAGGGATTCCGTCGGTTGGCGACACACGCGGCGGCTCCCCAGCACTATGATGAATGTATATGGCAGGAGAGGATTTCATGGCCAAGAAGGACATATCTACCAAGTCCACATCTCCCGTCGGCGTCAGTGTACCTGCCAATGGGAGCAAAGTTGAACACAAAATAGACCTTTCGGAGAACGCGCGCGTCGTCCTCCAGAAGCGCTACCTGCGCCGTAACGCCAATGGCGAGGTGTACGAGACCCCGGAGGGCATGCTCCGCAGGGTGGCCCACGCCATCGCGCAGCCCGAGTTCCTCCACGGCACCGAGGCCGAGGCCAAAGAGGCCGAGGAGCAGTTCTACGGCATCATGGCCTCCCTCGACTTCGTCCCAAACTCCCCTACCCTCATGAACGCCGGCACCGGCGCGGGCACCCTCTCCGCCTGCTTCGTCATCGGCCTCGATGACAGCATGGAGGGCATCATGACCACCGCCAAAGAGGCCGCAATGGTCCAGAAGTTCGGCGGCGGCACCGGCTTCGCCCTCTCCGGCATCCGCCCCAAGGGCGCAGCCATCGCCACCACCCACGGCAAGGCCTGCGGCCCCATCGCCGTCCTGCGCCACCTCTCCTCCGTCTCCACCCTCGTCACCCAGGGCGGCAAGCGCGACGGCGCCAACATGGCCGTCATGGACGTCCACCACCCCGACATCGAAGAGTTCATCACCTGCAAGCACGTCGAGGGCCAGATCCACAACTTCAACATCTCCGTCGGCGCCTCCGACGAGTTCATGCAGGCCGTCCGCGACGGCAGCAGCTACGAACTGCGCGAGCCGCGCACCGGCCAAGTCACCGGCCACCTCGACGCCCGCACGGTCTTCAAGAAGATCGTCGAGGGCGCTTGGCGCAACGGCGAGCCCGGCATGATATTCCTCGACGCCGTCAACCGCGACAACCCGACCCTCCACATCGGCCGTATGACCGCCACCAACCCTTGCGGCGAGCAGCCCCTCCTCCCCTACGAGTCCTGCAACCTCGGCTCTATCAACCTCGCCCACTTCATCACCGAGAAGGACGTGAGCTGGGACCGCCTCCGCGAGACCACCCGCATCACCGTCCGCTTCCTCGACAACGTGATAGACGCCAACGCCTACTCGGTGGACAAGATCGAGCGGATGACCAAGGCCACCCGCAAGATCGGCCTCGGCATCATGGGCTTCGCCGACATGCTCATGGCCCTCCGCATCCCCTACGACTCCGAAGAGGGCGTCGAACTCGGCCGCAAGGTCATGAAATTCATCCGGGCCGAGTCCGACAAGATGTCCTCCGAGCTGGCCGAGACCCGCGGGGTCTTCCCCGCCTTCAAGGGCAGCAAGTACGACGCCCCCTGCATGCCCAAGATGCGCAACGCCTGCCGCCTCACCGTCGCGCCCACCGGCACCATCTCCATGATCGCCGGCTGCTCCAGCGGCTGCGAGCCCGCCTTCGCCCTCTCCTATCACAAGCACAACATCCTCGGCGGCGAAAGCCTCATCTACGTGGACAAGACCTTCGAGAAGGCCGCCCGCGACGGCGGCTTCTACAGCGAAGCGCTCATGCGCTACCTCGCCGACGGCGGCTCCATCCAGGACCGCCCCGACGTCCCCGCCTGGGCCAAGCGTGTCTTCGTCACCGCCTCCGACATCTCCCCCGAGTGGCACGTCCGCATGCAGGCCGCCTTCCAGGAGAGCGTGGACTCCGGCATTTCTAAGACCATCAACTTCCCCAACAGCGCCACCGCCGAGGACGTCCGCACCGCCTACATGCTCGCCTGGGAGCTCGGCTGCAAGGGCATCACCGTCTATCGCGCGGGCAGCCGCGAGAAAGAGGTCCTCACCGCCGGCACCAAGGGCAAGCCCAAGGCCGAAGCACCGTTTGCCGCGCACCCCGAGGTCGTCGAGGAGCCTTCGTCCAAGGGACGCGAGCCCGTGGCCGCCGGCGCCCGCCACAACCTCCTCCCACGCCAGCGGCCCGGCATCGTCAGCGGCATTACCGAGCGCGTCCGCACCGGCCACGGGAATATGTACGTCACCATCAACTTTGACGAGGCCGGCCACCCCTTCGAAGTCTTCTCCACCCTCGGCAAGGCCGGTGGCTGCGACTCCGCCCAGCTCGAGGCCATCTCCCGCCTCATCTCCCTCGCCCTCCGCTCCGGCGTGGACGCCGCGCAGATCGTCGAGCAGCTCCGCGGCATCACCTGCGACCCCGTCTGGGAGGCCGGCACGCTCGTCCGCTCCGCCCCCGACGCCGTCGCCCTCATCATCAGCCGCCACCTCGAGAACCAGGGCCGCACCCTGCCCGCCGCCGCAGACCCCAAGGCCGTCACCGCCGGCGACGCTGCCGCGCAGCTCGGCCTCTTCCCCTCCAACGCAGCCCCGCTCCTCCAACCGAAAGCCATCTCCAACGGCACCCATGACGCTGCCTTGGCCCCCAGGCCGTCCGGCGCCCGTTGTCCAGACTGCTCCGGCTACCTGGTCGCCCAGGAAGGCTGCCTGCGCTGCCCGGACTGCGGCTACAGCAAGTGCGAGTAAGCGAGACTTTGGAGGTAAGGATGCCAGCGAAAAAGGCCGCCAAGAAGACCACCGCCAAGAAGAAGTAACCTGACCCACAGGGAGGACCGAAGGGGGCGCCTCCCGGTGTAATCACCCCAGCCTCTCTCAAACGCGGAGCGGCAGGGGTCTGGTGAAAGCAGTTGCCGCAGACAGGCACGCGGAGCCGATGTCGGAGTAGGCGTTCCCGCGAAGGGCCCCGAAAGCTCGGGGCCCTTCGTCTTCCAGGCTATGCCGGGGTATAATGCCCCAGATTGACCAGAAATCCTCCTCTCCCCTTGAGGGAGAGGCCTATGGCCCCGACCGGTCGGGGCCATAGGGTGAGGGGTAGAGCGCGAGGCAGATTTGACCACGAAACCCATCATCGCCGTCACCATGGGCGACCCAGCCGGCGTCGGCCCCGAGGTCGTCGCCAAGGCCATCGTGGACAAGGCCGTCCACGCCCGCTGCCGCCCCTTCGTCGTCGGCAGCGCCGCCGCGCTCGACGCCGCCCTCCGCATCACCGGCTCCAGGGCCAAGACCCGCGCCGCCCACTCCTTCGATGACCTGAACTGGGACAACGGCGCCGTCCCCGTCCTCGTCCTCGACCTCGAAAACCTCGACTTCGGCCGCATCGCCGTCGGCAAGGTCTCCGCCGAAGCGGGCAAGGCCTCCGTCGAGTGGGTGCTCAAGACGGGCGAGCTCGCCGCCGCGGGCAAGATCGCCGCCATCACCACCGCGCCCATCAACAAGGAGGCGTGCAGCCTCGCGGGCTACAAAGACATCGGCCACATGGAGATTTTCCAGAAGCAGACCGGCGCCACCCACGTCGCCACCATGCTCGTCGCCGACTCCCTCCGCGTCGTCCACCTCACCACCCACAAGTCGCTGCGCCACGCCCCCGACTACGTCACCAAGGCCAACGTCCTTGCCAAACTCCAGCTCACCGACGGCCACTTCAAACGCTGGGGCTTCCCCAAGCCGCGCATCGGCGTCGCCGCCCTCAACCCCCACGCCAGCGACGGCGGCCTGCTCGGCAACGAGGAAGCCCAGCAACTCACGCCGGCCGTCCAGGAAGCCCGCGCCCTCGGCATCGAGGCCACCGGCCCCGTTCCATCCGACACCCTCTTCCCCCTCGCCATCGCGGGCCGCTACGACGTCGTCCTCGCCATGTACCACGACCAGGGACACATCCCCGTCAAGGTCCACAACTGGGCCAAGAGCATCGCCGTCAACCTCGGCCTCCCCTTCATCCGCACCTCCGTGGACCACGGCACCGCCTTCGACATCGCCGGCAAGGGCCTCGCCGACCACCAGAGCATGCTCGAAGCCCTCCGCGTCGCATCCCTCCTCGCCTCCGAAAGCCGCCTCGCATGAGCAGCACAGCACTCGCGGCGGCGCAGAGGGCCCTCACCCCTTCACCCCGAGTTGTCGGGGCGAAGTCCCTCTCCCCTGGCGGGGAAAGGGGTCATACTACCCCTCCCCCGCTCTGCGGGGGAGGGCCTACGATGCCGAGGCGGCATCGTAGGGGTGAGGGTGAGACAATCGTGTGAACACACGCATCCCTAGGACAAAACGCGGCCAACCATGAAAATCACGTTCATCGGCGGCGGCATCATGGGCGAGGCCCTCATCGCCGGCCTCCTCCGTGCCAAGCTCGCCGCCCCCGCCGACATCGCCGTCAGCGAGCCCGTGGACACGCGCCGCAGCCTCCTCGTCCAGAAGTACGGCGTCCGCGCCGACCTCCTCGCGCGCAGCGTCGTCCCCGGCGCAAACCTCGTCGTCCTCTCCGTCAAGCCCCAGAACCTCGGCGACCTCATGCCCGACCTCGCCAAGCTGCTCCAGCCCGGCCAGGCCGTCGTCTCCATCATCGCCGGCGCCCGCATCGAGACCCTCGCCAAGGGCCTCGGCACCAGCGCCATCGTCCGCGTTATGCCCAACACCCCCGCGCAGATCGGTGCCGGCATGACCGTCTGGACTGCCACCCCCTCCGTCCCCCGCGACCAGGTCAACGCCACCCGCGACATGCTCCGCACCCTCGGCGAGGAGGCCTACGTCACCGACGAGAAGCTCATAGACATGGCCACCGCCCTCAGCGCCAGCGGCCCCGCCTACGTCTTCCTCTTCATCGAAAGCCTCATAGACGCGGGCGTCCACCTCGGCATGTCCCGCGACATGGCCCGCAGGCTCGTCCTCCAGACCGTCCTCGGCAGTGCCCAGATGGTCAAAGAGACCGGCCGCCACCCCGCCGAGATGCGCGACATGGTCACCTCCCCCGGCGGCACCACCGCCGAGGCCCTCCTGGCACTCGAACGCGCGGGCTTCCGCCGCGCCATCCTCGACGCCGTCATCGCCGCCTACGAAAAGTCCAAGCGCCTCGGGGAACAAAAGTGAGTCCCATCACCGCCTTCCTCAACCCTTTCAGTGTCATCCCGATCGGAGGGAGGGATCGGCTCCTGCTGACCCTAAAGACCCGTCGTACCGCTCAACGAAAAGCCCGTCATTGTCATTCTGAGGCGTCCGCTGCAGCGGACGACCGAAGAATAGGCTATGTGCAGGAGACGTACTCCGCCAAAAGTGAGAAACTTCAGCCAGGAAATCTTATTCTTCGGCCCGTTGCGACGGGCCTCAGAATGACAAAGGAATGCCCTTTCTCAGCTCGATATCCATGCTCGCCTTTTCGTTGGGATGACACTGTTCAGGCAAAGCGCCTCGGAGACTCTCAGTGAACTTCTTCGCCAACTTCCTCAACATCCTCACCTGGGTGCTCATTATCGCCATCTTCGCCCGGAGCCTCCTCTCATGGGTCGTCCGCGACCCGGCCAACCCCTTCATGGGTTTCCTCATCAGCATCACCGAGCCCATCCTCGCCCCACTCCGCCGCATCCTCCCCACCTTCGGCATGATAGACCTCTCCCCCACCGTCGCCCTCGTCATCCTCTTCATCATCCAGCAGTTCGTCGTGCGGGCGCTCCGTGGCTGACCCACAGAAAAAGGGAGTGGGGGCCTGTCCTGAGCAGCCTTCCGAAGCCCTGCCCTGAGCCTGTCGAAGGGGAATCGCCATCATCATCCTCGTCCTCCTCCACCGCCTCCTGGTGCCGGCGCTGGCGTAAGACGCGCAACGCCCGCCCCTCGCGCCTAAGCTTGCGGCCCCATCACTACGAGAGTATGATCGCCCCCATCGCCCTTGAAGAGATACCATTACCTCTAAGTAGAGGTCTTCTTCATGGCCACCAATCCAGCCCAAACCGATCAATGGGAACCAATCCAGCCTGAAGTCGATCAACGTGCGGACTTTCTCGAAATCGTGCACGATTTCGGAGACCCGCTCGAACTGCTGAGAGAAGCAATCTCCAATGCTATCGACCACAAAGCGTCATGGATAAGGATTGATGCCGATGTGCGCCAGGTCGACGGGCTGTCTCGACTAGTGGTCAGGCTTTTCGACAATGGCACTGGAGTTTCCACTCCTGCCCTAAAGAAAGCCTTCTGGGGCCTCGGCTATTCGACCTCACGGGAAGTGAAGGAAGCGATCGGCGAAAAGGGCCACGGGACAAAAATATACCTTCGCTCAGAGAAGGTTGTCGTTCGAACGAGGAACAAGGATGCGTCCTACGAATCGGTTTGCGAACAACCTCTGCGCGACCTCTCCAACAATCGCATGCACAAGCCCATGCTACGGACGATCCCACCGCCATTCGACCACACCGGCACAGAGATAACCATCACTGGATACGCCGACAACGAGCGGTCACGATGGATCCAACGTGTCGCCAAGGATTACATTCAGTGGTTCACAAAGGTCGGATCCTTCGAGGCTCTCATTGGAATCAGCACTCTTGCAGAATTCGAAGTGCATCTTAAATGCATAGACAAAGACGAGTATGAAGTAATCAAATTCGGACATCCATTTCCAGACGTCAATGACGACATCAAGAAGTTATTTGACAAACATAGTGCAAACGCTGCCGACTGGTATGTCAAGAGACATATTTGGAAGAACCAGCGGCTGGTCGAACATCCTGAAGTGACATTCGATGCTGTGATATCTGTCGAAGGCGATCTTGTCAAACGCGATATTAATCCTATGCTAGGCGATCGGAAACTTGCTGCAACCGGCAGATATCGGGCCAGCGACAGATACGGAATCTGGCTGTGCAAGGACTTCATACCAGTTACACGAGTCAACGACTGGATCTCTGGATTCGGTTCAGGTTCCAACGCATTCGTGTTGTTACATGGATTTGTGAATTGCCAGTCTCTGAGCTTGACCGCCAATCGTGGTGATGTGGCGAATACAGACCCTAAAGTGATGGATGAGCTCCGCACGCATGTACAGAAACTGATCGACAATGTGGACGAGGAACTAGCTAATCAAGGCTTCTACACTCTCATAGAATGGCGACAAGAGCTAAGAACATTAGGGCAGGAGAAGAAGGAGTTTGAACGGAGAGTAAAGTTCATCAAGAAGAGGAAATTGGCTGAGCTGGAAGGCCGGAAGCTGCTAGAGCCAACGAATGAAGCGGAACTTGCGGCACTACTGATGACACTTGTTTCATTGAAGCCGGACTTATTTGATTTTGAGCCGCTCGACTATAATGCTAATCGAGGCATCGACCTAATCGCAAGGAACAAGAAAGCCAATCTGATCACAGAATCAGAATTCTCCTATATAGAATTAAAGCACACTCTCCAGACAAAGCGATTCAATCATGCCTTTGACTATATCCGCTGGATCGTATGCTGGGATCTTGCGAATGACGATCTTGTCGGGGCTGAGTTCGTTGGTATCGAGGACCCTGACATCCGGACCCTCCGCAAAGAGCGGGATCCACAAGAAGGGAACATCTACTACCTAGAGGCGAAAAAGAAGGCGTCCCGGGTACAGGTGATACGGTTGCGGGAGTTCCTGGAATCCAAGTTGGGACTTACCTTCTCAAGCAAGGCTCCTATTAGTTAGGTCCGTCCGCCGAAACCTAAGCTTGCCCTCCTATCCGCTCACCCTTCCACTCTTAGCACCTTGTTGCGCGAGGTGTGGCCGCGCACGATGCTGATGCTGGACTTGGGCACGCCCAGGTGCTCGGCCACGAGCGCGATGACCGCCGCGTTGGCCTTCCCGCCCTCCGGCGGCGCAGTCACATAGACCTTCATCCGGCCGGAGGCGTCCACCTCCACGGCGTTCCGTCCCGCCCTCGGCTGCACCCGCACCTCCATCGTCCTCGCCATCTCTTCTTCCTCAGTCCGGCCTCGAACAACACCCCTCACCCTATGGCCCGCGCCTGACGCGGGGCCATAGGCCTCTCCCGCAAGGGGAGAGGGAGCCCTAAAACCTCCTCTCCCTCGACGGGAGAGGCCTTTGCTCCTGACTCAGGAGCAAAGGGTGAGGGTGAATATTAGGCACCATGCCCCAGCCTATGGCACGTAGTACATCCCCAGCACCAGCTGCCCGTCCTGGCGCACCTCGTCCAGCCGCCCGCCAGGCTCCAGCGCCTGCGCCGACGCCAGCCGGGGGCCTCCTCCCCCTTGAGAGCCTGTCCTTGAGCGCAGCGAAGGAGGGGAGGACTGAGGTGGGGATGATGCTTGCCCCCGCCGCCCAGTTCACCCCCATTCTGCGCCTTCCCCCCTCGAAGGGGGAAGGGAGTTTCCAACGCCTCTCCCTGCCCTACGGCACGTAGTACATCCCCAGCACCAGCTGCCCGTCCCGCCGCACCTCGTCCAGCCGTCCGCCGGGCTCCAGCGCCTGCGCCGCCGTTAGCACGTCCTGGTACGGCGGCATGACCACCCACAGCACCGGCCCCTCCTGCGGCCCGCGCGGCACCGAGAACGTCCCGAACGCCGCCGACCGGTCCTCGCCCTGCAGCCCCGGCGCCAGGTACTGCAGCGTCTCGTACCCGACGCCCCACCGGTCCGAGTACCAATAGACGTAAGGCTGCCCCTCATACTCCCTGTACCGCTCGGCGAACTCCGTCAGCTCGTTACCGAACACCCACCGGTGGTCCCGCGACCCCACGTAGTCGCGGAAGTACGCCGTCGAGTTGTGCCAGACGACGAACGCCAGCCCCGCCGCCAGCACGCCCGCGATGGCCGCGCGCGTCGCCCTGCCCTGCAGCGCCGCCACGACCCGGTCGCCCGCGTAGCCCGCCGCCGCGAACACGAACGGCAGCGCCACCAGGAACCGCCGGTTCTCCCCGTCCAGCGTGAACGCCGTCCCCACCGCCCCCGCCAGCAGCCCAACCAGCAGCAGGAAGTGCCGCCGGTCCGCGGGCCGCACCAGCGCCACCACGAACCCCAGCGCCGCCAGGCTCCCCGTCAGCGGGTCCAGCAGCGGCCTGCCGCCCGCGCCGTCCGCCCCGTCGAACTTGTGCTTGCGGAACAGGTTCAGCCCGATGACCGCCGTCCGCTTGATGAGGAAACGCGACTGCTCCGGCACCCCGTCCAGCTTCTCGTACGCCTCCAGCCGCGTCACCGACGTCACCTGCCGCCGCTCCTGCAACGGCTGCCAGTAGCCCGCCGCGAAGTCCAGGAACGGCGCCGCCACTACCACCGCGGCTACGCCGAACACCACCGCCCACCGCGCAGTCCGCCGCCACGGCCTCGACTGCGACATCAGCTCCCGCATCCAGAACGCCACCACGATGCCCACGAACACATAGAAGGCGCTGTACGTATAGACCGTCGCCCCGAACGCCGCCCCCGCCAGCACGAGCAGTGCCCACCGCCGCCAACCCTCGCGCTTCGTGTCGAGGGCCTCTAATAAGAGCCAGAGAGCCAGCACTTCCATCAACGGCAGCGCGATGACCGGGAACGCGATGCGGCTGTAGTGGATGTGCCACAGCCCGAAGCCCAGGAGCACCGTGCCGATGAGCGCCGCCCGCGTGTTCAGCAGCCTCCGGCAGAACAGGAAGAACACCGGCAGCGCCGCGATGCCCAGCAGCGCCGCCCCCAGCCGCACGCTCCAGATCTCGTTGGGCGCCCAGTTCACGAACAGCGCGAACACGCACAGCGGCCCGGCGGGCTGCCCAAGCGCTACCGGCGACCACACCCCGATAAACCCCTCCCGGCCGATGCGCAGCGCCTCCAGCCCGTGCGCCGCCTCGTCGCCGTGCAGCCCCGGCGGCAGGTCCCCCAGCCGGTACACCCGCAGCAGCACCGCGCCCGCGATGCTGGCCGCGATGGCCGCCCACGTGAGCGCCGTCCACCGGGAGGGCATCCGCATCCGCCCGAGCGTCATGCCTGCATCGTCACCTCGCCGGCCACCACGGTAGTCAGCGAACCGTCGGGCCGCCGGAGCACTAGGTTGCCCTCCTCGTCCACGCGCAGCGCCAGGCCCTCCAGCACCTCGTCGTGCGACCGCACGCGCACCTTCCGGCCCAGCGTCTCCAGCCGCGCGGCCCACGCCGCCGTCAGCGACCGGCCCGCGCGTACCTCGCCGTACAGCCCGTCCAGCCGCGCCAGCAGCCGCGCCAGCACCGCCGTCCGCTCGACGCGCTTGCCCAGCACGCGCGCGATGCTCGTCGCCGTCTCCGCAATCTCCGGGAAGGGCGACGGGTCGAAATTCACGTTCAGCCCGATGCCTACGACGGCATAGTCCACCCTGCCGTCGGAGGCCACCGCGCTCTCGATAAGGATGCCCGCCACCTTCCGCCCATCCACCCGAACGTCGTTCGGCCACTTGATGGCCGGCCTCGCGCCGGTCACGTCGGCCACGGTGTCGCGCACCGCCAGCGTCGCCGCCATGTTCATGTACCGCATCTGGCCAGCCTGGGGCCGCAGTAGCACCGAGAAGAGCAGGTTTTCTCCCACGGGTGACTCCCACTTCCGCGCGAAGCGGCCTCTGCCCTTCGTCTGCTCTTCCGCGATGACCACCAGGCCCTCTGCCGCGCCCGCCTCGGCCAGCCGCCGCGCGTCGTCCATCGTCGAGCCGAGCCGCTGGTGGAAAGCGATCTCGCGCCCGACGACCCATCCGGCGCAGGCGGCGCGGAGTTGCTCGATGCCTAGGTCATGCTGATGCATGGAGCGTCTATGATACCTGCGCTGCCCGCAAAAACACATGCTGCCCCGACAGCTGTCGGGGCAGCATGCCCTGCAAGCTTCTCGCGCTGACTGACTACGCCGCGTCCACCGCCTCGGCCATGTGCTCGCCCTCGGCCTGGCGCAGCCCTGCCTTGAGCTCCTCGCCCTCCATGGCGTGGCGCAGCTTCTGCAGTGCCTGCCGCTCGATCTGGCGCACCCGCTCGCGGGTCACGCCCAACACGCGGCCCACCTCGTCCAGCGTCCGCGGCCGCCCGTCCTGTAGGCCGAACCGCAGGGTGAGTACCTGCGCCAGCCGCGGCGGCAACTCCAGCACCGCCTTGCGCACGTCCTCCCGCGACACCGCCCGCACCGCCAGCTCATCCGGCGCTTCGGCGGCGGTATCCTGCACGAAGTCCTGGAGCGTCGCATCCTCCTCTCCGAAGGGCGTCTCAAGCGACATCGGCTGCTGCCGCTGGCGCCGCAGCTCGTACACCGCATCCTCGGACCAGCCCAGCTTCTCGCCAGTCTCCGCCGCCGTCGGCTCGCGGTCCGCCATGGAAAGCAGGTCGCGCTCGGCCTTGTTCAGCCGCTGCACACGCTCCACGACGTGGACGGGCAGCCGGATGGTGCGCGACTGGTCGGCCAGCGACCGAGTCACGCCCTGGCGCACCCACCAAGTGGCGTACGTGCTGAACTTGAACCCGCGGTGGGGGTTGAACCGCTCCACCGCGCGCATCAGGCCAAGGTTGCCCTCCTGGATGAGGTCCAGCATCGGCAGGCCAAGGCCCAGGTACTTTCGAGCCACGCCCACGACCAGGCGGAGGTTGGAGTTCACCAGCCGCTCCGACGCATGCCGCCCGGCCGCGTCCACCTGCCGCCATTTGCGCTCCAGCGGGAGCAGCAATGGCTTGAGGGTACGCGGAGAAGTGGCGAATGGGTCAATGCCCTTCGCCTCGGCACCCGCCTGCACCAGCCTGGACTGGTCCAGTGCCGCCACAGTCTCGACGGACAGCAGCGACGCCATCTTCCAGGTCTGGGAGATCAGCACGGACACGTCCTTGTCGGAGAGTCGCAGCTTGGCGGCCACCGCCTCCTTGGTCGCTTCCTTCATCGGCTTCTGCAGTGCCTGCACCACCCGCTCGTCCTTGAGCAGTGTCGCAAGCGTGGTGGGCTGCGGGACCTTGACTCCCACGGCACGCGCTAGGGTGACCAGCACCCTCTCATGCTTCTGGAACTCGCGGTATGCTGCCAGGGCCACTTCGCCGGTGCTCGGCTTGCGCCCCAACTCGGCATGCAGCCGCTGCTTCAGGTCCCTGAGCCCATACCAACTCTCCACAGCCAAGCCAAGCTCCACCTCTTCCTCAGCCTTCAGCAGCTTGTGCTTGCCGATGGCCGTCAGGTAGTCGCCGACGGAGTCCTGGCCCTCTCCTGTACGCTCGTACCGGTCTTCGGGTTCGCCGACTTCTTCTTCGATGACCGTCTCAGGCTCAGCGTCAAGCTCGAGCACCTCGATCTCGTCGAGGTCCTCTTGAGCAGGACGCTGGGCTTTTATTCGATTGTTCAGTGTTGCCGTCGCCATGTTTGGCCTTCTTCCCGGTTGCGCCGACGGTGCGGGCCTCCACCTGTCCATCGGCCTCTCCACGATATGCAACGATTTCGATGCCACTCAGTTAGTTAGATGCGGAACGGGTCATTTCGTGGCAAGCTAGTCCTCTAGGCCAAAACTCACCTTCGACGCGATGCGCCCTATACCAAAAACGTACTCGCACGTCATGAAAGCGCTGTGAACGGAGCTGCCCGGGGCGTGAAGGAGTCGTGAACCTGGAAGAACCCTATGCCGTTGGCTTCGGCATCCGATAGCCGACCTGCGGCTCGGTGAAGATGAGTTTGGGTTGTCGCGCGTCGTCGCCCAGCTTGCGGCGCAGGTTGCGGATAAACGAGCGAACCAACTCGGTCTCGCCGGAGTACTCCGGCCCCCATACGCGTTGGAGGAGTTGCTCGTGGGTGAGCACGCGCCCTGCGTTGGTCGCCAGTTCGTAGAGGATCTTGTACTCGGTAGCCGAGAGAGCGATGGCTTTCTCTCCCCGCTTCACCAGCCGTTCGGAGAAGTTCACCGTCAGGTCGCCCATCCGGTACGGAGGGCGCACCTCTATCTGGTCCCTCAGCACCCGCCGCCGCAGCGCGGCCTCGATACGGGCCATCAGCTCCGACGGCGAGAATGGCTTTGTGATGTAGTCGTCGGCGCCCGCTTTCAACGCATTCACCGCGTAATCGTCCCGGTCGCTGCCCGTCAGGAAGATGACGGGCACTCCCGAGAACTCACGGATGCGTTTGAGCAGCTCCATGCCGGTGGTTCCTGGCATCATCAGGTCGAGCAGCACCATATCCGGCTCCTGTGTGGCGATGAGCTGCGGCGCCTCCTCCCATGACGAGGTGGTAGTGACGTTGTAGCCCGCATCTTCGAGGATGCGCTTGATGTGGCGCAGGACCTGCGGCTCATCGTCCACGGCCACGATGCGCGTGCGCTCTCCTGCGCGGTGGACGCGGCCCATGTGGTCGCCACGGCGCGTCACGTCCACTCTGGCCGCCTCCGACGTCGCGGGCAGAGTGAAGCTGAAGGTGCTGCCCTTGCCTTCGCCTGCGCTCTCGGCCCAGATGCGTCCGCCATGCGCCTCCACGATGCCCTTGCAGATGGCCAGGCCCAAGCCGGTGCCGATCATCTTGCCGCCCTCGTCGCCGTGCAGGCGCGAGAACTTCTTGAACAGGTGGGGGAGCTTGTCCGCTGGTATCCCTCTGCCCCTGTCCGCCACCCTGACGGTCACCGTTTCCGGCCCTGGCTCCACGCGCACCGCGATAGCCGCATCGGCGGGCGAGTACTTTGCCGCATTGGTCAGGACGTTGTTCAAGACCTGCACCACCCGCCGCTTGTCCGCCTTCACCATGGAAACGGCTCCGTCCGTCTCGACCGAGAGCGCATGCTTCCCACCGGTGCGGACGAAGTTGGCCTTCGCCTCATCCAGCATCTCCAGGAGATTCGAAGGCTCAGGGCTGACGGACAGCGTGCCCGCCTCGATGCGGGTCATGTCCAGCAGGTTGGCCACCAGGTCGCGCAGCCGGTCGGCCTGGTCGTTGATGATGTCGAACAGCTCCATCGTTTCCGCAGCGGACAGCGGTGTCTTGGTGCCCAAGGCGATGGCCGCCGACCCCTTGATGGCCGTCAGCGGCGTCCGCAGTTCGTGGCTCACCATGCCCAGGAATTCGTTTCGCAGCTTCTCGATCTCTTCGAGGGGAGTCATATCTTGGATCGTCACCACCGCCGAGGCGATCCGGCCGTCGGAGCCATAGAGCGGTGTGGCGTTCACCAGAGTCGGCGTGCTCCTGCCGTCGGGCGTGACGAGGCGCACTTCCTCTGAGACCACCGTCTCGCCTTTGCGCAGCGCCCGCATCAGCGGGAGGTCCGCCTCGGGGTACTCGGTCCCATCTGATTTCAGTATCCGCAGCGGCTTGATGTACTGCTCGACGTGGTCGCCGGGCCGGTGGGGCGTTCCTCGCACACGCTGCGCTTCCCGGTTCATCAGTAAGACCGTACCCGTCTTGGCCTCCACCACCACAACGCCGACCGGGGACGTGTTCACCAGCGTCTCAAGGCTCCTTCGCTGCGCATCGGCTTGCTCGTAGAGCCGGGCATTGCGGATTGCCGAGGCCGCCTGCGCCGCGAACAGCACCAGGATGTCCTCGTCCTCCTGGGTGAACTCCGCCCCGCCGGCCTTCTCGGTCAGATAGAGATTGCCCAGGTTCTCTTTCAGCCGGCACCGGATGGGGACGCCCATGAACGTCTTCATGGAGGGATGGTGCCGGGGGAAACCCACCGAACGCGGGTGTTTGGACATGTCCGCCAATCGCAGGGGCTTCGGCACCTCCCGGAGATGGCCCAACAGACCCTTGCCCACAGGCAGGTGTCCGATACGGCGGCGCTCCTGCTCCGAGATGCCATGGGTCACGAAGCTGGTGATGCGGCCCGCCTCGTCGAACACTGCTAGGGCGCCGTACCGGGCCTCCGTCAGCTCGCAGGCGCCGTCCACCACA
Organism: SAR202 cluster bacterium; assembly: GCA_016872515.1. Classification (GTDB taxonomy): domain Bacteria; phylum Chloroflexota; class Dehalococcoidia; order Lucifugimonadales; family VGZR01; genus VGZR01. Next base: position 36,832 of record VGZR01000004.1, read on the forward strand.
GCCTGGAGCACTTCAGTCGGGTCCAGGCTGGCGGCCGCCTGAACACTTGCCTCGGTCAGCCGCACGAGCTGCCTTTTCAGCCGCTCATATTCCCCGGCTGAGCGGCCATCGCCGCCTCCCCTGTCATCGTTCAGGGAGGGTTTCGCTGGTTTGATCTTCCTCTGCGTCATCTTCGGCACTTTGCACTTCAAACTGGCGTTGTAGGCGTCTGTGTTGCCTCATGCAAAATGATGGGTTATTCTACACCGGCCTTATCACCAGATTCTAACGAATTCCCAACTCGTCCGGGCAGCAGCCAACAGGAGGAACGGTTCACATGAAAGGCAGCGATGTCATCGCGGAGATCCTGAAGCGCGAAGGGACGGAGGTCATCTTTGCCTACCCCTACCAGCCGCTCATCGAGTCCGCGGCCAAGGTGGGCATCCGGCCCATCCTTTGCCGCCAGGAGCGCGTCGGCATCTCTATGGCCGACGGTTACAGCCGGGCCACCAGCGGCAAGCGCCTCGGTGTCTTCACGATGCAGCAAGGCCCCGGCACCGAAAACGCCTTCCCCGGCGCAGCCCAGGCCTTCTCCGACAACATCCCCATCCTCATGCTCCCGGGCGGTGAGGAGACCAAGAAGTCGTTCATTCGGCCCAACTTCCAGGCGATGGAGAACTACCGCGGTGTCACCAAGTGGATGGCGCAGATCAACCACTCGGAGCGCATCCCCGAACTGATGCGCCGCGCCTTCTACAACCTACGCACCGGCAAAGGCGGCCCCGTGGTCGTCGAAACGCCGCGCAACATCCTGGAGCTCGAAGAACTCGGCAACTACAAGATCGACTACACCCCCGTCAAGGGCAACCGCGTGGGGCCAGACCCGGGGGATGTGAAGACCGTCGCCGAACTGCTCGTCAAGTCCAAGAACCTGGTCATCCACAGCGGGCAGGGCATCAATTTCGCGGAGGCGTGGAACGAGCTACGCGAGCTGGCCGAACTGCTCCAAGCGCCGGTGATGACCACCATGCCAGGCAAAGGCGCCCTCCCCGAGAGCCACCCACTCGCCCTCGGCTCCTCAGCCGTCTCCACCACCAAGCCCATCTCCCACTTCCTGCAGAAGGCCGACACCGTCTTCGGCATCGGCTGCAGCTTCACACGCACCAACTACGGCAAGACCATCCCCGCGGGCAAGGTCATCATCCATTCCACCAACGACCCCGCTGACGTGAACAAGGACTACAAGGCCGACCACGCCCTCATCGGCGACTCCAAGCTCGTGCTCCAGGCGCTCCTCGATGAGCTCAGAGGCAACCAGGCGTTCAAGAAGAAGTCCCGAGGCGAGGTGGCCAAGGAGGTTCAGACCGTCAAGAAGGAGTGGCTCAACGAGTGGGCGCCGCAGCTCAACTCCGAAGAGGTGCCCATCAACCAGTACCGTGTCATCCGCGACGTGATGAGCATCGTTGACCGCAACAACACCATCGTCACCCACGACGCCGGCAGCCCGCGCGACCAGGTCGTCCCCTTCTGGGAGACGACCGCCCCCATGACCTATTTGGGCTGGGGCAAGTCCACCCAGCTCGGCCACGGTCTCGGCCTCATCATGGGCGCCAAGCTGGCCAACCCCGACAAGCTGTGCATCAACTTCATGGGCGACGCCGCCATCGGCATGGTCGGCATGGACCTGGAGACCGCCGCCCGCTGCAAGATCGGCATCCTCACCATCGTCTTCAACAACGGCGCCATGGCCATCGAGCGCAAGTCCATGCCCACCGCGACCGAGAAGTACGGCACCGTGTTCCAGACCGGCGACTACCGGGGCGTGTCCAAGGCCCTCGGCGGCTGGTCGGAACGGGTCGAGAAGCCCAAGGACATCATCCCCACGGTGAGGAAGGCCATCGAGGCGACCAAGTCCGGCCAACCCGCCCTCGTCGAAATCATCACCAAGGAAGGCTTCGACTTCTCGAAGTACCCGTAGGAGGACGTCCATGCCAGGCACGCAGGTGCAGAAGCTGGTCAGCCAGGTGGAGCAGTCATATGCGCGGCTCGAACAGGCCCTGCAAGGGATAACCGAGCAGGAGCTACGGTCGCGCTCCGCGCCGGAAGAGTGGTCGGTCGCCCAGGCGCTCGGCCACGTCATCGAGATGGCGCCGCTCTGGTCGTCGAAGGCGCGGGAGGCGGCCCAGGAGAAGACCGACCTACCCGCGAAGCGCACCCCCGAAGAGGCGCAGGCGCGCCTCGCCGCTGTGGAACGCTACGCTAAGGAGTCGCGCGCCGCCATCCTCGACGGCCTGCGTGTATCAAAGGCCAAGTGCATCCAGACCGTCTCGGCGCTGCAGGACGCTGACCTGGACACTCCTAAGCTGAGTGACGGCCAGCCGATGACCGTGCGGGGCTTCCTCGACAAGCAGATCATCACCCACGTCAATGAGCACGCCGAGCAGGTCACCGCGGCGAGGAAAGCGTCCCCGAAGAAGTAGAGTGCATTCGGGAGAACCTCAGAGCATCAAACGGGGCAGGTCTGTGACCTGCCCCGTTGCCATTTCTCTGATGATGCGCCAGCTAACTAGCTGGCGCGGCCGGCGCTGATGCCCCGTTCGTGTCCCTTGCCGCCTTAAGGGCGTCGGCATTGACGCACGAGGGCATCGGCTCCCCATTGAGGGCGGCCACGATGTTGCGCGCTGCCAGCATCCCCATGGCGCGGAAGGTCGCCGCGCTGGCACTGGAGATGTGTGGCGTCACCACGACGTTGTCCATCTTGAGCAGCGGATGGTCGCGCGGCAGCGGCTCCGGGTCGGTCACGTCCAGCGCCGCACCCGCCAGCTTGCCGCCGGCGAGGGCCTGCGTCAGCGCCTCCGTGTCCACGATAGGCCCACGAGAACAGTTCACGAGAACGGCCGTGGGCTGCACCAAGCCCAGGGCGCGCTTCCCGATGAGGCCGCGAGTCTCCGGCTTCAGCGGTACATGCAGGGTGATGTAGTCGGCTGTGGCGAGCAGCGGGTCAAGGCCATAGCTCCACTCGACGCCGTACCGGTCCTCCTCTTCCTGCTTGCGCCTCCGCGAATGGTAGAGCACCCGCATCTCGAAGCCGATGGCCCGCTTGGCCACCATCGTCCCGATCTGGCCAAGGCCGACGATGCCCAGCGTCCTACCGTGGACGTCGGTTCCCAGGTACGGCGTCTGGTCGAAGGCCTTCCATTTCCCCGTGCGCACCCGCCGGTCGGCGTAGGCGATGCGCCGCGCCACGGCCAGGATGAGGGCAAAGGCCATATCGGCGCACGACTCGGCCAGCAGTCCCGGCGTGTTGGTCACCGCGATGCCCAACCGTGTCGCCTCGGCCACGTCCACATGGTCGAGGCCGACGCCCCGGTTCGCCACCACGCGCAGCGCCTTTGCCGCCGCCAGCACGTCGCGGTCCACCACGTCGTCCACCTCGGTCAGCATCGCCTGGCAGACGGCGGCCTTCATAATCAGCACCGCCTTGGGCGGCGGCGACGGCTTCCCCCAGACCTCGACGTCGAAGTGCTCGGACAATAGCGCGATGGCGTCGGACACGCGGCGGCGCGTGACGAATACCTTGGGCCTGGCCAGTTCAGCCATGCCCCGGCTAATACCCCATCGCGACGCCGTCGCGGCGTGGGTCGGCCCCGCCCTGGAACACTCCCTCGCGCGCGTCGAACTGGATGGCCTGGGCGCCGCCGACGTTCAGCGACCACGACTCGATGGTCTGGATGTCGTGGCCCCGCTGTTCCAGTTCGGTGCGCATGTTGACAGGGAACCGCTCCTCCATCTCCACCCGCTTGTTCTCGTACACCCGCAGCCGCGGCTGGTCCACGGCCTGCTGGACGTTCATCCCGAAGTCCAGGACGTTCATCAGCATCTGCGGCGTCGTCTGGAGGATGCCCCAGCTCCCAGGCGTGCTCAGGCTAAGGAAGAACTTGCCATCGTGGAAGGCCTGCACCGGCGCGACGCAGAAGTCCACGCGCTTCCACGGCGCGATGCGGTTGGGGCTCGCCTCGTCGAGGTCGAACCAGTAAGCCATGTTGTTGAGGAACACGCCCGTGTCGCCCATGACCACCGCCGAGCCGAACCCGCCGCCCAGCGTCTGCGTGATGGACACCACATTCCCGTCGCGGTCGGCCACGGCGAAGTGGGTCGTCATGCCGCCCTCGACCTCGTCCTTGCGGTGGAGGAGCGGCACCAGAGAGCCGACGGGCCTCTTGGCCACGAACTGCTCGCCCGCAACGATGGTGGGCTTGGTGAAGTGGATGCGCCGGCGCTGCTTGCGGGCGTAGGAGTCCGACAACAGGGTGCGCAGCGGTGCCTTGACATAGTCTGGATCGCCGCCGAACAGCAGCCGGTCGGTCACACACAGCTTCACCGCCTCGATGAATGCGTGCGCGGTGTCTGGGTGCTGGAACTTGAGTTCCGACGGGTCGTAGGTCTCCATGAGCTTCAGCGTCTGCAGGATCTGGAACCCGGTCGAGTTGGGGGGCGTGGTGAACATCTCGTAGCCGCGGTAGGTGATGCTGATGGGCTCTTCCCACTCGGCCTTATATGCGGCCAGGTCGTCCTTGGTGATGAGGCCCTTGAGATCGCGCTGCGCCCTGCTGATCTTCTCTGCAATCTCACCGCGGTAGAAGACGTCCGCGCCCTCCTTAGCGAGCCGTTTATAGGTGCCCGCCAGTTGCGGGAAGCGGTGGCGCTCGCCCGGGTCGGGCACCTTGCCCTGGCGGTCGAACAGCAGCGCCGCCGACGGCGCATGCCGCTGGAGCCGCGCGCCCTGCTTGATGAAGTGGCGGTAGTTGAAATAGGTAACACCGAAGCCGTTCTCGGCCAAGTCAATGGCCGGTGCGAAGACCTGCTCCCGCTCCAAGCGCCCGTACGCCTCGTGGAACGTCAGCCAGCCGAGGGCGTTGCCCGGCACGAGGGCCGAGCGCACGCCGATGTCCTTCGTCTCCTGGGTGAACTGGTCCGGCGTGGCCTTCTTGGGCGCGCGGCCGGAGAAGTTGAGCACGCGCAGCCGCTTCTCTTTGGCAACATACATCAGCGCGACGCCGATGCCGCCTGGGCCGGACATGAAGGGCTCGACGACCCCGAGGGTCGAGGCCACGGCCACCGCAGCGTCGAAGGCGTTGCCGCCTGCCTGGAGCATGCGCACGCCCGCCATGGACGCGAACGGGTTGGCCGAAGCGACCATTCCATTGACGCCCATCACCACGGGCCGCGTGGACATGGGATACGCATATGAACTGAGCACAGTCGTTACCTCGCAGAAGCTGGATTCGGCGCGGTACACGCTAGGACGAATCACCAGCGCTGTCAAGGCAGCGCTGACATTCTCCTCGCGGGTACCGCTTCTCGCGGCCCAACCCCCGTGTTCTCTCACAACATTTGGTTAAGATACTCCAGGACTTTCGTCCGAGGGCCATGTCTTTGCCCTTGGAGCGATGTGCGTCTCTCTCGGGAGACGGACGTGGGAACCTTAACAACTGGATAGTGGAAGGAATTAACAGTAGAGTTTGATCCTGGCTCAGGACGAACGCTGGCGGTGCGCCTAATGCATGCAAGTCGGACGGTCTTTCCGGCGCAAGTCGGAAAGATAGTGGCAAACGGCTGAGTAACACGTGAGTGACCTACCCCGAAGAGGGGACCAAGCTCGAGAAATCGGGTCTAATACCCCGTACGCTCCCAGGGTCACGGCCCTGGATGGAAATGGCCCGCAAGGGTTGCTTTGGGAGGGGCTCACGTCCTATCAGGTAGTTGGTGGGGTAACGGCCTACCAAGCCGAAGACGGGTAACCGGTGTGAGAGCACGAACGGTCAGAGGGGGACTGAGAGACGGCCCCCACTCCTACGGGAGGCAGCAGCAGGGAATCTTGCGCAATGGGCCTAACGGCCTGACGCAGCGACACCGCGTGAGGGAAGAAGGCCTTCGGGTTGTAAACCTCTTTTCCTAGGGAAGAGAGAGGACGGTACCTAGGGAATAAGCCTCGGCTAACTACGTGCCAGCAGCCGCGGTAATACGTAGGAGGCGAGCGTTGTCCGGAGTTACTGGGCGTAAAGGGCGAGTAGGCGGCTCGTTAAGTCTCATGTGAAATCTCCCGGCCCAACCGGGAGGAGTCATGGGATACTGGCGGGCTCGAGGGCGGCAGAGGAAAGCGGAATTCCCGGAGTAGTGGTGAAATGCGTAGATACCGGGAGGAACACCGGTGGCGAAAGCGGCTTTCTAGACCGCTCCTGACGCTGAGGCGCGAAAGCTTGGGGAGCAAACCGAATTAGATACTCGGGTAGTCCAAGCCCTAAACGATGGATGCTAGGTATGGGGGGTATCGACCCCTCCCGTGCCGCAGTTAACGCAGTAAGCATCCCGCCTGGGGAGTACGGCCGCAAGGCTAAAACTCAAAGGAATTGACGGGGGCCCGCACAAGCAGCGGAGCGTGTGGTTTAATTCGATGCTAAGCGAAGAACCTTACCAGGGCTCGAAATGTACTTGTAAGCCAGCGAAAGCTGGTCCTCCTTCGGGACAGGTATATAGGTGTTGCATGGTTGTCGTCAGCTCGTGCCGTGAGGTGTTGGGTTAAGTCCCGCAACGAGCGCAACCCTTGTCGCTAGTTGTCTTTTCTAGCGAGACTGCCCTTAACAAAGGGGAGGAAGGTGGGGATGACGTCAAATCAGCACGGCCCTTACGTCCTGGGCTACACACACGCTACAATGGCCGGTACAGATGGTTGCTAAGGAGCGATCCGGAGCTAATCCCAAAAAATCGGCCTCAGTTGGAATTGCAGGCTGCAACCCGCCTGCATGAACGCGGAGTTGCTAGTAACCGCAGGTCAGCATACTGCGGTGAATACGTTCCCGGGCCTTGTACACACCGCCCGTCAAGTCATGGAAGTCGGCAACACCTGAAGTCGCCAGGCTAACCCGCAAGGGAGGCAGGCGCCGAGGGTGGGGTCGGTGACTGGGACTAAGTCGTAACAAGGTAGCTGTACCGGAAGGTGCGGCTGGATCACCTCCTTTCTAGGGAGACTGGTTCTTCCCTCACGGGAAGAACTAGGTCGGTCGGTGGGTGAAGCCACCATGCGGCCACAGGTTGAGCGTGATTCGCTTTCGGGCGAAGGGGCTCCCTGCTCGGTGTGCGGAGGCTTCGCAAAAAGCTCACCGTTTTCTGAAAACTGGTTTTCATCAAAAGCCGGTTCGAGCTCTACAACATTCCTTCCACTATCCAGCGGTTAAGGCAAGAGGCCCCGAGAAATCGGGGCCTCTTGTTATTTCATAACTGCCGCCTGTTGTACACTAGAGGCACACCGCGTGGGGCTGTAGCTCAGTTGGGAGAGCGCCTCCTTTGCAAGGAGGAAGTCAGGGGTTCGAATCCCCTCAGCTCCACCATCCGTAAGCCTCATCAGCGGTGTGTACTAAGGAACACCATATCCGCTGCTTCTTGTAGTGAAGGTCCAGGGAACCCAATGTCACGGTGGGAAAGATGATGAAAAGAGCACGCAACGGGTCTGCCTTGAGGCTCATAGCCGTTCCGGCGCTTCTGCTGCTGGTGGCCGCTGCGGCCTGCGGCGGAGGCAGTGCCGCCCAAGCGACACCCACAGCACAGCCCGAACAGGCTGAGGAGTGGGAACTGGTCTTCTCCAAGCTACCCGGCGCCTTGGCCTCGGTGTGGGGCACCAGCGCGACCGACATCTGGGCTGTCGGAGCCGACGCAGGCAGCGGCCTTGGCACCACCGTGCTCCACTTCGATGGCACGCACTGGAAGAGGATGACCACCGGCTTTTCGGGCGACCTCTGGTGGGCGTTCGGCTTCAAAGACGGCCAGGTGTTCATGGGCGGCACCAACGGAATGATCCTCAGGTACGAGAACGGCGAGTTCCAGAAGATGGAGACCCCTGGCACCGACACCGTGTTCGGAATCTGGGGCATTGCGCCCGATAACCTGTGGGCCGTGGGCGGCAACGCTACAACGGGTGGTTTCGTGTGGAGGTACGACGGAACGGAATGGCGGGTCCCAGAGGGCTTACCCGCAGGCCTGGCAGACTCCTACTCTATATTCAAGCTGTTTGGACGCGGCGCCAACGATGTCTGGATCATCGGCACCGGCGGCATCGCCATCCACTACGACGGCACGAAGTTTCAGCAGGCGCCGTCCGGCACGACGCGCAACCTGTTCACGGTCCACAGCGACGGGCAGCGGTTCACCGCCGTGGGCGGCTTTGGCAGCGGCGTCATCGTCGAGAACGATGGCTCCGGCTGGAAGGACGTGACTCCCCCGGGTACGCCTCACATGGTCGGCGTTTACCTGTCGGGCGGCGGGTTCGGCTATGCAGCGGGCGCTGAAGGGGCGGTGCTCCGTCGCAACGGCACAGCTTGGGAGAAAGTAGATACCGGCATCAAGATGATTGAGGCATTCCACAGTGTATGGGTTGACTCGGATGGTGGGGTCTGGGCCGTAGGTGGCCAGGTGCTCGCCCCGCCACTCGTGGACGGCGTGATGATTCACAAAGCCCCATAGCTTGACAGTCCTAGGCCGCTCGGATATTCTCGAATCTACTCTGTATCTGTTTGGACACGACTAACATAGTACGCCCCGCCTTGCTGGCCTGGGGCTGCGAATCACGAGACGCGCGATGGGGGACGCCAAGGACATTAGGGGGCCGAGGCTTGCGTAGTGCTTCGATGAGAAAGTCCTGGCTCGCGCTAGTGACCCTGCTGCTGTCCATCGGGTTGCTCGCCGCCTGCGGCGGGGACTCCGCGACCAAGTGCAGCGATGAGCCGGGGAGTTCATGTGTTTGGGCCGGAACGGGCGTCGCTGGCTTGGACGAAGACGGCTTGCCGAAGACGGAGAGCCGCTTCTACTGGCCGATTGACCTGGCATTCGGACCAGACGGTACCGCCTGGGTGGTGGACTGGAACAACAACCTCATCCGGAGGGTCAATCCGGACGGAACCCTCGTGACCGAGATAGGCTTTTTCGCTGGTGACGGGCCGTTGGAGGGTGATGACTTTTCGGAGCCTGGAATCGACCGGAGGCTTATCCAGCTGAACCACCCGACGGACATCACCTTCGGCCCGGATGGCAATGTCTACCTGGCCGTCTGGCACAACCACAAGGTCCGGCGGTTCGATCCGCGCACCGGGCTAGTACGCACCATGGGAGGCCGGGGACCGGAGTTTGCGGGCGACGGCGAAACATGGAACGAGGCCCGATTTGACTTCCCAAAGAGCCTGGACTTCGGCCGCGACGGCACCCTCTACGTCCTCGACCAGCGCAACCAGCGGGTGCGTAAGATTTCGCCAGACGGCACGGTCAGCACTATCGTTGGCACCGGCGAGGCAGGGTTCAGCGGCGATGGCGGCGCACCGGAACTCGCACAGCTCAACTTTGACACAGGGGGGAACCCAGCCCCATCGGGCAGCTTGGCCGTCGGCCCTGACGGCAACCTGTACATCGCCGACGGGCTGAACTATCGCATCCGCAGGGTGGACTTTGCTCGCAACGTCATCGAGACTATCGCGGGTACCGGCGAGAGAGGCTTCGCCGGAGACGGCAAGCCAGCCCTTCAGGCACAACTCAGTTCAGTCACCGACCTAGAGTTCGGCCCGGATGGCCGGCTCTACTTCGCGGATACGCAGAACCACTGTATCCGGGCCATTGACCTTACCACCGGCACCATCGCCATGGTGTGGGATGGCAAAGGCGAGGGACCGGGCCTCCAGGGGCGCCAGCGGTTTCTGAACCGCCCGCTAGGCATAGCCTTCGACAAGGAAGGTCACCTGTATATCGTGGACACTTTCAACAGCCGGATCCTGCGCGCGACGTCATAGGGGCGCGAGCGATGAGATTCCCCATGACCAGAAAGTGGCAACGAATGGGCCTTCTCGCTGTCGCGGCCTTGGCCACGCTGCTGGTGGCGGCCTGCGGCGAGAGCAGCAGTGTTGACTGCGACCCAGGAACCGTCTGCACCGTAGCCGGCACAGGCAAGGTAGGACGCGCGGCCGAGGACATCCCGGCGATCGAATCCGACCTCTATCTGCCCATAGACGTTTCCATCAGTCCCGAAGGTAAGCTGTACCTTCTGGACTGGAGTAATCACAGGATTCGCTTGTTCACCCCTAACGGCAGATTGGAAACCGTGGCCGGGTCCAACGCGGTAGGCGACGGTCCGGAGGGCCCCGCTATCGAGTCGGCCATCAACCATCCCACGCGCATCATCTTCGACCAGCAGGGCCGTATGGTCTTCTCGGCATGGCACAACTCGAAGATCAAGCGAGTGGATCTCACGACGGGTATGCTGGAGGACATCGCCGGAACGGGCACACGCTTCTACACCGGCGACGGCGGGCCCGCTGACAAGGCCGACCTGGATCTGCCAGCGGCCATCGTCTTCGACAAGGACTGGAACCTCTACATCATGGACCAGGCCAACCAGGTCATCCGTAAGATTGACACGAACGGGGTCATCACCCGCTTCGCGGGCCAGTGCCTGGTGGGCGAGGAGAGGACCGACGCCCCGGCCATGATGTTGCCCGGCACCAACAAGTTCGGCTGGGTGGAAGCCGACAAGAACAAGGCTTGCAACGCGACCTACGGCGGCGACGGCGGCCCGGCCCTCCAGGCCCGCATCGGCCAGCAGGTCGGCCAGTCGGCCCAGCCTGCCGGCGGCATGACCATAGACCCTCAGGGCAACATCTATTTCGCTGACACCATCAACAACCGCATCCGCAAGATAGACACGAACGGCATCATCACGACGGTGGCGGGCAACGGCGGGCGCGGCTTCGGCGGCGACGGCGGCCCAGCCACCAGCGCGCAGCTCTACTGGCCGCACGATGTCGAAATCGCTCCGGATGGCACGCTCCTCATCGCCGACACGTACAACAACTGCGTCCGCTCGGTGGGCGCTGACGGCATCATCCACACCGTAGCCGGGGTCTGCGGCTCATCGGGGTTCTCCGGCGACGGCGGTGACCCGACCAAGGCCCTCTTCGACAGACCTTATGGCATCTGCCTCGCCAAGGACGGTAGCATCTACATCGCCGACACGTACAACCAGCGGGTCCGCATGGTGATGGGGAACAAGGCCTAATTGCGGCGCTGGCGATGGGCATTGCTGACGGCGGTGATCGCCGCAGGCGTGGGCGTCGGCGCTGGGTTCCTGGGCGCGTTCTTAGGCGATGGGCTACTCCAAGCCCCAGTCCTTGACCCCCAAGTAGTGGCGGAAGGAAAGTTCCTCTATCAAGAGAACTGCGCCACCGACTGCCACGGGGGCATGGGCGAAGGCCAGCTCGGTTGGGAGGTTCCCAACCCCAACGGCGCACGCGGCGCGCCGCCGCATAACTCCACCGGCCACACCTGGATGCATAGCGACCTGGAGCTTTACCGAGCGGTACGCGACGGACTCCCCGCCGACGAGAGGACAGGCGCCGACAGCGAGATGCTCCCCTTCCGTGACGAACTGAGTCCCGAGCAGATCCGCGCCGTCATCACCTACCTCAAGTCGTTATGGACGGACGGCCAGCGCGCCTACCAGGCCCGGGAGAGCATCGAACACCCCTTTCGCTAACTCCGCGGCCCGCAGGAGACGCCCGCGCATCGGAAAAGGGCCGACGCGAACCACGGGATGGAGCGCTAGCCCGCCGGCTCCTCGATACTCAGCACCTGGCCGGCAGACACGTTGGTCAGCGTTTGTATGCGGCCACTCGGCCAGAAGATGACAATCTTGTCGGCTTCGGCCGCCTGGCCCAATCCGAACTCCAAATCGAGGCTGTCCATCGAAAGGTAGCTCGACCCGGCGTGCACCTCTTGCACCTGCGTCAACGCCGCGCCATCCGCGCCCGTCCTACTGACGACATAGACCCGCGCGCCGATGCCGTCCGCATTGCTCCCTGTACCGCCTATGCCCATCCGCCCAACGAGCCGCACCGTCAGCCAGTGGCTCGAGCCACCGCCGTTTAGCCACACGAACACGGGCCCAGGCTTCTGCACCACTTTTGTGGCCCCGCTGTTTTCCCAGACCGGCCCGCTGCCGTTGGTAGCGATGAGGTCCACATACCCATCGCCATTAAGGTCGCCGTGAGCCACACCCTTGCCGTTCTCGTGGAATTTCGGACTGATGCGAAGGGCTGCCGGTCTCTTCCCAAGCAACTCATCGGACAGGCCGTCGTAGTTCACATTGGCGATGTCCAGCACCCGAGCTTCCACTGTCACGTCCTGGAAATTTCCGCGCCCGTCGCCGCGCATCAACCGGCCCGCCGAGGGGAACACGTCCCCGCCTGGGCCTTCGCCGCTGGCGATATCCGAACCGAGCCAGTACAGGTCCTGGTCACCGTCGTTCTCCATGTCGAAGAACGTCGTGCCGAACCCGAAGTCGTAGGCCGCCAACCCTGTCGGCAGCTGCTCCAATTGGGGAAGCAGCTCGGGCCGCAGCGAGTCCGGCGGCATGTGCGGGCTGGGCTCCACATTCGTGGACGGAGCGATGTTGCGGAACCTGCCGACTGTGCCGAAGCCGGCGACGTCTATCACTCCGTCGTTGCGCAATAGGAGATGCTGGCACGTCCCCCACAAGAATCGCATCTGGTATTCGCATGACCCACTCGGCCCGCGCATCGGCGGCCTGAGGTACGAGTGGTAGCCGAAGTCGGTGACGAACACGTCCAGGTCGGCGTCCGAGTCTATGTCTCCGACGGCGAACCCCATCCACGCCCCCACCAGGTCCAACCCCATCGCCCTCGCCACGTCAGTGAAGCGTATCCTCCCCGGCGTCGAGTCGTTCCTGTACACATGGAACCGGTCACCGTCCTTGGCCACGAACAGGTCAACATCTCCATCGTCGTCGTAGTCAAAGAACACCGAGCTGTGCGTCTGCCCCGTCGGGTCTCCCACGACGTTCCCCGCCTGGTCAACGAACGTCGGGTCCCATCCCTCGTACTCCACCCCAGTCGTGGGGTCCTTGAACATATAGGGCTTCCCGTCGGGCGCCCGCATCACGATCCGGCTCCCCCGCACCCCCGCCTCCTCCGCGATCTCCGTGAAGGTCAGGTCGCCGTTGTTGCGATACAGCACGCTGTAGTGGCCGGGATGGTTCGCCGAGGCAAAGTCGCGGAACGACTGTGGCAGCAGGTTCCCCACGAAGATGTCCACCCAACCATCGTTGTCCACGTCGGCGCACGACACAGTCGTCGCCGCGCGGATATTGGCGGCGTCGCCGAACGCCGAATCGGTGATGTCGCGAAACGTCCCGTCCTTACCGTTCACGAAAAGGCGGTCCTTCGACCCCGGCCACGTTGACTCCGTGCGGTAGTCCAGCTTCTGGTCGGGGTCCTGCCATCCGCCCACGTACAGATCCTGGTAACCGTCGTTGTTGACGTCGCAGGCCACCACGCCCGTGCTCTGCTGCTCCACTGCGTCCACGCCCGCGGCCTTCGCCACATCGGTGAAGGTCCCGTCCCCGTTGTTGCGGTACAGGTAGTTCGGTTGGCGGCCCCGCTGGGTCAGGTAGAAGTCCAGGTCGCCGTCGCGGTCGAAATCGAAGATGGCCACCCCTGGCCGGTCGTTCCACAGCCCCCGCGCCTCACTGCCAAGCACCTCTTCGGCCATGTCCCTGAACGGCACCACCGGCTCCGCAAGCCACGCGTCGCCCACCGACGGGCCAAGTGTCCCGCCAACGCCGTCGGAAGGCGCATAGCGCACTGGCGCACCGCGGAACTGCACGACCGCGTCCGTCGAGACAGCCTGCCCACTCGCCTCCCTTAACCTCTGACCTCCGCCTGCGCCGCCTACGTCCCCCTGCGAGAAGAGCGATTGACCGCGTTCAGCAGCCTCACGTTCCGTCTCTGTGGCACCCCCAACCTCCGCGCCGTCCAGTCTGGACGTCGCCGCTGCCTGGTCGGAGGGTCCCGGCTCGCCTGCCACCGCCGCAAGACCCCAGACCGCCAGGCCTAGTGCAACCCCCGCTGCTCCCACCATCCAGACTGATGCCACGACCGACCAAGTACGGGTTCCCGCTTGTTTGAGAGGTTGTTGCGCTGTCCCGGCCGGCGCTGGGGCGAAGGTGACAAGGCGCCTCCAATACACCATCGGGCCGGATGCCAGGGCCACCGCCAGCAGGGTGGCTACCGGCGCAACGCCCGCGCCCAGGACCGCCAGAAGCACCGCCAGCGGCGCGGCCGCCAAGGACCATGCGCCCAGCGCCAGCCCTAACGCCGCCCCGACCGCCACGCCGCCTCCGCTGCTCCCCAGATAAGCCGTCACATCGCCTGGCGTGGCCTTCGACGCCGCCAGCCCGCCGAGGAACACCGAAGCTACCGTTAGCAGTCCAACGACAACCACATACCCGATGCTGCTGGCCGCAGTAGCCTGCAGCCACTTGGCGACGCCTGGGCGCCCGGCTTCGCTCCTCTTTCTCTCGTCCAACTCCAGCCGGTGGGCTGTCCCGGCCACGAAAGCGAACACTAGCCCTCCGACCACCCCCTGCACCACCCTCCCCGCCCCTAGCATCGTGGTGGCAAGCAGCGCCGCCGCCACGACCACCGGTACGAGCGACTCCAAGGAGCGGGGCCGCGTGAGGCCCGCCCTCATCCAGCCTGGTTGGCCCAGGCTCACGGCGGGAGTGAGCAATGTCCGGATGATTCCCGCGGCGAGCAGCGCCAGCACCAAGCCGGCGGCCAGCCGCGGCAAGTACTTGGTCGAGAAGTCAGCCCAAGAGGTCGGTTCGCCGGCGGGTATCTCCACGCAGAAGCCTTGGAAACACTCTACCTCCGGCTCCGTGGGCGCGTGCAGCTCCGCGCGCAGTGCCTCTAGCTCTCCGGCCTGCCCGAAGAAGAAGAAAGCGGCCAGCACCGCGCCCAGGAGCACGATGCCAGCGAGTCGTCCTCCAGCCACTCTTCAAGTCCCCCCAACGGCATGTCCATGCGCTCGGTGAAGCACCGGGCGCGGCCATCCAAGTATAGCACCTGGGTTGACAAGTGAAAATGTCGGGCCGGCGTGTACGGGGCCTCCAGCTATCCTTCCGGCTCTTCGACGTGAAGAACTTGGTCAGCACGCACATCCGTCAGTGTCTGGACGCGTCCGCTCGGCCAGAAGATAACGACCTGGTCCGCCTGCGCCGCCGTGCCCAGCCCGAACTCCAACTCGATGCTGTCCATCGAAAGGTAGCTCGACCCGGCCCGCACCTCTTGCACCTGCGTCAATGCTGCTCCTCCCGCACCGGTCGCGCTGACGACATACACCCGAGCGCCGATGCCGTCCGCATTGCTTCCCGTCCCGTCTATCGCCATCCGCCCCACCAGCCGGAGTGTCAGCCAGTGGCCCGGCCCGCCGCCCTTCAGCCAGACGAACACCGGCCCAGGCACCTGCGTTACCGTGGACTCGCGGCCCTCCCACACCGGGCCGCTGGCGTTTGTGGCGATGAGGTCCGCGTAGCCGTCCCCGTTCAGGTCGCCGTGCGCGACGCCCTTCCCGTTCTCGTGGAAGCGTGGGCTGATGCGAAGAGAAGCGGGCCTCTTGCGGAACAACTCATCGTCCAGCCCGTCGTACCGCGCGTAGGCGATGTCCAGCACCTGCGCCTCCACCGTCACATCCTGGAAGTTCCCGCGCCCATCTCCCCGTAGCAAGCGGCCTGCCGAAGGGAACACGTCCCCGCCAGGCCCGGAGCCGCTGGCGATGTCCGATCCCAGCCAGTAAAGGTCCTGGTCGCCATCGTTCTCGAGGTCGAAGAACGTCGTCCCATAGCCGAAGTCGTAGGCCGCCAGCCCCGTGGGGAGCTGTTCCAGCGGATGGAGCAACTCGGGCCGGAGCGAGTCCGGCGGCATGTAGGGGCTGGGCACCACTCTCGTGGACGGGGCCACGTTGAGGAACGCGCCGACCGTGCCGATGCCGGCCAGGTCCACTGCCCCGTCGTTGCGCAGCAGGAAGTGCTCGCAGGTCCCCCACAGGAAGCGCATGTGGTACTCGCACGACCCGCTCGGCCCCCGCATCGGCGCTCGCAGATATGGATGGTAGCCCATGTTGGTCGCGAACACGTCCAGGTCGGCGTCCGAGTCTATGTCCCCGACGGCGAACCCCATCCACGCCCCCACCTTGTCGAGGCCCATCGCCGCCGCCACGTCCGTGAAGCGTATCCTCCCCGGCGTCGAGTCGTTCCGGTACACGTGGAACCGGTCGCCGTCCTTGGCGATGAACAGGTCCACGTCCCCATCGTCGTCGTAGTCGAAGAACATCGCGCTGTGCGTCTGCCCGGTCGGCTCACCCACGACGTTCCCGGCCTGGTCCACGAATGTGGGGTCCCACCCTTCGTACTCCTTCCCCGTGGCGGGGTCCGTGAACTTGTAGGCCCTCCCGTCCGGCGCGCGCATCACGACCTCGCTCCCCCGCACTCCCGCCTCCTCCGCGATCTCGGCAAACGTGCCGTCGCCGTTGTTGCGGTAGAGCACGCTGTAATGGCCCGGATGGTTGGCTGAGCCGAAGTCGCGAAAGGCCTGCGCCATCAGGTTCCCGACAAAGATATCCACCCACCCATCGTTGTCCACGTCGGCGCACGCAATGCTCGTCGCCGAACGGATGTTGGCCGCATCGCCCAGCGCCGAGCCGGTGATATCGCGGAACGTCCCATCCTTGTTGTTGAGGAACAAAAGGTCTTTTGCCCCAGGCCACGCGGACGGCGTGCGGAAGTCCAGCTTCTGCTCCGGGTCGGCCCAACCACCCACGTACAGATCCTGATAGCCGTCGTTGTTGACGTCACATGCCGCCACGCCGGTGCTATGCTGCTCCACCGCATCCACGCCCGCCGCCTTCGCCACGTCGGTGAACGTCCCATCGCCGTTGTTGCGGTAAAGCAGGTTCGGCTTGCCGCCCTGTTGCGTCAGATAGAAGTCCAGGTCGCCGTCGCGGTCGAAGTCGAAGATGCCGACGCCCGGCCGGTCGTTCCACAGCGCCTGCCCCTGCCTGTCGAGCACCAGCGCCGTCACGTCCCTGAACGGCACCACTGGCTCCGATAGCCACGTGTCGCCTTCCGTTGGAGTTGGGCTTGGGGATGGGCTCACAGGAGCAATACGCGCAGGCGTCCCCCTGAACGGCACGTCCGCCACGCCCGACTCCCCGTTGCCTACGCCATCGCCGGTGGAACGCCGCGAGTTCACCCGCGAGAACAGCGCCCGAGCATCCTCCGACGCGGCCTGCTCGGCCTCGCCACTTGGCCCCAGCCCACTACCGGCCACAGTCGGTGCCGGCTCCCTCTCTGGCGTCAGCGCCGCAAGCCCCCATACCGCCAGGCCCAACGCGACGCCGGTGGCCCCCACGACCCATGCCCGGGATGCGGCCTTAGGCAACGGTCGCCGCTCGCCTCCCCAGGAGTACACCAGCGGGCCGGACACCGCCGCCACCGCCAGCAGCGCCGTTGCCGGGGCAACGCCCCCGCCCAACACTACGACGACCACCACGAGGGGCACGGCTGCCAGGGGCCACGCCCCCACGGCCAGCCCCAACGCCGTGCCGACGGCCACGCCGCCCGCGCTGTTTCCCAGGTAGGGGGTAATCTTTTCGGGCAGCGCCTCAGACGAAGCCAGTGCGCCGAGAAACACTCCCGCCACGACCAGCAGCCCGGCCACAAGCGCGTACCCGAGGCTGCTGACAACCAGGCCCCGCAGCCACTTGGCCGCGCCCGGCCGTGCCTCGTCGCCTTCCTCGGTCAGCCACGCCCAGAACGCCCCCGCGGCCACCGCCGCGATCGCCAGCCCGCCGATGACCCCCTGCACCACACCGTTCGCCCCCAACATAGGCGCCGCCAACAACACCGCCAGCAGCAGCGCCGGCAAAGCTGCCCTCGCAGACCGGGGCCAGGTGAGTCCTAGACCCGCCCAACTCAACCGTCCCAGGCTGCCGGTCGGGGTGAGCAGCGCCTGCGTTACGCCCGCTGCCGCCAGCGCCAGGCCAAGGCCCAACGCCGTCTGTCTCAGGAAGTCCGTCGAGAAGGTTGTCCACGAGGTCCTTCCCCCGGAACTGACCTCTATGCAGAAGCCTTGAAGGCACTGAACACCTGGCTCGGCGGAGACGTGCAAGCCCACCCGCTGCGCCCCCAACTCCCCTGCCCGCCCAAAGAAGAAGGCGGCCGCCAACAGCAGGCCCAGCAATAAGACTCCGACGAGACGCCCTCCGACCACTCCTCGCCTCCCCCAACGGCTTGCTCATGCGCTCGGTGAAGCACCGCGCGCGGTCACCCCAGTATAGCATCCATACGGGGCGGTATCTGTCATGCCAGCGCGAGGCGAGAGGGCCGGACTCCTCGTCCGCAGTTAACCTGTGCGGGCAGCGTGCTGACCTTGTCGCTAAGAAAAACTCGAGGCGTATGCTCAGGGTAGAACCCACCAGGCCCATAACCGAAGTTTGCAGTCTGGTGTGACCAATCCCAAAAAGATATCGGCCTCCGTCCTGACAAAGGACGGTCCCCACCTTTGTTATCTTCTTAGGGTTGAACGACGTGGCTACGACATTTACTGCGTCCCGCCTTGCCTTGGGATGCACTATTCCGTGCATGATAGCGGTGAAGCTCATTTCCGATTTGAACGAAGAGAAGAGGAGCAGATAGAGGCACCAGTAGTTCTAATGGGAGGCGAGGCAGAGGTGCTTAGCGGTAATGGCATCATCCGTACACCTCTCCGCGACTTGAGTGTCGCCATTGGCGTTTGCACGGAGTTCTTCCCCATTGATTCGCTAGACTACGACTTCAAAACACTTGACCGCAGCTCAAAGGAATGCTTTGTAGCTGACAAAAGCAAGTTTCCCAGTACCACTAGTTCTATCGAGGTTGAAATTTGGGCGGTTCCCGAGAGATACAAGACGAGCTTCGAGTGGAACAAACCAGGAATCTCTTCAGATTTCCTGTATAAACTAGCTGAGGTCGAACCTCAGATTTGGATCTACGCTCATGCTTCAGCTTTCTAACTGTCTGGCCTATTGCCACAGCCTGTCAGTCACGAGGTAGCCTCGATGCCGGACTACAACGTATTCGAGTTAGGCGATGTTCAGCTGCAGTCCGGGGCCGGGTTGAAGGGCGCCAAGCTGGTGTACAAGACCTACGGCACGTTGAACCACCGCAAGGACAACGTCATCGTCTTCCCCACCCATTACAGCGGCACGCACAAGGACAACGAGCTGCTCATAGGCGACGGCCTCGCCCTCGACCCCAAGAGGTACTTCATCGTCGTCCCCAACATGTTCGGCAACGGGCTGTCCTCGTCCCCCAGCAGCAGTCCGAAACCCTTCAACAAGGCCGGCTTCCCCAACATCACGCTCCTCGACAACGTGACGTGCCAACGCAGGCTCGTGACCGAGAAGTTCGGCGTGGAGCGCGTCGCGCTGGTCTGCGGCTTCTCGATGGGGGCGCAGCAGACCTACCACTGGGGCGCGCTGTTCCCCGGCATGGTGGAGCGCATCATGCCCTGGTGCGGCTCGGCGAAGACCTCGCGCCACAACTTCGTCTTCCTCGAAGGCGTGAAGGCGGCGCTGCGAGCCGACAGCGCGTGGAAAGACGGCTGGTACGACACGCCTCCGGAAAAGGGGCTGCGCGCCTGCGCCCGCGTGTATGCGGGCTGGGGGCCGTCCCAGGCGTTCTACCGCGAGGAGATAGACCTGAAGCTAGGGTTCTCCTCCCTTGAGGACTACCTCGTCCGGGCATGGGAAGAGCGGTTTCTCCAGAACGACGCCAACGACCTCCTGGCGATGGCGTGGAGCTGGCAGAACGCCGACATCAGCGCGAACAAGCTGTACAGGGGCGACTTCCACAAGGCCCTGGGCGCCATCAAGGCGAAGGCCATCGTCATGCCGTCGCAGACCGACCAGTACTTCCCTGTCGCCGACAACGAGAACGAGGTGCGCCACATGCCCAACGCCGAACTGCGGGTCATCCCCTCGATATGGGGCCATGCCGCCGGCGGCGCGGGACGCAACCCGGTGGACACCGCGTTCATAGACCGCGCGCTCAAGGAACTGCTGGCGAGCTGAGTCCGGCTACGTCCCGGTCCCCTCCGCCGCTTGACGGCCGGCGCGGTTTCGCGGAAGCTTGTGGCCACGAACGCTGCGCCACGGAGGCCGCCATGTACCGCACCGACATGTACGAAGGGATGCTGTCCGAGACGGTCACGATGCCCGGCCACAAAGGGGACGTCATCAACGCCTACTTCGCGCGGCCCCTGGGCAAGGGGCCGTTCCCCGGCGTCGTCCTCGCTCACCACCTGCCGGGCTGGGACGAGTGGTACAGGGAAACAACCCGCAGGTTCGCTCACCACGGGTATTTGGCAATCTCCCCTAACCTTTACTTCCGCGCCGGCCACGGGGTCCCCGAGGACGTGGCCGCGAAAGTGCGGGCCGACGGCGGCGCCTCCGACGACCAGGTCGTGGGCGACCTGGCGGGCGCGATGCGCTACCTGCGTTCGCTCCCCTACTCCACCGGCAAGGTCGCCGTATTCGGCACATGCTCAGGTGGCCGACACGCCTTCCTGGCCGCGTGCAGGGCGAAGGGGTTCGATGCCGCCGTGGACTGCTGGGGCGGGCGCGTGGTGATGTCCTCTCAGGAACTGACGCCACAGCAGCCGATCGCGCCCATAGACTACACCAAAGACCTCTCCTGCCCGCTGCTGGGCCTCTTCGGCGAGGAGGACAGCAGCCCGACGCCGGAGCAGGTGAAGAAGCACGAGCAGGAGCTGAAGAAACACGGCAAGAACTATGAGTTCCACATGTACCCCAAGGCAGGTCACGGCATCTTCTACCACGACAGGCCGATGTACCGGCAGGAGCAGGCGATGGACGGCTGGAAGAAGCTGTTCACGTTCCTGGAAAAACACCTTGACAAGGCGTCGTAGGCCGATAACGGCAGAGGGAGAGAAACGATGTGTACGATGATCGTCGAGAAGGCGAAGGTGTCGGGCAGCGGCAAGGGGCGGGACGGGTGGTTCACCCTGCGGCAGGCCAACGTGTCCTACGACCACCCCTTCCACGCGCCGCTTGACCACGCGGTGAACATAGACTTCGTCAACCCAGAGCTGGGGCTCGATGCGCGGGTCGCGGTCGAGCTGTCGGCAGACGCGGCCCGGGAACTGGTACGGGCCATCACGACCGCGCTGGAGCGCGGCGACCAGCAGCACGTACGCAGCTGAGCTAGCGGCGAAAGGCATGGGCGAACTCATCTACCGGTCGGCCTCGTCGCTGGCCCGCGCCATCCGGGAGAAGAAGGCGTCGTCCGTGGAGGTGGTGGAGGCCCACCTGCGGCGCATCGAGCAGGTGAACCCAAAGCTCAACGCCGTCGTCCAACTGCGGGCGGAGGAGGCCCTGGCCGAAGCCCGTGCCGCGGACAAAGCCCTCTCGCGCGGCAAGCTCTCCGGCCCGCTCCACGGCGTCCCCGTGACCATCAAGGACGCCATCGAGACTGCGGGCATCATCACCACGGGCGGCACGAAGGGCATGGCCTCCCACGTCCCGTCGAAGGACGCAACCGTCGTCGCCCGCCTCAAGGCCGCCGGCGCCATCGTGCTGGGGAAGACCAATGTGCCGGAGTTCAGCCTCGTGGGCGAGAGCGCCAACCTGGTCTATGGGCGCACCAACAACCCCTACGACCTGTCGCGCACCCCAGGGGGAAGCAGCGGCGGCGAGGCCGCCATCATCGCGGCGGGCGGCTCGCCGCTCGGATTGGGCTCCGACGCAGGCGGGAGCGTCCGGATACCGGCCCACAACTGCGGCATCGCTGGCATCTACCCCACTTCGGGCCGCGTCCCTATGACTGGACACTGGCCGCGCTACGACGGCGCGTTCACCCTGCCGACCCAGATCGGTCCAATGGCGCGGCACGTGGAAGACCTGGCCCTCGCCTTGAGCATCATCTCCGGCCCCGACTGGCGCGACGCCCACGTGGTGCCGATGCCGCTCGGCGACTACCGCAGCGTGAAGCTGCGCGGGCTTCGGGTGGCCTACTTCACGGACAACGGCCTCTCTACGACGCGCAAAGACATCGCCTCCGCCGTCGAGAGCGCGGCCAAGGCCCTCGGCGGCGCGGGCTGCAAGGTCGAGCAGACCCGGCGGCCCCAGGGGTTCGAACGCGCCGGAGAGCTCTGGTTCGGGCTGCTGACCCTGGACGGCGGCGCGGGCCTGCGGCAGGTGCTCCGGGAGACGGGGTCAGGAAGGCCCCATCCGTTCACGCAGATGATCCTCAACATCCAGCGGGCCGCCAAGATGTCGCGGGCCGAGACCGGGGCGCTGCTTGTGGACATAGACCGGTTCCGCGGCGCGATGCTCTCGTACATCGAGCCCTACGACGCCGTCGTGAGCCCGGCGCACGGCGTTCCCGCCCCTCTCCACAACTTCACCCTCAAGTCAGACTACACCCCCGCCTTCGCCTTCGCGTTCAACCTCGCCGGCTGGCCCAGCGCCGTCGTGCGGTGCGGGACTTCGGATGAGGGCCTGCCCATCGGGGTGCAGGTGGCGGCGAAGCCGTGGAGGGAGGACGCCGCACTGGCGGCGGTGGCCTGGGTCGAAAAAGAGTTCGGCGGCTGGGTCAAGCCCCCACTCTAGCGCAAGGCTGGCAGCCAGCCTTGACAAACCCAGCACATCAACCTACGGTTGCGCTGTTTCCGCAAAGCCCGCCAACGCAGACCACATTTCAATGAGAGGTGCCGCCATGCCGAAGACAGGATTCGCCAAATACGGCGTATCGCGGTTCGAGGACCGGGACATGGGGGTGAAACGGGTGCGCTGCCAGGTAGGCAAGCCCCTGGCCGAGCAGTGAGACAAGGGCCACAACCGCTGGCATCCCGATATCCCGCCGCTGGTGGAGCTGGAGCCGGGCGAGCAGGTGATCCTGGAGACCCCCGGCTACGACGACTACCAGCTCATGGACAACGACGGCGTGGACGACATCAAGACGATGGACCTAAGCCGCGTCCACCTGCTGGCCGGCCCGGTGAAGGTGCGCGAGGCCGAGCCCGGCGACCTGCTGGTGGTGGACCTGCTGGAGGTCTCGCCCCTGAGCGGCATCGGCTACTCCTGCGTCATCCCCGAGATCGGTGGCATCCTCAAGGACGTCTTCCCCAAGGCGTTCAAGTCGGTCTGGTACATGCGCGGCAACGTCTATGCCGAGTCCAGGCACATCCCCGGCGTGCGCATCCCTGCCCTGCCCCACCCCGGCGTCATGGGCGTTGCGCCCTCCCCCGAACTGCTGCGGCTGTGGAACGAACGCTAGGCCCCGCTGGCCAAGAAGGGACAAGCCTACGGGCCTGTGCCGGAGACCGCCGTGCTGCGGAACGTCAGTGGCGCGGCGCACAGGGCGATGGCCAAGGAGGCGGCCCGCACGGTTCCGCCCCGAGAGAACGGCGGGAACGTGAACACCAAGAACCTCTCCAGCGGGTCGGTGGTCTATTTCCCGGTCTTCGTCCCAGGGGCGCTGCTGTCGGTCGGCGACGTGCACTTCGCCGAGGGCGACGGCGAGGCCACCTGGAACGCCATCGAAATGGACGGCGTGACATGGCTGAAAGTCGGCCTGCTGAAGGGCGCGGCGAAGAAGCACAACATCCGCATGCCCATGTTCCGGCCAGGGCCTATCGAGCCACAGTTCGGCAACCGCTACCTCACGTTCACCGGCTTCTGCTTCCACGGCAAGCACCAGGACTACAACAACTGCACCATGGCGGCCCGCGAGGCGCTGCTCCAGGCTGTGGACTACCTGACCAAGTTCGGCTACTCAGGGGAGCAAGCCTACACGATTCTGAGCGTAGCGCCCATCGAGTTGCGCATCAGCGGCATCACGGACGTGCCCAACTACTGCGTCACGCTTTCGTTGCCGCTGGACATCTTCGACAAGGACATCATACCCAAGGGCACAGCGGGGCCTGCGCGGCAGCGGTAGCGGTTCGCACCAGCCGCAACCCCGCTGGAGCACATCGTTGATGGCACCGCCTATTCCCAGACAGCAAGCTCGCCAATCAGGAATACCAGGACTACCAGCCCGATGAGGGCAGCCAGGAATACGAAGACTGACTGCTCATTGCTGCGGATGATGCCGACAACCCCCGTCAGAAGAGCGAGGATGCCGCAGACGAAGAAGAGGAGTATCGGGACCGACAGCGCCAGATTATCCGCGAATGTTTCCCCTCCCTCTTGGCCAGAGGCCACCAGGCCCTGGACCAGCGCGAACAGCAACGCGGCCGCGCCGAGCAGCCCCACCGACCACGCGCCTAAGGGCGTCGTTGGCCTTATGGTGACTCTCATAGATATCACCCCCCTTCCGTCCGGTCACGACGTGCCTCCACTGTAGCTCGGACAGGGTGTGATCCACGTGAAACGGCAGCCAGCGCGCGTGAAGGTCTCGTAAAGGCACCGCCTGATGCACAATCGCGCCATGCCGCCGCTCATGTTCGGGATGAAGGTGTACCTACCCGATGACGACCCCAGGTCCATGCCGGCCCGCATGAGGGGACTGGGAGTCACCACGGTCTTCTGCGGCGACGAGTACGGCCCGAAGCTCCCGGCCTTCCGCGAGGCGTGCGCCAGGGCGGGGCTCCAGTTCTACCTCATCGCCACCGTCTTTCGCGACCCGAAGGCCCTGGCCGCCGACCCTACCCTGCTGAGCCTCGGCTCCGCCGGTGGCGTGAGCCGGTGGCGCGACTCGGAGTTCTACCAACTCGTCTGCCCCGCCCGCGACGACTACCTGGACCGCCGCATCGAGAAGACCCATCTGGATATCGAGTTCCTTCGGCCCGACGGCCTCAGCCTCGACTTCATCCGCTACTACGTCCGGCGGGAGCAGACCGTGCCGGACCATCCGCCGGAGGCCATCGAGAAGTTCTGCTTCTGCGACCACTGCCTGGCCATCATGCGCGCCCTGCCCGCTTTCGCTTTTCCCCATGCGGCCCGCGACCGCAGGGCGAAGGCTGCCTGGGTGCTCGAATCTCGCCGCGAGGAGTGGACGGCGTGGCGGTGCGGCATCATCGCCCGCGCCGTCAGCCGCCTCGCCGGGGCCGCACGTTCCGTGGCGCCCAACATCGGGCTCGCCATCCACGGCGTCCCGTGGACGAGCGAGGAGTACGACGGAGCGCGCAGGGTCGTGGCCGGGCAAGACATAGGGATGCTTGCCCCGCTGGTGGACTTCTTCCACCCCATGTGCTACTTCCACATGATGCGCCGCCGCCCGGAGTGGACACACGACATCGCGGTGGACTACGCCCGGTCGGCAGGCCGCCCTGTCCTACCCTGCGTCCAGGTCAACCCTTTCTTCCGCAAGGGACCCATCGCCCCGGCGACGTTCCGCAGGCACGTCGAAGCAGCCTTGAAGCCGCCGAGCCCGGGCATCAACGTCTGGGAGTGGGCGCTGCTGAAGGACGACCCAGCGAAGGTGGATGTGCTAAAGTCCGAGTTCGAACGGGCTGCCGCATCAGCCTAGTAGCGAGGAGCCCTATGCCAGATATCGTCATCGTCGGGGCCGGGGCAGCGGGCGTCGCCGCTGCCTACGAGCTGACCAAGAAGGGCGTCAAGCCGCTCATCATCGAGCGCGACGCCATCGGCGCCCACGCCTCCGGCTTCGCCTTTGGCGGCCTCAACCCCTTCAGCGGCCACGGCATCCCCGGCCCGGTGTACCCCGTCGCGCAAGAGGGGATGCGTCTCCACGCCCAGCTCGCCCGCGAGCTGCACGAGGCAACCGGCGTGGACACCCAGTACCGCCAGGCCGAGGTGCTCTCTCTGGCCGCCGACGGCGATGAGCGCGCCCGCCTCATGGCCCTGCTGCCCTGGCTGAAAGCTGAGGGGTTCCCCGCCGAATGGCTCGACATGCGCGACGTGCTGCGGGCCGAGCCGCGCCTCGCGCCGGGTCTGCTAGGCGCGCTGCGCATCGGGGGGGCCGCCGAGGTGGACAGCTACCGCTACTGCCTCGCCCTCGCCCAGGCCGCCGAGAAGGGGGGCGCCACCGCCCGCCACGGCGAGGTCACCGGCCTGCGCTTCGACAAGGGGCGCATCGCTGCGGTGGAGATGGGGCGCGAGGCTGTCCCCTGCGACAAACTCCTCCTGGCGGCCGGGCCGTGGACGTCCGCCTTCGGGAAGTGGCTCGGCATGGACATCCCCGTGCGGCCCCTCAAGGGCCAGATCGTCCGCCTGCGCCTCAAGGGCAAGCCCCTCAACGCCTACTTCGGCTGGCGCGGAAACTACGCCGTCACCAAGCCCGACGGCCTGGTGTGGGCCGGCACCACCGAGGAGGAGGCGGGCTTCGACGAGCGGCCCACGCCCGAGGCCAGGGACCGCATCCTCACCACCCTCGCCACCATATTCCCGCCGCTGATGGAGGCCGAGATCGTCCACCAGACCGCATGCCTGCGTCCCCTCTCCGCCGATGGCCTCCCCATCGTCGGCCCCGTGCCGGGCAAAGAGGGCGTATTCGTCGCCACCGGCGCTGGACGCAAGGGCATCCTCCTGTCGCCTGCCATGGGCCGTGCTGCCGCCGACCTGATGCTCACCGGCGCCCAAGCTGCGTGGCTGCCGCCGCTGCTGCCCGCCCGCTTCGCCAAAAGCGGCGCGGCCACCCAAGCTGCCAAGCCCGCCGCGCCCCTGTTGGACTGACCCACAGCTTGGCGACGTCGGGTCAGGGCCGTCGTATCTGTTGGATGGCACGCTTGCCGGCGGCCCCATCGGGCCGTTCATGGTGCCGAGAGAGCTGACAGCCGTCGAAATCGCCGCCCTTTATGCGGTCGGTCAAGCAGCACTTAACCTCCCCCGAGGAAGCGCGAAAGCTACGAAAGAACTGGATGCTGAAGGCCCTCACTCGCGTTGGGGGCGCCCAACCGAACGCCTGCAGCAGCTTTGACAGCTTCCCCAACTCCGTGGCTGTGGGTTCGATGCCGTGGCTCCAGAGCGAGGCCATCAGTTTCCTCGCCTCGGCTAGGTCGCGTTGAGTATGAGCATGACTGGCTCCTTGGGAGCGAGTCGCCAGATGAGGGCACTTGCCATCCGACTGTTCCCGGCAGTGTGTGAACGCGATGCTCGATGCCCAGTCCGCAATCCTGGCCTCGTCCGCCTTGTACAAAGTTGTCTTGCCGTCTCCGTGGCCCGCGCCTGACCGGACAGGCCTACCGGGTTTCGGGGCTGCATTGACTGCCTTCGCACCAGGGTTGACCTCGAGCCGCTGCCGCACTTAGCTTTTAACCTCACCGATGGTGTTTCGTGACGTCCCTTGGAAAGGCCCACCTGCCCAGGAACGGCTGGCCCAGCCTATCCGCGCTTCCGCTTGCGAACCGTGTGAGACTCGGGGAGAACCCAAGGGCTCTGGGACGCGTGCCACGCCCGGCACCCTCCAACTCACCCGGTTCTCACTCTATCGAAGGGGTTCTTACGAAACTCTCACGAACTTGATAGAGTGAGGTTCCACCAACGAGGCCTCGTCCGTTGGTTCAAAGAAAGATTACATAAGGACACAGGGCTACTCTAGGCGATTCAAGACCACCCTCAGGAGTGTTGTGACCATGCCCAGGGACATCTACGCCGGAACGTCCAAGAAAGCTGTACGCCCAACAGGGCGCAGCGTCCAGACCGCTATGCTGGACATCATCTCTCAGCAGAACCCCAAGCTCGTCAAGGCTGCAGCCGAGCTCCATCAGGGCGGCGCCATCCCGCCCGATACTTACGTGGTGGACCTCGACGGCGTCCGCCAGAACGCTCGCAAGATCAAGGCTTGCGGCGACCGGCTCGGCCTACGCCTGTATGTGATGACCAAGCAGATCAACCGCAACCCTTCCATGCTCAAGGTCATCGCCCAGGAAGGCATAGACAAGGCCGTCGCCGTGGACATCCAGTGTGCCAACATGCTCCATGAGAAAGGCTTCAAGATTGGCCATGTCGGACACCTCTCTCAGATCCCACGCCACTCCACTGAGAATGTCCTCAAGATGAAGCCCGATATCTGGACGGTCTATGACTACGAGCGCGCGAAGTTCGTCTCCGAGGGCGCCCGAAGGCTTGGAGCACAGCAGGACATCCTGCTGAAAACCATCGGCCCCAACGACAAGGCCTACATCGCCCAGGAAGGTGGCATCCCCATTGCAAAGATGATGGACGTCGCCAAGCGGGCGATGGACCTGCCCAACGTCCGCATTGCCGGTGTCTCCGGCTTCCCCTGCGTCCTCTACGACAACGAGACTTGTTCGCTTGGGCCGGCCCCCAACATCAAGACTATCGTGGCCGCCGCCCAACGGCTTCATGACGAGTTGGGCATCGAAATCAAGCACATAAACTGCCCGGGCACCTCGTCCTGCAAGTCCATGGAGGTGGTCAAGCAGCACGGCGGCACCGACGCCGAGCCCGGCAGCGCCCTCTGGGGCATGGCGATGCAGCAGCTCTTCGGCCCCGACGAGGGCGTCCCTTCGGTCGTGTACGTCTCCGAGGTCTCCCACTACGCCGGTGAAATCGCCTGCGTGCTCGGCGGCGGCTTCGCCCCTGACGTGGCCTTCGCCGAAATGGCTATCCACGAGGCCTTCGTGGGCTCGAACCCGGACTCCATCATGGAGAACCGAGTCAAGGCCGAGGATCCCAACGTAAAAATGGACTACTACACCTGGCTGTCGCCCGAACGCGGCCAGAAAGTCATCCCCGGCGACAGCGCCGTGTACTTCTTCCGGCCGCAGGTCTTCAGCACGCGCTCGTCCAACATGGCCACCGTCTCCGGCCTGAGCAAGGGCCGCCCCAAGCTTGAAGCCATCTACGACCGGGGCGGCCGGTTGGTGAAGGACTAGGCCCCTACCCTAGCGGTACAGCGTGGGCATGGGCTTGAACTGGCACCCTTCGACGAAGATGTCGAAGAAGTCGGGCGTGGTCTCCAGCTCCACGTGCTCTACCCGCCGCACCAAATCTTCAACGACCTGCCGCATCCTGCCCGACAGCAACATGATGGTCGCGCCCTCCAGCGAGGCGTTGCCGACCTTCGCGATGCGCTCCTGCGGCATGTTGGCGATGAAGCCGATGCCAATCGCGTTGTCCACGTTGATGTAGTTGGCGAACCCACCGGCGAGGTAGAGCCGTTTGACCGCCTCGGCGGGCGTCCCGTAGCGTCGCAGCACGATGTACTGGCCGCAGTAGTTTGCCGACTTGGCCTGCGCCAGCGCGCTGATATCCGCGCGCGACAGCGACATCCCCCGCTCCGGCACGAAGGAGAACTCCTTGTCGCCATTGACGAAGGCACCCAGTTCGTCCATCCGGGCCGTACGTCGAAGTTCCGCCAGCAAATCCACCAGCCCCGAGCCGCAGATGCCCTCCGGCGCCTTGCCACCGATGGTCTCGTACTCCACCTTGCCGTCCGTGAGCCGCACCGCCTCCACCGCGCCGTCGTACCCTGGCATCCCGTAGGTCACATGACCGCCCTCGAAGGCCGGCCCAGCCGGACACGACGCCGCCATCAGCCGGTGCCGGTTCCCCACGACCACCTCGGTGTTCGTGCCCACATCCACCAGCATCACGACCTCTTCCTGCTCGTCCATCCCCACGGCCAGCAGGTCCGCTGCGATGTCGGCGCCCACGTGGCATCCGATGAGCGGCGGGCTGTACACATTGGCGGCGGGACACACCCGCAGACCCGTTTCCTTGGCGCTGACGTTCAGGGCCGTCGTGGCGCGCAGGCCGCGCTCCATCTCCAATTCCGTGACCGATTTGTACGGCTTCTCGCCGATAGTGGACACGTCCAGCCCGAAGAAGATGTCCCGCATCGTCGCATTGCCGACCACGACGACGTCGTAAATCATCCGCCGATGAACGCCCATCCGGCGGCACATATCGCCGATCTCGAAGTTCACGGACGACAGCATCACGCTCCGCAGCTCGCCGTGGAACGGCCCCATGTCGTAGGCGATGCGGTGCATGATGTCGCTGCCGCCGAACCGCTGCGGGTTCTCGAACGAGCCGGTGTACACCAGCTCACCCGTCTCCAAGTCGGCTAGGTTGAGCACCACCGTCGTCGTGCCCGCGTCTATCGCCAGCCCCAAGACGCGCCCACGGTACTGGTCGAGTCTCGTGTCGCCGCGATAAACGCCGTCACCGCGCCGCGCCACCGTCGGCTCCAGCGGCGCCTTCCGCCGTACCGAGTGGGTCAGGATGCGCGGCTGGCGCCGCAGCACGGCGAACTCAACCTCGGCCGCCGAGTCCACCACTGCCACCTGGCATGCCAGCCGGTAGTTCCCGCGCAGGAACCTCTCTGCCTCTGTCGGCTTCGACAGCGCCTCCGTGCCCCGGCGCACCTCGACGATGCACTCGTGGCAGGTCCCGGTGCGGTTGCAGGAGGTGGGCACGCGGACGCGCAGGTCGTCCGCGTAATCGAACAGGGTTTTGCCAGCCACCAGCTCGAGCTTGCTGGCGCCGTGGATGAGGGGGCTCATAGGTCTAGTATCGCGGGAAAGGCCGCGCGACGCTAGGGCCGGGGGCTAGCGCTTCCAACTCGCGGTACATCTGGGGCCGCCATGCTCTCCCGTTGACGTCGCGCCAGCAGGCCCGCCTCCTCGATGATCTCCGCCACCAACTCCTCCTGTCGGTACGCCATCACATGCACCCCACGGACACCCGGTATCTCCTGCACCTGCTGGATGATCTCGATGCAGATACTCTTCCCTTCCTTCGCCTGCTGCTCCTTGGGCACGCCCTTAAGCCGGTCCACCACCACATCTGGGATGACCACGCCCGGCACCTTATCTCGCATCCACTCGGCGGCCTTCGCGGACCGTAGCGGCCCGACACCCACCAGGACAAACACCTGTTGATCCAGCCCCATGTCGCAGGCTGCAGCCATGAACTGTTTCAGGCGCGTCACGTCGAAGCAGTACTGGGTCTGGATGAAGTCCGCGCCCGCTTCGACCTTCTTACCCAACCGCTTGGGCCGCACGTCGTATGGCGGCGCGAATGGGTTCTCCGCCGCGCCCAGAAACACCTTCGGCGGCTCCTCCAGTTTCCTCCCGCTCAAGAACCGCCCCTTGTCCCGCAGGGTGCGTAGCGTCCGCAGCAGGGTGATGGAGTCGAGGTCGAAGACCGGCCTTGCCTCCGGCTGGTCGCCCGCCTGCACTCCGTCGCCCGTCAGGCACAGCACGTTCTTCACACCCATCGCCGCCGCGCCTAGCAGGTCACCTTGCATGGCGATGCGGTTCCGGTCGCGGCACGACATCTGCATCACCGGCTCGTAGCCAGCCCGCGTTAGCAGCGCGCAGACGCCCATGCTCGACATGTGGACGTTGGCCCCCGACGCATCCGTGGCGTTGATGGCGTCGCAGACCGACGACAGTACTAGCGCACGGTCATAGACCGACTGTGGGTCGGCGCTGTCTGGCGGGTTCAGTTCGGCCGTCACAGCGAACCGCCCTGACCGCAGCACCCGCTCGAGCCGCGACCCGCCCCTCATCGGGCTTACGGGCATGTCATTGCTCCCAGCCCGCCGGCGTCTTCTGGGCCACGCCGTTCAGGTCATTGACCCAGGCCGACGTGCCCTGCAAGCTGCGGTTCAGCGGTGGCTGCACCTGGAGGATAGCCTTCCCATACATCGACATCTGCTTTGACCGCTCCCACGCCTGCATCCACACGCAGGGCATCGCGGGCACGACCTCGCAGTGGCCGTCGGGCCGAACGCCGCCGCACGGCCCGTTGCGCAGGTTCTTGGGGCAAGTCATAGGACAGGTCATCCCCGTGCTATGGAGGATGCACTGCCCGCACATCCGGCAGTCGAAGATGAGGCCCTTGCTCAGCCGCTCGACCCGGACGAAGAGCCGCTCCATGAGGCCGCCTGGCTTCAGCCAGCGGCGGAAGGGCCGAAGGGAAAAGTACGTGGCCCGATAGACCAGTTCGAGGAAATTGGGCCACCTCTGAAGGAACCGCAAGGGGCTACCCCCCCGTTCGACAGGCTCAGGGCAGGCCTAGCGCGAGCCGGCCGGCTGCGCCTCTTTGTCGCCCACTCCGAGGAACTTCTTGGCCAAGTCCACGCAAGCGATGGCATCCTTGCCATAGCCGTCGGCGCCCATGTCCTCCGCGAACTCTTGGGTCACCGATGCCCCGCCCACCATCATCTTCACTCGCTCGCGCAGCCCTGCCTCCTCGAACGCCCGTATCGTCTTGCCCATGTTCGGCATCGTGGTCGTCAGCAGCGCCGACATCCCGACCACCTGGGCCTTGTGCTTCTCCACCGCCTCGATGAACTGCTCCGGCTTGGTGTCCACTCCAAGGTCGTGGACGATGAACCCCGCGCCGCGGAGCATCATTATGCATAGGTTCTTTCCGATGTCGTGCAGGTCGCCCTTCACGGTGCCCATGATGACCGTGCCTGCAGGCGGGACACCAGAAGCCGACAGGATGGGCTCAATGTGCGCCATGCCGGCCTTCATCGCCCGCGCGGCCACCAGCACTTCCGGCACGAAGATGATGTTGTCGCGGAACTTGATGCCCACAATGGCCATCCCAGCGATAAGCCCATCGTCGAGGATGGTGTTGGCGGTATACCCTTTGTCCAACGCCTCTTTGGTCATCTGACCCACGGAGTGCTGGTCGCCGGTAATGAGCGCGTGGGAGATGGACTGCATCAGCATGTCCCCGCTGGAGAACAAACCTTCGATGTGCTTCTTTTCGAAGGGCTTGGTGACGTGAACCATCTCCTTCAAAATGCCTTCGTGGACTACAGCCATCCCTTAGACTCCGTTCCCTTCGCGCAGCGTAGAAATACCATTATATCCTGTTCGGCCCGCAGCCTTGTCAATCAAGCTATGGCTGCAAGGCATCCTCCACCTGAAAGAACTCTTCCCGAACGTTGGGGTGGCGCCTCTCCACACAGTCAGGGCATGCCTTGCTGGGGTACGGGAGCTCCTTGCCCATCATGAAGACAAACAGCGTGTTAGCGCCCAGCCGCTTCAGCCTGTCCAGCCGCCACTGCCACTCCTCAAGGCCCCATGTGCTCGTCCAGCTGGGCCGCAGCCGCTCTGGCCGGTGGTAATCGCCCAGACCAAGGAACAGCTAGCAACCGTACCGCTCGATGCCGCTCATACCCCCTCACTACGGGGAATAGACCTCGGTCGTGGCAAGTACGCCCTCTTTGCCCGTGCCGCCGAACACCAGGGTGCGTCCGTCTTGTAGCGTCGCCGTCCCGAATCGGTATCGTGGCCCTTCCATATTCGCGCCGCCCGACCACGAGTTCGTCGCCGGGTCGTAGATCTCCGTCGAGGCGAGCCCGCCGATGCCGCCGATGACGATGACTCTGCCGTCCGACAACAGCCCGGCCCCATGCTCGGAGCGCGGCTGCTGTGTCACACCAGCGGGCGTCCAGGTATTGGTCGCGGGGTCCCAGACCTCCGCCGTCCTGAGCTTGCCCTTGCCCCCTACTACGAGCACGCGCCCGTCCTTGAGCAACGTCGCCGTGTGGAACGAGCGCCCCTTGGGCATCGTCCCAGCCGAAGACCACGTATCAGCGGCCGGGTCGTACACCTCTGCCGAGCTGGTCCACGGCCCGTCCAGCTTCCCGCCGCCGACCACGAGCACGCGTCCGTCCTGCAGCAGCGTCGCCGTGTGGTTGTTGCGAGCGGTCTCCATCGAGGCGACCGGCGTCCACTTGCCCGTGGCTACGTCGTAGGTCTCCACCGACTTCAGGGGGATAAACGTGTCGTCAATGCCGCCGATGACCAGGACCCGCCCATCCTTAAGTACCACCGTCGCCGCCTCTTCGCGGGGCACGGTCGTGTCGCCCGTCGGAGTCCAACGCCCCGTGGCCGGGTCCCACACCTCGGCGGAATTCGTCGCATACTGCGCGCTGCCGCCGCCGCTGCCGCCCGCCACCAGCACCTTGCCATCCGGCAGCACCGCCAGCGCGATGGAGTTCCGCTCCCGGCTCATCTCGTCGGTGAGCGTCCACTCCCCTGTCGCCGGGTCGTAGAACTCCGCCGACTGCACCCTGCCTGTCCCGAAGTTGAAGGCCACGCCCCTGCCGCCTGCCGTGAAGACCTTGCCGTCCTGAAGCACGACCGCGGTATGTGCCGAGCGGCTCTCTTTCAGGTCGCCCACCTTCGTGAAGGTGCCGGGAGACCCACTCGGAGCCTGTGCGCGCTCCGTGGTAGCGGTGGGCCGCGCCGACTGGTCTTGCGACGCCTGCTGGGTCGGCTCCGCGCCGGACTGCGATCCGGCAGGCGACCCGCCACAGGCGGCCAGATATGCAACAGACGCCAAGCCGGCGAGCAAGGCCAATGCCATCCGAAGCATGCCTCCACGCTGGAAAATGCCTTGCAGGTCCATAATCAAACCCTCCGTGCTCTTAGCCGAGGTTTCCCGCTAAATATACATGCTCGCTACCCTCTTGTGCCAGCCCAGGATCGCTTAGCCCTGGTACAACCTCACTTGGAAACAGGCCGCTCTCTCCCTGACAGGCCAACCCGACGTCTGGGCGATTCATATGGGTGCAGGTTCTCGCCCTGCCCTGTTATAATCCCGCCAACTTTCGACCCTTCGCACGAGGAGGCACGATGGCCGCTGACGTGTTCCGGCCCGCAGGCGTTGATGTCCGCTACGACGTCAAGGTGCCCATGCGCGACGGGGTCCTGCTCTCCGCCGACATCTACGCTCCTCGTGGCCAGTCCGGCCCACTCCCCGTCATCCTGTACCGCACCCCCTACGACAACCTCATGGACTGGATCGTCGAAAGCTGCATCTTCTACGCGCAGCACGGCTACGTCGCGGTCGCCGAGGACGTGCGAGGCCGCTACGACTCCCAGGGCGAGTTCTACCCCTGGACGAGTGAGTTCAACGACGGCCATGACACCATCGAGTGGATAGGCAAACAGCCCTGGTGCGACGGCAACGTCGGCATGGCAGGCGCTTCCTACGTCGGCTACGTCCAATGGCAGGCCGCTGTCATGGGCAGCCGCTATCTCAAGACCATCGTCCCCAGGGTCATGGGCCACCAACTCCACGAATCGCCCCACTACCAGGGTGGCGCGTTCGGCCTCGGCGTCAACGCCACCTGGTCCTTCCGCACCACGGGCCGGACCATGCAGCGCATAGACGGTTACCAATGGCAGCAGCTCTTCTCCACCCTACCGCTCAAGGACCTTACCAAGATCGCGGGCAAGTCGGCGCCGCAGTTCAACGACTGGCTGGACCACCCCGACTACGACGGCTACTGGAAAAGCTTGGCCATCGAGGAGCGGTTTGAGGACATCAAGGTTCCCGCCTTCCAGATCGGCGGTTGGTACGACCTCTACGCCGCCGGGTTCTTCGAGTTCCTCAACGGCATTAAGAAGCGCGGCGGCACTCCCGCAGCCCGGCGAAACCAGAAACTCCTCATCGGCCCATGGGTCCATACCGCCTGCGTCAACCCGATGACCGTCGCAGGGGAAGTGGACTTCGGCAAGGCCTCGATGGTGGACTTCATGCAGTGGGAGCTGCGCTGGATGGACCGATGGCTCAAAGGCGTCAAGAACGGTGTGGACAACGAGCCCCCACTACGCATTTTCGTCATGGGTACGAACGAATGGCGTGACGAGAGTGAATGGCCCCTTGCCCGTACCAAGTTCACGCCCTACTACCTCCATAGCGAAGGCTCGGCTAACTCTCTGCTGGGCGATGGCACACTCTCCATCAAACCCCCCAGCCAGGAGCATCCCGACAAGTTCTCCTACAACCCCGCCTTCCCGGTGCCGACCCGAGGCGGCTGCAACTGCTGCAACCCCGAAATCGTCGCCTGGGGCGCCTACGACCAGCGCTCCGTCGAGCACCGGAACGACGTGCTCGTGTACACCTCCGACCCGATGGCCTCGGACATGGAGGTCACCGGCCCCGTCGTGGTGAAGCTCCATGCCGCCACCGACTGCCGCGACACCGACTTCACCGCCAAGCTCGTGGACGTCCACCCCGACGGCTATGCCCGCAACCTCTGCGACGGCATCATCCGTGGCCGATACCGCGAGTCAACCGCGAAACAGAGACTCCTCACGCCAGGACAGGCCTACGAGTTCACCATAGACCTATGGCCGACCAGCAACATCTTCCAGAAGGGCCACAGGGTCCGGGTCGAAATCACCAGCAGCAACTTCCCCCGCTTCGACCGCAACCTCAACACCGGCGGTAGGTTCGGTCACGAGACAGAGATGCGCACCGCCAACCAAACGGTGTACCATGACCGCGCACATCCCTCCCACATCCTATTGCCCGTGATACCGAAGGCATAGCGCAAGGCCGTTGGCGGCATAGTAGAGGCAAAGTAAGGAGGCACCCGATGAAGATTTCGATGTTCCACTTGATGCCCCACCGTGAGTTGCCCGCCGACTTCGAGAAGAAGTACGACTCGGTCTGGGTTGACCTCCCCTGGTCGGAACTGGCGGACGCCGGGCGGGTGGGCCAGTACTACAACTGGACGCTCGACGAACTCGTATACGCCGACCAGATGGGCATGGACGGCGTCTGCGTCAACGAGCACCATCAGAACGCCTATGGCTTCATGCCGTCTCCCAACCTCATGGGCTCCGTCCTCGCCCGCCAGACGAAGAATGCCGCCCTCGTTCAGATGGGCTCCACCCTCCCCGCAACCAACCCGCCACAGCGCGTCGCCGAAGAGTATGCGATGCTGGACTGCATCAGCGGCGGCCGCCTGGTCGCCGGCATGCCCCTCGGCTCCTCGCCGGACATCAACTTCTGCTTCGGCATCCCGCCCCTTGAACAGCGCGAGCGGTTCCGCGAGGCCCACGACCTTATCATCCAGGCATGGACCCGCAAGGACGTCTTCTCCTTCAACGGCAAGTACTCCCAGCTGCGCTACGTCAACACCTGGCCCAAGCCGATCCAGACTCCGCACCCGCCTGTGTGGGTGCCAGGCAGCGGCAGCCTCAGCACCTGGGACTTCACCGCCAAGCACGACTACTGCTACTGCTATCTGAGCTACTTCGGCAACAACCTCGCTAAGAAGGTCCTCGACGGCTTTTGGGAGCGTATGGACCAGCTCGGCAAGGACAGGAACCCCTACCGCACCGGCTTCCTCCAGCTCGTCGTCGTCTCTGAGACCGACGCCAGCGCCGAGCGGGAATACGCCGAGCACATCAAGTACTTCTACGACAAGTCCCTCCACATCGCCCCGTGGTTCTTCTTCGCCCCGGGCCACATCGACTACAAGAGCCTCGTCCGCAGCACCAAGACGACGCTGGATGCCATCAACAAGCTGGCCGAGGAGCGGAAGAACTGGAAGTACAAGGACTACGTGGACAACCAGTTCGTCATCGGCGGCAGCCCGCAGTCTGTGGCCGACCAACTCGAGGAGGCCACCCGCAAGCTGCGCATCGGCAACCTCATGGTGCTGCTGCACATCGGCTCCATGTCCCACGAGCTGACCAAGAAGAACATCAACCTTTTCGCCAAAGAGGTGCTCCCAAAGGTCCACGACATCTGGGACGACGAGGGCTGGGAGAACCACTGGTGGCCCAAGAAGCTGCTCAAGCAGCCTGCGGTAGCAGCGAAGCGATAGCCCCGGAGAGACACGAGAAGGAGCGGACGCATGGCCACAACCGTTACGCAGAAAGAGCTGAAGGTTAAAGCCTTCAACGACTTGATCGAGACCCACGTCGCCTTGGCCGGCAGCGGCCCGCCGGTCGTCTTCCTCCATGGCGCGGGCGGCCTGACCTGGGACCCCTTCCTCGACGACCTGGCCGCCAAGTTCACGGTGTACGCGCCCTACCATCCAGGCACCGCCGGCGACCCCGACGCGGTCCGCCAGCTCCGCGGCCTATGGGACCTCGTGCTCTACTACTACGAGCTGTTCGACAAGCTCGGCCTGCGCTCCCCCGCCGTCGTCGGCCACTCCTTCGGCGGCATGGTGGCCGCCGAGTTGGCCGCCACGAATCCCGACCGCGTCAGCAAGCTCGTCCTTCTCTGCCCCATCGGCCTCTGGCGGGACGACCATCCCGTGCAAGACTGGATGGGCATGAAGCCGGAGAACCTCTACAAGCTCGTCTTCTACGAGCCGGAAGGCCCGTTGGCCAAGCAGATGACCGCCTTGCCCACCGAGACCGATGCCAAGCACGACGCCATCATCAAGATGACCTGGGCGCTAGCCACCACCGGCACTTTCGTCTGGCCCATCCCAGACAAAGGCCTGAACCGTCGAATGCACCGCATCACCGCCCCTGCCCTCATCGTCTGGGGAAAGCACGATAGGCTGGTGCCGCCCATCTACGCCCAGGAGTTCGCCAGCCGCCTCAAGAAGTCCCAGATAGCGATGATAGACAAGGCCGCGCACGTGCCCCAGCTTGAGCAGCGGCAGCAGGTCAGCAAGCTCGTCGCCGACTTCCTGCGAGGTTAGCATCGGCCTCTCCATGGCAAGCCGTGGATAGCCTTGGCAACGTCTCGTCGCAAGTTGACGCGGCTCTTCGCAGGCTCGAAGGTGACAAGGTGGCCGCCCGTATCTGGCGCGGCGACCACACCGTCTGGAAGCCAGACCCAACGGAGCTAGCCGACCGCCTCGGCTGGCTCACCGCGCCGGTCGAGATGCGCCGCCGCGTCGGCCAACTCGAACTGCTGGTCCGCGAGGTGCGCGACAGTAGCCTCCGCCACGTCGTCCTTCTCGGCATGGGCGGCAGCGTATTCGGAGCCAGGGCCATCGCCCAAGCCATCGGCCCTGCACCCGGCTCTCCCAGCCTGCTCGTCCTCGACTCCACCCTGCCGCCGACGGTACGGCGCATCACCGACGCCATAGACCCATCCCGTACGCTCTTCATCGCCGCATCCAAGTCCGGGGACACCCTGGAGACCGCCTCGCTTCTCAAGCATTTCTGGGCCTCGGTGGAGTCCACCAGCTCCGGCCAGGCCGCTGGCGGCCACTTCATCGCCATCACGGACGAGGGCACGCCCCTTGCCGAGCAGGCCCGAGAAAAGCGGTTCCGCTATGTGTTCCTGAACCCGTCCGACGTGGGCGGACGCTACTCCATCCTCACCTACTTCGGCCTCGTGCCCGCGGCGCTGGCGGGCGCGGACGTCCGCGCCGTGTTGGATGGGGCTATCCGCATGGCCGAGGCCTGCGGCCCGGGAGTCGCGGCTGCGTCCAACCCAGGTGCTATCCTCGGCGCGGCCATCGCAACGCTTGCACAGCAGGGCCGCGACAAGCTCACCGTGCTCGCATCTCCAGATGCCGTGCCGTTCATACCCATTATCGAGCAGCTCCTCGCCGAGGGCCTGGGTAAGGACGGCAAGGGCATCGTCCCCATCATCGGCGAGCCGCTCCTCGACCCGTCCCAGTACGGCGGCGACCGCGCCTTCGTCCACCTCAAAGGTACTGCTGCCGCCCAAGATGTGGACGCCCTTGCCGAGCGCCTCCGCTCCAGCGGCCACCCTGTTCTCACCCTGAAGTGCGACCTGCCCCGCGACCTCGGCGCCGAGTTCTACCGATGGGAGTTCGCTTCCGCCATCGCGGGCACCGTCCTCGGGGTTCAGCCCTTCGACCAGCCCGACGTCGAATCGGCCAAGTCGCGTACCAAGGCCCTGCTCAAGGCCTACACAGAGACAGGCCGCTTGCCCACCGTCCCCGCCGGTTCCCTGCCCACGCTCCTGGCCTCAGCGCGGCCCGGCGACTACCTCGCCCTCCTCGCTTGCCTCCCCGAATCGCCCGCCTGCGACCAGGCGATGGCCAGCCTCCGCGCAGCCGTCGCCCGCAAGCTCCGCATCGCCACGACCGCCGAGTACGGCCCGCGCTACCTCCACTCCACCGGCCAGCTCCACAAAGGTGGCCCCAACAAGGGACTCCACCTCGTCCTAACCGGCGGCTGGGGCGAAGACATCCCTATCCCAGGCGAGCCGTACGGGTTCCGCGTCCTCGCCGAAGCCCAAGCCCGCGGCGACGCCCAGGCTCTGCAGGAACGTGGGCATCGCGTCGTTAGTTTGGACTTGGGAGGCGATCCGGTAGAGGGAATCAGGCGGCTGGCACAGGAGATGGCTTAAGAAGCAGGCCCGTGCCAAGAGGCCCCGCTTCAAGATGTCAGAATACCCCAGGCATGTCATCCCGGAATGACAGTGCAAGAAGGCTTGCATCTGACTTTTGAGGCGCCTCCATGCCACGGCCAAAGGTCAGTAGTACAATGGGCGCCGTCATCTTGGACAAGGAGACCGAAATGAAAGCGTCTGCGACCATCGAAATCAACAAGCCGCTCAAAGAGGTCTGGGCTTACATCGCCGACCTGCGGACGATGGAGAAGTGGGTGGATGGCGTCTCAGACGTGAAGCTGGCGTCGCAGGGACCTCTCGCGGCCGGCACGGCGTTCAGCAGCAAGTACACCTATCAGGGTAAGACCTACGACTACGAGTACGTCGTCACAGAAGTCGCCGCCCCGTTCCGCATGAGCATGAAGTCCACGAAGGGACCCTTCCCCTTCCAGGGATGGTTCGAGCTCCAGGAGGCCGGCAAGGGGACGCGCTGCATCAACACCATCTACGCCGGCTCCGACAGCTTCATGACCACGCTTATATTCATCCTCATGTGGCCGCTGGTCCGCATGATGATGCGCAAGCGGATCACCAAAGAACTGGTAACGCTTAAGGGCATCCTGGAGAAGTAGCGGTGCAGTTCGGCTTCGACATACCGGCGCAAGGGCCGATGGCCAACCCCGACTCGGCGGCGGAGCTGGCCCGCGCGGGCGAGGCGATGGGCTTTGGCTACCTCTACGTCAGCGACCACATCGTCGTCCCCAAGACCATCCGCTCGCCCTACCCGTACAACGCCAAGCGCAAGCTCCCCGGCGCCGACAACTACCTGGAGCAGCTCACCCTTCTCACCTTCCTCGCAGCACACACCCGCCGCATCAAGCTGCTCACTTCCGTCACCGTCATCCCCTACCGCGACGCCGTCTTCACCGCCAAGAGCCTCGCCACGATAGACGTCCTCTCCAACGGCCGCCTCGTCCTGGGCGCAGGCGTCGGCTGGATGAAGGAGGAGTTCGAAGCGGTGGGCGCTCCGCCCTTCGAGCAGCGCGGCACCGTCACCGACGAGTACCTGCGCGCCTTCGTGGAGCTGTGGACGGACAAGAAGCCCTCCTTCAAGGGCAGGCACGTCCGCTTCTCCGACATCGCCTTCGAGCCCAAGCCCGTCCAGAAGCCGCACCCGCCCATCTGGATCGGCGGCGAAAGCCCCTACGCCATCCGCCGCGCCGCCACGCTCGGCAACGGCTGGTACCCGATCAGCTACGACCAGACCTACCCCATCACGACTCCCACGAGGATGCGCGAGTGCCTCACGGAGCTGCGTAAGCACGCCAAGGCCGTGGGCCGTAGCCTCAAGGGCTTCCAGGTGACCTACCACGCGGGGATGTACGACCCCAAGCATGTTGCGATCCGGCAGGGCGGCAAGCGCAAGAACTTCACCGGCACACCCGCCCAGGTCGCCGGCGACATCAGGGCCTTCCAAGACGCCGGCGTGGACAACGTCTTTTTCCTCTACCCAGGCAACA
This sequence comes from SAR202 cluster bacterium, assembly GCA_016872515.1. Classification (GTDB taxonomy): domain Bacteria; phylum Chloroflexota; class Dehalococcoidia; order Lucifugimonadales; family VGZR01; genus VGZR01. The sequence goes on from VGZR01000004.1 coordinate 78,255, forward strand.
GCGTGAAGGCCCTCATCGCCAGCGCCGAGCAGTTCATGGACAAGGTGGGTTCGAGGGTGAAGGGCTAGTATGTCGAGACAGAGGATGCACCATGCCGAAGCGGCCACTGAAACTCGAAATCCGAATCCCTGAGTACAGCAATCCCCGTAACAAGTTGCGCGAGGCGATTCACCGAGCCGTGGTAGAGGTTCAGAACACTACGTCCGTCAAGTACCGGGATGATGACAAGCTTGAAGTGACTCTCCGGCTGTACTTCACCGACGAGCGGTCCGCCGAAATCCACGACGTGGACAATCGGTTGAAGGATTGCCTGGACGCACTACAAGGGCGTGTTGGAGGAACCAAGACCAAGGCCATGCGAGTATTGGAGCCCATTGTTCCGAATGACTCGCAGGTCTGGCGGGTCGTTGTGGAGAAGGGGATCATGCCCAAGCAGGCACGGGGCCGTGGACATCTCACAATTCGGAGATTGAGACATTAAGTGACGAGGAGGAGTCCGATGTTGGATTTACTCATCAAAGGCGGAATGGTTCTCGATGGCGCGGCCAATCCCGGCATCCACGCCGCCGTAGGCGTCGAGGGCGACACTGTCTCCATCCACAGGGGCGATGTCTCCGGCCTCAAGGCTCGGCGCGTCCTGGACGCCACAGGCCGCGTGGTCTGCCCCGGCTTCATCGACGTCCACGCCCACTCGGCGCTCATGATCCTGGCCGACCCGCTCCACTACGCCAAGGTCCACCAGGGCGTCACCACCGAGCTTTACGGCATAGACGGCAACTCCTACGCGCCCTTCCGCAAGCAGCAGGACCTGGACTGGTTCATCCAGATGAACTCCGGCCTGGAGGGCTGGCCTGATATCGAGGCCTCCTGGTCGACTGTCGCCGAGTACATGGACACCTACGACCGGAAGATTGCCGTCAACATGGCCTATATCGTCGGCAACTCACCCATCCGCATCAACGCTATGGGTTGGGACAACCGAAAGCCCACCCGCAAGCAGATGGACACCCAGAAGGCGCTGCTCCGCGAGGCGATGGAGGAGGGCGCCGTCGGCATGTCCACGGGCCTCGACTACCCACCCGGCGCCTACGCCGACACCGCCGAACTGGTTGAGCTGTCCAAGGAGCTTACCAAACTGGGCGGCTTCTACCACACCCACGTCCGCTACCTTCTCGGCGACCAGCACCTCGACCCCTTCCGCGAGGCCATCGACATCGGCAAGCGCAGCGGCTCGCCCATCCACATCACCCACCTGCTGGGCAACTGGAAACTCAAGAGCTCCCAGGCCCACCTCGACCTGGTCGAGTCGTCGCGCGACGAGGGCATGGACGTGACCTTCGACTGCTTCCCCTACCAGTACGGCGCCACCCGGCTCATCGTCTTCCTGCCCCACTGGGCACAGGAGGGCGGCCCCAAAAAGCTTATCGAGCGGCTCACGTCGCCCGAAACGCGCAAGCGGATCAACAACGAGATAGACAACCGCTTCGAGTGGGACCGCCTCTGGCTCATGTACTTCAAGCGCGCCAAGAACAAGAAGTACGAGGGCCGCTCGGTCGCCGACATCGCCGAGATGCGGAAACAGAGCATCGCGGACACCATCTGCGACCTGCTCGTCGAGGAAGACCTGCGCATCTCATGGACTGTGGACAACCTCGACCCGGAGTCGCTGCCCGACTTCGTCGTCCATCCGCTCCAGATGGTCGGCAGCGACGCGCTGTTGCTAGGCGACTTCCCCAACCCGATGATGTACGGCACCTTCCCCATCATCCTGGCCCGCCACGTCCGCCGCGAGCGCAAGATGTCGCTGCCCGAGGCCATCCGCAAGATGACTTCCTATCCCGCCCAGCGCCTCGGCATCCCCGACCGCGGCCTCCTGAAGGACGGCATGAAGGCCGACATCGTCGTCTTCGACGTCGAGCACATCGAGGCCCATTCCACCCGCTATAAGCCCCACCAACCGTCCACGGGCATAGACTACGTCATCGTCAACGGCAAGGTCGTCGTGGACCACGGCAAGCACACAGGCGTCCTCGCGGGGCGTGCCCTCCGCCGGGGCAAGACGGTGTAGAGTTCCGCAGAAACGCCAAACCCGCTCGCCCTGGCCTGTCGAAGGGAAGAGCGGGTCTGGCACTCTTGGGGGGAGCGACTTACTTCTCCTCTTCCTTCGACGGGACCACCAGCACAGGGTCGCCCGACGACCGCACCAACGCCTCGGTCACGCTGCCCAGGATAAGCCGGCTCAGGCCGACCCGCGCGTGCGTCGTGAGCACCACCAAGTCCTGCGGCTCCGTACGCGCCAGGTCTACCAGGCTGAAGCCGGGGTTCCCGCTCAGCACCTTCCACTGCACCTTCAATCCCTCGGCGGTGAGCTTCTGGGACTGGCCCTTCAGGTACTCCTCGGCCTCTTTCCTGAGCTGTATCCCGATCTCGTAGAACCGCGCATCGTCCCAGAACCCAGTGTACAACCCGCCAATGTCCATCACCCGCACCAGCGTGACCCCCATGCCGAGCCGCTTCGCCAATAGCTTGACGTAGGACAGCGCCGTCTCGGCGAAGGGCGACCCGTCCAGCGGCGCCATGACCCTGGTCATCGGCTGGCCCTTGTCCGCATACTTCGCCGCGCGCTCGGGCGCGATGGCCAGGACAGGCACCGGCGAGCTACGGATGACCTTGTCGGTCACGCTGCCCAGCATCCCGCGGGCCAGCGCGTTCCGCCCGTGCGTGGACATCGCGACGAGGTCGCACTTGTGCCTGGCCGTCATGCCCATGATCTGCCCGGCGGCGTTGCCAAGGGTGACGGCCACCTCGGCCGCGACCCCGTCGGCCTTGAGCTTCGATGCCGCATCGCCCAGGGCGCGCTTCACCTCGAACTCCGCCCGCTCGAAGACCTGGGAGGCGTACGGCCCCTCAACCCCAGTCCGCGCGGTGACGGTGCCCCCTGTTCTCGACGGCTGCCTGCCGATGCCCGCGAGCGTCTCCGCCATCGGCGCGCGGGCGCCCATCTGCGGCAGCTGCTCCAGCGTCTCCGGGTTGATGACCGTCAGCAGCACGACGGGCATGTTCAGCCCCTTCGCCAGCCGCGACACGTACGGCAGGATGTTCGCAGACACCTCCGTCCCATCCAGCGGGACCAGCACTTTTGTGAACATCGCTCTTACCTCCTAGTGCCCTAATGCCTATGCCCGTATCCGGACCAGCCGTCCGTGCCGCAGTCTAGACCGCAATGGTGATTACACCCATTTTCAGCTATAAATGTGTGGACGGTGTGAATGCGATACGAGGTGAAATGATAATCCCGTGAACAAAACAGGTCACGTCAAGCAGGCTTCGCCCAACCCTGCCCTCCAAGCGTGGAAGGAGCGAGTGTCCCGTCACCATGCCCAGTCGGAGGCCGCCCAGGCCGATATGCCGCCCCAAGACGACTTCTGGAAGCCCTTGGCCCCTGCCTTCCGCGCCGACCCGCGCCGCACCGACGACCCTCTGGTCGAGCGGCTCGCCCGCGAGCTGCAGCCCGGCTCCACCCTGCTCGACGTGGGCGGCGGCGCCGGCCGCCTCGCCCTGGCCCTAGCGTTGCGCTGCCGCCGTGTCACCGTCGTGGAGCCGTCCGAGTCCATGATGGAGGAGCTGCGCATCGGCGCGGGCAAAGAAGGCATCCGCAATGTCACCGTCGTTGCCTCGACGTGGGAGGCGGCCACCGTCAAGCCCGCCGACGCCGTCCTTTGCTCCCACGTCCTCTACACCGTCGAGGACGTGGACGCCTTCGTCCGCAAGCTGGCGGCCCACGCCAAGAAGCGTGTCCTTCTCCCGATGTTCATGGAAGGCCCGCAGTCCCACCTCCCGCCCTTCTGGGAGCGCGTCCACCGCGAACAGCGCGCCGTGCTCCCCGCCCTCAAGGAACTGATGGCGGTCCTCTGGGAGATGGGCATCTATCCCGACCTGGAGATGCTGGAAAGCGTGCCGCCGCCGCACTACGACGACCGGGACAACGCCCTGCGCGACCTGCGCTTCCGCCTCTACGTCCAGCCGGGCACCGAGAAGGACCGCCTGCTTCAGCGCGCCATGAAAGAGCTGCTGGTCGAGTCCGAAGACGGCCTTGCCATCATGGGGGCTGGTTCACGCCGCCTCGGCCTGGCGTCATGGTCAACGGATTGATTATCTGGAAGTGGATCAAGGTTTGCTGCACAAGACTCAGTAGGATATCTCAAGGAGGAACCCATGCCGGAGGGTATCTACACGTTAGGCGTGTGGCGGGTCGGGCCAGGCCAGGAGGCCACGTTCGTGCAGGCGTGGAAGGCATTGGGCGATGTATTTGCCCGGTGGCCTCGTCCACCAGCAGGCCAAGGGACCCTCATCCAGAGCATCGCAGACACGGGCCTCTTCTACTCTTTCGGCCCTTGGCACAGCCTGGAGGACATTAGCGCGATGCGCGCCAACCTTGACGCTCAAAAAGGTATCGGGAGGCTAAGGGAACTCTGCACCGAAGCTACCCCTGGCGCATTCAAGGTCGTGGCGGAATCAACGGCCCCGAGGAGGGGTTGAGGCAAACCTAGCGGGCTGTCTGCAGCGAAGCATCCCACTGCCCGTTCCCCCTCAGCCGGTCCAGCAGCCGCTCGCCCTAGCCTCGTGGAGCACGCACACGTAAGCAGCACGACTCCGGCAATGCCCTAGAGCCGCTTCTCGCCCCACCGCAAAATGCTTTATTGCTCGATTCGCCTAGTCTTTGATAGACCAACAAAGCATTTCCAATTAGCCCTTGGATGGCTGTACGAAGCCATGACTGTTTTGTTGGCAAGTCTTGGAGGTTTGCCCCTTTGCTCATGGCTATGATTTCTCTTTGTCTGCTTCCACAGAATGCCTTATTGCTTTATTAAGTACACAGCGAATAAGGCAACAAAGCATTCTGCCATCGCTCATGGGCGGCTGTATGAAGCCGCGCATGCTTGATTGAGGAAGTCTAGCCTTTGGCCGGTTGACATCTGCCATCGCCCTTCAGCCGGTCCACCAGCCGCTCGGCCCAGGCCCGCTGCGCCTCCTCCAGGTCGGCGCCGCAGTGGGAGCAGTCGAAGTCGCCGAAGCGCACGCGCGTCCCACACCGCTCGCAGGCCTGCACCTCGGCCAGGCTGTTCAGCGCGATCAGGACCTCTTCGTCACTCGCCATCGTTCCGCCAGTGCTCGTCCAGCTTCATGTACGGCAGTGGCGCGTCCTTCGCCAGAAGCCCCAGCGTCGCCTCCAGGATGCGCCGCTGCTGGGCCTCGTCATGCGGCCGCCCCAGCGTCGAGCCGCCCTTCAGCCGCGTGAACGTCGCCCGTGGCGGCGTCGCGTTCCGCGTGTTCCCAGCGCTCCAACTCGTCAGCGTCGTGGCGATGCCTTTCTACTCCAGCAGCCTTACAACCAGTCCGACAGACTGGCAGTAGATCGGTCAAGCAGGCACCAGCAGCGCCGCGTGCGCCTTCTCCGCCTTCGCCACCTCCAGGATGGCCGGCGCCACCGTGTCCACCGCCATCCGCGCGTCAGGCAGGTAGCCACTGAAGCTCACTACTGTCGGCGCCACCTCGCCGATGGGCCCCGTAGTCATGTTGTCCATGATGCGAGTCTAGCACACCATCCTTCTGCGACGCGCATGGCTGACGCGGCTCCCGTACGAGTTTCCTGCCATTCTGATGCTTGTTTCGCGGAAATGGGTGCACGCCCTTGGAACCCCATCGGGCAAGCCGTTGACACCGGCTGATGCCAGGGATAGCATCCAGGGCCATCACAGGCCATCACAACGCCCTGCCAGGGCGGGAGGATCTTCTTATGAAGGCTGCCATCTATCAGGGGAAGCACCGGTTCGAAGTGAAGGACGTCCCCGACCCGCAACCCGGCCCCGGCCAGATACAGGTCCGCATCACCTACGCGGGCGTCTGCGGCACCGACGTCCACGGCTTCCAGTACGACAACGTCCCGCCCGGCACCATCCTCGGCCACGAGTACGCCGGCGTCGTCTCCGCCGTGGGCAAGGGCGTCACCAGGTGGAGGATCGGCGACCGCGTCGTCGGCGGAGGCGGCACGCCACCGCCCGGCGGAGGCCACCCGGCCTACTTCAGTCCCCGCTTCACCTTCAGCAAAGAGGGGTGGAAGGTCTCCAAGCCCGGCGCCTACGCCGAAAAGCTCCTCATGGAGGAGTGGGAGCCGCTGCCCGTCCCGGCCAACGTCTCCGACCTCGAGGCCGCTCTTTGCGAGCCGGCCGCCAACGCCGCCCGCGCCGTCCGCAGGTCGGGCCTCCGCACCGGCGACTCGGTCGCCGTCCTCGGCGCGGGGCCCATCGGCCTCTTCACTCTTCAGGTCCTCAAGGCTTCCGGCGCCGGCAAGGTCATCGTCTCAGAGCCGTCGCCTGCCCGCGCAGCGGCGGCCGCCAAGCTCGGCGCCGACGCCGTCATAGACCCCACCAAGGAAGACGCCGTCCAACGCATCGTCGCCCTCACCGACGGCAACGGCCCCCACATCGCCTTCGACTGCGCCGCTGCTCCGCAGAGCCTCCAGCAGGCCCTCGACTGCGTGCGGCGCAACGGCCGCGTCGTGCTCATCGCCCTCGCTTGGGAGCCAGTCTCCGTCTTCACGGTGGACTGGATCTGCCGCGAGGTCGAACTGGTCACCACCTTGGGGGCGCAGGACGAGGACTTCAAAGCCACCCTCGGCCTCATCGCCTCCCGCAAAATCACCATGGAGCCGCTGGTCACCGACGCCAGCATCCAGCCCCTCGATCGCATCCAGACCACCTTCGAGGAGCTGATGAAGCCCAGGAACCGCGTCCAGGCGGTCTTCAAACTGTAGCTTCCCAAGTCCTCCTCTCCCCTTGCGGGAGAGGCCTATGGCCCGCCAGGGTGGGTCATAGGGTGAGGGTGATAGTATTTCTCGCCCCGTACATAAGAGAATCAGGTTCACGGAGGCCACACATGAAAGCAGCCGTCTATCAAGGCAAGCAGCGCTTCCAGGTCAAAGACCTGCCCGACCCCAAGCCAGGGCCGGGCCAGGTCCAGATAGACATCAAGTACAGCGCGGTCTGCGGCACCGATGTCCACGGTTTCATGTACGACAAGGTGCCGCCCGGCTCGGTCATCGGCCACGAGTTCAGCGGCGTCGTTGCACAGGTCGGCAAGGGTGTAACCAGGTGGAAGGCCGGCGACCGCGTCGTCGGCTACGGCGGCACGCCGCCCCCGGGCAAGGGGCCGTTCTGGTCCTCCGACCCCCGCTACGACTTCAGCGCGACCGGCTTCGCCAGGGGACGCACGGGCGCCTATGCTGGGAAGATGGTCATGGAGGAGTGGGAGCCGACGCCTATCCCGAAGAACGTCCCCGACCTGGCCGCCGCCCTCTGCGAGCCGACCGCCGTCGGCGTCCACGCCGTCGCAAGTCCAAGTTGCGCCTGGGCGACTCCGTCGCCATCGTCGGCGCAGGCCCTATCGGGCTCCTGTGCATGCAGGCTGCCCGGGTCGCCGGCGCCCGAAAGGTCATCGTCTCCGAGCCGGCGCCGGCCCGCGCGAAGGCTGCCGCCGCCCTCGGCGCCGACGTGGTCATCAACCCACTCAGGGAAGATGCCGTCGGGCGCATGGTAGCCCTCACCGAGGGCGTCGGCCCCGATGTCATCTTCGAGTGCGCCGCTGGGCCGAACACATTGGAGCAGTCCCTCACCGCCGTCCGACGCAAGGGCCAAGTCGTCCTCATCGCCCTAGCCTGGGAGCCCACGCCGGTGAGTCCCGTGGCCTGGGCGGGCCGCGAGGTCGAGTTCCTCGCCTCCTTCGGCGCGGAGCCGATAGACTTCCGCACCACACTCGACCTCATGTCCACGGGCGAGGTCAACGTTGACCCGCTGGTATCCGAGGCCCACATCCTGGAGCTGGGGGAGATCCAGGGCGCCTTCAAGGAGCTGTTGAAGCCCCGCAACAAGGTGCAGACCGTCTTCAAACTCTAGACTGGTCTAGTTGATCGCTACGCCGATGAGTCTGCCGACGCCGTAGGTGACGGCGGCGGCGGCGCCGCCCGCCAGGAGCATGCGCAGCGCGCCCCATGCCACGTTCCGCCCCGAGAACAGGGCCAGCGACCCGCCCACCACCAGCAACGCACCGCCGCTGACGCCGGCACTGACAGCGAACGTCGCGCCGCCGGACTTCGCCACGATGTACGGGATGATGGGCACGATGGCCCCGGCGCAGAACGCCAGGAACGAGACGATAGCCGCGTTCCACGGCGAACCGAGGTTTCGCGGACTCAGGCCGAGCCGCTCCCTGACGATGGCGTCTAGCGCAAGTTCGGGATTCGACATGAGATGGTGGGCTACGTGCGCGGCAGCGACTGGCGCCAGGCCTTTCTTCTCATAACTCCTTACCAACTCCTGCTCTTCATTCCCCGCCGACTCGGCCAGCTTCGTGCGTTCAGCCTGTATCTGGGATTCGTAGATGTCGCGCTGGGACCGAACAGAGATGTATTCTCCGGCAGCCATCGAGAACGCCCCTGCCAACAGGCCCGCGGTCCCCGCTAGCAGCACGAAGTCGGGGTTAGTCGAGGCGCCCGCCACGCCCATGACCAAGCTGAAGTTGGACACCAAGCCGTCTTGCCCTCCCAAGACCGCCGCCCGGACGGTACCGTCGCCTGCTGCCAACCTGCTATTTGCCCTTCTTCGAGCCTTTGCCTGCCATCGCCTTCGCGCGGATGGCCTTCAGCCGGTCCAGATTCGCCTTGTCCGGACCGCCGCCCTCGATGCCAGGCACCTCCAGGAGGAATGGCACATCGCGGAACGCGGCGTGGGACATGATGCGCAGAAACCCCTCCTCGCCGATGGAGCCGTCGCCGATGTTCTCGTGCCGGTCCACCCCGGAGCCGGGCGGCACCTTCGAGTCGTTCGCGTGCACCGCCACCAGCCGCTCCAGGCCGATATGCCGGTCGAACTCTGTCATCGCCTTCTCTAGGCCATCCTTGTCGAGCAGCATGTACCCCGCGGCCACCGAGTGCTGCGTGTCGAGGCACACCTTCACCCGCTCGCTGCCCACCGCCACGATGATGCGCCCGATCTCCTCGAACGACGCGCCGATGTGGTTGCCCATACCCGTGCTGTTCTCGATGATGAGCCAGGCATCCTTCGGACTGCCGACCAGCACCTTCGTGATAGCAGCCACCGCCTGGGGCAGCACGCCATCGAAACCAACCCCTTTGTGGCTGCCTGCGTGGAAGATGACGCCCGATGCGCCCATGCGCGAGGCCACGCCGAGATGGGCCGTAAGCGACGCCACCGACTGCTCCAGCAGGGCTGGCCCACCAAGGTTCACCAGGTAGATGCCGTGGAGGAACGTCGGACCGATGCCGCTGGCCGCCGCCTTCTCGCGGAAGGCTTTCACCACCTCATCCGATGGCGGCTTGAACGCCCACGCCCTCGGCGACGACGCGAAGATCTGGATAGTCTCCGCGCCCATCTCCTGGGCGCGGTCTATGGCGGTGTGGAGTCCCCCGGCAGTGGAAACATGAGCTCCGACTTTCATGCGTCGGATTATAGACGAGGCGCGCCTCCGCAGAAAGCCAGGAGGCCAGCAGTGCGGCGTGGCAAGGGCGAGAGGCCTACCCTGGCTTCGCAGCCGCCTCCGCAGCCTTCCCACCAGGCGCGGCAGGTTGCGGCGCCTTGCGGCGGCGGAGCGGCCACAGCATCCCGTGCTCCTCCCAGACCAAGATGAACTGGGCGGCGATGGCGATGGAACTGTACGTTCCCACTGCCACCCCGATGAGAAGCACGAGCAGGAACTCTCGTATCGTCGGCCCGCCGAACAGCAGCAGCGCCAGGATGGTGATGATAACGGTCGCGTTCGTGTTCACCGACCTAGCGAAGGTCTCCGAGATGCTGAGGTTGACATTGGAAGCCA